>NZ_CALMFB010000037.1 GCF_937863155.1 uncultured Brevundimonas sp. | reverse complement strand
CGGGGCCGGACGGCACCCTGTGGTTCACCCAGTTGAGCGGCAACCGCCTCGGCCGCATCACCACGGGCGCGCCGCCGCCCGCCGTCGTGCCGACAATGACCGAGTGGGCGATGATCCTGTTCACTCTACTGCTGGCGGGCGGGGCTGCCGTGACGATCCAGCGACGGCGGCAAGCGGCTTGAGGCTCGCAGAGCGGAGCGATGCGTCTTAGCCGAAAGGGTGAGGGTCGGCTGTTCGCCGATCATCACCTGACATCCGACCCTCACCCTTTCGCGCGAGTCCGATCGCCTTTGGCTCTCGGGCGCTCAAGCCCTCTCCCGTCGGGAGAGGGATCACGGCCAGGGTCGGATCGGCGTATCCCCGCGCAGATACAGCGGATGCTTCGGGCTTCCGTCGCCATTGGTTCCGAAGCACCACAGGGCCACGCCATCGGCCCTCAACGCCTCGACCATCGCTGCGCCCGCCGGGGCCAGGGCCTTGTTCAGCTTGCCGTGGCACAGGATCACCTTGGCCGCGCCCGCCGCCGCCTGGCGGATGGCCGGCAGGTTGGCGGGCGAACAGGCGACCACGCCGGGCGCCAGCAGCATCTTGGGGTCGGTGGCGCGATAGTCGCCGACATTGGCCTTGATCATGGCGTCGAAACCCTCGCGCTGGGTGAAGGTCCATTCGCGCGCGCAGGTGGGGTCGTTGACGGTGGCGTCGGCCGTCGACGGGTTCATGCCGATGAACAGCAGATAGCGGGCGGGGAAGGCGTCCCCCAGCCAACGTCGCATCAGGGGGCGATAGCGGCCGTCCTCGCTGAACACCGCATCGCCCCGCACCCCCTGCATCAGGGCCAGCCGCACCTTGCCGCCCGGATCGTGCGCCCCGGCGCTCATGTCCGCTCCGCCGCCTTGGCCGCGTCCCACAGGGCGTCCATCTCGGCCAGGTCCGACTGCTCCGGCGTGCGGCCGTCCTTCGTCAGTTCCGCCTCGATGAAGGCGAAGCGGCGCACGAATTTGGCATTGGCGCCGCGCAGGGCGTCCTCCGGCTCGACGCCCAGCTTGCGGGCCAGGTTGGCGACCACGAACAGCAGGTCGCCCATCTCCTCGCGCGCCTTGTCCAGGTCGCCCGCCGCGATCTCGGCCTTCAGTTCGGCGACCTCCTCGGCCAGCTTGTCGAACACCTCGTCGGTCGAGGGCCAGTCGAAGCCGACCCGCCCGGCGCGCTTGGTCAGCTTGGCGGCGCGGGCCAGGGCGGGCAGGCTTATGGGCACATCGTCCAGAACCCCGGCTTGCGCCCGGGCCTTCCTCTCCTCGGCCTTGATGTCCTCCCACCGCGCCTTCTGCGACCAGGCGTCGGGCCGGGCGTCCTCGACGCCGAACACATGCGGATGGCGGCGTTCCAGCTTGTCGGCGATGGCGTTGGCCACGTCGTCGAAGTCGAACAGCCCCTGTTCCTCGGCCATGCGGGCATGGAAGATCACCTGAAACAGCAGGTCGCCCAGCTCGGACCTCAGCTCGTCCCAGTCGCCGCGCTCGATGGCGTCGGCGACCTCATAGGCCTCTTCGATCGTAGAGGGGGCGATGGTGGCGAAGGTCTGCTCCACGTCCCAGGGACAGCCGCCGTCCGGGTCGCGCAACCGCGCCATGATGGCCTTCAGCCGGTCGATGGGCGTCACGCGGCCTCTCCGTCGCGGGCGGCCAGGCGGGCGCGGATCTCGGCATGACGATCCGGCGTCAGCGGATAGATGCGCAGCACCAGGGCCGACGTCAGCAGCAGGACCACCGGCGCGGCGATGAACAGCCATTGCAGCCCGGCGATCACGCCGGGGTCGTTGACCGCGCCCGGCTGGGCGTCGAAGCCGATCCATTCCAGCACCGCGAAGGCGCCGACCGACAGGGCGTAGCCCATCTTCGAGGTGGCGTTCAGAATCGAGAACAACAGGCCGGTCCGGTCCGCCCCGTCGTCCAGCCGCACCGCGTCCGAGGCGTCGGCCATCATGGCCCGCAGCAGCAGGTCCGCCGCCCCGAAGGCCAGGCCCGTGCCGAAGATGGCGGCCAGGGCGGCGGGGAAGTTCCCGGCCGGAACCAGCAGTGTGGCGGCCGCGAAGCTGATGGCGAAGTAGACGCTGCCCACCGCCAGCGCCCGGTGCTTGCCGATGCGCGTGGCCAGGGCGGCCCACACCGGCGCGCCCACCAGGCCGGCGACGAAATAGACCAGCAGCAGGATGGAGGTCTGCTCACGCTCGAACCCGCGCGCCTGCTCGAAGAAGTAGAAGAACAGCACCCCGATCAGACCGCGCGCCGCGCCCAGCATCAGGTCCGAGATCAAGAGGCGCCGCAGCACCGGCTTCATCACCATCCGCAGGGTGGCGCCCAGGCCGCCATGCGGCGGCGGCGTGGCGTTGCGCGGCTCGGGCGTGAACAGGAAGGTCACCAGCAGCGCCAGCGGCAGCAGCACGACGATGAAGCCGCCCTGCATCCGCACCGCCTCGACGTAGCTATGGCCCATCGCCTGCGCCGCCACCGGGATCAGCAGAACCGCCAGCACGCCCAGGATGTTGAACACTTGCCACCAGCCATAGATGCGCGACCGCTGGTCATAGTCGGGCGACAGCACGGCGGCCCAGCTCATCTGGCTCAACAGGCTGATGGAATAGCCCAGGTACATGACCACCAGCCACACCGCCAGGTGGGTCGCCGACGCCCCCTGGGCCACGAAGAACAGCATGGCCACCGACAGCATCAGGATCGGCGCCCCGATGGCCATCCAGACCCGATAACGACCCCAGCGGGTCGAGGTGCGGTCGATGATCACCCCCAGCACCGGATCGACCACAATGTCCGCCAGCCGCACGATCAGGAAGATCAGGCTGACCGCCGCCAGGGGCACGCCCACATGGCTGGCGTAGAATTCGGGCAGGGTGACATAGACCGGCAGGCCCAGCGCCGCATACGGCAGGCAGCTGGCGGCGAAGGCGGCCAGGGTTCCGTTCGACCGGCGAATGACAGGCGGGGCGGAGGAGGGGGCGTCGGTCATGCGGGCGTCCGGGGCGGCGGCCCGATGAGTCGGCCGTCCCGATCACCCTGCCAGCAATCGTCAGACGATGCAGCCTTGCCGTCGCCGCAAGTCTGGGGCCTTGATGGGGCATGAGAACGGCTCTGGCCCTGTTGAGTCTGATCGCGGCCCTGCTGGCGGCGCCGACGTTGGCGCGCGCGGACGAGCGGTGTCAGGACGGGGCCGACCGCTGGGCCGGGCCGGCCTTCGCCAACGCCATCTCGGTGCATTCGCTGGAATGGGCGCCGTTCGGCGCGACCGAATGGGGGTGGGAGACCTATCTGCCCCTGATCCAGCGCGAGATCGACACCCATTGCGCGCCCGGCAGCCCGGTGTTCGCCGCCGCCCTGTCGGAGTTCCAGTCGCGCTACAATCTGCCGGCGACCGGGGTGTTCGATCCGGCGACGTTCCAGGTTCTGCGCGGCGTACTGCAGGAACGGCGCCCCTTCATCATGGCGCGGATCAATGGCGCGCCTTGCCCCGACCCGCCCCCGCTGAACCAGCTGGGCTATCTGGTGGCGGAGGAAGAACACGCCGACCGTCTGACCCGTCTGGTGCGCCGCGACGTGCTGGACGCCTATCGACAGATGGTCATGGCGGCGCGCGCAGAAGTGCCCGAGATCGCGTCGGATCATGAGCTGCTGCAGATCTTCTCGGCCTTCCGCGACCCGGAGGCAGACGCCGCCCGCTGCGCGGCCCAGGGCAATTGCGACGGGGTGCGACGGGCCGTCTGTTCGCCGCACCGCACGGGCACGGCGCTGGACCTGTATGTCGGCCATATCGAGGGCCTGGGCGTCGATTCCACCGTGCCGGCCAGCCGCCTGCACATGAGCCGCGGGCCGGTCTATCGCTGGCTGGTGGCCAATGCCGGGCGGTTCGGCTTCGTGCCCTATGTGTTCGAGCCCTGGCATTGGGAATGGACCGGCGAACCGGCCCGGCGCGGCCATCCGTGACGCCGGCCTGGGCCGTGCGCGCGCTGACGCCCGGCGAACGCGCCCTGGCGGTCGAGGTGTTCGCCGACGATCTGAGGCTGGAGCCCATCCGCATCCTGGCCGCGCCGTGGCCGTTCACGCGGGCCTTCGTGCCCGGGCGATGGTTCGGGCGCGACTGGATCGTCTGGCCCGGGCGCGATCTGGCGCCCGACCTGTCGGCGGTCGAGCTGAGGCGCCAGGCGGTGCTGGTGCATGAACTGGTGCACGTCTGGCAGGCCCAGCGGGGCGTGAACCTGCTGACCGGCAAGCTGAAGGCCGGCGACGGCCCAACCGCCTATGCCTATGCGGTCAGCGACGACTGCCTGTGGCCCGGCCTGAACATCGAACAGCAAGCCATGATCGTCGAGCATCGGTTCCGCCTGTCGCGAGGCGGAACGGCGCCGGCGGATCACGCCTTCTATGAGCGGGTCTGCCCCATCGGGCGGCGGCATATGGAAATCTGACGACCGGGCCTTGCGTCGCCCATGGCCGGCGCCCCATATCCGCACCTGTGGCTGTTACATACGGCCGTTTGTCATTTTCGCGGAGGGCGACATGCCGAAGATCCTGGTCCTGTATCATTCCACCTATGGCCATGTCGAAGCGATGGCCGAGGCCGTGGCCGAGGGCGCCCGCTCGGTCCAGGGCGCGGTGGTCGACATCAAGCGCGTGCCCGAACTGGTGCCCGAAGAGCTGGCGCGCAGCAGCGGCTACAAGCTGGATCAGGCCGCCCCCATCGCCAGGCCCGAGGAACTGGCCGACTATGACGCCGTCATCATCGGCGCCGGCACCCGCTATGGCACCGCGGCGTCCCAGATGCGCAACTTCCTGGATCAGACCGGCGGCATCTGGATGAAGGGCGCCCTGGTGGGCAAGGTCGGATCGGCCTTCACCTCGACCGCGACCCAGCACGGAGGCCAGGAGACGACCCTGATCGGCCTGATCCAGACCCTGCTGCACCATGGCATGCTGGTGGCGGGCCTGCCCTATGCCTTCCAGGGCCAGATGCGCATCGACGAAATGACCGGCGGCAGCCCCTATGGCGCCACCACCATCACCGGCGGCGACGGCGCGCGCATGCCCAGCGAGACCGAGCTGGACGGCGCCCGGTTCCAGGGCCGCTATGTGGCCGAGACGGCCAAGAAGCTGGTGGGCTGATCCCCATGGCCCGTCCGGCGGTCTTCTTCGGGCACGGTTCGCCCATGAACGCCTTGGGCGGGCCGTTCGCCGACGCCTGGGCTCAGGTCGGCCGCGACCTGGGCAAGCCCAGGGGCGTGGTCATGGTCTCGGCCCACTGGGAAACTCAAGGGTTGGGCGTCACGGCGATGGCGCAACCCCAGACCATCCATGATTTCGGCGGCTTCCCGCCCGAACTTCACGCCATGCAGTATCCGGCGCCCGGTTCGCCCGACCTGGCGCGGCGGGTGTCGGATCTGACCGGCGCGGTGATGACCGACCAATGGGGCCTGGATCACGGAACCTGGTCGGTGCTGGCCCATGTCTGGCCCGACGCAGACGTGCCGGTGGTGCAGCTGTCGCTGGACCGGCGCCTGGATGCGCGAGGCCACTATGATCTGGCGAAGCGGCTGAACGCCCTGCGAGACGAAGACGTGGTCATCGCCGGGTCCGGCGACTTCGTGCACAATCTGCGGACCTGGAAGCGGGCAGGCGGCGACGCCTATCCGTGGGCGGTGACCTTCAACGAGGCGGTCAAATCGGCCCTGACGCGCGGCGACGACGACGCTCTGATCGACTGGGTGCATCTGGCCGAGGAGGCGCAACTGAGCGTGCCGACCGACGAGCATTATCTGCCGCTGCTGTACGTCGCCGCCCAGCGCAGGCCGGGCGACGACGTCAGCTTCTTCAACGATGTCATCGAGGGCGGTTCGATCTCGATGACCGGTGTCAGGATCGGCTGATCAGCCGCGCTTGCCCCTCAGGGTATCGACGGCCCAGGCGCCCGGCCCGGCGGCGACAATGTACAGGAAGACCCAGCAGTACAGCGCCGCCAGCTCGCCGCCGTTGACCAGCGGATAGACGCCGCCATTGGCGACATGGAACTGGAAATAGGCCACGGCCATCATCCCCGACAGGACGAAGGCCACCGGCCGGGTGAACAGGCCGATCAGCAGCAGCGCCCCGCCGACCAGTTCGATCACCCCGCCGATCCCCATCTGGCTGGCGATCTCGAACGGCCCACGCGCCGCGGCGGGAAAGCCGAAGATCTTCTGGGTTCCGTGCTGAATGAACATCAGCGCGGCGACGATACGCAAGGCGGACAGCAACTGCGGCTGATAACGCGAGAAAGACGCAAACATCCGAATCCCTCCTCCCAAGGTTTCAGGGAAGAGCAGGGTGGATCACCCCGGGGGTCGCTTCAACCGTTAAGGTTCAGGCCGCATCGCTGACTTCGGCCATCTGCTGGATGGCGACATAGTCGGTCTTGCCGGTGCCCAGAACGGGCACTTCATCCACGCGCATGATCTTCTTGGGCACCGCCAGTTCCGGCGCGCCATGGGTGCGGGCCCATTCGGCCAGCCGCGCGACATCCGCATCCTTTCGGTCGGTGACCAGGACCAGCTTCTCGCCCTTGCGCGCATCGGCGATGGAGACGACGGCGTGCCGCGACTCGGGCCAGACCGCGCCGGCCAGGCCTTCCACGGCCGTCAGGCTGACCATTTCCCCGCCGATCTTGGCGAAGCGTTTGACCCGGCCCAGGATGGCGACATAGCCCTCGGCGTCCACGTCGGCGATGTCGCCGGTGTCGTGCCAGCCGTCTTCCAACGGTTCGATCACCTGGGGGTCGTCGGGCGACAGATAGCCCCGCATGACGTTCGGGCCGCGCAGATACAGGCGGCCGCCCTCGTTGATGCCCGGCACGCCTTCCAGCCGCCATTCCATGCCCGGCAGCATCTGGCCCACCGTGCCGGGGCGGTTGCGGTCGGGGTGGTTCACGGCCACCACCGGCGCGGCCTCGGTCGCGCCATAGCCTTCCAGCAGCTTCACGCCGCGGAATTTGGTGTTGAACAGGTGATAGGTCTCGTCCTTCACCTTCTCGGCGCCGGCGACGATGAATTCCAGCGTCGAGAAATCGTCCGGCCCGGCCACCCGCGCCCATTGGTTCAGGAAGGTGTCGGTGGCGAAGACGATCGAGGCCTTCACCTGCGGCAGCAGTTCGACAATCTGTTTCGCATGCAGGGGCGACGGATACTGGAACGCCTTCAACCCGCACAGCAGCGGCAGCAGCACCCCACCCGTCAGGCCGAAACAGTGGAAGGTCGGCAGCGGGTTGAACACCACCCAGGCCGGGTCCAGGTCGATATGGGCCGCGACCTGGCGCACATTGGCGGTCAGATTGGCCTGGCTGAGCACCACCCCCTTGGGCGCGCCGAAACTGCCCGAGGTGAACAGGATGACGCCGGGGTCTTCCAGGTTTGTCCGCACACGGAACCGGCGCGGCGCCATGCCGGCGACCAGGCCATAGATCTTGTCCTGAAGGCCGATGGTCTTACGCACATCGTCCAGCCAGACCATTTCGGCCACCGACGACAGATCGGCGATCAGGTCGTCCAACTTGGCCTGCTGAACGAACCGTTTGGCCGTCAGCACCTTCTTGACCCCGGCGGCCTTGATCGCGGCCTTCAGGTTCCGCTCGCCCGAGGTGAAGTTCAGCATCACCGGGGTGCGGCCATGGGCGTGCAGGCCATAGAAGGTCACCACCACGCCCGAACTGGCCGGCAGCAGCACGCCCACCCGCTCGCCCGGCTGGGTCATGGCGGCGATCTTGCGGCCCAGCACGAAGGCGGCGCGGATCAGCCCGGTATAGGTCAGGGGATTGCGATCCTGGTCCTCCAGGATGTCCTTGTCGCCGAATCGGTCGCGCGCCGTGACCAGCGCGTCGAAGATCGGTTCCTGTCCCGCCAGCAGATCCGCCGAAACCTTCAAGCCGTCCCTCCATTGCGGGTCTTGGTCGCCCGCGTTCAAGGGAAGGCAAACTAGAGGGCCGAACACGCGAAGAAAAGATGTGTAACGCGCCGTGAACTTCCGGCCGGGCCGCCGCCTTGCCTTTGCGACCTCAAAGGCCGACATAGCGGCCAATGGTCACCCTGATCGACACGCTGAAGACGACGCCGGCCCAGCTTCGCCACCCGGAGAAGCAGAACCGCCCGGAAAGCCCCGTGCTGCGCAAGCCGGACTGGCTGCGCGTCAAGGCGCCGGGATCGGGCCAGTACAACGCCACCCGCGCCATCGTGAAAGAAAAGGGCCTTCACACCGTCTGTGAAGAGGCCGCCTGCCCGAACATCGGCGAATGCTGGAGCCAGAAGCACGCCACCCTGATGATCATGGGCGACACCTGCACGCGGG
>NZ_CALMFB010000036.1 GCF_937863155.1 uncultured Brevundimonas sp. | reverse complement strand
GTGGCGATCTGGATGACCAGGCACAGGGCCAGGATGCCGCCGAAGGTCCACCAGTAGTTCAGGTTCTTCGGGGTCGGCAGCGACATGTAGTCGGCGCCGAAGCGCACGATCGGAAGACGGCTGTCCAGCCACTTCTCGATGCCGGTCTTGGGGACGTAGGTGGATTCGTGATCGCTCATGGGTCTCTTGTCCGTCCTCAGCCGATCTTCACGCGGGTGTCGGACACGAAGTCATAGGTCGGCACCACCAGGTTCAGCGGCGCCGGGCCTTTGCGGATCCGACCCGAGGCGTCGTAGTGCGAACCGTGGCACGGGCAGAACCAGCCGCCGTAGTCGCCGGCGTTGAAGGTGGGCACGCAACCCAGGTGGGTGCACGAACCGACGACGACCAGATATTTCTCGTGGCCGGTCTTGGTGCGCGCGGCGTCGGTTTCCGGCGGGCTGCCCACGGCGCCCTCGCCCTCGACCTTGGCCAGCTCGGCGGCGGTGCGATAGCGCACGAACACCGGCTTGCCCTGCCATTTGATCACGACCTGCTGGCCTTCCTGGACCTTGGTCACGTCGAACTCGATCGACGCCATGGCCAGGGTGTCGGCGGCGGGGCTCATCTGGTTGATCAGCGGCCAGGCCGCCATCACGCCCGCGCCGGCGGCCGCAGCCCCCGCAGCGATGTGGATGAAGTCGCGACGGGTGGCGTCGTCGCCCCCGTGCTGTGTCGTCCCGACCGATTCGGTCACGTTTCACCTCTAGATCGCCGGTCGCATCCCTGAAGGGGACGCTGCTCGGCAGGAAACCTTTCACGGCGGAAGACCCGACCCGGCCCAGCTTGAGGCGCTTTGACGTAAGCAGCGGATGCTACTTGCGAAACGCTCGCAATTAGGCCGCGACAAGCCCCCAGCTCGCGCGTATGAGGGCCTTAGAATGCGTCTCGCCCTTTTTCAACCGGACATTCCTCAGAACGTCGGCGCCTGTATCCGATTGAGCGCCTGTTTCGGCGTGGAATTGCATGTGATCGAGCCGACCGGCTTTCGTTTCGACGACCGGGCGATGAAGCGGGCGGCGCTGGATTACGGCCCCTTGTCGCATCTGGTCCGGCATGCGGACTGGGACGCCTTCCAGGCCGCACGCGGCCCCGGCCGACTGGTGCTGTTCACGACCAAGGCGGCGCAGCGGCTGGATGATTTCCAGTTCCGGCCGGACGATACTCTGTTGTTCGGGCGCGAAAGCGCGGGGGCGCCCGATGTCGTCCATGCGGCCGCCGATGCGCGGGTCTTCATCCCCATCCGGCCCGAGACGCGCAGCCTGAATCTGTCGGTCAGCGCGGGCCTGGCGCTGTACCAGGCCCTGAACCAGACCGGCGCCCTGCCTTAAACCGCGGGCGCAGGCTCCAGGCTGGGACGTTCGGCCGCCTTGGATGCCGCCACCGCCTCGACCGCACGCATGACACGCAGCATGTTCTCGCCCGCCAGCTTGCGGATGTCGGCCTCGGACCACCCCTGGGCCATCAGGGCCGCCAGGATGCGCGGATAGGCGTCCACCCCCTCGACCCCTTGGGGCAGGCGGCCGACGCCGTCGAAATCGCCGCCCAGGCCGACATGATCGACGCCGGCCACATCGCGGACATGCTGGATATGCTGGACGACATGCGCGACCGTCGTGGCCGGACGCGGATGGGCGGCGATCCAGGCGTCCAGTTCGGCGCTGGGCGCATCGGGCGAGACGCCCAGCCTCTGCGCCTCGGCCATCAGGGCCTTCACCCAGTCGCCATCGGCCCCGTTGATGAAGCCCGGCACGAAGGTGACCATGACGATGCCGCCGTCTTCGGCCATCTGGCGCAGAACCGCGTCCGGCACATTGCGCGGATGGTCGGTCACCCCACGCGCCGAGGAATGCGAAAAGATCACCGGCGCCTCCGACACCCGCATGGCGTCGACCATGCTGGCCTCGGACACATGGCTCAGGTCCACCATCATGCCGATGCGGTTCATCTCGCGCACCACCGCCTCGCCGAAAGCGGTCAGGCCGTCATGCTGGGGCGCATCGGTGGCGCTGTCGGCCCAGTCGGTCGTGCGGCCGTGGGTCAGGGTCATGTAGCGCACGCCGGCGCGGTGGAATTCGCGCAGCACCCCCATCGACCCGGCGATGGAATAGCCGCCCTCGATGCCGATCAGGCTGGCGATGCGGCCGTCGCCGTGGATGCGGTCGATATCGTCGGCGGTGACCGCCAGCTCGAACACATCGGGGTGGGCCGCGACCAGTCGCTTGACCGTATCGACCTGTTCGAAGGTCGCCCGCGCGGCCTCCAGCGGGGTCAGGGTGGCCGGCACATAGACCGACCAGAACTGGGCGCCCACGCCCCCGGCCCGCAGGCGCGGAATGTCGGTGTGCAGCTTGGTCGATTCATCCAGATTGGCCGTCAGATCAACCCGATAGGGATCATTGCCGAAGTCCTGACGCAGCGCCCAGGGCAGGTCGTTGTGCCCATCGATCAGCGGCGTGGTGCGCAGGATCTCGCGCGCCCGCGCCTCTCCGTCCTGGGCGTGGGCGGCGCTGGTCATGGCCAGAACCGAGGCGGCGGCGAGCAGGGCGGTGCGGATCATGATCGACTCCGTAAAAACGACAGGCGGCAATTGGGACCGCTTGGGCCAGGCTTTGCAACCCCCGACGCGGGCCGTGGCCCCGGCCGCCGGAATATGCTGATAAGCGGCCATGACCGACACCGCCGCGATCACCGCCCGCCAGGACTCCGCCCGCCAGTGGTTCGAGACTCTGCGCGACCGCATCCACGCCGCCTTCGAGGCGCTGGAGGACCAGGCGCCGGCGGACCTGTTCACCGGCGAACCCGGCCGGTTCGTGCGTACGCCCTGGACCCGTCCCGAAGGCGGCGGCGGGGTCATGGGCCTGATGCACGGCCGCCTGTTCGAAAAGGTCGGGGTGCATTGCTCGACCGTGCACGGCGCCTTTCCGGCCGACTACGCCAGGTCGGTGCCCGGCGCGGCGGACGATCCCCGCTTCTTCGCCACCGGCATCAGCCTGATCTGCCATCCGGTCAGCCCGCGTGTGCCGGCGGTGCACATGAACACCCGCTTCATCACCACCACGAAGTCCTGGTTCGGCGGCGGGGCCGATCTGACGCCGGTGCTGGACGCCGACCGCCGCCCCGACCATCCCGACACGGTGGATTTCCACGCCGCCCTGCAGGCCGCCTGCGACGCCCACGACCCGGCCTATCACGCGCGGTTCAAGGCCTGGTGCGACGACTATTTCTTCCTGCCTCACCGCAACGAGCCGCGCGGCACCGGCGGCATCTTCTATGACCATCTGGACAGCGGCGATCATGACGCCGACTTCGCCTTCACCCGCGACGTGGGCGAGGCCTTCATCGACGCCTATGTCCCCATCGTCGCCCGGCGCATGGCCGAGCCGTGGACGGCGCAGGAGCGGGGGGAACAGCTGGTCCGGCGCGGCCGCTATGTGGAGTTCAACCTGCTGTACGACCGCGGCACCATGTTCGGCCTGAAGACCGGCGGCAATGTCGAGGCCATCCTCAGCTCCATGCCGCCGTTGGTGAAATGGCCCTGATCAGCCGCCCAGGAAGCGTCTGATCCAGCCGCCGACGATGGCGCGGTCGTTGGGCGCCTCCAGGCTGGTCCGCGCCTGATCCAGCACAGCATCCGCGATGCGCCCGCGCCGCCCCTCGGCCAGGGCGGCTGCGAAGTCGGGGGCGAACTCGGGGTGCGGCTGGATCGAGATCGCGTCGGTCCCCCAGGCCAGACCGGCGAACGGCGTGAAGCCGCTGGCCAGCCAGACCCGCGCCTCGGGCGGCTTCTCCACCACCTGATCCTGATGCGAACACGGCAGGGCGATGCGGGGGGCGGCGGGCTGCATCCACGGTTCGGGCGACACGACCTCATAGACGTGCAGACCCACGCCCCAGCCGCGATCCGACTGTTCGACCCGCCCGCCCAGGGCCTGGGCCATGGCCTGGTGGCCGAAACAGACGCCGACCAGCCGCGTCCTGCCCTTCGCCCCCCGTATCCAGTCGAACAGGGGCGGCAGCCAGGCGTGATCCTCATACACCCCGGCCGCCGAGCCGGTCAGGATGGCGCCGTCGAACGCGGCCGCATCGGGCAGGGCACCCGCCGCCACGTCGAACCTCTGCGTCACGAACCCGTCGCCCAGCAGGGCGTAGAACATGTCGCCATAGTCGCCGAAACGCGGTTGCAGGGCCGACGGCGGGGCGCCGGTCTCCAGGATGGCGATGCGGCTCATGTGCGCCAGACCTCGGCCCGCGCCCCGGTGTCGCCCAGGGTCTCGGCCACCCAGGCGCAGACATCTTTCGCCGCCGCCTCGATGGCGGGCGAGGCGTTCAGCATCACCATGGCGCAGCCGTTCATCTTCATCGGATTGGTCAGGGGCCGCAGCCGCGCCTCGGCCACCAGCGCCGACCCCGCCGGCGCCAGCCGCCGCAGGAAGCCGTCGAAGGTCTCCATGTCCTTCAGCGGGGTCCAGATGGCCACCACGCCCCCCGGATCGGCCCGCCGCGCCGCGATCGCCGCATCGGCCGCGCGGTGATAGTCGTCGCCTCGCTCGAACGGCGGGTCGATCAGCACCAGGGAACCACGCGCCCCGTTCATCGCCGTGGGCAGGGCGTCATAGCCGTCACCCTCCTCAGCCGTGGCCTCGGGGAAGTCGGACAGGGCCTCGTCCAGCAAGGCCTTCACCTCGTCCCGCAGTTCGAACCCGCGATAGACGTCGCCGGGGCGCAGCGCCCGCGCCGTCAGCAGGGGCGAGCCCGGATAGAAGCGCACCCCGCCGTCGGGGTTCAGGGCCGCCACCTGATCGGCCAGGGCCTGGATCGGTGCGGGCAGGCCGCCGCCCGCCGCCATCAGCCGCGCCACCCCGGCCTCGGCCTCCTTGGACCGGGCCGCGTCGCCGGTCAGGTCATACAGCCCCGCCCCCGCATGGGTGTCGAACACCGTCAGCGGCCCGGCCGCCTGCCGTTCCGCGATCAGGCGCAGCAACAGGGCGTGCTTGACCAGATCGGCGAAGTTTCCGGCATGAAAGCTGTGGCGATAGTTCATAAGGGTCTGCTCCCCCGCCCCGCGCCCGGGGTCAAGCGAAACCGGCGGAACCGCGCCCCTCCCCTTTCGTTGCCGTGTGCGGACAAAGGGTTGGGCGGCGATGGCGGACGGATCGGCGGGCTTTGCGACAGAGACGGCGCCGCCGGGCCTGACCTGGTGCAGCGACGACAGCCCCGGCCTGACCCGGCGCCGCTCGGGCCAAGGGTTCGCCTATCGGGACCGCGACGGGAAGGCGGTTCGGGACAGGAAGACGCTGGATCGCATCCGCGCCCTGGTCATCCCCCCGGCCTGGACCGAGGTGTGGATCTGTCCGCGCGCCAACGGCCATATCCAGGCGACTGGGCGCGATGCGAAGGGGCGCAAACAGTACCGCTATCACGACGACTGGAGCCGCCACGCGGCCGAGACCAAGTTCGAGCGCTTGGCCGACTTCGCCCGCGCCCTGCCCCGGCTGCGTGAGCGGGTCGAGGCCGACCTGGGGCGGCGCGGCTTCACCCGCGACAAGGCGCTGGCGACGGCGGTGCGCCTGCTGGAACTGACGCTGATCCGGGTCGGCAATGTGCAGTATGCGAAGACAAACCGGTCCTATGGGCTGACGACGCTGCACAAGCGGCACCTGGATGTGGACGGCGCCGCCCTGACCTTCGCCTTCAAGGGCAAGAGCGGGGTCGAGCATCAGGTCAGGGTGCGCGACCGGCGTCTGGCGCGGGTGGTGCGGGCCATGCGCGACCTGCCGGGCCAGCAGTTGTTCAAATATCGCGACGACGAGGGGGTGTTGCGGCCGATCACGTCTGACGACGTCAACGCCTATATCCGCGAGGCCATCGGCGACGACTTCTCCGCCAAGGACTTCCGCACCTGGGCCGGCACGGTCTCGGCGGCGCGGGCTTTGCGGGACGCCGAGGCGCCGACCTCGCCCACCGATGCGAAGAAGAAGATCACCGTCTGCGTCAAGGCGGTGGCGGGCCTGCTGGGCAACACCCCGACCGTGTGCCGATCGTCCTATGTCCATCCGGCGGTGTTCGAGATGTTCGAGGCCGGGCGCATCGGCGACCTGCCGGGGTCGGAGACGAAGGGGTTCGAGACCGCACTCCTCAGAACCCTCTCCCGTCGGGAGAGGGCTTGAGCGCCCGAGAGCCGTCAGGCGATCGGTCTTGCGCGAAAGGGTGAGGGGCTACCGCCAAACGGATGAGAGCCGACCCTCACCCTTTCGGCTATACGCATCGCTGCGCTCTGCGAGCCTCAAGCCCTCTCCCAACAGGAGAGGGGCGTGTTACGCCGCCTTGTCCCAGTCCAGCACCACCTTGCCCGACTGGCCCGCCTTCATGACCTCGAAGCCTTCGCGGAACCGGTCATAGGAATACTGGTGGGTGATCAGCGGCTGCAGGTCCAGACCGGCCTTCAGCAGGCCCAGCATCTTGCGCCAGGTGGTGAACATCTCGCGGCCATAGACGCCCTTGATGGTCAGGGCCTTCAGGATGATGGCGCCCCAGTCGGTCTCCATGGGCTTCGAGGGAATGCCCAGCATGGCCATGCCGCCGCCCATGATCAGGGTGTCGACGCACTGTCTGAAGGCGATGGGCGAACCCGACATCTCCAGCGCCACGTCGAAGCCGACCTTCAGGCCCAGCTCGTGCATGACGTCCTTCAGGTCTTCCTTGGTGGTGTTCACCGTGCGCACGCCCGGCGCCACCTTCTGGGCCAGGTCCAGGCGGAAGTCGTTGATGTCGGTCAGCACCACGGTGCGCGCGCCCGCATGGCGCGCCACGGCGGCGGCCATCATGCCGATGGGGCCGGCGCCGGTGACCAGCACGTCTTCACCCAGCAGGTCGAACTGCTGGGCCGTGTGCACCGCATTGCCGAACGGGTCCAGGATGGCCCCGATCTCATAGGGCACGTCGTCCGGCAGCTCGATCACGTTGAAGGCCGGGGCCACGACATATTCGGCGAAGGCGCCCTGGCGGTTCACGCCGATGCCGCGGGTGTGGGGGTCCAAATGGAAATGCCCGGCGCGGGCGGCCTCGGAGTTCAGGTCGATGACGTGCCCCTCGGCCGACACGCGCTGGCCGACCTTCAGCCGGCGATCCACGTCCTTGCCGATGGCGACGATCTCGCCGGCGAATTCGTGGCCGGTGATCATGGGGACCGGCACATTCTTCTGGGACCATTCGTCCCAGTTCCAGATGTGGATGTCGGTGCCGCAGACGGCCGTGCGCTTGACCCGGATCAGCACGTCCTCGTCGCCCGGCGTGGGGATGGGGGCGTCGATCAGTTCGAGGCCTTCGGCAGGCTGGGTCTTGGCCAGGGCCTTCATGGTGTCGGTCATCAGACTACTTCCTGCATGGGGTCCGGGCCTTCCATCACGAGCGTGACAACAGGACGGTCGGATTCACTTTTTGTATTCTCGACGGCGTCTCGCAACGCCACCATCAGGGCCTCATAGCGACGCCCCAGCTTTTTCTTTAACGCGCTGGCGTTCAACACGCGCACCTCGACCGGTTGCTCTATCATCGTGTCCAAGGCGTCCGTCAGGGCATCCAGATTGCGGCCATACCACTCGGGCACATCGGGCAATTCAGCAATCAGGTCATGCACATCGTCGAGCGACCGGATTTTGTGGCCGTCGATGATTACCTGGCGTGTCATCTCAGATCACGCCCAGCTCGCGTCCAGCGGTTTTGAACGCTTCCACCACCTGATCAATCTGTTCGAAGGTGTGCGCCGCAGACATCTGGGTGCGGATGCGGGCCTGGCCGCGCGGCACGACGGGGAAGGAGAATCCGATCACATAGACGCCCAGCTCCAGCATCCGGGCGGCCATGTCCTGGGCCAGCTTGGCGTCGCCCAGCATGACCGGGATGATCGGGTGCTCGCCCGGCAGCAGGGTGAAGCCCGCCTCAGTCATGGCCGCACGATAGCGGGCGGCGTTGGCGAACAGCTGGGTCCGCAGGGCGTCGCCTTCCGCCCCCGCCGCGATGCGGATGGCCTCCAGGCTGGAGCCGCACACCGCCGGCGACAGGGCGTTGGAGAACAGATAGGGCCGCGCCCGCTGTTTCAGCAGTTCCACGACCGGCCGTGTCGCGCAGATGAAGCCGCCCATGGCCCCGCCCAGGGCCTTGCCGAAGGTGCCGGTGACGAAGTCGACCGTCACCCCATGATGGGCGAACGAGCCGCGCCCCTGCGGTCCCATGAAGCCCGTCGCATGACAGTCGTCGACCATGATCAGGGCGTCATACTTGTCGGCCAGCGCCCGGATGTCCTTCAGCTTGGCGACATAGCCGTCCATCGAGAAGGCGCCGTCGGTGGCGATGATGATGTCGCGCGCGCCATCGGCTCGGGCCTGTTTCAGCTGGGCCTCCAGGTCATCCATGTCCGAGTTGGCGAAGCGATAGCGCTTGGCCTTGCACAGCCGCACCCCGTCGATGATCGAGGCGTGGTTCAGGCTGTCCGACACAATGGCGTCCTCGGCCCCAAACAGGGGCTCGAAGATGCCGCCATTGGCGTCGAAGGCAGCGGCGAACAGAATGGCGTCCTCGAAGCCCAGATAGCCGGCGATGGCCGCTTCCAGATCCTTGTGGATCTCCAGCGTCCCGCAGATGAAGCGCACCGAGGCCGTGCCGGCGCCCCATCGCTCCTGAGCCGCGATGCCCGCCTGGGTCACCCGCTGGTCGCCCGCCAACCCCAGATAGTTGTTGGCGCAGAAGTTCAGCACCTCGCGCGCGCCGACCCGGATCACCGGGCCCTGGCGGCTGGCGATCACGCGTTCGGGCTTGGTCAGACCCTGAACGTCGATGTCGGACAGTTCGGCGGCGATGCGGTCGTGAAAAGCTTGCGTCATGGGGCGCTCCGCTACGCCGAATCCGCGGCCGACGCCAGCGGCGCCGGGGCCGATCAGGTGCGCGCTGGCGTCGCGGCCGGGGCGACGGGTTGCGGCGCCGGGCGGTCCGGCTCGGCCACCGGCCGCACGGGGCTGACCTGAACGCGGCCCCCGCATGGGGTGAAGGCCTTGTTCAGGCTGATCCCCGCCGTGTCGCCCGGCGCGGTCGCCCGCACCCGCGCCGCCGCCGGACAGGTGCGTTCGCCCTGGCCTTCATGCGGCACGACGTTCCAGGCCATGTCGAAATAGGCCTTGGCCTGGGGCGCCAGTTCCACCGGCGTCGGCGCCTGGCCGTTGCGGAAATAGCTGCCGGGGTTCTGTTCGGTGCGGACCGTCGTCAGATTGCGGCCGCGCGCATCCTGAAGCACGACGCCCGGATAGCCGGTCAGGCTGCACGGCGCGGTTCCGACATTCTGCAGCGACAGGATGCTGACGCGGTTGCCCGCGCCGGCGTCGCCACCCTCTTCCGCCAGCTTCAGCTGCGGCCCGCGACAGGGCGCCGAGGCCGGCGTGGCCGCTCCGGGCGTCGCCGGGCCGGGCTGCGGGGCCGGCTCACCGGGGGCCGTGGCCTGTGTCGGGCGGCTGCATCGCTCCAGCACGGCCACGCCGACATCCTCGTTCGGGCCCAGGCGGCTGAGGGTCGCGGTCTCCTGCGGGCCGCGCGCGGCGGACCACCACTCCAGTCCCGATCCGGCATAGCGGGCGCCGCTGGCGGAAACCACACTGCGCAGGGTGTAGCTCTGGCCCTTGTAGGTCACCTGGGCCGTCGACGCATCGGGATAGCGGACCTCGACCGTCTGGCCGCTTTCGCAGGCATAGCCGACCGGCGGCGTGGGCGGCGTCTGCGGCGCGGGCGACGGCGCGACCGGTTGCGGCGGCTGTTCGGCCTCGGGCTGGGTGCAGGCGGCGGCCAGGGCCATCACGGCGACGGCGGCGGTCAGGCGACGAAGGGACATGGACGCTCCCGAAAGGCTGCGAGGATCAGGCCCAGTAACGTCCGTTAACGCTAAAGGCTCCGCTTGGCGGCGCAACCCTCCATGAGAGGACACCGGCGGCAGTCGGGATCGACCGGCCGGCATCGCGTCTGGCTCAACCGCTTCATCAGCCTATGAACCTCGGCCAGACCCTGCGCCGCCCAGTCGCCCGGCAAGGTCTCCATCATCGTCGCCCAGGCCTAGGGAATATCGGTGTCGGCGGCGACCAGTCCATACCGCGACACGACACGCAGGACATGGGTGTCGATGACCATAGACCGCCGATTCAGCGTGCTGAAGTTCAGGACGGCCGCGGCCACTTTCGGGCCTGCGTTCGGCAAGCCTTCCAGCCAGGCGTGCGCCGCCTCCACCGAAAAATCCGCCAGGAATTCCAGCGACAGATCGCCCCGGCGGGCCCGGATCATGCGCAGAGCCGCGATCAGATGCCGGGCCTTGTCCGCCGCGAAGGTGACATCCTCGATATGGCGCAGGACCTCTTCAGGCCGGGCCTGGGCCATGGCGCCCCAATCGGGAAAAGCGGATTTCAGGGCGAAGAAAGCCCGCCACGACACCGCGTCATAGGTGCGCGCGCCCAGGCTGGAGCGAATGAACTGGCTGAGCGGATCCAGACGATCGCCCCAGACAATCGGCCCCGCATCAGCCCTCAGCCGGCGACGTACAGTTTCGTAGCGCGCCCTTTCCTCATCGAAGGCGAACAGACCAGCCATACGTCGAGGCTAGAACATTTCATGAACATTTGCGACATGAAAAAACCCGCCAGGCGGACCTGACGGGATTTTTGATCTTGGGTGCGGGAGCAGGATTTGAACCTGCGACCTTCAGGTTATGAGCCTGACGAGCTACCGGGCTGCTCCATCCCGCGGCAAGGCGGTGAGTAAAGGAAGAAGGTTCGAGAAGTCATTTATGTGTGTCGGGTAGACCCGGCGGCGACCTACTCTCCCGCGCCTTAAGACGAAGTACCATCGGCTCTGGAGGGCTTAACGACCGAGTTCGGAATGGGATCGGGTGGGGAACCTCCGACATAGCCACCAGGTCAACCGAACAGACAGAAATAGTGAAGACATTGTCGGACGATCGACTGTCAGGGTCGATCATCGAATGAGTTTTGCTGAGAAACGATCAAACCGATCGGATTATTAGTACCGGTAAGCTTCATGCGTCGCCGCACTTCCACACCCGGCCTATCAACGTGGTAGTCTTCCACGATCCTCAGCGAAGCCTTGTTTTGAGGTT
>NZ_CALMFB010000035.1 GCF_937863155.1 uncultured Brevundimonas sp. | reverse complement strand
TCCGGGGCGAGGACCACGTCACCAACACCGGCGCCCAGATCGAGATCTTCGAGGCCCTGGGCGGGCCGGTTCCCGATTTCGCCCATATGCCGCTGCTGGTCGGCGCCGATGGCGCGGCCCTGTCGAAACGCCTGGGATCGCTGTCGATCAGCGAGATGCGGGATCAGGGCTATGAGCCCATCGCCATCACCAGCCACCTGGGCCGCATCGGCACGTCCGACCCGCTGGAGGTCGCCGAATCCGTTCAGGCGCTGGGCGCCGGTTTCGCCTTTTCCAAGATGGGCCGGTCGCCGGCGCGCTATGACACCGCCGATCTGGACCGGCTGAACGCCCAGGCCCTGCACGCCATGGACTATGCCGTCGTCCAGCCGCGTCTGGCGGCCCTGGATTGCGACCTGGGGGCGGCCTTCTGGGACGCGGTCAGGCCGAACCTGAACAAGCTGGCGGATGTCGTTGAAATGGCGCGCATCGTGCGCGGCCCGGTCACGCCGGTGATCGAGGATGCGGCCTTTGCACAGGCCGCGCTGGCCGTGCTGCCGGAAACCATCGACGCGGGCGCGTGGGGCGTGTGGACCGAGGCGGTAAAGGCCGCGACCGGGGCCAAGGGCAAGGCGCTGTTCATGCCGCTGCGCCTGGCGCTGACGGGTCAGCCGCATGGCCCGGACATGGCGGCCATGGCCCCGCTGATCGGCCGCGAGGCCATGGTCCGTCGTCTGAAGGGCGAGGCCGGCTGAGCCGAAAAGGGTTTAGGGTGTGAACCCATAACTGGGCTCCGCTTATTCAAGACTTTCAAATCCCCGTCACCCTCGGGCTTGTCCCGAGGGCCCATGTTTGAGTCGCCCTCGAACGCGGATGGTCGCCATCCTCAGCCCGAACAGCCATCGGTCCAGCCCGCAGCCTCCATGGGCCCTCGGGACAAGCCCGAGGGTGACGAAATTCAGGGGTTCAGAACCTAGGGCCGAGCCGACAGCCGGATCAGGCGTTGCAGGTCGCGATTTCGGCGGCCGACAGTTCGACGCCCTTCCACACGAAGGCGGTCACCGGACCCAGGCGCTGGGCCACGCGACGGCAGGCGCGGGTCGCGGGCTGGGCGGCGCCGCCGGTGGCGGTGCACTCGGCGCCTTCGCAGCGCCAGGTGGCGCCGTCCAGGATGGTGCGGCCGGCGGGCGCCTTGGAGGCGTCGGCCAGGGTCAGGCGCGTGGCGGCCGGGGCCGATTGGGCGAAGGCGGGGGCGGCGATCAGAACGGCCGCGGCGACGAGCAGAGCACGCATGGGGAGGGTCTCCGATAAATCCCAGTAGGGGCGAAAGGCCCCCGATGCCCTCATAGGCCGTTGCTTATCGAAACTGTCAAGACAGGTTTTGAAAGAGGACGGACTTCGGAAGGCGGACTTATCGACGGTTACTTATCGCTGATCATATTTCAAGGGTTCGGGTGTCGCACCCGACGCCGCACCCGTGTTTCCGGCGCGACCTTCCTTCAGCAGGGCCACGACCTCGGCCACCGTGTCGCGCACTTCCCAGGCCTGCAGGAAGGACGGCGGGGTCATGCCCTCGGCTACGCTGTGTTCCATCAGGGCGAAGAAGGTTTCCCAGAATCCGTGGATGTTCAGGAAGATGATCGGCTTGCCGTGCAGGTCCAGCCGTTTCCACGACAGCAGTTCGACCACTTCCTCCAGCGTGCCTACACCGCCCGGCGCCACCACGAAGGCGTCGGAATGGTCGTACATCAGGATCTTGCGCTCGTGCATGGTGTCCACGACCACTGTCTCGACCTCGTCGAACAGGCGTTCGCGGCTGCGCAGGAAAGCGGGCATGATTCCCAGCACCTTGCCGCCGGCTTCATGGGCGCCGCGCGCCGAGGCGCCCATCAGCCCGACCCCGCCGCCGCCATAGACCAGTCGCCAGCCCTGCTGGGCGATCGCCTGACCGAAATGGGAGGCGGCCTCGATATAGTCGGGATGCGCGGCGTCGGACGAGCCGCAGAACAGGCAGACCGACAGGTCGTCGAAGGACGAAATCTGGGGCGGGGGGGCGGACGACATGGAACCTCGGGCTGAAGACGGCGAGACAGGGCCGGACACACGCGTTAGGGATGACGGCGTCCGAGGCCCGGATGCGCCTTGGTCCTTAGCCATAGAGCCTTCATGACCGCGAGAAAACGCCTGCCGATGATGATCGCCGTCCTGGGGCTGGCGGCGGGCTGTTCCCAGCCCGAACCCGGCGTCGCGCCGGCGGCGGAAGCGACGGCGTCCAAATGGGTCACGCCGCCCCGCATCGACGGCGTGCGACGCAGCGCCGGCGCCCTGACGGTGTCGGGCCAGACCTCGCCGGGCGCGCGGGTGGTGTTGCGGGGCGGCGATGGATCGGCCTTTGCGGCCTCTGCGGACGACAGCGGCCGGTTCGAGATTCGCATCGGCGCGGCCGATCATGACCTGTCGCTGATCCCCGAGGTTCAGACGGGCGAGGACGCCGCGCCGGCGCCGGAGCGTCTGCTGATCCTGGGCGGCGCCGACGGACCGGTCGTCATGCTGGCGGCGGGTGTGGCGGGACGACGGCTGGATGGGGCGGGCGCCCTGGGCGCGGTCGATTCGGATGGGCGGATGCTGGCGCTGTCCGGGCGGGCGCCGGCGGGCCAGACGGTGCGCATCACCCTGAATGGCGGTTCGGGCATGACCGTTCTGGCGGGCGCGGACGGGCGATGGACGGCGGTCGCGGGACCGGCCGGCGGGCCGGTGCGGCTGGGCGTGGGCGCGCGGGTCTATGACTATCCCGGAGAAGCCGGCGCCGGTCCCGTCGCGGCCCGCGCGGGCGCCGGCTGGCGTCTGGCGTGGATGTCGTCCTCGGGCGGGCGACAGGTCACCTGGTTGCCGGATGCGGGCGAATAGGCCGATTTATGTTTCGTTAACCAAACCGGCGGATCAACGGACTGTCTTCTGTCTTTGAGGACACCCACCATCACCGAACCTGATCCAGCCCGGCGGCAGCGTCGGGCTGTTTTTTTGTCAGTCCTGGCGTTCGGTCATGCGGGCGGCGGCGGCCGACTGGATGGCCAGGCCGGTGAACACCCCGGCCATGATGATCATGATCCCATAGTCGCCATTGGGCGCGATCAGCGGCAGGGCGGCCGACAGCACCATGGCCAGAGGGAACGTCAGGGCCATGACCAGGGTGGCGGGCTGGCCCGGCTGGATCAGGGCCTTGGGCTTGCGCTTGCGGCTGATCATCCACAGCCGGTTCAGAAACAGAAAGCCGAACACGCTCATGGCCGCCGCCCCGATGTATTTGGGCGCGACCCCATCGGGGCCCAGCGAACAGGCGACGGTGACGATCAGCGTCAGGGCCAGGACCGTGGTCACGGCCAGCAGGGCGTTGGCGTCCAGTTTCAAGACTTCACCTTCACATAGGCGCCGGGGGCCGGCTCGACGGGTTTCAGCCGACCCTTAGCCGGATCGCGCGCCGGAACCCAGCCGCCCGATTTCTCATGCAGCCAATCCGCCCAATGCGGCCACCAGCTGCCGGGATGTTCGGCCGCGCCCGACTGCCATTCGGCCAGGGTGGCGGGCAGGGCCGGGTTGATCCAGTGCTGGTATTTGTTCGCGCCGGGCGGATTGACCACCCCGGCGATATGGCCCGATCCCGCCAGCGTCAGGGTGACGTCGGCGCCGGAAAAGGCGCGGGCCGAGCGATAGACCGAGTTCATCGGCGCGATATGGTCTTCGCGGCTGGCCTGGAAATACAGCGGGATGCGCACCTTGCTCAGATCGATGCGCTCGCCGCCCATGTCGAAGGCGCCGGTGGCCAGGGCGTTCTTGCCATACATGCTGCGCAGATAATCCATATGCAGCCGCTTGGGCATGCGGGTCTGGTCGGCGTTCCAGAACAAGAGGTCGAACGCTGGCGGCGCCTTGCCCATCAGATAGTTGCTGACGAAGAACGACCAGATCAGGTCGTTGGCGCGCAGGGCGTTGAAGGTGTCGGCCATGGCCGCGCCGGGCAGGACGCCGCCGGCGGCGTCCATCTGCTGCTCGATCTCGTTCAGCCAGTGTTCGTCGGTGAACAGCAACAGGTCGCCCGCCTGGGCGAAGTCATGCTGGGCCGCGAAGAAGGTGGCGGCCGAAACCCGCGCGTCGCCGCGCGCCGCCATGTGCGCCAGCGCCCCGCCCAGCAGGGTGCCGCCGATGCAGTAGCCGACGGTGTTCACATGATTGGCGCCGGTCTGGTCCAGCACCTTTTCGACCGCGCGATAGACGCCCTTTTCCAGATAGTCGTCGAAGCCGAAGTCCGCCTTGTCCCGGTCGGGATTGACCCAGGAGCAGACGAAGACGGTGAAACCCTGGGCCGACAGCCAGCGGATCATCGAGTTCTCGGGCTGCAGGTCCAGGATGTAGTATTTGTTGATCCA
>NZ_CALMFB010000034.1 GCF_937863155.1 uncultured Brevundimonas sp. | reverse complement strand
CCCTGGTCGGCCGTCTGGGTAAGGTGCTGGGCCCGCGCGGCCTGATGCCGAACCCCAAGGTCGGCACCGTGACCCCGAACGTGGCCCAGGCCGTCAAGGACGCCAAGGGCGGCGCCGTGGAGTTCCGTGTCGAGAAGGCGGGCATCGTCCACGCCGGCATCGGCAAGGTGTCCTTCACCCAGGACGCCCTGGAAGCCAACGTCAAGGCGATCGTCGACGCCCTGGTCAAGGCCAAGCCGTCGGGCGCCAAGGGCACCTATGTCCAGCGCATCAGCCTGTCCTCGACCATGGGTCCGGGCATCAAGGTCGATCCGTCCTCGCTGGGCGCCTGATAAGGCTCCAGCCGCCCTCAAGTAGCGAGCGACCGCGTCGCGAGCGATAGGGCGACAACAGGCCCTCAAGCAGCGAGCGACCGCGTCGCGAGCGGTAGGGCCAAAAAACAAGCGCCGGCGAAGAGCGATCTTCGCCGGCGTTTTTGTTTGTCACGAATCCTCCGTAAACGGATGGCCCGTCAATCAGGAGCGTGCGGATGCCGCCGCCCACCCCGCCAGAACTGTCGATTGCGCCGCGCCGCCAGGTCGCGGCCCTGTGCTGGCGCGTGGATCAGGGCGGGGCGATTGAAATCCTGCTGGTCACCTCGCGCGACACCGGCCGCTGGGTCACGCCCAAGGGCGGACGGATGCGGGGCCTGACCGACGCCCAGTCGGCGGCGCAGGAGGCGCTGGAGGAGGCGGGTGTCGAAGGGCGGGTCACCGAGACGCCGCTGGGGGTCTTTTCCTATCTGAAACGCCTGAAACGGCGCGGGCCGCGCCCGACCCAGGTGACGGTCTTCGCTCTTGAGGCCCAGGTCCAGCACGACGATTGGCGCGAGGCGGCCCAGCGCACCCGCCGATGGTTTCGCGCCGACCGCGCGGCGGTGATGGTCGATGAACCGGACCTGGCGGCGCTGATCCTGGCGTTCGCGGCCGACGGGGGCGATCTGGGGCGTTGATTTTCCGCTCGCGCGCCTGTATGAGCGCCGCTTCCCGTCATGACCTCGCGTCGTGACGGTCCTGTCCGAGAACTTCGGGGCGTGGGGGTCACCCGCGCCGTAACTGTCAGAGAGCCCTCTGGCGCCGTGGGGAGATGGGGACGCAACGGACACTGGTCAGTCTCGCAACCGGGACGGATCGGGTTCGCGCTTCCTTCGGACAATACGACCGGCCTGATCGTTTCGCGGCGACGCGCGACGCTTTGGCCAATCCGTCGTCGGGAATGACCCCGGCGGCGAATACCAAGACTGGAGACCGCAATGGACCGCGCACAAAAGGCCGAGTCGATCGAGACGCTGAAGGGCGTCTTCGCTGACGCCGGCGCCGTGGTCGTGACCCACAACCTGGGTCTGACCGTTGCGGAAATGGAAGACCTGCGTGGCCGCCTCCGCAAGGAAGGCGCCGCGTTCAAGGTGATCAAGAACCGCCTGGCGCTCAAGGCGCTCGAAGCCGAAGAAGGCAGCGACTACCACGGCCTGTTCAAGGGTCCGGTGGGCATCGCCTACGCCTCCGACCCGGTGACGGCCGCCAAGATCACCGCCGAATTCGCCAAGGGCAACGACAAGTTCGTGGTCCAGGGCGGCTTCATGGGCGAGAAGGTTCTGGACGCCAAGGGCATCGAAACCCTGTCCAAACTGCCTTCGCTGGACCAGATCCGCGCTTCGCTGCTGGGTCTGCTCAACGCGCCTGCGACCAAGATCGCCGGTGTGGTCCAGGCCCCGGCCGGCCAGCTGGCTCGCGTCTTCAACGCCTATGCGACCAAAGACGCCGCCTAAGGCGACCGCTTCCATCTCTGCATAACCTCTATCTGAACCCAATCCTCCGAAGGAAAACGAACCATGGCTGACCTGTCCAAGATCGTCGAAGACCTGTCCTCGCTGACCGTCCTCGAAGCCGCCGAACTGTCGAAGCTGCTGGAAGAAAAGTGGGGCGTCAGCGCCGCTGCTCCGGTCGCGATGGCCATGCCCGCCGGTGGCGGCGCCGCTGCTCCGGCTGAAGCCGGCGAAGAGCAAACCGAGTTCACCGTCGTCCTGGTCGACGGCGGCGACAAGAAGATCAACGTCATCAAGGAAGTCCGCGGCGTCCGCACCGACCTGGGCCTGAAGGAAGCCAAGGACCTGGTCGAAGGCGCTCCGCAGCCGGTCGTCGAGAACGTCTCGAAGCAAGCTGCTGAAGAGCTGAAGAAGAAGCTGGAAGAAGCCGGCGCCAAGGTCGAAATCAAGTAATCGACCCAGCGCCAGCCTCACGGCTGACGATCGACGGGCCGGGGAGCGATCCCCGGCCCGTTTTCTTTTGCATCATGGACAGACAGACCCGGCCGTGATCCGTTGGCGGCGGGAGGACTGTTTGATGAAAAACGCCATTCTGCCTGCGGCGGCCGTCGCCGCCTTCGCCCTGGTGCTGACCGGATGTGAACAACCGGCGCCCAGGACGCCGCCCGCGCCGCCCGCGCCGCCGTCGCCCCCCAGCCCCGACCTGCCCATGACCGGCGTCAAGGCGCGTCAGATCATCGGCGACCTGCCGCTGCCGTGCGTCGAACTGGCCTCGTTGAAGATGGACATGGTCACCTGCGACCAGCGGATTGGCCGCACCGCCGATCATGAGGGGCTGCGCACCGAATTGCGGGATCTGCGCTGGACGCTGCAGACCCTGCCGGCGACCGAGGCGGCGGCGCGCTGCACGGCCCAGGTGGACGAGTTGCGGAGGCGCTCCAAACCCCAGGCCTGCTGGGATCTGGGCATAAGCTGATCGCTGGGATCAGCGCCGGCGCGCGGCCATGATGTCGGCCAGACGGTCGCGCGTGCCGGGGATGCGCTCCAGACGCGGGTGGCGCGGCCCCCCGCGATAGTCGATCGTCACGGTCCGAACGCGATCACCGCTGCGGATGATCATCTCGATCGGGGTTCCGTCCTTGGCCGCCAGAACCGCCTGGCGCAGGCCGCGAGCGCTGGCCACGCGACCGTTGACCGCCAGCAGATCCCAGCCTTCGCCGATGTCGGCGTCATAGGCCGGCCCGCCCCAGCGCACATTGGAAATCCGGTTGCTGGCCCCGCCCAGGGTGAAGCCCAGCGAGAAGGAGAAGTCGCTCTCCCAGCCCGGCATGATCGCCTTGTAGGCGGCGGTCGGTTCGTCGGCATAGACCAGCCGCCAGCCGGCGCGCGCCAGCCCATCCAGCGGGGCGGCAGCTTCGTCCCCCACCGCATGCAGCCGCGAACGCAGGAAGCCGGCCCAGTCGTGCGGATGAACGGCGTTCAGGGCCGTGACCACCTCGTCGAAATCATAGCCGCGCGGCGCCCAGACCCCGTCGCCGCCGCCGAAGAAGCCGCGGGCGAAATCGTCCAGCGAGCGCCGGTCGCCCGTGCCCTCGCGGATCAGGGTGTCGGCGTCCAGCCAGATCAGCTGGGCCTCGCGGTAATAGTCGCCCGAGCCGCGCATCCACGACGGCCAGTTCTGCCGGATGCGATAGCCCAGAAGATTGTTGTTGGTCGTGTCCTGCAGCGGCCGCCACTGGCGCCCCGGCTGGGTGTCATAGAAGGCCGCCACCTGGGCCAGGTCGGCCAGGGCCTCGTCCATCGACCCCAGGCCCGCGCGGGTCTGCAGCACCGCGCCCCAGTATTCGGTCTGGCCCTCGTACACCCACAACAGGCTGTTGCGGACCGGGGTGTTCAGATTGGGGACCATCTGATCGGCCGGGCGCCGGTATTTGCCGTTCCAGGTGTGGACGTATTCGTGCGGCAGCAGCCGCCGCCCCTTGAACGACCGCGCCCATGTCGCGCCGAAGAAATCGGCCGCGCCGGTGTTTTCCGACGAGCGGTGATGCTCCAGCCCGATCCCGCCCAGCCGGTCGGTCAGGGCCAGCAGGAAGTCGTACCGGTCATAGCTGCGGCTGCCGAACAGGCGGTCGGCCTGGGTGACCAGATCGCGATAGGCCCGCACCTGGTCGTCGGTGATGCGGATCGCCTGGGCCGTGTCGCCGACCAGGTTCAGCCGCACCGGCGGCCGGCCGCCGTCCACCGCCAGATCGACCTGACGATAGTGGGCGCCGGCGTACATCGGGCTGTCGGCCAGAACCTCCAGGCTGACCGGCGCGAACCGGGCCACGTCGCCGTCGCGCCCGGCCGTATCCAGCGCCACGCCATAGTTCCACCCGGCCGGCAGACGCACCGAGGTCTCGAACCGGATTCGGCTTTGCGGATAGCCGGCGGGGTAAAGCAGCGCCTTGTCGAACTGCAGATTGACGATCTCGGGCGTCATCACCACGCGCCAGGCCCCGCCGTCCGGCTGGGTCAGCCAGTCGAAGGCCACGTCCAGCGTCGTCACGCCCTGCGGCACATCGATGTGGAAGGCGTAAGGATCGATCGGATCGCGCGTCCAGGCGACGCGTTCGCCCCCGGCCGAGACGACCAGGCCCGCGACCAGCTGGATCGGTCCGCTGGGCGAATGATTGCCGGGCAGATATTTCGGATAAAGCAGGGTCAGCGGCCCGGCCGACACCGGAATCTGCTGGCGCACGCGGATTATGCGGTGCTCGACGTCGGTGATGTCCACCTGATGCCGGATCACGCCCGGATAGTCGCGGTCCTGAACGGCCGGAATGGGCGGCGTCACGACCTGGGCCGTCACGGGCGCCGCGGACAGCAGCGCCAGCACGGCGCCGAGCATGAGAGGGCGCATCGGCTCAGCGCCTGCGCGGGGCCAGGATGTCGCCCAGCCGGTCCGGCGCGCCCTCGATCCGTTCCAGCCGGGGGTAACGCAGGCCGCCGTGGTAATCGAAGCGCACCGTGCGCACCAGGTCGCCGCGCTTCAGCACCACTTCGATCGGCTCGGGACTGTCCTTGGCCGCCGTGATCGCCTCGCGCAGGGCCGCCGGGCTGGCCGTGCGGCCGTTCACCGCCATCAGCTCCCAGCCGATGCTCAGCCCCTGCTCGAACGCCGGGCCGCCCCACAGCACGCTGGTGATGCGGTTGGAGGCGTTCATCATGAAGCCCAGCGAATAGGTGAAGTCGTTACGCTTCAGCTCGCCGTTCAGGGTCTTCAGATAGTCGGTCATCCGCTCGTCATAGACCAGCCGATAGCCGCCACGTTCGATCCACGACAGCGGCTCGATGGCGGTGGGGCCGACCCCGTCCAGGCGCGCGCGCAGATAGGCCGCCCAGTCGTGCGGATGCACGGCGTTCAGCGTCGTCACCACCTCGTCGAAGTCATAGGGGCGCGGATCCCAGGCTCCGTCATCCATGCCGAAGAAGGCGCGGGCGAAATCGTCCAGCGACTTGCGGCCGCCCGTCTGCTCGCGGATCAGGGTGTCGATCTCCAGCCAGATCATCGCCCCCTGACGGTAATAGTCCTCGCTGCGCTGGTACGAGCCCCAGGCCTGGGGACGGCGCTGGCTGATGATGGGGTCGTTGGTCGTGTCCTGAAGCGCGCGCCAGGCATTGCCGGGATTGTTGTCATAGGCGGCGGCCGTGGTGGCCAGGATCGCCAGGGCGTCGTCGCGGCTGAGCATGCCCGAGCGGGCGGCCAGCACCAGGCCGTAGTACTGATCCTGGCCCTCATAGACCCACATCAGGCTGTTCTGCAGCGGGGTGTTCAGATTGAGGACCAGCTGATCGGCCGGACGCCGGTATTTGCCGTTCCAGGAGTGGTTGTATTCGTGGGCCAACAGGTCGCGGTCGCTGCGCAGGGCGGCCCAGTTGGTGAAATAGCCGGTATCGACGCTGTTCTCGGACGAGCGGTGATGCTCCAGCCCGATGCCGCCCAGCCGGTCGGTCAGGGCTAGCAGGAACTCATAGCGGTCGAAATGACGCGCGCCGTACAGACGGTCGGCCTGGACCACCAGATTGCGGTGGATCTGGATCTGCTCGTCCGTGGCGGCCAGGCTTTCGGGCTTGTCGGCGATCATGTGCAGTCGCACCGGCGACCGGCCGCCGGGGTCCAGGTCGATCATCCGGTAATGCAGGCCCGCGAACACCGGGCTGTCGGCCAGATGCTCCAGGCTGATGGGGGCGAAGCGGACCCAGCCGTCCTGGACCGTCTCCTGGGTCAGGGCGACGCCGTGGCTCCAGCCTTCGGGCAGTTTCAGCGACGGGCGGAACATCATCCGGTTGTGGGCGTAGCCGGCCGGGTACAGCAGGGCCTTCTCCCACTGCACATTGACCATCTCGTCGGTGAAGACGGTGCGCTGGGTCGAATCGTCGATGGGGGTCAGCCACTGAAACTGCACCTGCACCGCCTCTACGCCAGCAGGTACATCGATGTGGAAGGCGTTGGTATTGACCGTGTCGCGCAGCCAGTCCAGCCGCTGGCCGTCGGCGGTGACGACCAGTCCGGCGATGCTGCGCATCGGGCCGCGCGGGGCGTGGTTGCCGGGAATCCACTCGGGATAAAGCAGGGTCAGCGGACCGGGGCCGGCGACGGGAATGGTCTGGCGTACGCTGATGATGCGGCGGCTGACGTCGCTGGCGTCCACGGCGATGTCGATGACGCCGGGATAGGCCGCATCGCGCACCGCCGGGATCGGCGGCAGAGGGCGGGGCAGGGCGGGCGTTCCCACCTGGGCGGCCGCGGGCGCGCCGGCCACGATCATCAGGGCGGCGGCGCAGGCCAGAACGAGGGGACGTTTCATCGACGCAACTCCGGTACGGCGCCGCCCAGCCGCGGCGCGCCGAAGCTGGCGCCAGCCGCCCGCCGGGGTCAAGCCGCGGGCTTCACCTCAATCAGTTCGACCGTGAAGATCAGGGTCGAATTGGCCGGAATGTCGCCCCCGACGCGGCGGCCGCCATAGGCCAGGGCGGCGGGAATGGCGAACTCGAACGTCTCGCCCTCGCGCATCAGGGCGACGCCCTGGGTCCAGCCGGCGATGACGCGGTTCAGCGGAAACTCGGCCGGTTCGCCGCGCTTGTACGAACTGTCGAATTCCACCCCGTCGATGCGCACGCCGCGATAGTGGACCTTGACCACATCGGTCGCCTTGGGCTGGGCGCCGGCCGGATTGGCCTTGCCCACGCGGCGGTACTGCAGGCCGGTGTCGGTGGTGGTCCAGCCGCGCCGTTCGCCGTTCCAGGCCAGATAGGCCGCCTGACCGGCGTCCCAATTCTCTTGCGTGGCGGGACCGACGGGGGCCGGCGGCGCCGTCGGAGCGGTGGCGCAGGCGGCGAGCGTGAGGGCGGCGAGGGCGGGGACGATCAGCTTGGTCATGCGGTGACGCTAGCGGCTGGTTGCAGGCCTGAACAGACCTACTGACGCACGCCGCCGACAGAGTTGGGATCGGACCGCGCCGGCCCTGCCGTGTGTTTCAGCCAGCAATAGCTCTTGTCGCGCGGCGCGGGCGTATACAGGTTGAAGGCGCGGCACTGGCGGTTGGCGACGCACATCACGCGGCAGGCCTCGAAATCGTCGGTCCCCACTTCGACCATCCCCAGATCATTGCCCGCCCGGTCCAGGCCGTCCTCGCGCAGGAAGCCGTTGACGACGCGGGATTGGACGGGTGCGGCGGTCGTGCCGGCGGCGCAGTCGGCCAGTTCGGTGCGCAGGGCGCCCATGCTGACCGAATCCATCAGGTGGCGCCGCGTTGTCGTATCGACCCGTGTATCCGGGGGATAGCGGGCGGCGATCGCTCGGGCCGAGGCCACGGCGCGTTCAGCCTCTTCGACCGACCGGCGAGTACGGGCCATGTCAGCCTGCGATGCGCCATTGGTTTCGCCCAAGGCCAGGATCATCCGGCCCGCGCGGATCGAATCCGACTCGGCTTCGACCATGACCGAGGCCACCGCCAGGCACCGCGCGGGGCTGCCGACGGGGGCGACGCCGGACTGTCGCGCGGACGAGGCGGCGCCCCAGCCGATCGCCAGCAGCAGCACGGTCAATACGGTGATGATGCGACCCATGGCGCCCTCCGATCACGAGGCGGGGACTGTTTCGGGCGGTGCGCGGCGGCGTCCAGTTTCCTTTCCTGACGGCCGCGATGAAAAACCGTACGTCCGGCCTTTATTTCGTCCGAAAAGCGAGTATATCAGCGCGTTCCGCATCACTCCGTAAGAGTCGCGCGCGAAAGCGTCGAGGCCCGGTCCGTCGCCCTCCGACCGGTCGAAGACGCACCCCTTCCCAAGGGGGTCCTGCATTTCAGGCGTCCTGGTCCGGGTCGGACCGAGGGTGGACGCCGAAACCTTCAACGCCGCGGACGCCGGATAGGCGCGCCGTGGCCGCTGCATTGATTGCGGGCTGCCCTCCCGGCCCGCCGATTGGGAAAACAGAATGGCCAAGTCCATCGACGGTCTCGCGCTCGCCGCCCAGATCGCCTCCGCCACGTCGTTCACCGGCAAGAAGCGCATCCGCAAGTCGTTCGGGCGCATCCCCGAGGCGGTGCAGATGCCGAACCTGATCGAGGTTCAGCGCGCGTCGTACGAGCAGTTCCTGCAACGCGACGGCCGCACGGCCCCGCGTCGCGACCAGGGCGTCGAGGCGGTGTTCAAGTCGGTCTTCCCGATCAAGGACTTCAACGAACGCGCCGTCCTGGAATACGTCACCTACGAGTTCGAGGACCCGAAGTATGACGTCGAGGAGTGCATCCAGCGCGACATGACCTTTGCCGCGCCGCTGAAGGTCAAGCTGCGCCTGATCGTGTTCGAGGCGGACGAGGAAACCGGCGCCCGCTCGGTCAAGGACATCAAGGAGCAGGACGTCTACATGGGCGACATCCCGCTCATGACGGACAAGGGCACCTTCATCGTCAACGGCACCGAGCGCGTGATCGTCTCGCAGATGCACCGTTCGCCGGGCGTCTTCTTCGACCACGACAAGGGCAAGACCCACTCTTCGGGCAAGCTGCTGTTCGCCGCCCGCGTGATTCCGTATCGCGGCTCGTGGCTGGACTTCGAGTTCGACGCCAAGGACATCGTCTATGTCCGCATCGACCGCCGCCGCAAGCTGCCGGCGACCACCTTCCTCTATGCCCTGGGCATGGACGGCGAAGAGATCCTGCGCACCTTCTATGAAACCGTGCCGTACGAAATGCGCACCAAGAAGGGCGAGAGCGGCTGGGTCACCCCCTACAAGCCCGAGCGCTGGCGCGGCGTGAAGCCGGAGTTCGACCTGATCGACGCCGACACCGGCGAGGTCATCGCCGCCGCCGGGACCAAAATCAGCGCCCGCCAGGCCAAGAAGCTGGGCGAGACGGTCAAGTCGCTGTCGCTGTCGGCCGACGCCCTGATCGGCAAATATCTGGCCAGCGACGCGGTCAACATGCAGACCGGCGAAATCTACGCCGAGGCCGGCGACGAGCTGGACCAGGCCGCGATCACCGTGCTGGTGGACAACGGCTTCACCACCATCGACGTGCTGGACATCGACCACGTCACGGTCGGCGCCTACATGCGCAACACCCTGCGGATCGACAAGTCGACCAACCGCGAGGAAGCCCTGTTCGACGTCTATCGCGTCATGCGTCCGGGCGAGCCGCCGACGCCGGAAGCGGCCGAGGCGATGTTCAACAGCCTGTTCTTCGATTCCGAACGCTATGACCTGTCGTCGGTCGGCCGCGTGAAGATGAACATGCGCCTGGAAAGCCCCGAGGTCTCGGACGAGATTCGCGTGCTGCGCAAGGAAGACGTGCTGAAGGTGCTGCAGATCCTGGTCGGCCTGAAGGACGGTCAGGGCGAGATCGACGACATCGACAACCTGGGCAACCGCCGGGTCCGTTCGGTGGGCGAGCTGCTTGAGAACCAGTACCGCGTCGGCCTGCTGCGGATGGAGCGCGCCATCAAGGAGCGCATGTCCTCGGTCGATATCGACACGGTGATGCCGCACGACCTGATCAACGCCAAGCCGGCCGCCGCCGCCGTGCGCGAGTTCTTCGGTTCGTCGCAGCTGTCGCAGTTCATGGACCAGACCAACCCGCTGTCGGAAATCACCCACAAGCGCCGCCTGTCGGCGCTTGGCCCGGGCGGTCTGACGCGTGAGCGCGCGGGCTTCGAGGTGCGCGACGTGCACCCGACCCACTATGGCCGCATCTGCCCGATCGAAACGCCGGAAGGCCCGAACATCGGCCTGATCAACTCGCTGGCCACCCACGCCCGCGTGAACAAATACGGCTTCATCGAAAGCCCCTACCGTCGCGTGAAGGACGGCAAGGCCACCGACGACGTCGTCTACATCTCGGCTATGGAAGAGGCGAAATACGTCATCGCCCAGGCCAACATCGAGCTGAAGAACGGCGAGATCGTCGAGGATCTGGTCCCCGGTCGGGTCAACGGCGAATCCCAGCTGCTGACCAAGGAAACGGTCGACATGATGGACGTGTCGCCGAAACAGGTCGTTTCGGTCGCCGCCGCCCTGATCCCCTTCCTGGAAAACGACGACGCCAACCGCGCGCTGATGGGCGCCAACATGCAGCGTCAGGCCGTGCCGCTGGTCCAGACCGATGCGCCGCTGGTCGGCACCGGCATGGAAAGCGTCGTGGCGGTGGATTCCGGCGCCGTGGTCGTGGCCCGTCGTGACGGCGTGGTCGAACAGATCGACGGCACCCGCATCGTGGTTCGCGCCACCGGCGACGTCGAAGCCGGCCGTTCGGGCGTCGACATCTATCGCCTGTCGAAATTCCAGCGTTCCAACCAGTCGACCTGCATCAACCAGCGCCCGATCGTGCGCGTGGGCGATGAGGTGAAGTTCGGCGACGTCATCGCCGACGGCCCGTCGACGGACCTGGGCGAACTGGCCCTGGGCCGTAACGCCCTGGTCGCCTTCATGCCGTGGAACGGCTACAATTTCGAAGACTCGATCCTGATCTCCGAGCGTATCGTGCGCGACGACGTCTTCACCTCGATCCACATCGAGGAGTTCGAGGTCATGGCCCGCGACACCAAGCTGGGGCCGGAAGAGATCACCCGCGACATCCCGAACGTCGGCGAGGAGGCCCTGCGCAACCTCGACGAGGCGGGCATCGTGGCCATCGGCGCCGAGGTCCAGCCGGGCGACATCCTGTGCGGCAAGGTCACCCCCAAGGGCGAAAGCCCGATGACCCCGGAAGAGAAGCTGCTGCGCGCCATCTTCGGCGAAAAGGCTTCGGACGTGCGCGACACCTCGCTGCGCCTGCCGCCCGGCGTCGCGGGCACCATCGTGGACGTGCGCGTGTTCAACCGTCACGGCGTCGACAAGGACGAACGCGCGGTCGCCATCGAGCGCGCCGAGATCGAGCGCCTGGGCAAGGACCGCGACGACGAGCTGAAGATTCTGGAGCGCAACGTCTACGGCCGCCTGAAGCCCCTGATCCTGGGCAAGACCGCCGTGTCGGGGCCCAAGGGCCTGGGCCGTGGCGAAGTCACTGAAGACAAGCTGGGCGACCTGTCGCGCGGCCTGTGGTGGCAGATCGCCCTGGACGACGAAAAGGCCATGGGCGAGCTCGAGGCCATGAAGAAGCAGTTCGAGGACGCCCGTAAGGCCCTGGACCGCCGCTTCGAGGACAAGGTCGAGAAGCTGCAGCGCGGCGACGAACTGCCGCCGGGCGTGATGAAGATGGTCAAGGTCTTCGTGGCCGTGAAGCGCAAGCTTCAGCCCGGCGACAAGATGGCCGGCCGTCACGGCAACAAGGGCGTCATCTCCAAGATCCTGCCGATCGAGGACATGCCCCACCTGGAGGACGGCACCTCGGTCGACGTGGTGCTGAACCCGCTGGGCGTGCCGTCGCGCATGAACATCGGCCAGATCTTCGAGACCCATCTGGGCTGGGCCGCCGCCGGCCTGGGCCGTCAGATCGCCGACCTGCTGGAAGCCTGGCAGCACGGCGGTCAGAAGAAGGCCCTGACCGAGCGTCTGCAGTCCGTCTATGGCAAGGACACCCCCCTGCCGGACGACGAGGCGGACCTGATCGAGCTGGCGCGCAACCTGTCCAAGGGCGTTCCGTTCGCCACCCCGGTGTTCGACGGCGCCCACATCAGTGACATCGAGCGTCTGCTGGAAGACGCCGGCCTGGCCCGGTCGGGTCAGTCGATCCTGTTCGACGGCCAGACGGGCGAGCAGTTCAAGCGCCCGGTCACGGTCGGCTACATCTATATGCTGAAGCTGCACCACCTGGTGGACGACAAGATCCACGCCCGCTCGATCGGCCCGTACTCGCTGGTCACCCAGCAGCCGCTGGGCGGCAAGGCGCAGTTCGGCGGCCAGCGCTTCGGCGAGATGGAGGTGTGGGCGCTGGAAGCCTATGGCGCCGCCTACACGCTGCAGGAGATGCTGACGGTCAAGTCGGACGACGTGGCCGGCCGCACCAAGGTCTACGAGGCCATCGTCCGTGGCGACGACAGCTTCGAGGCCGGCATTCCCGAGAGCTTCAACGTGCTGGTCAAGGAAATGCGCTCGCTGGGCCTGAACGTGGAGCTGGAGAACGGCTGATCCGGATCCGAAGCCCTCTCCGCCGCCAGGCGGGGAGGGCGGTCCGCCCGCTCTCCCTCTGAACGATTTTCGCGGCCGACGCCGCAGAAGGAACTGACAAGATGAACCAGGACGTCCTGAACATCTTCAACCCGGTCCCGGTCGCCCCGACCTTCGACCAGATCAAGATCGCCCTGGCCTCGCCGGAGAAGATCCGGTCGTGGTCGTTCGGCGAGATCAAGAAGCCGGAAACCATCAACTACCGCACGTTCAAGCCCGAGCGTGACGGCCTGTTCTGCGCCCGTATCTTTGGCCCGACCAAGGACTACGAATGCCTGTGCGGCAAGTACAAGCGCATGAAATACAAGGGCATCATCTGCGAGAAATGCGGCGTCGAGGTCACCCTGGCCCGCGTCCGCCGCGAGCGGATGGGCCATATCGAACTGGCCGCTCCCGTCGCCCACATCTGGTTCCTGAAGTCGCTGCCGTCGCGCATCTCTCTGATGCTGGACATGGCGCTGAAGGACGTCGAGCGCGTCCTGTATTTCGAGAACTACATCGTCACCGAGCCGGGCCTGACCCCGCTGAAGCAGAACCAGCTGCTGACCGAGGACGAATTCTATCACTACCAGGAAGAGTTCGGCGATGACGGCTTCACCGCCGAGATCGGCGCCGAGGCCGTGCGCAACCTGCTGATGGGCATCGACCTGCATCAGGAAGCCGAGAAGCACCGCGCCGAACTGGCCGACAGCCCCTCGGAGATGAAGGCGAAGAAGGCCTCCAAGCGCCTGAAGCTGATCGAAGCCTTCCTGGACAGCGGCAACAAGCCCGAGTGGATGGTGCTGACGGTCGTGCCGGTCATCCCGCCGGAACTGCGCCCGCTGGTGCCGCTGGACGGCGGCCGCTTCGCCACCTCGGACCTGAACGACCTGTATCGCCGGGTCATCAACCGGAACAACCGCCTGAAACGCCTGATGGAGCTGCGGGCGCCGGACATCATCATCCGCAACGAAAAGCGGATGCTGCAGGAATCGGTCGACGCCCTGTTCGACAACGGCCGTCGCGGCCGGGTCATCACCGGCGCCAACAAGCGGCCCCTGAAGTCGCTGGCCGACATGCTGAAGGGCAAGCAGGGCCGCTTCCGCCAGAACCTGCTGGGCAAGCGCGTCGACTATTCGGGCCGTTCGGTCATCGTGGTCGGCCCCGAGCTGAAGCTGCACGAGTGCGGCCTGCCCAAGAAGATGGCGCTGGAGCTGTTCAAGCCGTTCATCTATGCGCGCCTGGACGCCAAGGGCCTGTCGGGCACCGTCAAACAGTCCAAGCGGATGGTCGAGCGTGAGCAGCCGCAGGTCTGGGACATCCTGGACGAGGTGATCCGCGAACACCCGGTCATGCTGAACCGGGCGCCGACCCTGCACCGTCTGGGCATCCAGGCGTTCGAGCCCAAGCTGATCGAGGGCAAGGCCATCCAGCTGCACCCGCTGGTCTGCGCCGCCTTCAACGCCGACTTCGACGGCGACCAGATGGCCGTGCACGTCCCGCTGAGCCTTGAGGCCCAGCTGGAAGCGCGCGTGCTGATGATGTCGACCAACAACATCTTGTCGCCCGCCAACGGCAAGCCGATCATCGTGCCGTCGCAGGACATCGTCCTGGGCCTGTACTACCTGTCGCTGGTCAAGGACGGCGAGCCGGGCGAGGGCAAGCTGTTCGCCAATGTCGGCGAGATCGATGCGGCGCTGGACGCCGGCGTCGTGAGCCTGCACACCCGCATCAAGGCCCGCTGGACCGAGATGAACGCCGATGGCGAACTGGTCACCAAGGTGATCGACACCACGCCGGGCCGGATGAAGCTGGGCGCCCTGCTGCCCAAGAATCCGAACGTCGGCTATCGCCTGCTTGAGAAGAACCTGACCAAGAAGGAGATCGGCAATCTGATCGACGTGGTCTATCGCCACTGCGGTCAGAAGGCGACGGTCATCTTCGCCGACCAGATGATGGGCCTGGGCTTCCGCGAGGCGGCCAAGGCGGGCATTTCCTTCGGCAAGGACGACATCGTCATCCCGGCCAAGAAGGTCGAGTTCGTCGAGGAAACCCGCAAACAGGTCGAAGAGTACGAGCAACAGTACGCCGACGGCCTGATCACCAAGGGCGAGAAGTACAACAAGGTCGTCGACGCCTGGGCCAAGGCCACGGACCGGATCGCCGACGCCATGATGGCCGAGATCGCCCAGCCCCGCGTGCTGATCGAGGGCCAGGCGCCCGACGTCAACTCGGTGTTCATGATGGCCAACTCGGGCGCCCGCGGTTCGCAGGCCCAGATGAAGCAGCTGGGCGGCATGCGCGGCCTGATGGCCAAGCCGTCGGGCGAGATCATCGAGACGCCGATCATCTCGAACTTCAAGGAAGGTCTGACCGTTCTTGAATACTTCAACTCGACCCACGGCGCCCGCAAGGGTCTGGCCGACACCGCGCTGAAGACCGCCAACTCGGGCTATCTGACCCGTCGTCTGGTGGACGTGGCCCAGGATTCCATCGTCACTGAGGAAGACTGCGGCTCGACCCGCGGCATCACCCTGCGTGCGGTGGTCGAGGGCGGCGACGTCCTGGTTTCGCTGGGCCAGCGCGTGCTGGGCCGTTACGCGGCCGAGGACATCAAGGAGCCGGGGTCGGACACCCTCCTGTTCCCCGCGGACACCTATCTGCAGGAAGAGGAAGTCGAGGCCATCGAGGCCGCCGGCGTCCAGTCGATCAAGGTCCGTTCGGCCCTGACCTGCGAGGCCGAGGCCGGCATCTGCGGCATGTGCTACGGCCGTGATCTGGCGCGCGGCACCAACGTCAACATCGGCGAAGCGGTCGGCGTCATCGCCGCCCAGTCCATCGGCGAGCCGGGCACCCAGCTGACGATGCGGACCTTCCACATCGGCGGCACCGCCCAGGTGGCCGAAACCTCGTTCGTCGAGGCGACCAACCCCGGCAAGGCCAAGATCGTCGGCCCGACCGTCAAGGCCGCCCACGGCGACCTGGTGGCCATGAGCCGCAACGTCGTGGTCGTCGTCACCGTCGACGGCAAGGACCGCGAGACGCACAAGGTGCCCTACGGCGCCCGCATCCGCGTCAAGGACGGCGCCGACATCACCAAGGGCCTGCGCCTGGCCGAGTGGGATCCCTACACCACCCCGATCCTGACCGAGGTGGGCGGCACCATCCGCTTCGAGGATCTGGTGGAGGGCCTGTCGGTCCGCGAGGAAACCGACGAAGCCACCGGCATCGCCAACCGCGTCGTTTCGGACTGGCGCGCCAGCCCGCGCGGCTCGGACCTGCGTCCGGCCATGGGCGTCACCAAGGGCGACGCCTACGCCAAGCTGGCCTCGGGCTCGGACGCCCGTTACCTGCTGCCGGTGGGCGCCGTTCTGTCGGTGTCCAACGGCGACGAGGTCAAGCCGGGCGAGATCATCGCCCGCGTTCCGACCGAAGGCGCCAAGACCCGCGACATCACCGGCGGTCTGCCGCGCGTCGCCGAACTGTTCGAAGCCCGTCGTCCGAAGGACTGCGCGGTCATCGCCGAGATGGACGGCCGCGTCGAATTCGGCCGTGACTACAAGAACAAGCGTCGCATCAAGATCACCCCGGAGCCGGATGCCGACGGCAACCAGGCCGAGGCGGTCGAATTCCTGATCCCGAAGGGCAAGCACATCTCCGTCCACGACGGCGATCTGATCCAGAAGGGCGACTACATCATCGACGGCAACCCGGATCCGCACGACCTGCTGCGCATCCAGGGCGTCGAGGCGCTGGCCGAGTATCTGGTGAACGAGGTGCAGGAGGTCTATCGCCTGCAGGGCGTGCCGATCAACGACAAGCACATTGAGGTGATCGTTCGCCAGATGCTGCAGAAGGTCGAGGTCGTCGATCCGGGTGAGACCACCCTGATCAAGTCCGACACGGTCGAAGTGGCCGAGGCGGCCTTCGAAAACGCCAAGGTCGAGAAGCGCGGCGGCCGTCCGGCCATCACGCAGCCGGTCCTCTTGGGCATCACCAAGGCGTCGCTGCAGACCCGCAGCTTCATCTCGGCGGCGTCGTTCCAGGAGACCACCCGCGTCCTGACCGACGCCTCGGTCAACGGCAAGATCGACACCCTGGAAGGGCTGAAGGAGAACGTCATCGTCGGCCGGCTGATCCCGGCGGGCACCGGCGCCTATCTGCGCTCGCTCCAGAAGATCGCCAACGAGCGCGACGCCGAACTGACCCAGTCGCTGGAAGCCGCGGTCGAGCCGCTGCCGGCCGATCTGGCGGCCGAACTGGAGCATTCGGAGGGCTGATCGCCCGACGAGGCTGACTGAAACTGGAGGCGGTCCCGGCAACGGGGCCGCCTCTTTTCATGCGTGCTGCGGAGGGGCCGACCGAGCCTTCAGCCCAGGCTGGCGCAGAACCGCTGGATACGGGCGCAGGCTTCTTCCAGCAGCGCGTCCGATGTCGCGTAGCTGATGCGGAAATAGGGCGACAGGCCGAAGGCCGCGCCCTGGACCGCCGACACCCCTTCGGCGTTCAGCAGTTCGGTGACGAAGGTCTCGTCGCTGTCGATGGTCACGCCCGACGGCGCGGTCTTGCCGATCAGGCCGGCGATGGACGGATAGACATAGAAGGCGCCCTCGGGTCGGGCGCAGGTGACGCCCGCCGCCTGGTTCAGCATCGACACCACCAGATCGCGGCGGCGCTGGAAATGGGCGGCGCGCTCGGGGATGAAGTCCTGCGGCCCGTTCAGGGCCTCGACCGCCGCCCACTGGCTGATGGAGCAGGGGTTGGAGGTGGTCTGGCTGATGACCTTGCGCATCAGGTCGATCAGCGGCTTGGGACCGGCCGCATAGCCGATGCGCCAGCCGGTCATGGAATAGGCCTTGCTGACGCCATTGACCGTCAGGGTGCGGTCGTAAAGGTCCGGCGCGACCTGGGCCATGGTGACGAAATCGAACCCGTCATAGATCAGGTGTTCGTACATGTCGTCGGTCATGATCCAGACGTGCGGATGCCGACGCAGCACGACGGCCAGGGCCTCCAGCTCCGCGCGGGTGTAGGCGGCGCCGGTGGGGTTCGACGGGCTGTTCAGGATCAGCCAACGGGTGCGCGGCGTGATCGCGGCCTCCAGCACCTCGGGCCGCAGCTTGAAGCCGTCCGCCTCCTGACCCACCACCTCGACCGGCTCGCCGCCCGCCAGCAGCACCATGTCGGGATAGCTGACCCAATAGGGGGCCGGCACGATCACCTGGTCGCCGGGCGACAGGGTGGCCAGAAGGGCGTTGTACAGCACCGGCTTGCCGCCCGGCGCGACGTGGACCTGGTTCGTCGCATAGGTCAGGCCGTTCTCGCGCGCGAATTTGGCCGCGATGGCCGCCTTCAGCTCGGGAATGCCGTCGGCGTCGGTATAGCGGGTGCGGTTGGCCTGGATGGCGGCGACGGCGGCGGCCTTGATGTTTTCGGGCGTGTCGAAGTCCGGCTCGCCGGCGCCCAGGCTGATGATGTCGCGGCCCTCGGCCTGAAGCGCGCGCGCGCGGGCGGACACGGCCAGGGTGGCCGAAGGCTTGACGCGGGCGAGGGCGACGGACTGCAGACTGGACATGGCGGACTCTCTTAGGGGGAGAGGCCGAGCTTTACGGCCCACGGGCATCGGGTGCAAATGAAGCCGCCCTTGAGGAGGACCGCCATGTTCGCCAGCCTGCTGGTCGCCGGCCTGATCGGATTTCAGACGACGGACGGTCTGCCCGGCCCCCGCGAATGCCTGGACGACAATCATGTGAACCGCTGCGACGATGGGGTGCAGGCCCAGGTTCGCCGCAGCCTGGGCGTGGCGGCCATCGAGGATGAGGCGGCGGCGGGAGCTGAAGTCTATCGCGCCTTCTTCGTCGATGGTTATGGACGCGACATGCCGGCGGTGGCGTTCGAGCGTCGGCCGGGCCGGGGGCCGGAAGCCGTCGTCCATGGGCCACAGGGGCGTGTGATGCGCGCCGCCGTGTCTCGCGAAGCCTGGGCGCGGGTGGTCGAACGGTCCCGCTTCGCCGACCGTCGTCTGGAACAGCCGGCGGCCGCGCCTGCGCCGGCCGAAGGGACCATCCCGCCGCCGCCCGTCTTCTGTCTGCATTCCTGGGTTCAGACGGTCGAGATGGCCAACAGCCCCGTGGATCGCTGGAAAACCCAGGCCGTGCGCCGCCGCACCGAAGACGCCTGTGGCGGCGCCCTGACGACCGAGTTCGCCTTCTTCCTGGCCGACGAGGCGGTGAAGGCGCTGGCGCCCTGCGAGACGCTGGACCCTGAGCAGACGCGCAACCGCATCACCCAGCTGGCCCAATGCCTGGGTCTGGGCGGCGATCGGCTGGCGGCGGCCGAACTGGCCAATGCACGCAGCCGCTTCGGCCCCCGCGCGCGCCAGGACATGACAAACGCCAACGTCTGGCGCGCGGCCCTCGGCACGAACGGGTCGCCGCGTCTGTCCTGGGCGGGCCAGTCTGTGCAGACCGAACAGGGCCGCAACAACCCTGTGGCCGAGTTCATCGCCGCGCGCATGGCCGAACGGCCCGATCTGCGCTTCCTGCAGCAGCGGTTCGAAGGCCGGTCGTCGCGCGAGGGCGTGGTCGAGGGCGAGGCCTATTACACCGAGGGCGAGGTTTCGATGGTCGCGCCCTATCGCCAGACCTGGGTCTGGGATCCGGGCCTGAACGAATGGATGCTGTCGGAATGGACGGTGGAGCCGTTTCGCGCCAGAGACTGAGACATGCGCCGACTGCTCGACTTCATCCTGAACATGGAGGCCGCCCGCTGGCGTACGCTGGCGGCGGGGGTTCTGCTGCTGGGGGCCATGGCCGGGCTGCTGCTGGCGGGCAAGGCCATGCTGGGCCTGGACGCCGAACATCGGATGGAGGCCTGGCTTCAGGGTTATTCCGGGGGGCCGATGGCCTTTGTGGCCACCGTGGCCCTGTTCGTGGCCGCCGCCTTCGTCGGGGCGCCGCAGTTCATCCTGATCGCCGCCTGTGTGGTCGCCTTCGGCCCGTCGCTGGGCTTCGCCTACAGTTGGGCGGCAACCGTGATCTCGGCCGGGGTGACCTATTTCATGGGGCGCGGCCCGGCGGCGCGGATGCTGGACCGGTTCGGCGGCGAGACCATCGCACGCCTGACGCGCTTCATCGGCCGCAACGCCTTCTACGCCAGTTTCATCATCCGCAATGTGCCATCGGCCCCCTTCATCGTGGTCAATATGGCCTTCGGGGCGGCGCGGGCGTCGTTTCCGGCCTTCCTGCTGGGCTGTGCGCTGGGGGTGCTGCCCAAGACGGCGCTGGTGGCGTTTTTCGGCGGGGCGGTGGCGGCGGCGGCCAGCGGCGACGGCGTGTGGACCAGTCTTATCCTGGCCGGCGTGGCCCTGGCGTGGCTGGGGCTGATGCTGTTGGTGCGCGAATGGGTCAAGCGGCGCGAGATGCGGGCGCCGCCAAACTGAAACCGATCTTGTGGCGGAAAGAGAGTCGGCCCATCTGCGTTTCCATCCCGGCTGGCGCCAGACACGGAGAACACCCGATGCTGACCCTGTATTATTCGCCCGGCGCCTGCGCCATGGCCTCGCACGCCGCCCTGGAAGAGGCCGGCGCCGACTTCGCGCTTGAGAAGATCGACCTGAAGACGGGCCAGCAGCGCACGCCCGAATATCTGGCCGTCAATCCGGCCGGCGTGACCCCGGCGCTGAAGACCGACAAGGGCGTGCTGACCCAGAACGCCGCCATCCTGGCCTTTGTGGCCGAGACCTTCCCGAAGGCGAACCTGGCGCCGGTGGGCGACGCGTTCGAGATGGCGCGCTTCCATGCCTTCAACGGCTTCCTGGCGTCGTCGGTGCATCCGGCGATCGGCAAGCTGCTGTTCAGCCGTCCGCCGCTGGACGGCGAGGCCCGCGACCAGGCCGCCGAACAGGCGCTGGCCAAGTACGACATCCTGGAGCAGCACATGGTCCAGGGGCCCTGGGTGTTCGGTGAAACCTGGACCCTGGCGGACGGCTATCTGATGGTCTTCACCCGCTGGGCGCGGCAGGGCGGCCTGCTGGACAAGGCCCGCTATCCCAAGCTGAACGCCCATCTGGACCGGGTCCAGGCGCGCCCCGCCATCGTGCGCATGCTGAAGTCCGAAGGACTGGAGCCGGTCGCGGCCTGACCCGATTGCGCCGCCGGGACGCTCACCATCGAGTGATCGCGTCCCGGCCGGTGCGAAAGGGGTTGTCATCGCCGATTCATACGGGCAAACGGGCGCCTGGTCGGTGCGGCGAAAGACGATCAGGATTGCCCTTGCGTATGGGGATGCGCGGGGCGGGGCGTCGCCGGGTCCGGCCGAGACATTCCAGACGCCCGACCAGGCCCCAGCACACGGTACCCGACCTCATGTTCAACGTCTTCGGCGCCATCTCCAACGACATCGCCATGGATCTGGGGACGGCCAACACCCTGATCTACATGAAGGGCAAGGGCATCGTCCTGAACGAGCCGTCGGTGGTGGCGCTGCGCAACGTCGGCGGCCGCAAGATCGTGCACGCCGTGGGCATCGAGGCCAAGCAGATGCTGGGCCGCACGCCGGGCCACATGGAAGCCATCCGCCCGATGCGCGACGGGGTCATCGCCGACTTTGAAGTCGCCGAAGAGATGATCAAGCACTTCATCCGCAAGGTTCATAACCGCAAGGGCTTCGTGAACCCCAAGATCATCGTCTGCGTGCCCTCGGGCGCCACGGCGGTCGAACGTCGCGCGATCAACGACAGCTGCCTGAACGCCTCGGCCCGCCGCGTGGGCCTGATCGACGAGCCGATGGCCGCCGCGATCGGCGCTGGCCTGCCGATCCACGAACCGACCGGCTCGATGGTCGTCGACATCGGCGGCGGCACCACCGAGGTGGCCGTGCTTTCGCTGTCAGGCATCGTCTATTCGCGTTCGGTCCGCGTCGGCGGCGACAAGATGGACGACAGCATCATCGCCTATATGCGCCGCAACCATAATCTGCTGATCGGCGAGACCACGGCCGAGCGCATCAAGAAGGACATCGGCACCGCCCGCATCCCGGCCGACGGCGAGGGTCTGTCGATCGAGGTCAAGGGCCGCGACCTGATGCAGGGCGTGCCGCGCGAGGTGCGCATTTCGGAACGTCAGGCCGCCGAGGCCCTGGCCGAGCCGGTCACCCAGATCATCGAGGCCGTGAAGGTCGCCCTGGAGGCCACCCCGCCCGAACTGGCCGCCGACATCGCCGACAAGGGCATCATGCTGACCGGCGGCGGCGCCCTGCTGCGCGGTCTGGACGCTGAAATCCGCGATCACACCGGCCTGCCGGTGTCGGTGGCCGACGACCCCCTGTCGTGCGTGGCGGTGGGTTGCGGCCGGGTGCTGGAGCATCCGCGCTGGATGAAGGGCATCCTGGATTCGGCGCTCTAAGGATTTTCGCCGCAAATCCCCGTGATTCCGGGCGCCGCCAAGGTTTTCATGCGGCACGGAATTTGCGATAGGCAGCGCATTGTCGGTGCGTGGCGTCGCGCCGATTCCCTCTATCAGGAAGGCTGGCCGTGGCGTTTCGCGACGGACCGTTCGAGAATCTGAAGCTGCCGCTGGTCTGGACGGCGGCAGGGCTGGTCGTCGCCGGCATCGCCGCTTCGGTCATGCTGCTGGTGACCGACAGCCATTCGCGCGACGGAACCGGCCCCATCGCCCCTGTCCGGGCAGGCTTCACCGCCGGGGCGGGGCCGCTGGGCGGGCTCTTCGCCGCGCCCGTCCGCTGGACCGGCCATGTCGCCAGCTATGTCGGCGGCTATTTCAATGCGGTCGAAGAGAACCGCCGCCTGCGCCGCGAGCTGGAGGAGCTGCAGCCCTGGCGTGACCACGCCATCGCGCTGAAGAACGTCAACACCCGCTATGAGGCCATGCTGGGCCTGCGGACCGAGCCGCCGGTGCCCATGGCCACGGCGCGGTCGATTTCCGAGGCGCGCGGGCCGTTCGTCAATGCGCGCCTGATCGACGCCGGATCTTCGCGCGGTGTTCGGGTCGGCAATCCGGTCGTCAACGAGCATGGGCTGGTCGGCCGCGTGGTTGGCGCGGCCCCGAACGTCAGCCGGGTGCTGCTGGTCACCGACGTCACGTCGCGCATACCGGTGCTGATCGACCGCACCGATGCGCGCGCCATGCTGACCGGCGACGGCAGCGGCAATCCGCGTCTGGAGTATGTGCGCGGTCAGGATGCGGTCCAGAAGGGCGACCGGGTGCTGAGTTCCGGCGACGGCGGGGGCCTGCCGCGCGGCGTGCCCATCGGCGTGGTGGCGCGCGGCATCGACGGCTCGTGGCGGGTCAAGCTGTTCAGCGACCGCGGGGCCATCGACTATGTGCGCGTCATGCTGTTCGAGGACTTCGGCCAACTGGCGGATCCCGAGGCGCTGAACGCCGCGCCTCTGGCGGGCCTGGCCGCCGCGCCGCCGCCGACCCCGGCCCAGGCCGCCGCCATCGCCGACGCCCAGGCGCGCCGCCAGGCCGCGGCCGAAGCCGCCGCGCGTCGGCCCGCGCCCGCACCCGCGACGACGCAGACCCCGCCCCCCCCCCCCCCCGCCCCGCCCGCCACGACCGAGGGTCCGGCGTGAGGCGGCCGGTGGCGGTCCGTGTGGTTGGGCCGACGCAGTGGGTCTTGTTGCCGACGCTGGCGGTGGCCGTGGTCAGTCTGATCCTGGCCACGCCGGTTAAGCTGTTCGGCTTTTCGCTGCCGGAAGTGGTGCTGCCGCTGACCCTGGCCTTCGCCTGGCCCCTGATCCGGCCGTCCGTTCTGGGCCCGGTGATGCTGTTCGTCCTGGGCGTCTATCTGGACCTGCTATGGGGCGGGCCGCTGGGCCTGTGGTCGGCCTGTCTGCTGGCTGTGTACGGGGGTGTTCTGGCCTCGCGCAGCTTTCTGGCCGGGCAGGAAACGCGGGTTCTGTTCGCCTGGTATGCGGTGTGCACCCTGGGCGCCTTCGCCCTGGCCTATCTGATCGTCGCCATTCGCGCCGGCAATCCGCCCAGCCTGCTGGCCCTGTTCTGGCAGGTGGTCCCGACCCTGCTGTTGTTCCCGGTCTCGGCCTGGCTGATCGAGCGGTTCGATGACGGGGATACGCGCTTCCGATGATCCGTCTTCGCCAAGGCTTTGAAGGACATGTCCTTCCCGGGTTCGGGTCCGAACCCTGCGAAGCTCCTGCCAGGAGCGAAGCAGGGTGAGCAGCGAACCGTCCATCTTCTTTTCCGACGTCAACGAGCGGCAGGGGTCGTTCCTGCGGCGCACCCTGGTGCTGGGCGGCCTGACGACCCTGGGGGTCACGGCCCTGGTCGGGCGGCTGATGCAGTTGCAGGTGATCCAGGCGCGCGAATACGCCACCCTGGCGAACGCCAACCAGTTCAACTTCCGCCTGGTGCCGCCGCCGCGCGGCCTGATCAAGGATCGCAACGGCGTCGTCATCGCCGGCAACCGGCCCAGTTTCCGTGTCCTGGTCGTGCGCGACGAGACCAAGGATCTGGACCAGACGCTGGACCTGCTGGGCCGCCTGCTGCCTGATACGCTGGATCGGCGGCGCGCGATCATCCGCGACGTGAACGCCGCGCCGCGTTTCAGTCCCGTGCCGGTCAAGAGCGACCTGACCTGGGAAGAGTTCGCGCGCGTCAATCTGTACGCCAACGAACTGCCGGGCGTCATGGCCGACATGAACGAGGCCCGATACTACCCCTTCGGCGGCGCCTTCGCCCACGTCGTTGGCTATGTGGCCAAGCCCAACGACCGCGACGTTCAGGCCTATCGCGACCGGGGCGAACAGCCGCCGTCGATCCTGTTCAACCCGGGCTTCCGCGTCGGTCGTCAGGGGGTGGAAAAGGCCCTGGACGAGGACCTGCGCGGCGAGGCCGGCGGCAATCGGGTCGAGGTCGACGCTCGCGGCCGCGTGGTCGGCGAGGATGTCGGCGGCTCCAAGCCCGCCGTGCACGGCGACGAAGTCATCCTGACGCTGGACGCCGACATCCAGAACCGTGCGCTGGAGGTGTTCGGCGAGGAATCGGGCGGCTGCGTCGTCATGGATGTGCGCAACGGCGACGTGCTGTGCATGGTCTCGGCGCCGTCGTTCGATCCGAACCTGTTCGTGGGCGGCGTGCCGTCCAAAATCTATCGCGCCCTGGCCGATTACGAGCGCAAACCGTTGCTGGACAAGGCGATCTATGGCGCCTTCCCGCCCGGCTCGACCTTCAAGATGACCACGGCCCTGGCCTTCCTGGAGGCGGGGATCAATCCGGCCGAACGGGTGGTCTGCACGGGCGGCTATCGCTACGGCAATCGCACCTTCCGTTGCTGGCGGCGAGGCGGGCACGGGGCGATGGACATGCACAACGCCATCAAGAACTCGTGCGACACCTATTTCTACCACCTGTGCAACCGCGCGGGCGTGGACCGCATCTCGCGCGTGGCCGAGGATCTGGGCTTCAACCAGACCTATGACATCGGCATCGGCGGTCAGTCCAAGGGGCTGATGCCCACCACCGAATGGGTCAAGAAGGCCCGTCCGCGCGATCCGAAATGGCATCCAGGCGAGACGCTGTCGGTCGCCATCGGCCAGGGCGCCACCCTGACCACGGCGCTGCAACTGGCGGTGATGACCTCGCGCCTGGCCAACGGCCGCAAGGCCATCACCCCGCGCCTGATCAAGTCGGTCGGCGGCGTGGAGCGGCCCCAGCCCGAAAGCCGCAAGGATCTGCCGTTCTCGCAGGAGCATCTGGACATCGTGCGCGCCGGCATGGCGGCGGTGGCCAATGATCGCTCGGGCACGGCCTATCGCGCCTCGCAACTGGGGCTGGGCGACATCCAGATGGCGGGCAAGACCGGCACGGCCCAGTCGCGCGACTATGGCTCGGGTTCTCGCGGGCCGCGCGATGCGGTCTGGACCCGGCGCGACCACGCCCTGTTCGTGGCCTTCGCCCCGCACGATGCGCCGCGTTACGCCATCGCCCTGATTATCCAGCACGCCCCGGCGGGCGGCGCGGCCGATGCGGCCCCGCGCGCGCGCGAGATCATGAAGGTGGCCCTGCTGAAAGACCCCGACATGCGCGCGCGCATCGAACGGCCCCTGCCGCCCGAGGCCGAAGGCCCGGTCGAGGCCGGGGAAGGGGAGGCCGGCAACATCGGTGGCCTGGTTGACAGTGCTGCGCCGCCCGCGCCGTCGACGGCTGCGCCCGCAGCGCCTGCAACGCCGTCCGGCCCGCAACCCTATCTGCCGGAGACGCCGCAATGACCGCTTCGGCCCTGACCCGTCCGGGCGAACGCGACCGGCTGTCGGTCAAGATCGGCCAGATCGAATGGCGGCTGGTGGCCCTGTTGTGCGCCATCGCCGGGGCCGGCGCGGCCATGCTGTATTCGATCGCAGGCAGCGACTGGCAACCGTGGGCCGCCGACCATGTGTTCCGGTTCACCGTCATGCTGGGGGTCATGCTGGTGCTGGCGCTGATCCATCCGAAATGGTGGTTCCACGCGGCCTATCCGCTGTACGGATTCCTGCTGTTCCTGGTGCTGCTGATCGAGTTCACGCCGCTGGGCTATACGGCGGGGGGTGCCAAGAACTGGCTGCATCTGGGCTTCATCCGCATCCAGCCGGCCGAGTTCGTCAAGCTGGGCCTCGTTCTGGCCCTGGCTCGCTGGTACCACAGCCACACGGCCAAGGAGGCGCGGCTGTCGTGGAAGCTGATCTTCCCGCTGGCGATGATCGGCGTGCCCTTCCTGCTGGTGGCCAAGCAGCCGGATCTGGGTTCGGCCATGGTCATCGGTCTGACGGGCGGGGCGATCATGTTCCTGGCGGGGCTGAGCTGGCGGGTGATCGTGGCGGGCGTCGCCGCCGCCGCCGCCGCCATTCCGCCGTTCGTGATGTTCGTGATGCACGACTATCAGCGGGCGCGGGTGCTGACCTTCCTGAACCCGGAATCCGACCCGGCCGGCACGGGTTACAACATCATCCAGTCCAAGATCGCCCTGGGCGCAGGGGGCGTGCTGGGTCGTGGCTATGGCCTGGGCAGTCAGAGCCAGCTGGAGTTCCTGCCCGAACGTCAGACCGACTTCATCTTCTCGACCGTGGCCGAAGAGATCGGCTTCATCGGCACCTTTTCGCTGCTGGCCTGCTATCTGGCGGTCATCCTGATCTCGCTGCGGATCGCCTCGCTGTCGCACAGCCATTTCGGCCGTATCGCCGCGGCGGGGATGACGGCCTTCTTCGCCATCTTCGTGCTGATCAACGGGGCCATGGTCATGGGGCTGGCGCCGGTCGTCGGCGTGCCCATGCCGCTGATGTCCTATGGCGGGTCGTCGATGATGACGGTGATGGTCGGTTTCGGTCTGGTGCTGTCGATCCGCGTGCACCGCTATGCCGAACTGCCCAAGGGCCACGGCCTGTTCTGATCCGCCTGTTCTGAAGCGCCTGTCGCGTTAGAGTGCCGTCATGACCGTCATCAGCACCACGCCCCCGCCCGTCAAGGCCGACCCGAACCTGTTCTCGGGCCCGCCCTGTCCCCAGCCCGTCGTGCCCGACAGCGCGCCCGAAGACGCCGCCGCCATGGCCCACGGCGTACGCATGCGCGACAATCCGGCCGAATGGGCCTTTGTGCGCCTGTCCAAGATGATCGAGGCGTTCGAGGCCGGCATCGACAAGGACGAGGAAGTCGCCGCCTCCATCGTCGGCCTGCCGGGCGACGGCACCATGCGGATCGAGGACGTCGGCTTCTGGGGGCCGGACCTGATCATGTTCTTCGGCAAGAACGGCGACGGCAAGCCGGTGCGGCTGATCCAGCATTATGGCCAGATCAACGTCGTGCTGAACGTCGCCAAGAAGCCCGAGGACCGCCCCGCGCGCCGCATCGGCTTCCAGCTGAACGAACTGGTCGAAAAGACCAACCCGTCCGCTTAAAGACTGGCCGCCCAGTCGGTCGCGCGCACCAGGCTGTCGATGATGCCCGGCTCGGTCGAGGCGTGACCGGCGTCGCCGACGACATCCAGCGTCGCCTCAGGCCAGGCGCGATGCAGACGCCAGGCGCTGTCCATCGGCGTGACCACGTCGAACCGCCCCTGCGCGATCCAGGCCGGGATGTGGCGGATGCGGTGGATGTTCTTCAGGATCCAGCCGTCCTCCGGGAAGAAGCCGCCATTCATGAAGTACCAGCATTCGATCCGGGCGAAGGCCAGGGCGAACTCAGGCTCGGCGAATTTGTCGGGACGGGCTTCCGGCCCGCGCACGCTGACGGTGTCGCCTTCCCAGCTGGACCAGGCCACGGCGCATTCCAGCTGGGCCTTGCGGTCGTCGCCGGTCAGCCGCTTGTAATAGGCGCCCATCAGGTCGTGACGCTCGGCCTCGGGGATGGGGGCGACGAAGCCTTCCCAGGCGTCCGGGAAGATCATCGAGGCGCCGTTCTGATAGAACCAGTGCAGCTCGGGCTTGGTCAGCAGGAAGATGCCGCGCAGAACCAGGGCCGCCACCCGCTCGGGGTGGGTGATGGCGTAGGCCATCGACAGGGTCGAGCCCCAGCTGCCGCCGAACACCACCCATTTGTCGACGCCGCACCGTTCGCGCAGCCGCTCGATGTCCTCGATCAGGGTCCAGGTGGTGTTGTCTTCCAGCGAGGCGTTGGGCCGCGACTGGCCGCATCCGCGCTGGTCGAACAGGACGATTCGGTATTTGGCCGGATCGAAATAGCGCCGCATGCCCGGATTGCAGGCGCCGCCGGGGCCGCCGTGCAGCACCACGACCGGCAGGCCGTTCGGATTGCCGCATTCCTCGTAATAGATCTCGTGACCGTCTGCGGTCATCCAGCCGGAGGCGAACGGTTCGATCTCGGGATACAGTTCGCGGCGGGGCGTATCGGTCACGACAAAAGCCATTCTGTGTACGGAACTCCGGATTTCTGAACGATCAGGCGTTGACGGACCGTGACCGGAGAACCGCGAATCCCAGCACCAGCCACCCGGCGATCATCAGCATGCCGCCGACGGGCGCAACCGCCCCCATGACCGAAAGTCGCAACAGAGCCACCGACGCCAGCGCCAGGCTGAACACCAGACCTCCGACACCGGCCAGCCAACCCGCAACCCCGGCCAGACGACCGCCGCCCGGCCAGGCGGCGCAGATCAGCGCCAGCAGGGCGTGCCCCATCTGATACTGCGCCCCGGTGGTCAGCAGGCTCTTGATCTGCGGCCCGGCCCCATGGGCGGCGAAGGCGCCCAGGATCACGGCCAGGGCGCCCGAGACGGCGGCGAACAGAGCGAGCGAACGGTGCAGGGTCATCTGAATGTCCTAGCCGACGCCGCGGCGCGAGTCTGCTATCGCACTCGCCATGACTCCCGCCCTGCGTCTGGCCTTTCAATATGTGCTGCTGTTCGCGGCCACGGGCGCCAGCCTGCCGTTCGCCGGCCTGTGGTTATCCAGCCGGGGCCTCAGCGGGGCCGAGATCGGCGCGCTTCTGGCGGCGCCCATGCTGGGGCGGCTGGTCACCGGGCCGGCGGCGGCGGTCTGGGCCGATGGGTTCCGGTCGCGGCGCACGCCCATCGCCATTCTGGGGCTGGTCGCGGCGGTCGGCTATGGCGCGGCGGGGCTGACCGATCATGCAGGCCTCAGGGCTGTGTGCTGGTTCGCGGCGGCCAGCGCGGCCGCGGCGCTGATCCCGCTGACCGATGTGCTGAACCTGCGTGTGGCGCGCCGGACGGGGCACAGCTTCGCCTTTCCGCGCGGGTGCGGATCGGCCGCCTTCGTGGGCGCCAACATGGCGGTGGGCGCTTTGCTGACGGTCGCGCCGACCGATGCGGTGATCGTCTGGGTCGTGGCCGCCAGCGCGGGCATCGGCCTCTACGCCTGGCGCGGCCTGCCGGACGAGCCGGTCGGCGCCGCAGGCCCTGTAGACGGCATGGCGCGGTTCCGGGGCCTGGGGCGGCTGGTGCGCGACCCGGTGTTCATGACCGCTCTGTTCGCCATCGGCGCGGTGCAGGCGGCGCACGCCTTCTATTACGGCTTTTCGGCCATGGCCTGGGAAGGGCAGGGGCTGGACGCCCGCACCACCGGCGCGCTGTGGGCCTTTTCGGTCGTGGTCGAGATCGGCTTCATGTGGTGGGTCGAGCCGTGGCGCCGACGCCGGGGGATTTCCGCCTGGAGCGTGCTGATGCTGGGCGTGGGGGCGTCGGTGGTGCGCTGGGGGTTGATGGCCCTGGCGCCGCCGTTGTGGGCCTTGTGGCCGTTGCAGGCGCTGCACGCCCTGACCTTCGCCGCCACCTATCTGGCGGGGGTGCAGATCATCGAGCGTCTGACGCCGGACGACAGCCATACGGCGGGCCAGACGCTGAACTCCATGCTGGCGGCCGGGGTTCTGATCGGCCTGGCGACCCTGGCGTCGGGGCCGCTGTATGATCAGGTCGGCGTGTGGGGCTATGGCGCCATGGCCCTGCTGGCGGGGTTCGGGGGTTTGCTGGCGCTGGGGCTGCGGCGGCGCCTGGGCTGAGGCGCAGGCTCAGGCCAGTTGCGACCGGCTCAGAGGCGCCAGTTGGGCGGCGATGGCGGCGGCGGCGGCCTTCACGCCCCGTCGCGCGGCGTCCAGGGTGGCGTCGGCCGGAACCCGCAACAGGCCCACGATCGGCGCCTCGCTGACATCCGGCAGGTCCGACAGGATGCGGAACAGCAGATACGATCCGGCGTCCGGTTCGGCCTCGGAAGTGGCGACGGCGTTCAATCCCGCGGCACCCAGCCCGTTCAGCACATCGGCCACCGGCAGGGTCGCCCGCGCCAGGCTGGGCCCCAGCGGGTCCAGACGTTCGGTTCCCTGCAAGGCCCTGTTCTCGGCCCGCATCTGGATGCTGAACTGGCCGGGCTGGCGGCTGCGGCCCAGCAGCAGAACCGCGCGGCGACGCCGGTCGCTAAGCTGATCGTTCAGGGCGTCATACAGGCGGTCGGGCGTGTCGGGGTCCAGGCTGACCGCGCGCGCGCCGTTCGGCCGCCAGTGCCGGCCCGACAGATCCTCGACCGGATCCCACACCTCGTCCTGGGCGTCATAGGCGCACAGCACGATGACGGGCAGTCGGTCGTCGGCGGTGTCTTCGTCGTCGGCAACCATGGGTCCGTTGGGTAATGTGACATCAACGTGACAGCGACCCGACCGTGCGGTCTGGTCGCGCCGACGTCAAGCCGGAATCCGTTTCTTGTGGCGTCAGGCCAGGTCGCCGACCGCCGCATCCAGCAACAGGAAGGCCCGTCCGCCGTCGCTGGCCAGGCGGGCCAGGACGCCGGTGGATTCCGGCCCGAACGCCTGAAGTTCGCGTGCGAAACCGCGCACATAGCGTTCGGCCTCGGCCTTCAGGTCCGGGTCGGTCAGCACCCGACGCGAGACGCTGCGCACGGCGGCGGGGGCTACGCGGCGCACGATCTGACGCGAGCCGGACGGATCGCCGGTCGACCAGGCGCGGGCGGCCTCTTCGATGCGCGAGCGGGGCAACAGGGCGTTGGGATCGACCCCCATGCGCCGGATGGCGGCCACCATGGTGTCGGCCAGGGCCTCGACATCCACCGGCGGCATCAGGGGCGCCGTCAGGTCCATCGGCGCCTCGTCGGCCGGTTCGGCGGTCAGATCGCTCCAGCCCAACTGCTCGTCGGCGGTCGGGCGCGCGCCCTCGGCCGGCGCCAGTTTCAGGCGGCCGCGCAGGCCGAAGCCGCGACCGGCGTCCTCGTCCTTTGCGGCCGGTCGGCGGCGCGGCGCGGGCTCTTCGGCCGGTTCGCGGCGACGGCCGCCGGGGGCGTCGCCCGAGACCACGCCCATCAGGCGCACCGCTTCGGTCAGCATGTCGTAGTTGCGGCGCACCCGCTCCTGGAAGCCGGCGTCCAGCGCCTCGGTGTCGGCGGCGGCCTTGCGCGAGGCTTCGGACAGGGCGGCCAGGCCATCCTCCACCGCCGCGCGCACGGCGTCGACCCGCGCCTGGGCCTGCTGGGGCAGTTCGGCGGCGCGCGCATCCACATCGGACACGGCGGTTTCGACCCGCGCCAGGGCGGCGTTCATCCGCTCCAGCGTTTCCTCCAGACGCTCCAGCGCCTGTTCGCCGGCGTCGCCGACCAGGCCGGTGGTCTCCTGGACGATGCGGCGGGCCTCGCCGATCCGGGCCTCGGCGGCTTGGTCGGCCTTCTGGGCCGCTTCGAACAGGGTTTCGCCCAGGCGCTCGGCGCGCAGGCGGGCTTCTTCGGCGGCGTCGGCCGAGGCGGCGCGGCTTTCCTCGGCCGTGGCGCGCAGGGCTTCCAGCGCGCGGCGGGTTTCCTCGATCAGGGTGTCGCGGGCGTCGGCGGCCAGGGCCTCGAACCGGTCCAGCGCCACCTTGGTGGCGGCGTCGAAGCCGTCGGCCTCGCGCTGGGACATTTCGACCAGGGCGCGGAACTGGTCCGTCGCCGCCTCGACCAGATCCTTGACCGTTTCGGTGGTCAGCTGAGTGGTCTGGGCCAGTTCGGTCGTGGCGGTGCGCGTGGCCGACAGCTGTTCGGTCAGCTGGGCGCGCTGGCTCTCGACCTGGGCCGAGAAATCCTCCTGGTCGGTGCGCAGGGCATAGGCGGCGGTGACCAGGGCGGCGCGCTGCTGGCCCAGGCCTTCCTCGACCGACTGGATCTGTTCGGCCACGCCGGCGCCGGCGTTCTCCAGTCGCAGGGTCTGGCGCGACAGGTCGTCCGACGCCAGACGGGCGGCGTCCTGGGCCTCTCCAGCTGCGGCGGCCAGGTCGGCGGCGCGGGCGGCCAGGGCGGCCTCGGCCTCGCGCAACTGAGTCTGGGCCAGGTCGGAGGCGTCGATCACCATGCGCGACTGGCGCTCCACGGCCTCCAGCACGCCCGTGGCCTGGCCTTCCAGCTGGCCGCCCAGAGTGGTCAGGCGGTCGCGTTCGACGCCCAGCTGTTCGACCAGCCGCCGCGCCGTGCGCCCGGCGGTTTCTGCCGCTTCGTTCAGGCGCTCGGTCTCGCCGGCCAGGGCCTCGCGCAACAGTCGCATGTCGTCGCGCGCCCGTTCGGCGGCCAGGGCGGCATGGTCGATGTCGGCCCTCAGGGTGTTCAGCACCTCGCCGGTCTGCTGGGCCGCCAGGGCGGTGGGCGCCAGCAGGGCCTGCGACAGGTCGCGCGCGCGGCGGGTCTCGGCGGCCAGGCCGGCCCCCTGACGCACGGCATGGGCCAGCAGGATCGCCACCCCGGCCGGGGCCAGGGCCAGCAGCGCATAGATGGCGATGCGCAGCGGATCCAGCTCGGTCCCGCCCGCGCCATATTCATAGGCGGCCCAGGACGCGACGCCGCCGATCCACAGGGCGGCGGCCACGGCCGCGATCAGATAGGCGTGGCGCCCGCTGGGGGCCGGGTCGCGCGGGGTGCGCAAGGCGGGCGCAGGAGCGGCGTCCACACGCGCCGGGGGCGCGGCGGTTTCGGCGTCGGTCATGTCGATGCGGACGACGGACTCTGCGGCCGCTTCAGCCTGGGCCTGAACATGGGCTTGGGCGGCCAGAGCGGCCTCTTCGGCCTGGCGCTGTTCTTCCAGCAGCCGCCTGCGACGGCGTTCGGACATCGGCCGGGGCGCGGGTTCGGGGTCCGGCCGGGCGTCAGGTTCAGGCGCCGCGTCGGTCACGGCGTCCGGCGCGGCCTCGGGCAGGGGCTGAATCTCCAGCGCCGCCTCGGCGATCGGATCGAGGGCGTCGGAAGACGGGGTGCGTGACTTCTGGGGCGGCCGGCTGCGGGATTTCATCAGTCGTCGTTCTCGGTCTGATCCTTCGCGGGTCGAAGCCCGGAAAACAGGGCCCGGAAACGAAGGTTCGGGACCGTAGCCGCTCAGTCCGCAAGATCAAAGACGCCAGTTCGCCAGAATGACGATCAGCACTCTTGCGACGGCGCCGACGCGGGCCGGGGCGCCGCCTTCATCATCGCCTTGGTCGGCGAGGCTCCTTCGCCGCAATCCAGGACGCGGGTGATCTCTCGATCCGTCTTGTCCGGATGCAGGTCGACACCGAACTGCGACAGGGCCAGCGCGGCCAAAAGGGCGATCAGGCCGGCGATCAATTCGATCAGCACTTGCAACGCCCGATCCTCCCCACAGCAACAGGCCTCATGCGCGCGAATACTAAGGCGCAATGATGGCGTGCGGCCAGATTTCAGACACAGATTGACCGAATGTGACGGGGCGTGGAACGGATGTCACATTGGGCGGCGACACGCCCCCATCACTCGAATCGGTCACGCTTGGCGCCATGCAGGCCTTTGTGGACAGCTATGACGGTCGGCTTCTGACCCCGGGCGCGGGCGTCTGGCGCACCGAACGCGCGCACCGGTTCGCGCCCCTGATGGAGAATGACGCCTATTTCGCCGCCCTGGCCTCGGCGCTGGAGAAGGCGGAACGGTCGATCGTCGTCCTGGGCTGGCAATTCGACCCGCGCACCCATTTGTCGGTCGAGGCGGGGGCCGACGACCGGGCGGCCGAGATCGGCCACCGGCTGCGCCTGCTGGTCAAGCAGAAGCCCGAGCTGGACGTGCGGCTGCTGATCTGGAAATCGCCGCTGCTGATCGCGGCGTCGCAGGGCTTTTATCCGCACCGGGCGCGGGGTTGGTTCCGCAAGCGCACGGTCGAGTTCCGCATGGACAGCCCCGGCCCCATCGGCGCCTGCCATCACCAGAAGGCGGTGATCATCGACGACAAGCTGGCCTTCTGTGGCGGCGGCGACATCGCCACCGACCGCTGGGACAGCGCCGAACACCTGGACGACGATCCGCGTCGCTGCCAGCCTTCGGGCCTGATCGCGCGGCCCCGGCACGAGACCATGTGCGTGTTCGACGGCCCGGCGGCGCGGGCGCTGGGCGACCTGGCGCGCGAACGCTGGGCGCGGGCGACCTGGGAACGCACCCTGCCGGACGAGACCGAGACCGACCCCTGGCCTGACGGCGTGGCCCCGACGATGCACGATGTTTCCGTCGGTCTGTCGCGCACCGAACCGGCGTGGAACGGCCGGCCCGAGATCCGCGAGAACGAGGCCCTGCATCTGGAGGCCATCCGGCGCGCCCGGCGCCTGATCTATTTCGAGAACCAGTATTTCACCTCGCCCGCCATCGCCCAGGCCCTGGCCGCGCGTCTGGCCGAGGACGACGGCCCGGAGGTGGTGCTGGTCACCACCGCCCGCAGTCCCAGCTGGTTCGACAGCCTGACCATGGACAAGGCCCGCGCCCAGGTCCTGTATCGGCTAGAGCAGGCCGACCGGCATGGCCGCTTCCTGGCCCTGGCGCCGCGCACCACGGGCGGCGGGCGCATCATCGTGCACGCCAAGGTGACGGTGATCGACGACAAGCTGTTGCGGATCGGCTCGACCAATCTGAACAACCGGTCGCTGGGGTTCGACACCGAATGCGACGTGTCGGTCGAGCCTGAGGATGCGGCGGGCCGCGCCGCCGTGCGCGACTATCGCCATCACGCCCTGGGGCATTTCCTGGGGGTGACGGCGGCCGAATTCGCCGCGGCCGAGGCGGTGATGGGATCGATGGAGGCGGCCATCGGCGCTTTCGACACCGGCCGGATGCAGGTTCTGGGGGCCGAGCCGCCCTCATGGCTGCAATCACGCATCGCCGACTGGCAGTTGGGCGACCCGATGTCGTCGCGCGATTCCTGGCGCCCCTGGCGGCGGCGGGCGCGCGGACTGGCGCTTCAGCAGCCGGAAACTCAGGCCGGCTGAATCTCGAAGTCGAACACCAACGGCAGGTGATCCGACGCCGCCTTCACCAGGGGGGACTGGGGGGCGAACACCCGCACCGGCTTCACCTCGGGACTGACGAACAGATGGTCGATGCGGATGGCCGGGAAGGTCGAGGGGAAGGTCTTCACCGACGGCTTCAGGCCCAGAATGCGCTGGGCGTCGGCCAGGCGTCCGCACAGCGTCTGATAGGGCCGCGTCAGGGAGGTGGCGTTGAAGTCGCCGGTCAGGATCGTCGCCCCTTCGCAGGCCCCCACCCAGTCGCGCCCGGCCAGGGCGTCGGCCTGAAGCCTCTGCTCGCGCGGGACCAGACCCAGGTGGGTGTTCAGCACGTTCAGCGGCGTCCCGTCGATATCGATCCGCGACCACAGGGCGCCGCGCGGCTCCAGCCCCGGCACGCCCGCCACCGTCGGCAGGGCGCCGACCTTGACCAGCTGTTCCGGCCGGCGGGTCAGGATGGCGTCGCCGTAAAGCTCGGTCTCCACCGCCATGGCCGGGTGGAACCGCAGATTCATCGACAGACGATCGGCGATGGTTCGGGCCTGATCGACATGGCCGGTGCGGGCGCGGCCGACGTCCAGTTCCTGAAGGCAGACGATGTCTGGGTCGTGCTCGGCCAGCACATCGGCGATGCGGCCGACATCCAGCCGGCGATCGACGCCGACGCAGCGATGGACATTGTAGGTGATCAGACGGGGCATGGGAGTTTGCTGTCCCGTCCTTTCGGCTGCGAAAGCGACCAGCGTATGACCGTCACAGGACCACGAGGCGGTCGGGCAGTTCGTTGACGTCGGCGGGGCGCGGCGGGAAATGGGTCGCCAGCACGTCGCCGCACAGGGTCACCGCCGCCTCGAACCCATCGGCCGGGCGTCCAGCGCGCAGTTCGCGGGTCAGGGCGGCCACGGCGTCGCCCCAGACCGTGGCGTCGACCTTTTCATAGATGCCGGTGTCGGCCACCACCTCGACCTGACGGTCCGCGACGCTGGCGAAGATCAGCACGCCGGTGCGGGCCTCGGTCTGGTGCAGGCCGTGGGCCAGGAACTGCTGCATGGCCGCCCGGCGCATCCGCGCACGGCGCAGCGGAGCGGGAGTCACGATCCGCGACATCCCCGGCGCCGACACCACCAGGAAGACCCCGATGAAGATCGCCGCCTGGACGATGGCGTAGGCCGTCAGCGCCCGGCCGATGGTCACGTCGCGCGCGGCCAGGTGAGCGATCTCCCAGCTGTCGGCCACGCCGGGGAACCAGGCCGGGTCGAAGCCCAGCGGAATCAGCGCCATCGGCAGAAGCAGCGCCGCCAGCGCCGCCCAGCCCAGGCGGATGTCGCGATAATCCGACACCTTGCGCGCCACGACGCAGAAGATTTCGCCGGACGTGCGCCGTTCAGCCGCCGCGATGGCGGCCGAGATGCGTTCATGATCCTGGGGCGTGATCGGCATCACCATCCTCCCGAGGCGCCGCCGCCGCCGAAACTGCCGCCGCCGCCGCTGAAACCCCCGCCGCCGCTCCAGCCGCCGCGGCTGCTGCGCCCGCTTCCGCCGCCGTTGTTGCGCAGGGCCTCGGACGCGGCCCAGATCAGGATGGGCGAAACCCCGCCCTTGTGCTTGCGCCCGCGCGAGGCGGCGCCCAGCAGGCCCAGGAACAGGAAGACGAACACCAGGAAGATCACCAGCATCGGCCAGACCGGCACGTCGGGCCCGCCGGCGTCGGCGGCCTCGGCCCGCGCCTGGGCCTCGGCCGGGTCCAGACGCAGCTGCTGGTCGATGGCGTCGACCGTGTCGCTGATGCCCTGGCGATAGCCGCCGGTGCGGAAGGCGGGCAGGGCGCGGGTCTGGATGATCTGGGCCGACAGGGCGTCGGTCAGGATCGGCTCCAGCCCATAGCCGACCTCGATCCGCACCTTGCGTTCGTTCGGCGCGATGATCAGCAGCACGCCGTTGTCGCCCTCCTTCTGGCCGATGCCCCAGTGACGGCCCAGGCGATAGCCGTAATCCTCGATCTCATAGCCTTGCAGGCTGTCGATCGTGACGACCATCAGCTGATCGCCGGTGTCGGCCTCCAGCGCCGCCAGCTTCTGGGTCACGGCGGTCTCGGTCGGGTCGTCCAGCAGGCGCGCCTGATCGACCACACGGCCGCTCAGCGCCGGGAAGGTCGGCTCGGCCCAGGCGGCGGTCACGCCCAGGACGGCCCACAGCGTCAGGGCCGCCAGCATCAGCAGGCGCGCGCGGGCGCCCGTGCGTCGCAGCAGAGCGTTCACGGTCACTGGGCCGGGGCGGCGGCCGGGGCGGGAGCGGGCGGAGGCGATCCGGGCGCGGCGCCGGGCGGCGGGGCGGCGGGGTTCAGCGCGTCGAAATTGACGTTGGGCGCCGACTGGGCCGCGGCGGTGGCGGTGAACAGCGGCATCGCCTTGGACCCGCCATGGATGGTCTTGGCCCAGATCACCGTCGGGAAGGTGCGCAACGAGGTGTTATAGTCGCGCACTGCCTCATTATAATCGCGCCGGGCGATGTTGATGCGGTTCTCGGTGCCTTCCAGTTGCGACTGAAGCGCCAGGAAATTCTGGTTCGACTGCAGCGTCGGATAGTTTTCGACCACCATCAGCAGACGGCTCAGCGCCTGGCTCAGTTCGCCCTGGGCGGCCTGATAGCGCTGGAAGGCGGCCGGGTCGTTCAGGGTCTCGGGCGTCACGGTGACGCCGGTGGCGCGGGCGCGGGCCTCGACCACCTGGGTCAGGGTGGTGCGCTCCTGCAAGGCCGCGCCCTGGACGGTGGCGACCAGATTGGGCACCAGATCGGCGCGGCGCTGATACTGCGACTGAACGTCGGCCCAGGCGGCCTCGGCCCGTTCCTGCTTGGTGGGGATGGCGTTGATCCCGCAGCCGGCCACCGAAGGGGCCAGGAGGGCGACGGCCGCGACGGCGGCGAAACGCGGGTTCAGGCGGGTCATGGCGTCCTCCGGCGGCCGTTCGAAACGCGGCCGTGAATCAAACTATCCGCCCATGTCGGTGCGGCTTCAAGCGTCCAGTTCTTCAGGCGTCAAACCGACCGAACGGCAGGCGGCGCCATAGGTGTTGGCCAAGAGGCAGGCGATGGTCATCGGCCCCACGCCGCCAGGCACCGGCGTGATGCGGCTGGCGACGGTCGCGGCCTCGTCGAAGGCCACGTCGCCGACCAGCCTGGTCTTGCCCTCGGCGGCCTTCTGCGGATCGCGGGCGGGGACGCGGTTGATGCCGACGTCGATCACCGTGGCGCCCGGCTTGATCCAGTCGCCGCGCACCATCTCGGGCCGGCCCACGGCGGCGACCAGGATGTCGGCCGTGCGGCACAGGGCGGGCAGGTCGCGGGTGCGCGAATGGGCGATGGTGACGGTGCAGCTTTCAGCCAGCAGCAGTTGCGCCATCGGCTTGCCGACGATGTTGGACCGTCCCACCACCACGGCGTTCAGGCCCGACAGATCACCCAGCTGATCTTTCAGCAGCATGATGCAGCCCAGCGGCGTGCACGGGACCAGCCCCGGCAGGCCGACCGCCAGCCGACCGGCGTTGACGACATGAAACCCGTCCACATCCTTGTCCGGGTCGATGGCGGCCAGCACGGCGTCGGCGTCGATATGCGCGGGCAGCGGCAACTGCACCAGAACGCCGTGGATTTTCGCATCGGTGTTCAGACGCGCGATCAGGGCCAGCAGCTCGTCCTGGCTGGCCGTTTCCGCCAGGCGGTGGGTCTCGGAATACATGCCGGCCTGGACCGTGCGTTCGCCCTTTGACCGCACATAGACCTGGCTGGCGGGGTCTTCGCCGACGATGACCACGGCCAGGCCTGGCTGGACGCCATGATCCGCCTTCAGCCGCGCGGCGGCCGCGGCGACGCGGTCGACCAGGCCGGCCGCGAACGCCTTGCCGTCGATCAGAATCGCCGCTTCGCCCATCCGGTCACGCCTTCGTCAGGAATCGAACATGTGGCGCGCGATTTACAGACGGGCCGGTTCGGCGTCTATCATCGCCGGATCATTCTTCCGGGGAATCCCATGCGTCGCCTGACCTTCTCGACCGCCACCGCCGTCGCCGCCCTGATGCTGGCGGCCGGCCCCGCCTTGGCGCAGGAGCCGCTGCGTCCGGGCCAGACGGTGCAGGGCGCCATCACGGCGGATGAGACGGCCGACGACTATCGCATCACCGCGCGCGCGGGCCAGCGGTTCGAGATCGTCATGCGGTCCGACGCCTTCGACGCCTATCTGGAGGTGTTCGCCCAAGGCAACACCGAAGCGGCCCTGGCCAGCGACGACGACGGCCTGGGCGAAGGGGTCAACGCCCGCCTGCGGTTCACGGCGCCCGAGGCCGGGACCTATGTGCTGCGCGCCCGTCCGCTGACGGAAGGCGAGGGGGACTACAGCCTGGTTCTGACCGAACGGCCGCCGGCGCCGCCCGCGCCCCGGCCCCAGGCGATCCGTCTGGGCGGCGAGGTTCGCGGCGAACTGACCGACAGCGACCCGGAACAGGACGCCGGCCCTCGCTATGACGCCTATGGTTTCCGGGGCCGGTCGGGCGGCCGGGTGGCCATCGATCTGGAATCCGACGATTTCGACCCCCTGGTTCGCCTGGGCCGGATGTCGCGCGCCGGCGTGTTCGAGGAGTTGGCGTCCAACGACGATGCGCCGGGCGGCGGACTGAACTCGCGCCTGGTGCACACCCTGCCGGCCAACGGCGACTATGTGATCCGGGCCACCGGATACGCCGCCGACGCGGCCGGCGCCTATGTGCTGAAACTGGCTGAAGGCCCAGCGCCGGCGCCCATCAACACCATCGCCATCGGCGGCACGGTCCAGGGTGAACTGACGGCCGAAGACGGCCTGAACGACGCAGGCCAGCACGCCGACTTCTATCGCTTCCGCGCCAGCGAGGGGCAGCGGGTGACGGCGACCCTGTCGTCCTCGGCCTTCGACGCCTATCTGATCCTGCATCGCGAGACGGCCAACGGGCGCGAAGAGGTGACCCGCGACGACGACGGGGCCGGATCGGGAACCGACGCCCGGTTGACCACCACCCTGACGGCGGGCGGAAACTATGTGATCGAGGCGCGGGCCTTCGGTTCGGGCCAGGGCGCCTATAGCCTGTCGCTGGCCGAGGCCGTGCCGCCACCGCCGGCCGCGCAACTGGCCTTTGACGAGACGGTCCAGGGCGAGATCACCGAACAGGATGCGTCCGACGACAATGGCCGACGCTATGACGCCTATGTCTTCCCTGGACAGGCCGGCCGCCGGGTGCAGGTGATCGTGCGCTCGGGCGACTTCGACAGCTTCGTCGAGATCGGCCGTCCCGGCGACGCCTGGGAAGCCCTGGCCGTGGATGACGACGGTCTGGGCGAAGGGCTGGATTCGCGCCTGAATTTCACCCTGCCCGAAGACGGCGACTATCAGGTGCGGGCCATGCCGCTGGGGACCGACGGCAAGGGGCTGTATTCGATCCAGTTGATCGACCGGGGGCCGGAGCCGCTGCCCGGCAGCATACTGGTGGGCGTGACCACGCGCGGCTCGCTGGTCGAGGCGGACGCCATCAATGGCGAAGGCGTGTCGTTCGACGCCTATGAGATCGCGGTCAAGTCGGGCGACCGGCTGCGGCTGGAGATGGTGTCCAACGCCTTCGACGCCTTTGTGGAGATCGGCCGGGTCGACGGCGACGGCGACTTCGAGAGCCTGGCCGGCGATGACGACGGTCTGTCGGACACAAACGCCCAGCTGGACTGGACGGCGCCGGACGACGGCGTCTATGTCATCCGCGCGCGCAGCTATGCGCCGGGCGGGGTCGGGGACTACGCCCTGACCGTGGACAAGCAACCCTGAGGCGACTGTGGCGCATGACGGCGGCCTGACTGACGCGGACGTCGTCGAAGCCTATCGCATCTTCCTGGAACGCGAGCCGGAATCGGCCGAGGCGGTGGCCCACCACCGTGCCGCCCATGCCGACCGGGCGAGCCTTTACCGCGCCATGCTGGCGTCGTCCGAATTCCTGGACCGCGTCAGCTTTCCGGCAGTGCGCGCGGCCCTGCATGGGCTGATGTCGGCCCCCCCGCCGCAGGTCCAGCATGACGCCCCGCCCGAGGTGATGGCCCGGATGGTCGCCCGCATCCGCGACCAGTGGACCCGCCTGGGCGAGGCCGAGCCTCATTGGTCCGTCGTCACCGCCGAGCGGTTCCGCGCCCGTAATCTGGCCGCGGACCCCGAAAGCCTGGCCTTCTTCCGCCACACTGGCGCGCGCGAAGCCGGCCTGATCGACACCTTCGCCGCCCGCACCGGCGTAGCGGCGCCCACGGGCCTGTGCGTCGAACTGGGGTGCGGCGTCGGGCGGGTGACGCGGCATCTGGCCGACCGGTTCGACCGGGTTCTGGCCCTGGACATTTCGCCCGGCAATCTGGCCCTGGCCGACGCCTATATGGCCGAGGACGGCATCACCAACGTCGAGACGCGCCTGGTTCGGGGGCTGGAGGATTTTGACGCCCTGCCGCCGATGGACGCCTTCTTCTCGGTCATCACGCTTCAGCACAATCCGCCGCCGGTGCAGAAGGCGATGCTGCGCGCCGTGTTCGACCGGCTGAAACCGGGAGGCGTGGCCCTGTTCCAGCTTCTGGGCGAACAGGCGGGCTATGTCTTCGACGCCGAAGACTATCTGTCCGGCGCCGCGCCCGAGATGGAGATGCACGTCCTGCCGCGCGCGGTGGTGCTGGCCGAAATGGCCGCGCACGGCGTCCGGCCGCTGGACGTGGTGGCCGATGCGCGCACCGGCGCCATCATCGGCTCGACCACCTTCTATGGGCTGAAGCTGTAATCGCCCGTCAGGCCGAGGGCAGAAGGTCGCCCGCGAACGGACGATAAAGGCCCGCGCTGACCCCCTCGGTCGCCCGTTCGATGTCCGGCGCGAAATAGTGGTCCGAGCCGTAAGGGGCCGCCGCCTCGCGCACCAGGGCGTGCACCTGCTCCAGCGCGGGCGAGGACGTCAGCGGCCGGTGGAACTCGATGCCCTGCGCGGCCGCCAGCAGTTCGATGCCGACCACGGTGGCGGTGTTCTGGGCCATGTCCAGCAGGCGGCGCGCGCCGTGGGTGGCCATGGAGACGTGGTCTTCCTGATTGGCGCTGGTGGGCACGGTGTCGACGACGCACGGATGAGCGACCATCCGGTTCTCGGCCACCAGGGCGGCGGCCGTCACCTGGGCGATCATGAAGCCCGAGTTCAGGCCGCTTTCCTTGACCAGAAAGGCCGGCAGCTCGCTCATCTTCGGGTCGACCAGGATGGAGGTCCGGCGTTCCGAGATATTGCCGATCTCGCACAGGACCATGGCGATCTGGTCGGCCGCGAAAGCCACCGGCTCGGCGTGGAAATTGCCGCCCGAGATCACGTCGCCGTCCTCGATGAAGACCAGCGGATTGTCGGTCACGGCGTTGGCTTCGCGCTCCAGCGTCGCGGCGGCGTGGCGCAGCACATCCAGGGCCGCGCCCATCACCTGGGGCTGGCAGCGCAGGGAGTAGGGATCCTGAACCTTGTGGCAGCCCTCGCGGTGGCTGTCGCGGATGGCGCTGTCGGCCATCAGGGCACGTAAGCGCGCCGCCACGTCAATCTGGCCCGGCTGGCCGCGCAGGGCGTGGATGCGCGGATCGAACGGGGCGTCCGACCCCTTCAGCGCATCGACCGACAGGGCGCCGGCGGCGATGGCGGCGGCGAAACAGGCCTCGGCCGCGAACAGGCCGGCCAGGGCCAGGGCCGTCGAACACTGGGTGCCGTTCAGCAGGGCCAGACCCTCTTTCGGCCCCAGGACGATGGGCTTGAGCCCCGCCTTGGCCAAGGCCGCCTCGGCCGGCAGGGTCTGGCCCCCGACCCGCGCCTGGGCCACACCGATCAGGACGCAGCTCATGTGCGCCAGAGGCGCCAGATCGCCCGATGCGCCGACCGACCCCTTGGACGGAATGCACGGCAGGATGTCGGCGTTGACCAGGCCGATCAGGGCCTGAAGCGTCTCACGCCGGATGCCCGAGGCGCCCTTCGACAGGCTGGCGATCTTCAGCACCATCAGCAGGCGGGTGACCGGCTCGCTCAGCAGCGGCCCGACGCCGGTGGCGTGGCTGAGCACCAGGTTCTTCTGCAGCGTCTCCAGGTCTTCGGCCGCGATGGAGGTGTTGGCCAGCAGGCCGAACCCGGTGTTGATGCCATAGACGGTGCGGCCCTCGGCCAGAATCGCCGCCACGGTCGCCGCGCCCTTGTCCACATCGGCCCAGGCGGCGTCGGTCAGGCCGACGGTGACCGGCCCCTCCAGCACGGCGCGCAGTTGAGACAGGGTCAGGGGAGACTGGCCGATGGTCAGGGTCATGGTCACATTGCTCGGTTTACGAGGGGTCTTTTGGGTGTTCAGCGGGCCTGGCGTCGCGTGATCAGCAGGCCGAACAGTGCCGCGATCGGGAACATCAAAACCCCATAGATGGCCGCCGGCAGCGACATGTCCGGCCGACCCAGCACGCCCTGGGCGATCACGATGGCCAGGGTGGCGTTGTGAATGCCGACCTCGAAGGCGCTGGCCACCGCCTGGGGCTTTTGGATCTTCAGCAGGCGCGGCACGATATAGCCGACCGACAGGCTCAGCACGCAGAAGGCCGTGGTGATGCCGCCCAGCAGCAGGAAGTTCGACGCCAGCAGGTCGAAGCTGCTGGCCACCGAACCGGCGATCACCAGCACCAGAATGGCCACCGAGGCGATCCGCACGGGCTTGTCCATCGCCCGGGCGAACTCCGGCTTGATCGCGCGCACCACCATGCCCAGGGCGACGGGCGCCAGCACGATCACGAACACCTCCAGCGCCTTGGCGAACTGCAGGCCGACGCTCAGGTCGCCGGGCCGGAACCAGGCGATGGCCAGATTGGTAATGACCGGCAGGGTGATGACCGCGATGACCGAATTGATCGCCGTCAGCGAGATGTTCAGCGCCACGTCCCCGCGGAACAGATGGCTATACAGGTTCGCCGTCGTCCCGCCCGGAGAGGCCGCCAGCAGCAGCATGCCCACCGCCAGGATCGGCGGCAGCTGGAACGCCAGCACCAGTCCGAAACAGATCGCCGGAAGCAGAAGCAGCTGACAGGCCAGGGCCACCGCCGCCGCCTTGGGCTGTTTGGCCACGCGAACGAAATCGGCGGGCGTCAGGTCCAGCCCCAGGCCGAACATGATGATCCCGAGCGCAAGCGGCAGGGCGACAGCGGCGAATTCCATATCAGACTCCTAGGTTCAGCCGAGGCTGGGCAGGTTCAGACCGTTGGCGCGCGCGGCGTCTTTCGCAATGTCATAGCCAGCGTCGGCATGGCGCATCACACCCGTCGCCGGGTCGTTCCAGAGAACCCGTTCCAGCCGTTTCGCCGCCTCGGGCGTGCCGTCCGCGACGATGACCACGCCCGAATGCTGGCTATAGCCCATGCCGACCCCGCCGCCGTGGTGCAACGACACCCACGACGCGCCCGAGGCCGTGTTCAGCAGGGCGTTCAGCAGGGGCCAGTCGGACACGGCGTCCGACCCGTCCATCATGGCCTCGGTCTCGCGGTTCGGACTGGCGACCGAGCCGGAGTCCAGGTGATCGCGGCCGATGACGATGGGGCCGGAAAGCTCGCCCGAGGCCACCATCTCGTTGAACATCAGACCCGCCCGATGGCGGTCGCCCAGGCCGATCCAGCAGATGCGGGCGGGCAGGCCCTGGAAGGCGATCCGCTCGCCCGCCATGTCCAGCCAGCGGTGCAGCCCAGCGTTGTCGGGGAACAGCTTTTTCATCGCCGCGTCGGTCTTGCGGATATCCTCCGGATCGCCGGTCAAGGCGGCCCAGCGGAAGGGGCCGATCCCCCGACAGAACAGCGGGCGGATATAGGCGGGCACGAAGCCGGGGAAGTCGAAGGCGTTCTGCACGCCCCGGTCGAAGGCGACCTGGCGGATGTTGTTGCCATAGTCGGTGGTCGGCACGCCCATCGCCTGGAAGGCCAGCATGGCCTCGACATGATCAACGATTGATTGCGCCGCCGCCTCGCGCACGCTGTCGGGGTCCGACTGGCGCTTTTCCTCCCATTCCGCGACCGTCCAGCCCTTGGGCAGATAGCCGTTCACCAGGTCGTGGGCGCTGGTCTGGTCGGTGACCAGATCGGGCCGGACGCCGCGCTTGATTAGTTCAGGCAGAACATCCGCCGCATTGCCCAACAGTCCGACGGATATGGCTTTTCCTTCGATCTTGGCCTGGTCGATCAGGCGCAGGGCCTCGTCCAGGTCTTCGGCCATCACGTCCAGATAACGGGTGCGCAGGCGCATCTCGATCCGGCTGCGCTGGCATTCCACCGCCAGGCACGAAGCGCCGGCCATGGTGGCGGCCAGCGGTTGCGCCCCGCCCATGCCGCCCAGGCCCGCCGTCAGGATCCATTTGCCCGACCAGTCGCCGCCGTAGTGCTGGCGCCCCGCCTCCATGAAGGTCTCATAGGTGCCCTGAACGATGCCCTGGGTGCCGATGTAGATCCACGACCCGGCCGTCATCTGGCCGTACATCATCAGACCCTTGCGATCGAGTTCGCTGAAATGCTCCCAGGTCGCCCATTTGGGCACCAGGTTGGAGTTGGCGATCAGCACCCGCGGCGCATCCTCATGCGTGCGGAACACCCCGACCGGCTTGCCCGACTGGACCAGCAGGGTCTGGTCCGCCTCCAGCGCCCGCAACTGCTCGACGATGTGGTCGAAGGCGACCCAGTCGCGCGCCGCCTTGCCGATGCCGCCATAGACGACCAGATCCTCGGGCCGCTCGGCCACCTCGGGATCAAGGTTGTTCATCATCATGCGCAGGGCCGCCTCGGCCGCCCAGGTCTTGGCGGTCATTTCGGGGCCACGGGGCGCGCGGACGATGCGGGTGTTCGGGGTCTGTTGTTGAGTCATGCGCGCTTCCTATCCCTTCTCCCCTTGCGGGAGAAGGTGGCAGGCCGCAGGCCTGACGGATGAGGGGTTGCTCGGACAGTTCGGCGTGACCCCTCATCCGTCACGCTTTGCGCGCCACCTTCTCCCGCAAGGGGAGAAGGGGTTATGGAGAGGCATGGAAGAGTCGGAAGCCCTGGGCTGGCGGTCGGTCGGCGACCTTGTCGGCGATAACCCAAGCGCGCCGGTCGCCCTGATCGGGGCGCCGTTGAACGAGCGGTCTCTGACGCCGGGCCGGTGCGACCTGGGGCCGAAGGCGTTCCGGGCCGTTCTGCCGCGTTTTTCGACCTATGACGTCGAGACGGGCGTCAGTCTGGAGACAGCGGTTCATGACGCGGGCGACGTGCCGCTGAAGGCCGTGTCGCCGGCCGACGCCTTTGCGCCTGTGCGTGACGCGGTGGCGGCGCAAGGTGCGCGGGCGCTGACGGTGCTGATCGGCGGCAATAACGCCATCACCCGGCCGGGCGTGCATGGTCTGGGGCTGGAACGGGTGGGGGTGCTGACGCTGGACGCCCATTTCGACCTGCGCGACACCGACCAGGGTCTGACCAACGGCAATCCGATCCAGGCGCTGCTGGAAGACGGACTGGACGGGCGCCGTATCAGCCAGGTCGGCCTGGCCCCCTTCGCCAACACGAAACGGGCGCACGACAAGGCGAAGGCGGCGGGGATTTCGGTGCGCATGGCGGGCGAATGCCGCGCGCGGGGCCTGGCGGCGGTCGTGGCCGAGGAGCTGGAGCGTCTGTCGGACCTGTGCGACGTCCTCTACGTCGATTTCGACATCGATGTGATCGACCGCAGCCAGTGGCCGGCCAGCCCCGGCGCGCGGCCAGGCGGGGTGTCCGTGCACGACGTCTTCGCCGCCACGCGCATCATCGGCGCTCATGCCAAGGTCGGGGCCGTCGATCTGACCGAATACGATCCGTCGCTGGAGATCGGCGACCTGGGCTCGCTGACGGCCGGGCGCTGGTTCTGCGAACTGCTGATGGGGTTCCAGTCGCGATGATCAAGGCCGACCGACTGATCACCGAGTGCCGCCTGGCCACCATGGTCCAGTCGGACGAACCCTATGGCGCGGTCGAGGACGGGGCCATCCTGATCCATCACGGCAAGATCGTCTGGGCCGGGCCGCGCGGCGAACTGCCCAAGCACAAGGCGGCCGAGACCGATCTGCTGGGCGGGCGCTGGGTCACGCCGGGGCTGATCGACTGCCACACCCATCTGGTCTTCGGCGGCGACCGCTCGGGCGAGTTCGAACAGAGGCTGGGCGGCGCCACCTATGAGGAGATAGCCAAAGCCGGCGGCGGCATCGTCTCGTCCGTGCGCGCCACGCGCGAGGCCAGCGAGGACGACCTGTTCGACAGCGCCATGGGCCGCCTGGAAGGGTTGAAGGCCACCGGCGTCACCACGGTCGAGATCAAGTCCGGCTATGGCCTGGACATGGAGGCCGAGTTGAAGATGCTGCGGGTCGCCCGCCGCATCGGCAAGGAAGGCGGGGTGCGCGTCCGCACCAGCTATCTGGGCCTGCACGCCCTGCCGCCCGAGCATCGCGACGACCGCGATGCCTATGTCGATCTGGCCATCGGCGACATCCTGACGGCCGCGCACGACCACGATCTGGTCGACGCGGTGGACGCCTATTGCGAGCCCATCGCCTTCACGACCGCAGAGGTCTCGCGCCTGTTCGAGCGGGCGCGCAGCCTGGGCCTGCCGGTGCGGCTGCATGCCGACCAGTTGTCGGACGGGGGCGGGGCCGCTCTGGCCGCCCGCTATGGCGCCCTGTCGGCCGACCATGTCGAGCACACGACCGAAGAGGGCGTGAAGGCCATGGCCCAGGCGGGGGTGGTCGCCGTGCTGTTGCCCGGCGCATACCTGATGCTGCGCGAGACCCAGGCGCCGCCCATCGCCCTGTTCCGCCAGCATGGGGTGAAGATGGCGGTGGCCAGCGACTGCAACCCCGGCACCTCGCCGCTTGCCTCGATGACGGCCGCGATCAACCTGGCCTGCGTCCAGTTCCGCCTGACGCCGGAAGAGGCCCTGGCCGGCGCCACCCGCGAGGCGGCCCGCGCCCTGGGTCTTTATGCCGACGTCGGCCGCATCAGGAAGGGCCTGGCCGCCGACCTGGCCGTCTGGGACATCGACCGCCCCGCCGAGCTGGCCTATTGGCTGGGCAAGCCGATGCTGCATGCGCGATACGTCGGCGGCGATCCATCCTAGGTTGCATTGATATATGATCTGAGGTTGTCTTGCCCTTCAGGGGGCAAGCATGGACATCGACGACTTCATCCAGGTCTGGAGCGCGGCGGGGATTTCCGAACGCGCGCACTATCAGGGCTTCATCAGCCAGTTGTGCCGGCTGGTGGGGGCGCCTGCGCCGGACGAGACGCGGGTCGGCGACCTCGATTACTGTTTCGAGCGCCCCGTGCGTTTCCAGCACGAAGACGGGACATCCCATCCCGGTTTCATCGACTGCTATCGACGCGGCGCCTTCGTGCTGGAGGCCAAGCAGTCGCGAAAGCGGCGCCATGGCGGCGACCTGGACCCGCAGCCGCAACTGGCCCTGGTCGGCGGCCGCGGACGTCGGACGGTCCCGGTTTCCGAGGCCGCGCTGGAACGGCTGATGCGCGCCGCCAAACGCCAGGCCGAGGGCTACGCCAAGGCTCTGGATGAATGGCCGCCTTTTCTGATCGTCGTCGATGTGGGCCGCGCCATCGAACTGTGGTCCGACTTTGCGCGGCAGGGAAAGGCCTATGCGCCTTTCCCGGATCGGGCGCGGTATCGCATCGAATTGACGGATCTGGCCGATCCGGCGATCCGCGAGCGGCTGCGCCGTGTCTGGGTCGATCCGATGAGCTTGGACCCGGCCCAGAAGGTGGCCGAGGTGACCACCGACATCGCGACGCGCCTGGCCTGGCTGGTGCGCTCCATCGGGGCGCGGGTGCCGAACGGCCCGTCGGGCGCGCCGGATGCGGCCACGCGCGCCGCCTGGGCCAATCAGACGGCCCTGTTCGTCATGCAGTGCATCTTCGCCATGTTCGCCGACAGTGTCGGACTGATCGAACGGCGGGGGTTCCTGGCCTTTCTGGAGAGCTATCGCGGCCAGGCGGACCAGTTCCACAAGGGCGCGGGCGATTTCTTTCGGCGGATGGACGAGGGCGGCCATTGCGCCGCCATCCGCCAGGATCTGAGGCGGTTCAACGGCGGCCTGTTCAAACACGCCACCACCCTGCCGATCACGGACGCGGAACTGGAGGCCCTGATCGCGGCGGCGCGGCGGGACTGGGCGTCGGTCGAGCCGGCCATCTTCGGCGCCCTGCTGGAACAGGCGCTGGACCCGCGTGAGCGCACCGAACTGGGCGCCCACTATACGCCGCGCGCCTATGTCGAACGGCTGGTCGAGCCGACGGTGATGGAGCCTTTGCGCGCGGACTGGGAGGCGGTCGAGGCGCGGGCCATCGGTCTTTATCTGGCCGGAGACGAGAAGGCGGCCCGAAAGGCTGTGCGCGAGTTTCACCGCCAGCTGTGTCATGTCCGCGTGCTGGACCCGGCCTGCGGCACCGGCAATTTCCTGTATGTCGCCATGGGGATGATGAAGGCGTTGGAGGGCGAGGTCCTGGGCGTCCTGGCCGAGTTGGGCGAGGCCCAGGCCAGCCTGGCGCTGGACGGCCATACGGTGGGGCCGGAGCAGTTCTGGGGCATCGAAAAGAACGCCTATGCCGCCTGGATCGCCGAGATGGTGATGTGGATCGGCTATCTGCAATGGCATTTCAGGCTGTTCGGCGATGCCCAGCCGTCCGAGCCGATCCTGAGGAATTTCGAGAAGATCCAGCACCGTGACGCCCTGTTGACCTGGTCGCGGGTCGAGATGGCCATGGATGGACGGGGGCGGCCGCGACGGTGGACACGCGCGGGCGGGACCGGAGGCGCGCCCTGTCTGTTCGAGGCCGACGACGAGGCGGTCGAGGTGGTGCGCTATGTCGATCCGCGCCCCGCCGCCTGGCCCGACGTGCATTTCATCGTGGGCAATCCGCCCTTCATCGGCGGCAAGGACATGCGGCGCGAACTAGGGCCCGGCTATGTCGACGCCCTGTGGCATGTGCGTCAGGGACGGTTCCGGTCGGCCGACCTGGTCACCGCCTGGTGGGATCGGGCGGCCGAGATCCTGACGCGGCCGGGATCGAACCTGCGCCGGTTCGGCTTCATCACCACCAATTCGATCACCCAGACCTTTTCGCGCCGCGTGCTGGAGCATCATCTGAGCGGCCGCCCGCCGATGCGGCTGGTCTTCGCCATTCCCGACCATCCCTGGCTGAAGGGCGGGGACCGGGCGGCGGTCCGCATCGCCATGACCGTGGCTGAACGCGGTGAACCGGACGGGCAGGGGCGGCTGCTGACCGTGGTGACCGAAGAGGGGCTGAATACGGATGCGCCGCGCATCGCGTTGCGTGAGACCTGCGGAATGATAGCGGCGGATCTGACGGTCGATGGCGCGGCTTCTCGGTCGGAGGCGCTGAAGGCCAATGATGGGCTGTGTTCGCCGGGCGTCAAACTGCATGGCGCGGGCTTTCTGGTTACGGCCCAGCGAGCGGAAGCCTTGCTGTCTGCATCGTCTGAAGGCGCGGACCCGCCCGTTCGCGGTTACCGGAACGGTCGCGACCTGGCTGGACGGACCAGGGATTTGAAGGTGATTGATTTGTTCGGCTGGGACGAGGCTGACGTCCGACGGAAACATCCGGGCCTGTATCAGCATCTTCTGGAAGCGGTGAAGCCTGAAAGGGAGCGCAACAATCGTGTGGTCTACCGCGACAATTGGTGGATACTCGGCGAGCCGCGCCGCGAGATGCGCCCGGCGCTGGAAGGGCTGAAACGCTACATCGTCACGGTCGAGACGGCCAAGCACCGCTGGTTCCGATTTCTGGAGGCGGACATCCTGCCGGACAACAAGCTGGTGGTGGTGGCCAGCGATGACGCGCGCATTCTGGGTGTTCTGTCGTCGCGCCTTCACCGTGCGTGGTTCGTGGCCAATTCGGGCCGCATCGGCGTCTATGACAAGGACGCCGTCTATGTGAAGAGCGCCTGTTTCGACGCCTTTCCCTTCCCCGATCTGGACGGGGCGGCGGGGGTGGAGCTGGGCGCCCTGGCCGAGGAGATGGACGCCCTGCGCGCGCGCGTCCTGGCCGACCATCCCGATCTGACGATGACGGGCCTGTACAACGCCAGGGACCGTCTGGCGTCCGGGGCCGTTCTGACCGAGGCGGAACGTGAGGTCTGCGACCGGGGGCTGGTGCGCCTGCTGGACCATCTGCACCGCCGCATAGATGCGCAGACGGCCCTGGCCTATGGTTGGCCTGCCGACATGGACGATGCGGCGGTCGTCGCCGCCCTGGCCCGGCTGAACCGCGAGCGGGCGGATGAGGAGGCGCGCGGCCTGGTGCGCTTCCTGCGGCCCGCCTATCAGGCGGCGCGGGTGGCGGTGGCGGCCCGGCCGGTTCAGATCGAGGTCAGCCTGGCGCCGGCGGCGGTGCGCCCGACCCTTCCGCCATCGCCCGAAGGTCTGGCGTCATCGCTTCTGGCCACCCTGCGCCGCAGCGGCGCGCCCGTGGAGGCCGAAGCCCTGTCCGCCCGGTTCGACGGCGGCACGCGCCGCACGCGAGAGGCCAGGGTGCGCGAGATGCTGGCCGTCCTGGCCGTGGCCGGATCGGTTCAGAGGACGGAGACGGGATGGTTCGCCGCCGTGCGTCGCGGCTGACGCGCCCGGGTCCGGCTGCTATGGCAGGTGGGCGAGGGGGGCGACCGCATGGCCGAGACGCAGACCGATGTCGTCATTCTGGGCGGGGGGCATAACGGGCTGGTCTGCGCCTTCTATCTGGCGCGGGCGGGGTTGAAGGTCACGGTGCTGGAGCGGCGCGGCGTCGTCGGCGGCGCGGCGGTGACCGAGGAATTCCATCCCGGCTTCCGCAACTCGACCGCCAGCTACACCGTCAGCCTGCTGAACCCGCGCGTCATCGCCGACATGGACCTGGCCCGCCATGGGCTGAGGGTGGTCGAGCGGCGGGCGGCGAACTTCCTGCCGCTGGACGACGGTCGCTACCTGCTGGCGGGCGAGGGGCGGACGCAGGGGCAGGTGGCCAAATTCTCGGCGCGCGACGCCGAACGCCTGCCCGAATACGAGCGGCGGCTGGAGGTCGTGGCCGGGGTGCTGCGCGACTGGATCCTGCGGCCGCCGCCGAACATGGCCGAGGGGGGCTGGCTGGCGGTCCTGCCGGAGCTGCTGTCGGCCGGGCGGCTGGGGCGGCAGGCGGCGGGGCTGGACGTGCAGGGGCGGCGCGACCTTCTGGACCTGTTCGCCAAGTCGGCGGGCGACTGGCTGGACGGCTGGTTCGACAGCGATCCGATCAAGGCCCTGTTTGGCTTCGACAGCGTGGTCGGCAACTACGCCAGCCCCTATACCCCCGGCTCGGCCTATGTGCTGCTGCACCACGTTTTTGGCGAGGTGAATGGCAAGCCGGGCGCCTGGGGTCACGCCATCGGCGGCATGGGCGCCATCACCCAGGCCATGGCGGCGGCCTGTGTCGAACAGGGGGTGGATATCCGGCTGGATGCGCCCGTGGCCCAGGTGCTGACCGAAAAGGGCAGGGCGGTCGGGGCGGTGACCGAAGGCGGCGATGTCGTGCGCGGCCGGGCCGTGGTGTCGAACCTGCATCCGCGCCTGCTGTTCGACCGGCTGGTCGATCCGGCCATGGTTCCGGCGGACTTCACCGAGCGGATGGGGCGCTATGCGTCTGGGTCCGGGACGTTCCGCATGAACCTAGCCCTGTCCGAACTGCCGCGCTTCACGGCCCTGCCCGAGGCGGGGGACCATCTGACGGCGGGCATCATCATCGCCCCCAGCCTGGCCTATATGGACCGCGCCCACGCCCAGGCGCGACTGAACGGCTGGTCGTCGGACCCGATCGTCGAGATGCTGATCCCCTCGACCCTGGACGACAGCTTGGCCCCGCCCGGCGCCCATGTCGCCAGCCTGTTCTGCCAGCACGTGTCGCCCGATCTGGCCGACGACCATCGCGAGACGGTGGCCGACCTGATGATCCAGACGGTCGATCGCCATGCGCCGGGCTTCAAGGCCTCGGTGCTGGGGCGGCTGGCCCTGGGGCCGCGCGATCTGGAGCGGCGGTTCGGCCTGGTCGGCGGCGACATCTTCCACGGGCGGCTGACGCTGGATCAGTTGTTCAGCGCCCGGCCGGTGCTGGGCCACGCCGATCATCGGATGCCGATTCCGGGCCTTTATCTATGCGGATCGGGCGCCCACCCGGGCGGCGGGGTCACCGGCGCACCGGGCCATAATGCGGCGCGCGCCGTGCTGAAGGACGTCAGGCGCTAGGCCCCCAGCGCCTGCCGGATCGCCTGTTCCACCGCCGCCTCGGTAAAGGGCTTCTGCAGGGTCGGGCGACCGCGCCACTGGTCCTCCAGCCCCGCTTCGCCATAGCCGGTCGAGAAGACGATGGGCACGCCGCGCGCGGCCAGGGCCTCGGCGACCGGAAACACCTGCTGGCCCGCCACATTGACGTCCAGCAGGGCGGCTTCGATCGCCGTGTCGCCTTCGATCAGGCTGAGGGCCTCGGGCACGGTCGCAGCCGGCCCCACCGGAATGCAGCCCAGGTCTTCCAGGATCGTTTCGATCAGCATGGCGACCAGGGATTCGTCCTCGACCACCAGAATGCGTCGTCCCGTCAGCGCGTCCATGAACCGTCACTCCCCCCTGCGCAGCGGCATGGATATGTCCGCCCTGAACCCTTCCGGGCCGTAGTGCAGTTCGATCTCGCCCGCCAGATCATGACGCACATTGCGTTCGATCAGACGACTGCCGAAACCGTGCTTCTGGGGCGGCTGGGCCGGCGGGCCGCCGCTTTCGCGCCAGGTCAGATGCAACCGCGGCGCGCGCTGGTCGGCCACCGACCAGTCCACGAACACCCGCCCGTCCGGCGTCGACAGGGCGCCATACTTGCCCGCATTGGTCGCCAGTTCGTGGAACACCATGCCCAGCGACAGCACCTGGGCCGGGTCCAGCGCCACCGGCGGGCCGTTGGGCACGATGCGGGTCGGACCGCCTCGTGCGTCGGTTTCGTGTTGCAGCACCGCGCGCAGATCGGCGCCTTCCCAATGGCTGCGGGTCAAGAGGTCGTGGGTGTGCGACAGCGACATCAGCCGCGACTGGAACGCCTCGGCGAACCCCTTGGGATCGGGGTGGTGGCGGGCCGTCTGCATGGCGATGGACTGGACCGTGGCCAGGGTGTTCTTCACCCGGTGGTTCAGTTCGTCGATCATCAGCTTCTGCCGTTCGGCGGCCAGGACGGTTTCGGTGACGTCGTGCCCCTGAACGAAGATGCCCGCGATTTTGCCCGCTCCGTCGCGGATCGGCTGGTAGATGAAGTTCAGAAACAGGTCTTCCAGCGGCCCGTCGGGCGTGCGCTGCAGCCGGATCTTCTGGTTTTTGCCCTCATACGGCTCGCCGGTCTGATAGACATTGTCCAGCAGTTCGTAGAAGCCTTGACCCGCCAGATCGGGCAGGGCGTCGCGCAGAGTGCGGCCCTCGACGCCCGTACGGCCGATCACCGTCGCATAGGCGGCGTTGGTCAGTTCGAACACATGGTCCGGCCCGCTGAGCACGGCGATGAAGCCCGGCGCCTGGAGGAACAGCTCGAACAGGCGGGTGCGTTCGGTTTCCAGCTGGCGGTTCTTCTCCTGGATATCCTCGGCCTGGCGCATAACGCGCCCGCCCAGCAGGGCGTCCACGGCTTGCCCCTCATCCGCGCGACCGCGTCCGGCCTGGCTCCGCAGGGCGTGAAGTTCGGTGATGTCGGTCGTGTGCTGCAGGATGAAGCGCAGGCGCCCCCCGTCGTCGCGGACCGGGGTGTGGGTGCAGCTCCAGTATTTGTCGACGTAACGCAGCGCCCCGGCGTCGTCGGGCAGGGGGATGGCGTAGTGCAGTATGGCGATCCGGTCGGTTTCCCCGGTGGCCAGAACCTTCTCGAACGAGTGACGCAGTAGGTCGGCGTTGGTGGTGTCGCCGTTGGCGTCGAACGCCTCCATGACGTGGCGGCCCATCAGGTCTTCGCGGCGTCGACGGGTGACGTCCAGATAGGCCTGGTTCATGCCCGCATAACGCAGCTCGGGCGTCAGCAGCATATAGGGGTTCGGCGAGGCGTCGAAGGCCGTCGCCAGATCGACCGCCCTGTCGTCCGCCTTGACCAAATCGTCCAACACAATCCCCGCCGCAATCCGCGCACAACGGTCAAGGTCCGGTCTGGTTCCGGCGCACGTCACCAATTTTGACTTTGCAGGGCCGGGCGGCCCACTAGGGTTGCGCCATGTTCCTCGCTTCGATTGTCGCCGCCCTGACCCTGATGACCCAGCCTGACGCCGCCGCACCCGTGGTCCAGACGCGCCAGGGCGCCGTCGCGGGCGCCGTCGATGCGGGCGTCGAAAGCTTCAAGGGTCTGCCCTACGCCGCGCCGCCGGTGGGGGCGCTGCGCTGGCGACCTCCCCAGACACCGGCGACCTGGACCCAGGTGCGGCCCGCGACCCAATACGGCGCCCTGTGCATCCAGCCGCCCTCGAACGGCGACCCCGGCGTCGGGCCGCCGCCGATCAGCGAGGACTGTCTGACGCTGAACGTCTGGGCGCCGACGGACCGGGATCGGCCGCTACCGGTCATGGTCTGGATCCACGGCGGCGGGTTCAACAACGGCTCGGGCACGGCGGCGCTGTATGACGGATCGAACCTGGCCCGGCGCGGCGTGGTGGTGGTCACGGTCAACTATCGCCTGGGGCGCTTCGGCTTCTTCGATCATCCGGCTCTGGCGGCCGAACGCCCGGCGAGCGAGGCGGGCGGCAACTATGGCATGATGGACATCGTCGCGGCCCTGGAATGGGTGCGCGACAACATCGGCGGCTTTGGCGGCGATGCGGGCAATGTCACCGTCTTCGGCGAATCGGCGGGCGGCGCGGCGGTGACGCGGCTGATGATCTCTCCCGCCGCTCGGGGCCTGTTCCACAAGGCGGTGATCCAGTCGGGCCTGGGCCGCGACGAGGGCGCGCCGCTGGGCCGGCCCAGCGCCTCGGGCCGCCCCTCGCTTCAGGATCGCGGCGCCGCCTGGGCCGACCAGGCGGGGTTCGCCGACGCCACGGCCCAGGCACTGCGCGCCATTCCGGCCGAGCGGCTGCTGCGCCCGGCGCCCAGCTTCTATGGCGGCGACAATCTGCCCATCGACGGGGTGGTGGTGACCGAGGACGTGATGGCGGCGTTCCAGGCCGGGCGTCAGGCGCCGGTTCCCCTGATGCTGGGGACCAACAGCGCCGAGTTCTGGTGGATCAAACCGACCGAGATCAGCCCCTATGGCGAGATCGACGACGCCATGACGGTTCAGGAGCGCGTGGCCTTCCACGAAGCCTATGGCGGCCTGGCCGGGTACAACGCCCATGTCATCAGCGACCTGGCCTTCAACGAGCCGGTGCGGGCGCTGGCGCGGCTGCATGCGGGCGCCGGAAACCCGACCTTCCTCTATCGTTTCGACGTCGTGCCCGACCCGAATCCCGAGCCGCACGACGGCGCCACCCATGCGTCGGAGCGGCCCTATGTGTTCGACAATCTGCACACCTCGAACTGGCCCATGGGCGAACGGGACCAGCGCGCCGCGACCTTGATGGCCGACTACTGGACCGCCTTCGCCGCCGCCGGTGATCCCAACGGCGCGGGTCGTCCCGGCTGGCCCGACTTTCGCCGCCAGGCCGATCATCTGCTGGAGTTCGGCAATGACGGCGCCGAGGCCCGGCCCATGCCGTTCAAGGCGCGGCTGGATCTGATCGAGGCGTTCTACGGCCGCATTCGCCCCTGATCGGGGGGCACGCGGCGGATCGTCGCGAAAATGCCGCATCTCATGTGTGGCGAAATATGGGCCCTTGCGGGGCGCGGGGCGACTGTGCCATGTAATCGGTTACAGAAGTTTCACGGACGGACCCTCGTCAAGGGGGCCGGAACCATGGAGCGGCCAGGGAGAACGGCTTGGGACGCGCAGCGACCCCCTTCATCGACGGCGGACGGGCGGCATGGTGAAGCCGGCCACGATTCGCGACGTCGCCAGCATGGCGGGCGTCTCCGTGGCCTCGGTGTCGCGCGTGCTGACCGGCGCCGGTCAAGTGACCGAACCCACGCGCAAGCGGGTGCTGGAGGCGGTCGAGGCCCTGAACTACGTCCCGCACAGCGGCGCTCGCAGCCTGTCGACCAGCCGCACCAGCAGTGTCGGCGTCATCCTGCCGGACCTGTTCGGCGAGTTCTTTTCCGAGCTGATCCGCGGCCTGGACCTGGCGGCGCGTCAGGCGGGCTATCACCTGATCGTCTCCAGTTCGCACGACGACGCCGAAGAGGCGGCGGCCGCCATTCGCTCGATGCGCGGGCGCGTCGATGGTCTGATCGTCCTGTCGCCGCATCTGGACGGGGAAAAGCTGGCCGGCGGCCTGGCGGGCGGCATGCCCGTGCTGCTGATGAACGGCGGCGATCTGGACGCCAAACGCCCCTCGGTGGTGGTCGACAACCACGGCGGGGCCGTGACCGCCGTCCGGCATCTGATCGACCAAGGCCGCACACGCATCGCCCATATCGGCGGGCCGGCGCATAACGCCGAGGCCCAGGCGCGTCTGGCCGGTTATGAAAAGGCCGTGCGCGAGGCCGGCCTGACGCCCGTCAGTCTGCGCGGCGACTTCTCCCAGGCGGCGGGCCATGCGGCCTGTCTGGAGCTGCTGGACGGGCCGTCGCGCCCCGATGCGGTCTTCGCCGCCAACGACATGATGGCTGTGGGCGCCCTTCTGGCCCTGCAGGACCGGGGCGTCCGCTGCCCCGAGGATGTGGCCGTGGTCGGTTTCGACGACGTGCCCATCGCCGCCCTGATGCGCCCGTCGCTGACGACCATGCGCATCAACATCGCCGAAACCGGCCGACGCGCGCTGGAGCGCCTGGTCCGTATGATCGGCAGTCGGGACCGGTCCGACACCTCTCGCGAGGTTGTCACCCCGGAACTGATTGTCCGCCAGTCCAGCAGCGTCGTCGTTCCGAAAACCACAGCCGGCGGGCCTGCGCCCGAACCGGTCCTTGTTTCCTGAGGGGGAGAGAAAAGCCCATGACCATCAAGACCCAACGTTATCGCACCCTGGGGACCGTTTCGGCCCTGGCGGTCGCGGCGTCCCTGCTGGCGGCCGGCGGAGCCATGGCTCAGTCGTCCACGGCGACCCTGCGCGGCACCGTCTATGACAGCGGCCAGATCGAGACCGGCGGCACGGTCACCGCGACCGAAGTGTCGACCGGCTATGTCAACCGCGGCCGCGTGTCGGCTGACGGCGGCTATGTCATCCCCGGCCTGCGCCCCGGCACCTTCCGCGTCACCGTGACCACGGCGGACGGCCAGTCGACCACCGACACCGTGACCATCGGCCTGGGTCAGGTCACCACGCTGAATCTGGACGTCAGCGCCGCCTCGGCCGCGCCCGCCGACGGCGCCGCCGCGGTTGACGACATCGTCGTGACCGGCCGCCGCCTGCTGGAAGTCCGCACTTCGGAAGTGGCCACCAACGTCACCCAGCAGCAGATCAACGACCTGCCGCAGATCAGCCGCAACTTCCTGAACTTCGCCGCCCTGGCTCCCGGCGTGCAGGTGCAGGAAGGCGACACCGAACGCACCATCTCGGCGGGCGGTCAGCCGAGCTTGACTGTAAACGTTTTCATCGACGGCCAGAGCCAGAAGTCGCTGATCACCGACGGCGGCATCGCCGGCCAGGATGACAGCCGCGGCAACCCGTTCCCGCAGGCCGCGGTTCAGGAATTCCGCGTCCTGACCCAGAACTTCAAGGCCGAGTACGAACAGGCTTCGTCGGCCATCATCACCTCGGTCACGCGTTCGGGCACCAACACCTTCACCGGCGACGCCTTCGTCTTCTGGCAGAACGGCGACTGGACGGCCCAGAACGAATTCGCCCGTCGTCGCGGCGAGTCCAAGGCCCGCCTGGACCGCCTGCAGTACGGCGGCTCGGTCGGCGGCCCGATCATCGAGGACACGCTGCACTATTTCCTGAGCTATGAGCGCAAGGAAGAGACGCGCGAACGTTCGGTGTTCCTGAACCAGACGGCCTACAATGGCCTGTTCACCAACGAGCTGGGCACCTTCGAGGCGCCGTTCGAGGAAGACCTGGCCTTCGGCAAGCTGTCCTGGCAGATCGACGACCGCCAGCGCATCGACCTGTCGGCGACCTATCGCGAGGAGCAGGACGTTCGTGACTTCGGCAACGGCCCGACGTCGCGTGACCGCGCCACGGCGGTGAACGGCTCGACCCGCTCGATTGTTCTGCGTCACCAGTATCAGGGCGATGGCTTCCTGAACGAGTTCTCGATCGACTATTTCAACTCGGTCTACAACCCGCGCGCGCTGAACTTCGACCAGTCGGCGGGCCGGTATGTGGTGTTCCGCGACAACGTGGCGGGCGGCGCGTTCAACTTCGCCTACAACCAGATCGAAGCGACCATCTTCAACTTCGGTGGCGGCGCGAACAACCAGGACCTGGATCAGGAAGCCTGGACCATCAAGAACGACCTGACCTTCACCGACCTGCAGTGGATGGGCAGCCACACCCTGAAAATGGGCGTGAAATACTCCAGGCAGACGCTGGGCGTGTCCAAGGAGTTCAACCGCAACCCGTTCTTCACCTACGATGTGCAGGCGCGGCCGGAGATCTTCGGTTCGACCACCATCCCGACCCAGGTCAGCGTCAACCTGCCGGTTGATCCGACCGAGGCGGAAAACAACGTCTGGGGCCTGTACATCCAGGACGACTGGCAGATCACCGACAAGCTGGAACTGAACATCGGCCTGCGTTGGGACTATGAGGACAACGCGGTCAACAACGACTATTCCACGCCTCAGGTGGTGCGCGACCTGATCGCCGCCTTCCAGACCAATGCGGCCTTCCAGCCGCCGGTGAACCCGGCCAACTACATCACCAACGGCCGTGACGCCTACACCAACGCCTGGCAGCCGCGCATCGGTTTCAGCTACGACGTCTTCGGCGACGAGCGGACGGTGATCTTCGGCGGCGCCGGTCGTTACTTCGACCGCATCGGCTTCAACTTCGCCTTCGACGAGCGGTTCAAGCCCTATCAGCGCAACCGGACCATCTACTTCTCGCCCGCCGGCGGTACGTTCGGCGGCCGTACCGACACGGTGGCCTGGAACCCGATCTACGCCACGGCGGCAGGTCTGGATGCGCTGCTGGCCGGCACCACGGCGAACGGCGAGGTGTTCCTGATCGACAACTCGGCCCCCCCGCCGCGCACCGATCAGTTCAACTTCGGCATCCGTCAGAAGTTCTGGGACATCCAGACGGCCCTGACCTTCAGCTACGCCAAGACCGAGAACGAGTTCCAGTGGTCGCGCCTGAACGTCAACAACCTGAACCAGCTGACCGTGCGTCCGTCGCAGTTCATCGATCCGTCGACGAGCCGTCCGTTCGCCTTCAACGACAGCGTCTTCTATTCCGACCACAGCCGTGAGCGCGAATACAAGGCGATGTATCTGACCATCGACCGTCCCTACAACGACATCGACGGCTGGGGCTTCAACGTCGCCTACACCCTGGCGGACTCGACCCAGAACGGCAGCCGTGGTCAGGGCCTGGGCAATTTCGACTTCGACTACGCCACGGTGGCCATCAGCCCGACGTTCAACTCGCCCGACGTCGATCGTCACCGGCTGGTCGCCTCGGGCACGATGCGTATTCCGGGCGACTGGAAGCTGTCGTCGATCCTGACCCTGGCTTCGGGCAAGCCGTACAACATCAACAGCTGCCCCGACGCTCAACTGCCCGGACCGGCCATCTGCTGGAACGCCGCCTATCCGGACAAGAAGAGCTTCATCATCCCCAACGCCTTCGCCTTCCGCCAGATCGATCTGCGCCTGGCCAAGACGCTGGAGCTGTGGGACGGCAATGCGGTCGAATTCACCATCGACGGCATCAACATCTTCAACTTCCAAAACTATTCGTCGTTCGAGACCAACTTCACCAACGCCCGGTATGGTCAGCCGACGAACCAGTATCTGCCGACCCGCAGCATCCAGCTGGGTCTGCGTTACCGCTGGTAATCTCCTGAGCCTGGGGCCGCCTTCCTTGCGAGAGGGAGGCGGCCCTTCTTTTTTGGTATGAGTTCATTCTGAGTATGAGGCCGCCCATGGATCGTCGTCTGTTTCTTCTGGGATCGACCGCCGGGGCCGCCGCTCTGGCGCTGGGGGCCTGTGGGACCAAACCGGGCGCCGCGACGCCGCTGGTGCTGGACCCCGAGATCGACGAGCTTCAGGAACGCACCTTCCGCTGGTTCATCGAGGCGACGGACCGGTCCAATGGCCTGACCCGCGACCGCTGGCCCACCGAGAGCTTCGCCTCGGTCGCCGCCGTCGGCTTCGCCCTGGCCGTCTGGCCCGTGGGGGTCGAACGCGGCTGGATGACGCGCGAAGAAGCGCGCACCCGCACCCTGAACACCGTCCGCTTCTTCCACGACCTGCCCCAAGGCCCCGAAGCAACGGGCGTCGGCGGGTACAAGGGCTTCTTCTATCACTTCCTGGACATGAAGACCGGCCACCGCTTTGGTCAGACCGAGCTGTCGACCGTGGACACGGCCCTGCTGGTCGCCGGCATGCTGTTCGCCGCACGCTGGTTCGACGGCGACCACGCCGAAGAGGCCGAGATCCGGCGTCTGTCCCAGGCCATCTATGATCGCATCGAGTGGAATTGGGCCATCGTGCGCACCGACCGCATCTCGATGGGCTGGCACCCCGAGACCGGCCACATCCCGCACGACTGGAACGTCTATAACGAGGCGATGATCGTGCTGCTGATGGCGATGGGCAGCCCGACCCACCCTGTGCCCGAAACCGTCTGGACCGAGTGGTGCAGCGTCTATGACCGCAGCTGGACCGACCAATGGGGGCCGGCGCACCTGCATTTCGCGCCCATGTTCGGACACCAGTACAGCCACATGTTCATCGACTTCCGCGGCATTCAGGACGCCTGGCTGCGCGCCAAGTCGACCGAGCTGGGGGCGCCGTTCGACTATTTCGAGAACAGCCGCCGCGCCATCCAGGCGCAGAAGAAATACGGCACGGACAATCCGATGGGCTGGACCGGCTATTCGGCCGAGGTCTGGGGTCTGACGGCCTGCGATGGGCCGGGCGATTTCAAGCTGATGGTCGAGGGACGCGAGCGCGAGTTCTTCAGCTATTCGGCCCGCGGCCCCGGCGCGCGCGACGACGGCACCATCGCCCCCACGGCGGCGGCCGGGTCCATGCCCTTCGCGCCCGACGACGTCACCGCCTGCGTCAAGGCCATCAAGGCCAGGTACGGGGCGGGCGTCTATACCGAATGGGGCTTCCTGGATTCCTTCAACCCGACGCTGGGCCAGGCCGAGAACGTGCCCGCGCTGCTGCACGGCAAGATGGTTCAGGGCGTGGGCTGGGTCGACGGCGACTATCTGGGCATCGACCAGGGACCGATCGTGGTCATGACCGAAAACCACCGCTCGGACATCGTGTGGAAACACATGCGCGGCGAGCCGAACCTGATGCGCGGCCTGAAGCGCGCGGGCTTCACCGGCGGCTGGCTGGACCAGGCATGATCGACGGCCGGCCCGATCGTCGCGCGGCGCTGGGCCTGATGGCCGGGGCGGCGGCGTCGGGCCTGGCCGCCTGTGGCCGACAGGACGGCGTCACCCGCCTGCGCCTGTGGGCCATGGGCAACGAGGGCGACCATGTCGGCGACCTGATCCCCGAGTTCGAGCGGCGCAATCCGGGCGTGAAGGTCGTGGTCCAGGTCATTCCCTGGACGGCGGCGCACGAAAAGCTGCTGACCTCCTATGCGGGGGACTCGCTGCCGGACGTCAGCCAGATCGGCAACACCTGGGTGGCCGAACTGTCGGCCATCGGCGCCCTGTCGCCCACGCCGGACATGGCGCGCGACCTGCTGACGGACCAGTTCCCGGCGGTGCTGGACACCAACGCCATCGACGGCCGCGCCATGGCCACGCCCTGGTATGTGGACACCCGGCTGCTGTTCTATCGCACCGATCTGCTGGCGCGCGCCGGCTGGGACGCCATGCCCACGACCTGGGCCGACTGGAAGCGGGCCATGCATGCGGTCAAGCGTGTGGCGGGGCCGGGCAACTATGCGATCCTGTTGCCGGTCAATGAGTTCGAGCAGCTTCTGACCCTGGGGCTTCAGGTCGACGAGCCGCTGCTGATCGACGAAGCCACGCGCGGAAACTTCGCCAGCCCCGGCTTCATCTCGGCCCTGGCCTTCTACAAGAGCCTGTTCGACGAGGGGCTGGCCCCGCTGGCGTCCAACACCCAGATTTCGAACGTCTGGACCGAGTTCCAGCGCGGCTATTTCAGCTTCTACATGTCCGGCCCGTGGAGCGTGGGCGAGTTCCGCCGTCGCCTGCCGCCGGAAACCCGCTGGATGACCGCCGGCGTGCCCGGCCCGACCGGCCCCGGCGCCTCGGCGCCCGGCGGATCGTCGCTGGCGGTGTTCCGGTCGTCCCCGAACCAGCAGGCCGCCTGGGCCCTGGTGCGCTACCTGCTGGAGCCAGGGGTTCAGGCCGAGTTCGCGCGCATCACCGGCGACCTGCCCGCCCGGCGCAGCGCCTGGTCCACCCCGACGGTGGCGAACGACCCCTATCTGAAGGCCTTCGAGAGCCAGCTGGCCCGCGCCGAGGCCGTGCCCAAGGCGCCGGAGTGGGAGCGGATCGTCACCGAGATGCAGATCGTGGCCGAACGGATGGTGCGCGGCGAATATACGCCCGAGACGGCGGGCGCCGAGATCAACCGCCGCGCCGACCGCCTGCTGGAGAAGCGCCGCTGGATGCTGGACCGGGGGCGCAGCGCATGACCGATGTGCCCGCCGCCGCAAACACCGTCGCCGCCAAACCCATGCGCCGCCATGGGATCGGCCGCCGCGAGCGCGCGGCCTGGGGCTTCGTGGCGCCGGCCCTGATCGCCATCGCCGTCTTCTTCGTCATACCGGTGGTGTCGGCCCTGCTGCTCAGCCTGACCGACTTCGACATCTACGCCCTGGCCGACCTGAACAATCTGCGCTTCGTCGGCCTGAAGAACTACGAGCAGTTGCTGACCAATCCGCTGTTCTGGGGGGCGATGAAGAACACCCTGTGGTTCGCTGTCCTGGGCGTGCCCCTGTCGATCGCGGCGTCCCTGGGGGCGGCGGTGATTCTGAATGCGCGGGTGGTGAAATGGCGGCCGATCTGGCGGGTGATGTTCTTCGCTCCCTTCGTCACCACCCTGGTCGCCACCGCCGTGGTGTGGCGCTATCTGCTGCACACCCGATACGGCGTCATCAACTGGGCGCTGCAGTCGGTGGGTTTGTCGCCGGTCGACTGGCTGGGCCAGCCCGAGACCTCCATCCCGGCCATCCTGATGTTCGTGGTGTGGAAGATCTTCGGCTACAACATGCTGATCTTCCTGGCCGTGCTTCAGACCGTGCCGGACGAGCTGTACGAGGCCGCCCGCATCGACGGGGCCGGGCCGTGGAAGCAGTTCGTCCACGTCACCCTGCCGGCCATCGCGCCGACGCTGCTTCTGGTGTCGATCATCTCGGTCGCCGGCTTCTTCCAGCTGTTCGCCGAGCCTTACGTCATGACCCAGGGCGGCCCCGCCCAATCGACCGTGACGGTGCTGTATTTCATGTACGAGGAAGGCTTCAAATGGTGGAACCTGGGGTCCGCCAGCGCCGTGGCCTTCATCCTGTTCCTGTGCATCTTCGCCGTGACCCTGGTCCAGTTGGCCGTCGCGCGCCGCCTCGGGAGCCAGACATGATCGCCTCCGGCCCAACCCAAACCATCATCCTCGGGCTTGACCCGAGGATCAGACCGTCGGCTCCGTTAGGGTCAATGCATGCGCACGGCCTGAGCCGCATCGGCTATGTCCAGCCTGTCCTGACCTCTGATCCTCGGGTCAAGCCCGAGGATGACGAGCGGGGAGGGCGGGCATGAAAATCAAGGCCCTGGTCCTGAACCTCGCTGTCGCCGTCGTGGCGCTGATCGTGCTGTTTCCGCTGTTGTGGATGCTGTCGGTCAGCCTGATGCCGACGGGCGCGGCCGCCAACTTCCCGCCGCCGCTGATCCCGCGAACCATCACCCTGGATCATTACCGCGACCTGTTCGTGGGGCAGGGGATGGGCCGCTATATGTGGAACAGTTTCGCCCTGGCGACCCTGGCCACGGTGCTGGCCCTGTCGTTCACGGTGCCGGCCGGCTACGCCTTCGCCAAGCTGAACTTCAAGGGGCGTGAGCGCATCTTCCAGCTGCTGGTCGGCGCCCTGGTCATTCCGGCCCAGATCGGCACCCTGCCGCTGTTCCTGATGCTGAAGGGGATGGGGCTGGTGAACACCTATGCCGGCGCCCTGGTGCCCTGGCTGGCGTCGATCTTCGGCCTGTTCCTGGTGCGCCAGTATTCCCTGTCGATCCCCGACGAGATGCTGGAGGCCGCGCGCATCGATGGCGCCAGCGAAGGCCAGATCTTCCGCCGCGTCGTTCTGCCGACCCTGCAGCCGATCATCGTCACCCTGGGCCTGTTCGTCTTCCTGGGCAGCTGGAACGACTTCCTGTGGCCGCTGATCATCCTGACGGACCAGTCGAACTACACCCTGCCGGTGGCCCTGGCGGCCCTGTCGCGCGAGCATGTCCAGGACATCGAAATGATGATGGCCGGCGCCGTGGTGACCGTGGCCCCGGTGCTGATCCTCTTCCTGGCCCTGCAACGCTACTACATCCGCGGCATGCTCGCGGGCAGCGTGAAGGGCTGACTGCAAATCCTCCCCCACCGGGGGAGGGGAACCGCGAAGCGGTGGAGGGGGCAACCCCGGACACTGGCGGTTCCAGCCCCCTCCACCACCCTTCGGGTGGTCCCCCTCCCCCGATGGGGGAGGATCGTTTCGGAGTCCGTCATGCGTCTGCTGATCGCCCTGTTCGCCCTTCTGCTGGCCACCCCGGCCGCCGCCCAGACGCGGGTGCTGGACGCCTTCGAGGATCTGACGCCGTGGGCCGCCGACGCCTCGACCGACGTGGATTCGGCCGTCAGCGCGGTCGATGGCCAAGACGGCAAGGCCATGCGCCTGACCTATGACTTCAACGGCCGGTCGGGCTACGCCTTCGCGGCGCGGGCCATCGATCTGAACACGCCCGACAACTACGAGATCAGCTTCTGGGTGCGCGGCGAAGGCCCGACTAATACGCTGGAGATCAAATTCGTCGACGCCAGCGGCGAGAACGTCCACTGGCGCCGCGTGCCCGGCTGGACCGCGCCGGACGGCTGGACCCTGTTCACCATCAAGAAGCGCCAGATCGCCTTCGCCTGGGGGCCGACGACCGACAAGGCCTTCACCGGCGCCGCCCGCATCGAGTTCGTGATCACGGCGGGCCAGGGCGGATTGGGCTTCATCGAGGTGGACCAGCTGTCGATCCGCGAACTGCCGCCGGTCCCGTCGGTCGATCCGCGCCCGGTCGCCGCCGCCAGCAGCCAGGCGGGCGCCGACATCGCCGCCCGCGCGGTGGACGACGACCCTGCCACCGCCTGGCGCACCGCCGCCCTGAGGGAGCAGTCGCTGACGCTGGACTTGGGTTATGAGCGCGAGTTCGGGGGCCTGACCCTGACTTGGGCGCCCCGGTCGGCCGCCACCGCCTATCGCGTCGAGGCGTCGTCGGACGGGCGCGACTGGCGCCCCATCGCCTCGGTCAGCGGCGGAAACGGCGGAACCGACTGGCTGCGCACGCCCGAGGCCTCGGCCCGCCACCTGCGCCTGATCCTGACCGAAGGGCAGGGCGGCGAGCAGACCGCATACGCCCTGAACGATCTGCGCATCGAACCCCTGGCCTTCGGCGAAGACCCGACCGCCTTCGTGGAGGCCATAGCCCAGCGCAGCCGCCGTGGCCTGTATCCGCGCGGCTTCCATGGCGAGCAGCCCTATTGGACCCTGGTCGGCGTCGACGGCGGGGGCGAAAGCGGCCTGATCGGCGAAGACGGCGCCATCGAACTGCGCCGCTCCGGCCCGTCGATGGAGCCGTTCGTCTTGCAGGACGGCCGCTTGTTCACCTGGGCCGACGTCAATGTGACGCAAGGCCAAAGGGACGACGACCTGCCCATCCCCTCGGTCACCTGGACCGCCGGCGACTGGCGCCTGACGGTCACCGCCTTCGCGGACGGAACGCTGGATCAGGCGCAACTGTGGGGCCGATACGACCTGATCAACACCTCGCCACGCCCGCTGACCCTGACCCTGGCGCTGGCGGCGCGGCCGTATCAGGTCAATGGACCGAAACAGTTCCTGGCCATCCCCGGCGGCGTCGGGCCGTTGATGCAGATCGACTGGAACGGCGGCGCCCTGGTGCTGAACGACGCCATCCGCGTCAATGCCCTGGCCCGCCCCGATGGCGTCACGGCCGCGACCTTCGACGCCGGCGCCGATCCCCAGAGCCTGATCGCCACCGGCCGCCGGTCGCCGGCGACCCAGCGTCTGGTCGAATCCGACGCCACCGAATTGATGTCCGGCGCCCTGCTGTATGACGTCACCCTGGCGCCCGGCGAACGCCGCACCTTCGGCTGGATGGCGCCCCTGTCGGGCGGCGCGCCCACGCCGGTCGTGACCGGCTCGGTCGGGGCGATGCTGGATGGGGTCGAAGACCGCGTCGCCGCCGGCTGGCGTCAGAAGCTGGACCGGGTCGATCTGATCCTGCCGCCCGAGGCCCAGCGGATCGAGGATGTGCTGCGTTCGTCGCTGGCGCACATGCTGATGTCGCGCCAGGGTCCGATCCTGCAGCCCGGCACCCGCAGCTATAACCGCAGCTGGATCCGCGACGGCGCCATGATGGCCGAGGGGCTGAACCGCCTGGGCCACGCCGATCTGTCGGCCGACTATCTACGCTGGTACGCCCCCTATGTGTTCGACAACGGCAAGGTTCCCTGCTGCGTCGATGCGCGCGGCGCCGACCCGGTGCCCGAGAACGACAGCCACGGCGAGTTCATCTTCCTGGCGGCCGAAACCTGGCGCTACACCCGCGACGACGCCCTGCTGCGCCAGGTGTGGGGGCCGGTGAAAAAAGCCGTCGCCTATATGGACGCCCTGCGGGCCGAGACCCGCACCGCCGAATACGAAGCCGCCGACAAGGCGCATCTGTTCGGCCTCTTGCCGCCGTCGATCAGCCACGAGGGCTATTCGGACCGTCCGGCCTATTCCTACTGGGACGATTTCTGGGGCCTGCTGGGCTATCGCGATGCGGCCTTCATCGCCGATGTTCTGGGCGAGGACGCTGAGGCGGCGCGCATCCGCACCGCGACGGGTCAGTTCCGGTCCAACCTGATGGCCTCGATCCGCAACACGGCCGCGCATCACGGCATTGACTGGATCGCCGGCGCCGCCGACAGGGGCGATTTCGACGCCACCTCGACCACCATCGGCCTGTCGCCTGCGGGCCTGATCGACGATCTGCCGCAACAGCTTCTGGCCCGAACCTTCGACAAATACTGGGAGAATTTCCAGGAACGTCTGTCGAATCGCGACGACTGGGATGTCTATACGCCCTACGAGCTGCGCGTCGTCGGCGCCTTTGTGCGGCTGGGCCAGCGCGACCGCGCGCTTCAGGCGTTGAACTGGATGTTCCACGACGTTCGACCCGCCGCCTGGAACGGCTGGGCCGAGGTGGCCGGGCGCGACAAGCGTCGGCCGGTCTTCATCGGCGACATGCCCCACGCCTGGATCAGCTCGGACTACATTCGTTCGGCCCTGGACCTGTTCGCCTATGAGCGCGACCGCGACGGCGCCCTGGTGCTGGCCGCCGGCCTGCCCCTGGCCTGGATCGACAGCGAGGCGGGCGTGGGGGTCGAGCGGCTTCGCACCGCCCATGGCGCCTTGTCATACCGGTTGAAGCGGGAAGGGGTGGCCTATGTCCTGACCCTGGCGCCCGGCGCGGTTCCGCCCGGCGGCTTCGCCCTGCGCTGGCCCGAAGACGCCACGCCGCCCGCGCGCGTCACCATCGACGGACAGGCGGCCGAATGGGCTGACGGCGAACTGTCCATCCCGGTCGGCGCCCGCCGGGTCGAGATGCGATGAAGGCGATTCTTCTCCCCTTGCGGGAGAAGGATCAGAGTCTCTTGAACGCCGCCCCGTCCGCATCGAACAGATGCGCTTGGCCTGGTGCGACATGCATGGTCATGGCGTCGCCCGCCCGCGGCCGCACATCGCCGGGCAGTTGCACCGTCAGGGTCTCGGGCGACCCCGGATGACGCACATAGGCATAGGTGGCGTTGCCCAGGGTCTCGACGAAGTCCGCCGTGGTCGCCAGGGCGCCGCCGTCGCCGTCCAGCGTCAGATGTTCGGGCCGCACGCCCAGGGTGACCGTGTCCCCGGCCTTTGCGGCAGAGGCGTCCACCGCCACCGTCACCGTCTCGCCCCCGGCCGTCTTCACCGTCGCGCCCGCCGCCGACGCCTGGGTCACCTGGGCGGCGATCAGGTTCATCTTGGGGCTGCCGATGAACTCGGCCACGAACAGGTTCTTGGGGTGCTCATACAGCTCCATCGGCGCGCCGACCTGTTCGATCCGCCCGCCGTTCAGCACCACGATCCGGTCGGCCAGGGTCATGGCCTCGACCTGGTCGTGGGTGACATAGATCATGGTGGTCTTCAGCCGCTGGTGCAGGGCGGCGAACTCATACCGCATCCGCACCCGCAGGGCGGCGTCCAGGTTCGACAGCGGCTCGTCGAACAGAAACACCTCCGGCTCGCGCACGATGGCCCGACCGATGGCCACCCGCTGGCGCTGGCCGCCCGACAGGGCCTTGGGCTTGCGGTCCAGATAGTCGGTGATGTTCAGGGTCTCGGCCGCCGCCCGCACCCGGCGGTCGATCTCGGCCTTGTCCGCCTTGGCCAGTTTCAGCCCGAAGGCCATGTTCTCATAGACCGTCATGTGCGGATAAAGCGCATAGGACTGGAACACCATGGCGATGCCCCGATCCGACGGCGACAGTGCGTTGACCACCCGCCCGCCGATCTCGACCGTGCCCGATGTCGCCTCTTCCAGTCCGGCGATGGTGCGCAGCAGGGTCGACTTGCCGCAGCCGGACGGGCCGACGAAGACCACGAACTCGCCGTCCGCAATGTCCAGATCGACGCCCTTCAGCACCTGGACCGCGCCGAACGCCTTGGTCACGCCGGTCAGCCGGACTTGCGCCATCGATCTTCCTCACCCGAACTTTCTTTTGCCACCACCGTAAACGGTTACAGCCGCACCGCAAGGCGGGGCTGGGGGCGACTCTCTGCAAGTGGGGAATGGTGGATGCGACAGGGATTGAACCTGTGACCCCCTCGGTGTGAACGAGGTGCT
>NZ_CALMFB010000033.1 GCF_937863155.1 uncultured Brevundimonas sp. | reverse complement strand
GATACAGCTGGCTGATCTGATAGCCGGTGGGCAGGTCGGGATAGAAATAGTTCTTGCGGTCGAACTGGCTGATCCGGTTGATCTGCGCCCGCAGGCCCAGGCCGGTGCGCACCGCCTGTTCGACGCAATAGGCGTTCAGCGTCGGCAGCATGCCGGGGAAGCCCGCGTCCACCAGCGACACCTGCTCGTTCGGCCCGGCCCCGAAGCCGACGGCGGCGCCGGAGAACAGCTTGGATTTCGACGCCACCTGGGCGTGGATCTCCAGCCCCATGACGATTTCCCAGTCGCCAGTGCGACCTTTGATGGTTTTGGCGGTGTCGGTCATGACTGTGCGATAGCCCCAGGCGCGGCGCGAGGAAAGCCGTCAGGGCGCAATTTCACGGCTTTCCACTTCGCCATTGAACCCCATCCACCGCTGGTGTTCTCTCAAGCCTCCCGCAGGAGAAAACCCATGATCCGATCCCTCGCCGCCTCCCTGGCCGTGCTGGCGTGCGCCGCCGCCGGCGCCGCCGCCGCCCAGACGCCCGCTCCGACGCCGCCGGCGCCCTCGACCGATACACCGGCCCCGGCTGCCGCCCGGCCCACGATCACCAGCTCGATCAAGGCGCTGCTGGCCAATGCCGAAACCCGCGCCGTGGTGGAAAAGCACCTGCCCGGCATCGGCGACCATCCGGCCCGGCCCCAGTTCGAGAACATGACCCTGGCCCAGGTCGCCCCCATGTCCCAGGGCGCCATCACGCCTGAGATCATCGCCGCCATCGACGAGGACCTGAAGAAACTGCCGGCCGCTTAAACCTGGCCTTCGACGGGCGGGACGGCGCACAGCGTCGACCGCACCAGGAAGCGCCGCTCCCGCCCGTTATCCAGGCTGAACATGCCGCCGCGCCCCGGCGCCACGTCGATGGTCAGATCGGTGTGCGCCCAGGCGGCGGCCTGACTTTCGGAAATATAGAAGGGCGCGCCGTCGATCTCGCCCAGCTTCACGTCGCGGTCGCCGACGATGAAATCGCCCACCGCATAACACATGGGGCTGGACCCGTCGCAGCAGCCGCCCGACTGGTGAAACAGCACCGGCCCGTGATCGGCCACGATCTCCGCCAGCAGGTCACGCGCGGCCGGGGTGAAGGTCACCGTCATGCGTTTGCTCCGTTTTGGGGCGGCCCGGCCGAGACCGAAACCGCCCCGCCCCGGGGAGGAGTCCTCAGAAGAAGCCCAGCTTGTTGGGGCTGTAGCTGACCAGCATGTTCTTGGTCTGCTGATAGTGGTCCAGCATCATGCGGTGGTTCTCGCGGCCGATGCCCGACTGCTTGTAGCCGCCGAAGGACGCACCCGCCGGATAGGCGTGATAGCAGTTGGTCCACACCCGGCCCGCCTGGATGCCGCGGCCGAAGCGATAGGCGCGGTTGACGTCGCGGGTCCACACCCCGGCGCCCAGGCCGTACAGGGTGTCATTGGCGATCTGCAGCGCCTCTTCGTCGGTCTTGAAGGTGGTGACCGACACGACCGGGCCGAAGATCTCCTCCTGGAAGACCCGCATCTTGTTGTGGCCCTTCAGCACGGTCGGCTTGATGTAGTAGCCGCCGGCCAAGTCACCCGGCAGTTCGGCCGCCGCGCCGCCCGTCAGAACCTCGGCGCCTTCCTGGCGGCCGATGTCCAGATAGGACAGGATCTTCTCCTTCTGCTCCGACGACGCCTGGGCGCCGATCATGGTCGACGGGTCCAGCGGATCGCCCTGGGTGATGGCCTCGACGCGCTTGATGGCCCGTTCGATGAAGGCCTCATAGATGTCTTCGTGGATCAGGGCCCGGCTGGGGCAGGTGCAGACCTCGCCCTGGTTCAGGGCGAACATGGCGAAGCCTTCCAGCGCCTTGTCGAAGAAGGCGTCGTCGGCGTCCATCACATCCTTGAAGAAGATGTTCGGGCTCTTGCCGCCCAACTCCAGCGTCACCGGGATCAGGTTCTGACTGGCGTATTGCATGATCAGCCGGCCGGTCGTCGTTTCGCCGGTGAAAGCGATCTTGGCGATGCGCGGATTGCTGGCCAGCGGCTTGCCCGCCTCCAGCCCGAAGCCGTTGACGATGTTCAGCACGCCCGGCGGCAGGATGCCGTCGATCAGTTCGGCCAGCACCAGGATCGACGCCGGGGTCTGTTCTGCCGGCTTCAGAACGACGCAGTTCCCCGCCGCCAGGGCGGGCGCCAGCTTCCACGCCGCCATCAGGATGGGGAAGTTCCACGGAATGATCTGGCCCACCACGCCCAGCGGTTCGTGGAAATGATAGGCGACCATGTCCTGGTCCAGCTCGCCGATCCCGCCCTCCTGGGCGCGGATGCAGGCGGCGAAATAGCGGAAGTGATCGACCGCCAGCGGAATGTCGGCCGCCAGGGTTTCGCGCAGCGGCTTGCCGTTGTCCCAGGTCTCGGCCTCGGCCAGGGTCTGGAGATTGGCCTCCATCACATCGGCGATGCGGTTCAGCAGGATGGCGCGCTGGGTCACGCTGGTGCGGCCCCAGGCGTCCTTGGCGGCGTGGGCGGCGTCCAGGGCCGCCTCGATGTCGTCGGCGTCGGAACGGGCGATCTCGCACAGGACGCGGCCGTTCACCGGCGAACTGTTCTCGAAGTATTTTCCGGCCTTGGGCGCGGCCCAGGCGCCGCCGATGTAGTTGTCGTAGCGCGCCTTGAACTTGGGCGTCACGGCGCGGATGAATTCGGGCTTGGTCACGGCTGGGCCTCCTGTCGTTTCCTGCGGCGCCGGCGAACCCGACGTCTCGGAATGGAAGCTCAGCCCGCACCGGCCGATGCGCCAGCCGTCCGCGCCATGGTGCGGCGCACACCTGTCTCAGGATTGCGACACCTGCCCTGCAACGGGTTCAGCCGTCGTGGCTGAGGTCCAGCCGGTTCAGCTTGCGGTGCAGGGTCGCGCGGCTGACGCCCAGCGCCCGCGCCGCCGCCGAGACATTGCCGCCGTTCAGCGCCAGGGCGCGTCGCACCGCCCCGCGCTCGGCCTCCAGCAGATCGGCCTCGGCCGAGCCGGCGTTCAGCACCTCCGACGCCGCAAGTTGCCCGGCGATCCGTTCGTCGGTGATGGCCAGGGCCAGGCGCGCCGCGCGCGTGGCGCCGACCACCAGATCGTCGCGATCCACCGCCAGCAGGGAGGCCGCATTCCGGTCCGCCCCCTCTCCCGCCAGGACGATGCGCGCCTCGCTGAACGCCTGGCGAAAGGCCTGGGCCTCGATGGTGCGGGCCGCATCGGCCACGGTGGCGGCGATCAGGCCCAGCATCAGCTCGGTGGCGTGGTCGGCCCGCGCCGACGACACGTCCAGCACCCCCACCAGCCGCCCCCAGGGGTCGTGCAACGGATGGCTGATGCAGCTGAGGCCCGTATTGCGGCTGTGGAAATGCTGGTCCCGATGGATGGTCAGGGGCCGTTTTTCGGTCAGGGCTGTGCCGATGGCGTTGGTGCCCTCGACCGCCTCGGACCAGACGGCGCCCGGCCACAGGCCCCAGCGGCGGAAGGTCTCGTCATCGGCCGCCGCGCCGCGCCGGTCCACCGGCACCCCTTGCGCGTCGCACAGCAGGACACAGCACCCCGCATCCCCGACCGCCAGGAACAGCCGATCCAGCGCGGCGTCGGCCGCCCGCATCATCGGCTCCATCGCCTCGCGCGCCTGACGCAGCTGGTTGTCGCTCAGGCTTTCGGCCCGGCCACGGTCTTCGGGGTCCAGGCCATGCAGGGTCATGGACCGCCGCCACGACGCCGCCAGGGCCGAGCGCGCCGGCCCGTCCCCGTCGTCCAGAACCTGTTTGATCAGGCTGCCATGGCCGCCCGGCGTCCGCTGACCCACGGCGCGCGCTCCAACCGTCTTGTCCGGTCGAAGATCAGACGCCCATCGCCGCCGCGCGTCAATGCGGGGCGATCACCACCAAGGCTCGGCCTTGCCCGTGAACCCGGCCGCGTCTTCCAGCGCCTTGCCGACGCGAAAGACGGTGGCTTCGTCAAGCGCCTTGCCGATGACCTGAAGGCCCAGCGGCAGGCCGCCGGAATCGACGCCCGCCGGCACCGAAATCCCCGGCAGGCCGGCCAGGTTGGCGGTCACCGTGAAGACGTCGTTCAGATACATCGTCACCGGGTCGATCTGCTTGTCCCCCAGCGCAAAGGCCGCCGACGGCGTGGACGGCGTCAGCACGGCGTCCACCTGGTCCCAGACATTGTCGAAATCCTGGGCGATGCGGCGGCGCACCTTCAGCGCCTTGACGTAGAAGGCGTCATAGAAGCCGGCCGACAGCACATAGGCCCCGATGGTCAGGCGGCGCTGGACCTCCTTGCCGAAGCCTTCGGCCCGGCTGGTCTCATACAGGTCGTTCAGGCTGGACGCCTTTTCGGCCCGATGGCCGAAGCGCATGCCGTCGTACCGCGCCAGGTTCGACGACGCCTCGGCGGGGGCCACGATATAATAGGTCGGCAGGGCGTATTTGGTGTGCGGCAGGCTGATCTCGACGATCTCGCAGCCGGCGGCCTTCAGCCATTCGACGCCGCGATCCCACAGGGCCTGAATCTCGGCCGGCATGCCGTCCACCACATATTCGCGCGGCACGCCGATGCGCAGCCCCTTGACCCCCTGGCTGACCGACTGGGTCCAGTCGGGGGTTTCGATGTCCAGGCTGGTGGCGTCCTTGGCGTCATAGCTGCACATGGACCGCAGCATCAGGGCCGCGTCGGCGACGTTTTTGGTGATCGGCCCCGCCTGGTCCAGCGAACTGGCGAAGGCCACCATGCCGAACCGGCTGGCCCGGCCATAGGTGGGCTTGATCCCGACCGTGCCGGTAAAGGCCGCCGGCTGGCGGATCGATCCGCCGGTGTCGGACGCCGTGGCCGCCAGGCACAGGTCGGCGGCGACCGCGCTGGCCGAACCGCCCGACGATCCGCCCGGCGTCAACTCGGCGTTGGAGGCGTTGGATTTCCAGGGGTTCTTCACCGGACCAAAAGCCGAGGTCTCGTTGGACGAGCCCATGGCGAACTCGTCCATGTTCAGCTTGCCCAGCATCACCGCCCCATCGCGCCACAGATTGGCGGTGACGGTGGATTCATAGGGCGGAACAAAGCCGCGCAGCATGTTGGACCCGGCCGCCGTCTGAACCCCCTCGGTGCAGAACAGGTCCTTGATCCCCAGCGGTGCGCCTTCCAGCGCCCCGCCCTGCCCTGTCGCCAGTTTGGCGTCGGACGCCTTCGCCATCGCCATCGCCTTGTCGGCGGTGACCGCGACATAGGCGTTCAGGGCCGGGTTGGCGGCCTCGATCCGGCCCAGGAAGGCGCGGGTGATCTCTTCAGAGGAAAACGTCTTGGCCTTCAGGCCGTCGACCGCTTCGGTCAGCGTCAGTTGGGTCAGGTCGCTCATGACTATTCGACCACCTTGGGCACGACGAAGAAGCCGTCAGCGGACTTGGGCGCGTTCGACAGCACATCGGCCACCTTGTCGCCGTCGGTGACCACATCGGCCCGCATCTTCAGGCGCGCGGCGACGTTCGAGGTCATCGGCTCGACGCCCTGCACGTCCACCTCGTCCAGCTGTTCGATCCAGTTCAGGATGCCGTTCAGCTCGGCGGCCAGGGGCTCCAGCCGATCCTCGGGGGTCTTGATGCGGGCGAGGTGGGCGACGCGCCTCACCGTCGCGGCGTCGATGGCCATGCGGCCCTCCGGATGCGCGAAAGGGGAAAGAGGCGGGATTAGCCGCCCCGCCGGGCTTTCACAAGGCGTCGGCCGCCCGCAGGCGCCTCAGGACGCCGGGGCCAGGGTCACCGCCTGGGGCGCCGCGCCGTCTTCGCCCGTCTTCCAGGCCAGGATCAGGCGGCGTTTCTGGCTGCCGATCCGCTGGGTCTCGGGGTCCATGACGCTTTCCTGGACTTCCAGATCGACCACGCCGGGGGCGGCGCGCAGCACGCGATAGTCCAGGAAGTCACCGATGCGGAACACCCGCCAGCCCTGGGCCGCGTCGATGAAGAAGGCGACATAGGTGTAAAGCCCGTTCATGGCCGGATCGCCGCCGGCCGTGCCGAACAGTTTGGCGTTCTGGCCCTCCAGCGGCGTCACCTCGGTCACCGAGGCCGCGGTCTGGATCGCGGCCGTGCTTTCGGGCGCCAGGGTCTGGGGCGCCGCCGTGGGCGTCAGGGCCGCGACCTGTTCGGGCGCCGAACCGGACGATCCGCCCATGGCCACCTGTCGGCGGCTTTCGACCTGGGCGTCACAGGCGCTGAGCGCCAGAAGGGTGCAAACGAACACAAGGGGACGCGCCATCAGCCAACCTCCTCAAGTCGAACGGCCCATCCTGCCTCTGGACACGGCCTTGCGCCAGACCTACCGCAGTCTTGTGTCCGTTCTGTCTCTCACCGACCTGCCCGCCGCCTGCCCGCCCGGAACGCCCTGGCTGGGGCTGGACCTGGGCGAGACCACTATTGGCGTGGCCGTTTCCGACGCCACGCGGATGATCGCCAGCCCGCTGACGCTGATCCGCAAGACCAAGTTCACGCCCGACGCACAGCAGCTGTTCAAACTGATGGACCAGCGCGGCGCCAGCGCCCTGGTCATCGGCCTGCCGGTCAATATGGACGGGACAGAGGGGCCGCGCGCCCAGTCGTGCCGCGCCTTCGCCCGCAATCTGGAGCGGATCCGCCCCGTCAATATCGCCTTCTGGGACGAGCGTCTGTCGACCACGGCGGTCGAACGCTTCCTGATCGACGAACTGGACCTGAGCCGCAAACGCCGCGCCGATGTGGTGGACCGCACCGCCGCCGCCTGGATTCTGCAGGGCGCGCTGGACCGGGTGCGCGATCAGGCGACCTGGATCGAATGAGCGCTCTGATCGACGGCTTCTTGCCGGTCTTTCTGATGATCGCCCTGGGCTGGGGGCTGAAGGCGTCAGGCTTCCTGACCGGCGACGCCTGGAAGCCGGTCGAGCGCCTGACCTATTTCGTCTTCTATCCCGCCTTTCTGATCCCCGGCATCTGGCAGGCGGACTTCACCGGCGGGGCGGCCGGTGTGGTCGGGCTGGCGACCCTGGCGGGGGCCATGACCATGGCGTTGGCGGCGTTCCTGATCCGGCCGCTGCTGCGGCTGGACGGCCCGGCCTACACCAGCGTGTTCCAAGGGGTGATCCGCTGGAACGGCTTTGTCTTCATCCCGGTGGCGGCGGCCCTGTTCGGGCCGGAGGCGGTGGGCCTGGCGGCGGTGGCCCTGGGGTCGCTGATCCCATCGATCAATGTGGTGTGCGTGCTGGTGCTGTCGAAATGGGGCTCAGGCCAGGGCGGCGGCTGGCGCGCGGTGGGCCGGTCGCTGTGGATCAATCCGATCATCTGGTCGTGCGTCATCGGCACGGCTCTGAACCTGACAGGCGTGGCCATGCCCGCGCCCCTGGTCCAGCCGGCGTCCATGCTGGGCGGGGCGGCCATCGTGCTGGGCCTGATCGTGGCCGGGGCGGGTCTGAGCTTCCGCGACGCGGCCGGGCGGCCGTTCACCGTGGGGGCCGTGACGGCGATCAAGCTGCTGGTCCTGCCGCTGGTCATGGTCGGGTTCGCGCATCTGCTGGGGGCGGATCGGACGGCCATGGGGATCGTGCTGCTGGCCGGCGCGGCGCCGGGGGCGGCGGCGTCATACGTGCTGGCGCGCCAGATGGGCGGGGATGCGCCGCTGATGGCCTCGGTCGTGGCCTTCACCACCGTGGGGGCGCTGTTCACCATGCCGCTGCTGCTGTGGCTGTTCGGCTATCTGTGAATGGCTGGCGCAAAACGACGGCGCGGCCTATAGCGGCGTCTCGATGACCCAGGCCGATGTCACCGACACCATCCGGCAGCGACTGCTGCCCTTTCCGCGCGATCATTTCCTGTCGGCGACCGACCTGAATCCACCGGCGGCCCTGGCCCTGCTGGATCTGGCGGACGCCTTCGTGGACTTCAACCGCCAGTCGGCCAAGGCGCTGGACCTGATGGCCGGGCGCACGGTGGTCAATCTGTTCTTCGAGAACTCGACCCGCACCTCCTCGTCGTTTGAGATCGCGGCCAAGCGGCTGGGCGCCGACGTCGTGACCATGCCGGTCGCCGCCAGTTCGGTGAAGAAGGGCGAGACCCTGATCGACACGGCCGTGACCCTGAACGCCATGAAGCCGGACGTGCTGGTGATCCGGCACGGCGCCTCGGGCGCGGCGGCCCTGCTGAGCCAGAAGGTCGGCTGTTCGGTCGTCAACGCCGGCGACGGGCGGCACGAGCATCCGACCCAGGCCCTGCTGGACCTGCTGACCCTGCGTCGGGCGTTCGGGGATGTCGGCGGGCTGACGGTCGCCATCTGCGGCGACATCGCCCACAGCCGGGTGGCGCGGTCCAACATCGCCCTTCTGACCATGATGGGCGCCGAGGTGCGGCTGATCGGGCCGCCGACCCTGGTGCCGGGCGACGCCGACCGCTGGGGCGTGGCGGTCTTCCACGACATGAAGGAAGGGCTGGACGGCGCCGACGTGGTCATGATGCTGCGGTTGCAGATGGAGCGGATGGACGGCGCCCTGGCGCCTTCGACCCGCGAATATTTCCGCTTCTGGGGCCTGGACCGCGAAAAGCTGGCCTGGGCCGCGCCGGGCGCCAGGGTCATGCACCCCGGCCCTATGAACCGGGGGGTCGAAATCGATTCCGACGTCGCCGACGACCCGGCCGTCTCGCTGATCCAAGACCAGGTCGAAATGGGCGTGGCCGCGCGCATGGCGGTGCTGGCCGCCCTGTCCGAACGCAGAGGAGGCCCGCAATGATCCTCCCCCGACGGGGGAGGGGGACCGCGAAGCGGTGGAGGGGGCCAGCCCCACGCGCCGCTGTCTGGGTCAGCCCCCTCCACCATGCTGCGCATGGTTCCCCTCCCCCGATGTGGGAGGATTTGCGATGACCGCCTTCGCCATCATCAACGCCCGCCTGCTGGACCCCGCCTCCGACTATGACGGCCCCGGCTCCGTCCTGATCGAGGACGGCCGCATCGTCGATGTCACGCGCGGTGGGGGCGGCGCGCCCTCCGGCGTCGAAACCCTGGACGCCGACGGCCTGTGCCTGGCGCCCGGCCTGATCGACATTCGCGTGCGGACCGGAGAGCCGGGCGCCGAGCCGAAAGAGACGCTGAAGTCCGCCGCCCTGTCGGCCGCGGCGGGGGGCGTGACTACACTGGTCATCCAGCCCGACACCGACCCGGCCATCGACGACCCGGCCATGATCGACTTCATCCAGCGGCGCGGCGCGGCTCTGGGCCTGGTCAACATCCGCGCCGCCGGGACCGCGACCAAGGCGCTGGGCGGCGAACGCATGGCCGAGATCGGCCTGATGGACGAGGCGGGCGCGCTCTATTTCACCGATGGCGACCGGGTCATCCGCAACAGCCGCACCCTGATGCAGGTGATGAGCTACGCCACCGCCTTCAACGCCCTGATCGCCTGTCGCCCCGCCGATCCGTGGCTAGCCGAGGGCGGTGTGGCCGCCTCGGGCGAACTGGCCACGCGCCTGGGCCTGTCGGGCGTGCCGGCGGTGGCCGAGCGTATCGGGCTGGAGCGCGACCTGGCCCTGGTCGAACAGACCGGCGTGCGGTTCCTGGTCGATCAGATCTCGACCGAGGGCGCGCTGGAGACCCTGGCCCGCGCCCGCGCGCGGGGGCTTGAGATCGCCGCCAGCGTGTCGATCAACCACCTCTGCTTCAACGAGGTGGACATCGGCGACTATCGCACCTTCTGCCGCCTGGACCCGCCGCTGCGGCCCGAGGGCGACCGGCAGGCCCTGATCCAGGCCGTGCGCGACGGCCTGATCGACGTGATCACATCCGCCCACGCGCCTGCCCCAGCCGAGGACAAGCGCCGCCCGTTCGCCCAGGCCGCGCCCGGCGCCGTGGGGCTGGAGACCCTGCTGCCCGCCGCCCTTGGCCTGCATCACGAACACGGTCTGGACCTGCTGGAGGTGCTGCGGCCCCTGACGCACGGCCCGGCGGCCCTGCTGGGGCTGGAGGCCGGGGTTCTGGCCACCGACGCCCCGGCCGATCTGGTGCTGTTCGATCCTTCGGCGCCGGTGGTGATCGACGCGGCGACCCTGCGGTCCAAGTCCAAAAACACCCCCTTCGACGCCCGCCGCCTTCAGGGCCGGGTCATGGCGACCTGGGTCGGCGGGCGACAGGTGTTCGGGCACGACTGACGTGCTAAACCACCACCAGACGATTCAGGGGGGCTGAAGGGTGCAGGATCTGGTCGCGCCGGCCATGACGACGTTGGGCCTTACGGCGGTCGGCGGCTATCTGCTGGGCTCCATCCCCTTCGGCGTGATCCTGACCCGCGCGGCGGGCGCCGGGGATGTGCGCAAGATCGGTTCGGGCAATATCGGCGCCACCAATGTGCTGCGCACCGGGCGCAAGGATCTGGCCCTGGCCACCCTGCTGCTGGATGCGGGCAAGGGGGCGGCGGCCCTGCTGATCGCGCGCTGGCTGTTCGACAATGACGGGGCGGCGGCCCTGGCGGGCGGGGCGGCCTTTCTGGGCCATCTGTTCCCCGTCTGGCTGGGCTTCAAGGGCGGCAAGGGGGTGGCCACCTTCTTCGGCCTGATGATCGCCGCCTGGTGGCCGCTGGGCCTCGTCGCGGCCGCAATCTGGCTGGTGACCGCCGCTCTGTTCCGCATGTCGTCCCTGTCGGCCCTTGTCGCCGCGGCCGCCACGCCGGTGCTGTCGCTTCTGCCCATCGCCGTGCTGGGCCTACCGACGCCCCTGCCGATCACCCTTTTGGCCGCCTTCGCCGCTCTGCTGATCTGGGTTCGGCACCATGAGAATATCGGTCGTCTGCTGAAGGGGACCGAGCCGCGGATCGGGGCCAAGGCGGCGTGAGCCTGGCCCCGGCCGAGCGTTTCGCCCGACTGCGGCTGGCCCGCACCGAACGCATCGGCCCGGTCGCCTTCGACCAGCTTCTGAAACGCTATGGCTCGGCCCAGGGCGCTCTGGACGCCCTGCCCGGCCTGGTGCGGCGCGCCGGCGGCCCCTCGGTCCCGCCGCCCGTCCAGGCCATCGAGGCCGAAATGGCGGCAGGCCAGCAGATCGGCGCGCAGTTGATCGTGCGGGGCGACGACGCCTATCCGCCCATGCTGGCCGCCGTCGATCCGCCGCCGCCGGTGCTGTGGACCCTGGGCGACGCGGGCCTGCTGTCCCGCCCCTCGCCCGTCGCGGTCGTCGGCGCCCGCGTCGCCTCGGCCGGCGGACAAAGGATCGCGCGCGGGCTGGCGCAGCAGTTGGGCCAGGCGGGCCATGTGATCGTGTCGGGCCTGGCGCGCGGCATCGACACGGCGGCGCACGAAGGGTCGCTGCCCACCGGGACCGTCGCCGTGCTGGGCGGCGGGATCGACGACGTCTATCCGCCCGACAACGCCGGCCTTTATGACCGCATCCGCGCCGAAGGCTGCATCGTCTCGGAAAGCCCCGTCGGCGCCCGGGCCCAGGCGCGCGACTTTCCCCGCCGCAACCGCATCATCTCGGGCCTGTCGCGCGGCGTGATCGTGGTCGAGGCCGAGATCCGGTCCGGGTCGCTGATCACCGCCCGACTGGCGGCGGAACAGGGGCGCGATGTCTTCGCCGTGCCGGGATCGCCGCTGGACCCCCGCTCGCGCGGGCCGAACGAACTGATCCGCAACGGCGCCATCCTGTGCGAAGGCCTTGAGGATGTGGAACGCGCCTTTTCCACCCTGCGCACCCTGCGTGAACCGGCCGTCGATGATCCGTTCCGCGACGCGCCGAGCGAGATCGAGCCGCAGCTTCTGGATCGCGTGGCCGCCCTGCTGTCGCCGACGCCGACGCCGCGCGATGAACTGGCGCGGGCGCTGAACCTGCCGGTCGCGGTCGTGGCCGCCGCCTTGCTGGAGCTGGACCTGAGTGGCCGCGCCACCCTGCTGCCGGGCGGTCTGGCGTCCTTGTGATCCGCCTGCGTCAGCGCGTCAGGATCGTGTGGTGCGCTTTCTGGGACCGGTGTCCACCTGGACCGCAGCGGGCCGCTGGGCGGGCTCGGCGGCCAGTCTGGCGGCAACGTCCAGAGCGCACCCCAGGGTCTCGTCCCCATCCCACCGCGCCATCTGAGCCAGCTCCAACGCCATGGCCCCGATATATTCGCGCACGGGATAGTCGTCTGCGCCTGCGGCCTCATGCGGCGGCGGGCGCTCCGCCTGCTGCTGACCTGTATCGTCGGTTTCAGCGTCCAGCGGCGTTGACTGGGGCATTGTGAATCTCCTCCTGGCCCCCGCACTACACACAACCTATGCGATACGCACAAGCACTCAATTCAACCCCGCCCGACCATCTCTGTTCCCCCCGATTGACAGGACAGGCCGCGCCGACCACGTTCCCCGCCCTCTTCCGGGAACCGCCACGCTCATGAATCTCGTCATCGTCGAAAGCCCGGCCAAGGCCAAGACCATCAATAAATACCTCGGGTCCGACTATGAGGTGCTGGCCTCATACGGCCACATCCGCGACCTGCCGTCCAAGGATGGCTCGGTCCTGCCCGACGACGACTTCGCCATGCAGTGGGAGGTGGACGCCAAGGCCTCCAAGCGGATGTCCGAGATCGCCGAGGCGGCCAAGCGCGCCGACCGCGTCATCCTGGCCACCGACCCGGATCGCGAGGGCGAGGCCATCAGCTGGCACGTTCTGGAGGTCCTGACCAAGAAGAAGGCGCTGAAGGACACGGACGTCCAGCGCGTCACCTTCAACGCCATCACCAAATCGGCCGTGCTGGACGCCATGGCGGCGCCGCGTGACCTGGATATGGAGCTGGTCGAGGCCTATTTGGCGCGGCGGGCGCTGGACTATCTGGTCGGCTTCACCCTGTCGCCGGTGCTGTGGCGCAAGCTGCCGGGCGCGCGCTCGGCCGGTCGGGTCCAGTCGGTGGCCCTGCGCATCGTCGTGGACCGCGAACTGGAGATCGAACGGTTCCGGCCCCAGGAATACTGGTCGGTCGAGGCCGATCTGACCGCCGACAGCCCGCCGTTCACCGCCCGTCTGGTCAAGCACGCCGGCAAGCGGGTCCAGCGTCTGGACATCAAGGACGAGGCCACGGCCCAGGCCGCCCGCGCCGCCATCCAGGCCAGCCCGCTGACGATCCGCTCCATCGAGAAGAAGCCGGTCAAGCGTTCGCCCTCGCCGCCCTTCACCACCTCGACCCTGCAACAGGAGGCCGCGCGCAAGCTGGGCTTCACCGCCCAGCGCACCATGCAGGCGGCCCAGAAACTGTATGAGGGCGTCGACGGCTCGGGCGGCCTGATCACCTATATGCGGACCGACGGTGTCTCGGTCAGCCCCGAAGGCATCGCCCAGGCGCGCGAGGTGATCGGCGACCGGTTCGGTCCGGCCTATGTCCCGGCCGAACCCAAATATTACAAGGCGAAGGCCAAGAATGCTCAGGAAGCACACGAAGCGATCCGGCCCACCGACATCGCGCGCCATCCCGACACCGTGCGCCTGGATGCCGACCTTCAGCGGCTGTACGAGCTGATCTGGAAGCGCATGGTCGCGTCCCAGATGGAGAACGCCCGCCTGGACCGCACCACGGTCGAGATCGAGACCGCCGACGGCCAGACGGCCTTGCGCGCCACCGGCCAGGTCGTCGCCTTCGACGGCTTCATCGCCGTCTATGAAGAGGGGCGCGACGACAAGCCCAAGAGCGGCGCCGAGGACGACGAGGACGACACCACCCGCCTGCCCGCGCTGAAGGAAGGCGCGACGGCCAAGGTCGACGCCGTGCGCGCCGACCAGCATTTCACCGAGCCGCCCCCCCGCTATTCCGAGGCGACCCTGGTCAAGAAGCTGGAGGAGCTGGGCATCGGGCGCCCGTCCACCTACGCCTCGATCCTGACCACCCTGCGCGACCGCAACTATGTCCGCATGGACAAGAACCGGTTCATCCCGGAAGACACCGGCCGCCTGGTCACCGCCTTCCTGGAACAGTTCTTCGCCCAGTGGGTCGAATACGACTTCACCGCCGCCCTGGAGGGCGAACTGGACGAAGTGTCGGCCGGCGACCTGGACTGGAAGGTGCTGCTGCGCAAATTCTGGGGCCAGCTGAAGCCCGCCACGGAAACCGTCACCGCCCGCCAGGGGGTGATCGACGAACTGGACGAGGCCATCGGCCCCTTCCTGTTCCCGCCCAAGCCGGATGGGTCGGACCCGCGCCGCTGCCCCGCCTGCGGAACCGGGCGGCTGCATCTGAAGGCCAGCTTCAAGATGAAGTCGTCCTTCATCGGCTGCTCCAACTATCCCGAGTGCCGCTATACGCGCGGGTTCGGCGAGAGCGCGGGCGGCGAGGACGCGGGTTCGGATCGCGAACTGGGGATCGACCCGGCCACCGGCCAGCCGGTCAGCCTGAAGATCGGCCGCTTCGGCCCCTATGTCGAAACCGCCGGTGACGGCGACAAGCCGAAACGGTCGTCCCTGCCCAAGGGCTGGTCGCCCGCGTCGCTGGACCTGGACAAGGCGCTGCGCCTGCTGTCGCTGCCCCGTCTGGTGGGGCCGCACCCGGAGGACGGCAAGCCGATCACGGCGGGTCTGGGGCGCTATGGCCCCTTCATCCTGCATGACGGCACCTACGCCAATGTGTCGGATATTGATGAGGTTTTCGAGGTCGGCCTGAACCGCGCCGTGGCCCTGCTGGCGGAAAAACGCGCCGGGCGGGCGGGCGGGCGCGGAGCCGCGACGGCGCCGCTGAAAGACCTGGGCGTCCACCCCGAGGACGGCGCCCCCGTGCATGTCATGGCCGGCCGGTTCGGTCCCTATGTCAAATGGGCCAAGGTCAACGCCACCCTGCCGCGCGGCACGACGCCCGAGGACATGACCCTGGAGGCCGCCCTGCCGCTGCTGGCCGCCAAGGCCGCCGCCGCGCCCAAGAAGAAGGCCCCCGCCAAGAAGGCTGCGGCCAAGATCCCGGCGGCCAAGAAGCCCGCCGCCAAGAAGCCGGCGGCGAAGAAGAAGGCCGCGCCCAAGACCTGACAGGACAGCCGATAGGGGTGAAGCGTGATAGGCTGACGAATCCCATGCCCATCCGTCGCCTCCCGCCCGAGACCGTCAACCGCATCGCCGCCGGCGAGGTGGTCGAACGCCCGGCCAGCGCCGTCAAGGAACTGGTCGAAAACGCCCTGGACGCCGGCGCCGCGCGCGTCGAGATCCAGGCCGACGGCGGGGGCCTGTCGCGCATCCTGATCGCCGACGACGGCAAGGGGATTCCGGTCGATGAACTGCCGCTGGCGGTCGAACGTCACGCCACGTCGAAACTGGCGCCCGACGATGCGGGCGATGTCGATCTGCTGCGCATCCACACCCTGGGCTTCCGAGGCGAGGCCCTGCCCTCGATCGGCTCGGTCGCCCGCCTGACCATCACCGCCCGCAGCGCGGGAGAAGCCGCCCATGCCGTCACGGTCGAGGGCGGCGACCAGCGGCCGGTCGCCCCGGCCGCCTTCCCCGGCCCGCATGGCGCGCGGGTCGAGGTGCGAGACCTGTTCTACGCCACCCCCGCGCGGCTAAAATTCATGAAGTCGGCCCGCGCCGAGGCCATGGCCATTTCGGAGGAGATCAAGCGCCAGGCCATGGCGCACGAGGCCGTGGCCTTCACCCTGGACCTGGACGGCAAGACGACCCTGCGCCTTCCGGCCGAACACCCCGGCCCCGAGGGGCGGCTGAAGCGTCTGTCGGCCCTGCTGGGTCGCGATTTCGAGGCCAACGCCCTGCTGATCGACCAGGAGCGCGACGGGGTGCGCCTGTCCGGCTATGCGGGTCTGCCGACCTATTCGCGCGGCAATGCGGCGCACCAGTATCTGTTCGTCAACGGCCGCCCGGTGAAGGATCGGCTGCTGCAAGGGGCGCTGCGCGGCGCCTACGCCGACTTCCTGGCCCGCGACCGGCATCCGGCGGCGGTGCTGTTCCTGGATATCGACCCCCTGTTCGTGGATGTGAACGTCCACCCGGCCAAGGCCGAGGTGCGGTTCCGCGATCCGGCCCTGGTGCGCGGCCTGATCGTCGGGGCCTTGCGCCACGCCCTGGCCGCCGCCGGCCACCGCGCCTCGACCACCGTGGCGGCCGACGCCCTGGTGGGGTTCACGGCCCATGCGGGACCGCAGGCGTTCAGCCCGTCATCCCCCTCGGCCCAGGGGTTCAGCGGCTGGACCGGCTGGGACCGGCCGGTCGCGGCGGTCAATGACGTCCTGCCAGGCCTGCACGAGCGGTCGGCGCGGGTCGAGGACGTCGCGGCCCAGATCGCCCCCTGGCCCGACCACGCCGCCGTGGCGCCGCCGCCCGACCCGGTCGCCTTCCCCCTGGGCGCCGCGCGAGCCCAGGTGCACGGAACCTATATCGTAGCGCAGACCCGCGACGGCATCGTGGTGGTCGATCAGCACGCGGCCCACGAACGGCTGGTCTATGAGCGGATGAAGGCCCAGATGGCCGAGGGCGCCGTTGTCCGCCAGGCCCTGCTGACGCCCGAGGTGGTCGATCTGGACCCGGCCGAGGCGGATCGCGTCCTGGCCCGCGCCGACGAACTGGCGGCCCTGGGCCTGATCGTCGAACCCTTCGGCGGCGGCGCGGTTCTGGTGCGCGAGACGCCGGCGCTGCTGGGCGACTGCGACGTTCAGGGGCTGATCCGAGACATCGCCGACGACCTGAGCGAACACGGCGCGGCCCTGGCCCTGTCGGAACGTCTGGGCGAGGTGTGCGGGACCATGGCCTGTCATGGCAGTGTCCGCTCCGGACGGGTTCTGAACGCCACCGAGATGAACGCCCTGCTGCGCCAGATGGAGGCCACCCCCCACTCGGGCCAGTGCAACCACGGCCGCCCGACCTATGTCGAGCTGAAGCTGGCGGA
>NZ_CALMFB010000032.1 GCF_937863155.1 uncultured Brevundimonas sp. | reverse complement strand
GACAGGCAGCAGACGGCGGTGCGGTCGATGCCCAGGTGGTCGCGGCCGGTGTGCAGCATGATCTCGGCGCACAGGTTCGACTGTTTGACCGACAGGCCCAGCTCACGTTGGTGCGGGGCCAGCTGGCGGTTCACCGTGTCCGAGAAGACGATATACGGCTCGCCCGTCTGCATGCGGATGTCCAGGATCTTGGTCCACAGGCTGCGGGCATCGACCGTCTTCATGACCGCGCCGGTCTTGGGCGAGATCAGATCGAAGGTCCGGCCGTCGCGCACCGCCTCCATGAAGGCGTCGGTGATGTTGATGCCGTGGTGCAGGTTCAGCGACTTGCGGTTGAAGTCGCCCGACGGCTTGCGGATCTCCAGGAACTCCTCGATCTCCGGGTGGTGGATGTCCAGATAGACGGCCGCCGAGCCGCGACGCAGCGACCCCTGCGAGATCGCCAGGGTCAGGCTGTCCATCACGCGGATGAAGGGGATGATGCCGCTGGTCTGGCCCGCGCCCTTGACCTTTTCGCCGATGGAGCGGACGCCGCCCCAATAGGTGCCGATACCGCCGCCGTTGGACGCCAAGGCGACGTTCTCGTTCCACACCGACTGGATGCCATCCAAACTGTCGCCCACGGCGTTCAGGAAGCAGCTGATCGGCAGGCCGCGGTCGGCGCCGCCGTTCGACAGCACCGGGGTGGCCGGCATGAACCACAGGCGGGACATGTAGTCATAGACGCGCTGGGCGTGATCCGCGTCGTCCGAAAAGGCGGTGGCGACGCGCGCGAACATGTCCTGATAGGACTCGCCCGGCAGCAGATAGCGGTCTTCCAGCGTCTTCTTGCCGAATTCGGTCAACAGGGCGTCGCGCGAACGGTCCACACGGATCGACGGCACAAGGCTGAGGTGCGGGCGCTCGCCCGTTTCCGGGGCCTCAACCGCTTGGATTTCAACAGCCTTCAACGCTTCGCCGCCCGCCATGACTCGCCCCGGATGCTTGTGGATAACGCCAGATGTTGTGTGGACAACATCATTAGAACGCTAAATGTGGTTCATGATTGGTTACTGGCCAAGCCCTCAAATTTTCAAAACACGCCAACTTCGCGGGTGACATTTCGATCTGGCCTGTTCCAGGGGCGATTCGATCCGGCCACAATTCCGCCTCCGTCAGGCAGGGCCTGGATTTCGGGTTTTGTGACAGTCCCCATCATTTTTTCCGCCTGTGGAAAGTCACGTCGGCAATGGGGAACGCGGGCGCCAGCTTGGCCGTTAGCGCCCGGATGAGTGTTGTCGCCGCCCCCTCCCGCCTTCGCCGGCTTCTGATGCTGGCGCGCACCGAGATCGCGCCTCTGAGCGCCTTTCTGATCCTGGCCCTGGGCGCCCTGGGCTTCATCGAACTGGCCGACGACATGACCGAGGCCGACGGCCGCGCCTTCGACCAGGCGGTGCTGCACTGGCTGCAGCCGACGCCGGGCCATCCGCGCGGGGCCTGGTGGCTGCATGAGGCGGCGGCCGACCTGACGTCCCTGGGCGGGATCGCGGTGCTGACCCTGTTCGCCCTGGCGGCCATCGGCTTCCTGCTGATGCAGCGCAAGCGGCTGTCGGCCCTGCTGCTGGTGCTGGGTCTGGCCGGGGGCGTGGCCTTAAGCGAAGGGCTGAAGGCGGTGTTCGAGCGCGAGCGGCCGCCCGTCGCCTATCAGGCGGTCGAGACGCTGAACGCCAGCTTCCCCTCGGGCCACGCTCTTCTGGCCACGGTCTTCTATCTGACGGCTGCGGTGATGCTGGCGCGGGCGTTTCCGCGCCGGCGGCTGAAGATCTACGCCCTGTGCGTGGGCGCGACCCTGGCGCTGCTGGTCGGGCTGACGCGGGTCTATCTGGGCGCCCACTGGATGACGGATGTGCTGGCCGGCTGGTGCGTCGGCGCCGCCTGGGCCATGGCCCTGTGGCTGATCTCGCATGCGGCCGAGCGGTGGCAGCGCGGGCGGGGCGCGGCCCTGCAGGACGGCCTTGATCCCGATCAGACCTCAAACACCCGATAGGGCGTGTCGCCCAGGGTGCGCAGCACGGGCAGGGCGACGTTATAGACCGGCACGCCCCGGTTGGTGACGCCCGTCGGCGCGCCGCGGTGGGCGTGGCCGTGCACCACCAGCTTGACGTTCTCATAGCGGTCGATGGTTTCGGCCAGGCGCGACGACCCCAGGAAGGCGTGGATTTCCGGCGGCTCGCCCACGACGGTGTCGACCACCGGCGCATAGTGCAGCAGCACCACCGAACGCTCTGTCCGCAGCGACCGGATCGAGGTCTCGATCTGGTTGGCGTCCTCGACCGCCTCCTGAACGAAGGTCTTGACCGCCGTCTCCCCGAAGGCGCTGAGCATGTAGCGGCCGAAGCCGCCGACGAAGCCCTTGCCGCCGCCGAAGCCGACGCCCTGAATCTCATAGGCGCGGCCATCGGTGATCATCTGGACCCCCGCTTCCTCCAGCAGGGCCTGCACCACCTCGGGCTGGCCGCACTCATGCTCGTGATTGCCCATGACGCCGACGATGGGGATGGTGCAGGCGCGGATGTCCTCGACCAGAATCTCGACCTCGCGGGTCTTGCCGAAATTGACCAGGTCGCCGCACAGGCAAAGCACGTCCGCGTCCTCGCCCACCCGTTCGAACAGGTCGCGATAGGGCCGGCTGGCGGCCTCGTTGACGTGCAGATCCCCGACCGCGGCCACCCGCAGAAGGGTCTTCGGCCCGGCCTCCATGCCCGGCTGGGGGGTCTGGGCCGGCGTCTCGGGCGCGTCATGGGCGACACGGCTCGGATCACTCATCGCTGCGACTCGCGCATGGCGGCGCCCTCAAACAGCGAGGCTCCGCGAGCCGAGCGGTAGGGCCACTCAGTGAACCGGGTCATGGCGCTCCTCCAATCCCTTGCCGACCACGTCGCCAAAGCCCCATTCGGCGACATCGGCGATATAGTCGCGCGGGCTGAACAGCCGCCCGCGACACACCTTGACCCGGGGCGCCGGCAGGTCGACCTGGGCCTGCAGCCGCTCGGTCAGCTCGGTCATGACCCAGGCGGGCACGCGGTCCCGCTCGGTCGGATAAGCGAAACGGAAGTTGAGCAGGTGCGCCATCAGCACCTCCCAATACAGGTCCATCTGATCCAGCAGGCTCTTCCAGTCGATGGCGTCGGACTGCTTCAGGATGACGTGGTTCACGTCGGCGCCGTCATAGCGATAGCGGTCCTGGATGAAGACCTTGGACAGGATCAGGGCCGTCGGCGGGGTGATTGTCACTTCGTGGCCATAGACGCAGATTGCGTCCCGCCCGAACCAGCTGTCATTGACCGCGATGGTCCCGTTCGACATGGCGAAGATGACGTCGAAAAAATAGGCGTCCTTCCAGACCTTGGCGATCCAGCGTTCGTCCTCGACATCGGTGCGGTATCCGCGCGCCTGGAAGAAGGCCAGGATGCGGGGGTAGTCGCCGGGCTTGCAGAAGACGTCCAGATCCTTGGTCGGCCGGCGAATGCCCGTATAGGCGGTAACCGCATAGGTGCCCGACAGCAGGAAGGGGACGCCCGATTCCTTCAGCAGGCCCAGCGCCTCCTCATAGAAGGCGACCGCGTCGGGCGGCGGGCGGAAGCTGGGATCGGAGACGGTTTCGGACACGCGGGGCCACCCTTGCTGGATCAGGGCAAGGCAACGGTTCCTCGGCCGTCGGAGTTCCCCCGCACGCGGGCCGCCCCGCCCGGCCTGCGTCAGGCCCATCCCCCGATTTCTCCCCAGATTTCAGCCTGCGCCTACCAGATGTAGCGGTCGCGGAAAAAGTGATCGCAATATAGCCGCATTTCGGCTTGGCGCCGGGGCGGCGGTCGAGGCATGGTGAACGCCTGTCACCTGGATTCGCGCCGAACGGTCACGCCGCCATGAACGCCCACACCTCGATCATCAAACCCGGCACGCCCGGCCTGCTGACGCCCTCGGCCGCCTACAAGCCGTTCCGCTATCCGTGGGCCTTCGACATGTGGAAGAAGCAGCAGCAGGTCCACTGGATGCCCGAAGAGGTGCCGCTGGGCGAGGACTGCAAGGACTGGGCGGCCAATCTGGACGATGGCGAGCGCAACCTGCTGACCCAGATCTTCCGCTTCTTCACCCAGGCGGACATCGAGGTGCAGGACAACTACATGGAGCGCTACGGTCGGGTGTTCAAACCGACCGAGGTCAAGATGATGCTGGCGGCCTTCGCCAACATGGAGACCATCCACATCGCGGCCTACGCCCTGCTCCTGGAAACCATCGGCATGCCCGAGGCCGAGTTCGGCGCCTTCATGGAATACGAGGCCATGCGGGACAAGCACGACTACATGGGCCAGTTCGGCGTGGATTCCGACGCCGACATCTGCCGGACCCTGGCCATGTTCGGCGGGTTCGCCGAGGGGCTTCAACTGTTCGCCAGCTTCGCCATGCTGATGAATTTCCCGCGCCAGAACAAGATGAAGGGCATGGGCCAGATCGTCAGCTGGTCGGTGCGCGACGAAAGCCTGCACTGCGAAGGCATCATCAAACTGTACCACGCCTTCAACAAGGAAACCGGCGCGGTGACCAAGGCGGTGGCCGACGACATCGTCCAGTGCTGCGAGACCGTGGTTCACATGGAAGACAAATTCATCGACCTGGCCTTCGAGCAGGGGTCGGTGAACGGCATGACGCCCGACGACATCAAGGCCTATATCCGCTTCATCGCCGACTGGCGCCTGCGTCAGCTGGACCTGCCGGAACTGTTCGGCGGCTCGCGCGAGAATCCGCTGCCCTGGCTTCAGGCCCTGCTGTCGGGGGTCGAACACGCCAACTTCTTCGAGGCGCGGGCCACCGAATACTCCAAGGGCGCGACCCAAGGCTCGTGGCACGGCGCCGACGGCGTCTGGGACAGCTTCGACGCCATGCTGAAGAAACGCACCGAGACCCCGGCCGAGGCCTGACGCCCCGCGGACCTCAGTAGGGCGCGCAGGCGGCGCGGTCGCCGGCGTTGCAGGCCTCCACCCGGCGGCGCCACGCGGCCTGATCCCGCTCGTACTGGGCCTGGGCGTTCTGGGACGCGCGCAGGTCGGCCTCATACTGGGCCTGGGCCGTCGCGGCGGCCGAGGCGGCGGCGTGATGCTTGGCCTGGGCCGCCTGGTATTCGGCGGCGGCGGCGCGATCATCCGCCTCGGCCTGATCGTTGCGCGCCGCGATCTCGGCGTTCAGGGCGGCGGTGCGCTCCAGTTCCTCAGGCGTCTGGGACGAATCCGGGGCGCGGTGATAGGTCTCGCCCCGCGCCCGCAGCCAGGCTTCGCGCTCGACCGGATCGGTGGGGGCATAGGGGTCGGGCGCGGCCGACTTGGGCGCGGACTGGCCGCCGACGGGCGGCGTGGTCTGGACGCCGGCCAGGACCGGCGTGGCCGCGATCGCGGCCAGGGCGACAAGAACGGTGAAACGCGGCATCGGAAATCTCCCGGCTGTATGGCTTCGCTTGAGCGCCCTGATCGGCGCCGGAGTCAACGCCTTTCCCCGGCAAAGGTTGTGAACCCGGCTTTACGGCGGCGCGGCTTTTGCCGATCATCGCCCCATCATGATGCTGAACACCTCCATCGGCGCCTTTCCCGTCCCGCCCGAAGTGGCCGTGCGCCTGCCCAAGGTGCCCAGCCTGCCCGATCCCCGCGCGCCCGACGCCAAGCGCCAGACCGACGAGTTCCGCGACTGGCTGGAAGCGGCGCCGCATCATCTGGTGGACTATGAGCGTCTGCGCCGCTGGCAGATGGTCCAGAACGAACTGGCCGTGAAGGCCCAGGCCGAGGGCCGCGAATTCGTCGTCAGCGAAGACGGCCTGGAATAGCCGCTAGACCGGCAGCTTCAGCTCGAACACCGCCCCGTCCGGCCCGGTCTGGGCCAGGCGCAGTTCGCCGCCATGACCGGCCGCCAGCTCGCGCGAGATGGCCAGGCCCAGGCCCGTCCCGTCCGAGGCGCGACCGCTGACGAAGGGCTGGAACAGCCGCTCGGCCAGGCGCGGCGGCACGCCCGGCCCGTCGTCGGCGATGCGGACGATGGCGGTGGTTCCCGCGATCTCGGCGGTGACGCGCACCACGCCGCGCCCCTGACGCTCGGGCGGCCGGGCGGCGTCGCCCTCGATGGCCTGGCGGGCGTTGCGCATCAGATTGACCAGGATGCGGTGCAGCTGGTCCGGGTCGGCGCGCACCGCGAACCGGGCCGGCAGCCGCTTGTCCAGCCGCACCCCGGCCGGGTCCAGGCCCGCATCCTCGGCCGCCGTCGTCACCGCGCCGGTCAGGGCGATGCGCGTCGTCTGGGGCGCCGGCTCCTCGCTCTTTCCATAGGCCAGCACATTGCGCGACAGGGCGGCGGCGCGGCCCAGCGCCCGTTCCAGTCGCGGCAGGGCCTGGGCCACCATGGGGTCGTCCGACCCGGCCAGCCGCTCCGACGCCATCTGGGCCGAGGTCAGCATGTTGCGCAGGTCATGGTTGATCTTGGCCACCGCCTCGCCCAGGGCCGCCAGCCGGGCGCGCGAGCGCAGGGCCTGGCGCACCTCGTCCTGCATCCGGGCCAGCTCGCGTTCGACCCGGCCGATCTCGTCATTGCGGTCCGACGCCGTTTCGGGCGGGCTTTCTGGATCGGCGGCGAAGCGTTCGATCGAGCGCGTCACCCGCCGCAGCGGCTGGATCACCAGATAGCTGAGGCCCGCGAACAGCAGCCCCCCCGCCGCCGCCGAGATCAGCAGCGACACCAGAAGACTGTTCAGCAGAAAGGCCCGCAGCTCCTGCTTCAGCGGCTGGGCCGGGGTCAGGATCTCGATGAAGTCGCCCGAACGATAGCGCGGCTGGGCCTGCACACGGATCGACCGGTCCGGGTGGCCGACCAGGGTGCGCCAGGGGTCCAGCGCCCGCGCACCGGGATGATCGCGCCGCAGGTCGATGACGTCGGGCGCGCGCGGCAGATTGGGCGCCTGCAGCAGCAGCCGCCGCACGCCCTGTTCGCCCACCACCACGGCCTGGACCCCGCCGATCCGCATCAGTTCGGCGGCCGTGTCGTCCTCGACCGCGCTATAGGGCAGGGCCTCGACCCCGACCGAGGCCAGTTCGGCCGCCTGCAGCCGGTCGCGCAGCCAGCGCTCGTGGAAGGAGGCGGCGCTGGGCAGCAGGATCGACAGCTGCACCGCCAGGGTGAAGACGGCTGTCAGCGCCAGCAGACGCTTGGCCATGCCGTCCGGCGCGCGCGGCCGCCAGCGGTCGGGCCATCGGTCCTTCAGCCGCGCCATCGCCCCGGTCATGCGGCCTCCGGCGCCCGGCGGCGGCGCCACGCCTGCCATAGTTTGATCATCAGCGGCAGCAGCAGCGACAGGAAGGCCACCCCCATCAGCGGCCAGAAGAATTGGCGCACCAGGGTCTCCAGGTCCGGCCGGGCGCCTGTCTGCATCATCTGGCCCAGGCGCGACCCGATCCAGGTGTAGATGGTGGTCGACGGCAACAGGCCCAGGAAGGTCGCGGCGATGTACGGCTTCAGCGGCGCGGCCACCATGCCGGCGGCGGCGTTGATCAGCACGAAGGGCACGCTGGGAATGACGCGCAGAGTGAACAGGGTGACGAAGGCATTGCGGTCGATGCCGCGGGTGATCTTGTCCATCAGCCCGGCGTCCGCCTTGAACTTGGCCCGCAGCCAGGTGCCGATGGCCGAGCGATAGACCATATAGATGGCCACCGACCCCAGGGTGGCGCCGGTCGACTGGGCCAGGGCGCCGACCCACGGGCCGAACATCATCCCGCCCAGCAGCGTCAGGAACACCGGCCCCGGAATGGTCGAGGCGGTGGCGACGGCGTACACCAGCACGAACCCGGCCAGGGCCAGCCAGTAATGCTCGCGCGCATAGGCCTGAAGGTTCAGCCCGTGCTCGCGCAGCATCTCCATCGACAGATAGCGGTTCAGCCCCAGGGCGAAGGCCGCGATCACCAGTCCGACGATGACGGCCAGGGGCAGAAGACGGATCGCCCACTCCTTCGCCGTGCGTTTCGCCATGTCGTGTCGCCTCTGTTTCGGCCATGCGGCGTTGACTCACGCGCGCCGGCCCCTTATACGCCCGCCCTTCCTGCGGCGGACGTTTCGATCCGCTGGACAACTCTTTTTTGTGGAGCCGACCGTGAAGCGGACCTATCAGCCGTCGCGACTCGTGCGCAAGCGCCGT
>NZ_CALMFB010000031.1 GCF_937863155.1 uncultured Brevundimonas sp. | reverse complement strand
GCGAAGGCGGCCGCACCGTCGGCGCCGGCGTGGTGTCGAAGATCATCGACTGATCTTGAGGCGCTAACGCTCGCCGCACGGCGACCATAGGCCAAGCGTAATGAGACCCCCGCTGGAGCGATCCGGCGGGGGCTTTGCTTTGGGACAACCCACGCTGGCGTTGCGGGTTAATGCGTATTAAGTATTGCGGGGGTGGAGGGAATAAGTTGAAGAAAATTATCGCATTCGCCGCAGCGGTTACGGCCTCCGTGATAGCGGGCGCCGCGGCGGCCCAGACCTTCACCTATGCCGGTCCGCCGGTTCCCATTGTCGACAACACCACCCAGTTCGCGCCGATCACCGTCGTCGGCGTGCCGGTCGCCGAGGTCATAACCGTCACCATCGGGCCAGGGTGCGGCATCACCCACACGTTCAACGGCGACCTGGATATCTATCTGCGTGCGCCTTCCGGCGCGCTGGTGGAGTTGAGCACCGATAATGGAGCTGGGGGCGACAACTATTGCGACGCGGTTTTCAGCGACGCCGCCGCAACCTCGATCACTTCTGCTTTAGCGCCCATGACGGGGACATGGAGACCCGAGCAGCCGCTCTCCACCCTTTCGGCGGAACCCGCCAATGGAGAATGGCGACTGGTCGTCACGGATGACGCCGGCGTGGACACCGGTCAGATCAATAGCTGGACCATCAGCTTTGCGCCTCCGGTGGCGGTCGTCCCCACCTTGTCGGAATGGGCGCTTATCCTGATGGCGGGGCTGCTGGCCCTGGCGGGGGCGGGCTGGGCGATGCGGCGTCGCCGCCTGGGCTAGATCAGTGGCGCAGCTTAACCCTGTTTCTCGCCTCAGGGACGAGGGGGCTTGTGTGGAATCGATCCCGTGGGGCTAGCTGCGTCCGAACGTTAAGGTTTCGGAAACCATGCGGCGCGCGCTTCATATCGGCATCTTCATCGGCGTGGTTCTGGGCATGAGCGCCTGTGCGGCGGCGCGTCCGACGGCGGCGGCGCCCGCCGTGGCGGGTCAAATCCGCTGACGCCCATGGCGCGGGCCGCCAAAAGGCCTTAGTATCCCGTCTGCGGACGCCGAATGTCGCGCCGCGCCGAGTCTCCTCTCCCTAGATGTTAGCCATCGCCATCGCCGTCGTACTGCTGCTCGTGGTGCTGAACGGCCTGTTCGCCATGACCGAGCTGGCGGTCGTTTCGTCCCGCAAATCCAAGCTGCAGAGCCGGGCCGAGCGCGGCGACCGGGGTGCGCGCGCCGCGCTGAAGCTGGCCGAGGAGCCGACCCATTTCCTGTCTGCCGTCCAGGTGGGCATCACCCTGATCGGTATTCTGGCCGGCGCCTATGGCCAGGCGGCCATCGGCGGCGAGCTGGACCGCATTCTGGAAACCGCCATCCCGGCCCTGGCGCCGTGGTCGGAAATCATCTCGACCGGCCTGGTCGTGGTGCTGATCACCTATGTGTCGGTGATCGTGGGCGAACTGGTGCCCAAGCGTCTGGCCCTGATCTTCCCCGAGCCGATCGCGTCGAAGATGGCGGCCCCGATCTCGCTGGTGGCGCTGGTGCTGAAGCCGTTCGTGCTGCTGCTGACCTTCTCCACCTCGGCCATCCTGAAGCTGATGGGCGTCAAGGACCGCGACGGGTCCGACGTCACTCAGGAAGAGGTCGAGACCATGATCGCCGAGGGCACCTCGGCCGGCCTGATCGAGCCGGAGGAGCAGGAGATGATCGAAGAGATCCTGACCCTGGGCGACCGGCCGATCCGCGTGGCCATGACGCCGCGGCACGAGGTGTTCTGGATCGCTCTGGACGATTCCGAAGAAGAGCTGCGCCAGGAGATTCGCACCTGCCCCTATTCGCGCATCGTGGTGGCGCGCGAGAACGACGTCGATAACCCCCTGGGCGTCGTGCACAAGAAGGACCTGCTGGACAGCCTGCTGGACAATGGCGAGTTCAATGTCGAAAGCCTGATCCAGACCCCGGCCTTCATCCCGCAGTCGACCTCGGTGCTGAAGGCGCTGGAGATCCTGAAGGCCTCGCGGGTGCACATGGCCTTCCTGGTCGACGAGTTCGGCGCCTTCGAGGGCGTGGTGACGGCCACCGACCTTCTGGAAATGATCGCCGGCGACTTCGACGAGGCGCATGATGAGGCCGAGGCCATGATCCGCCAGCGCGAAGACGGCAGTTGGCTGGTCGACGGCCAGACCGACCTGGACGAGCTGTCCGACGAACTGGGCGAGGATTTCGGCGAGCGCGAGGGCTTCCACACCGTGGCGGGTCTGGTTCTGCACGAACTGTCGCGCGTACCGAACGAGGGCGAGACCCTGCAACTGGGCCGTTTCGAGGTCGAGGTGATCGACATGGACGACCGCCGCATCGACAAGCTGCTGTTCCGCGCGGTCATCACGCCGGAAGACGAAGCCGCCGCCCGCGCCGCCGCCGCCGGAAACTGACGCAGCGCCCTTGAAAACCCCGTCCCGGTCGGGCATACGCGCCGGTCTGGCGACAGCCGTGACCACGGTCGTTCGTCTAGGAGTTTAGCTCAGCTGGTAGAGCACCGGTCTCCAAAACCGGGGGTCGTGGGTTCGAGTCCC
>NZ_CALMFB010000030.1 GCF_937863155.1 uncultured Brevundimonas sp. | reverse complement strand
TCCAGAACCACGGCAGCCGTGATATGGACCCGCAAGACTCCCCTCGGCTCCACCATTTCCTTGCTCCACAAGGGTTTGGACCGGATCAGGCCCCGAACTGGTTCACACAGCCGGTTCACAAACCGTCCGTAGCAGGGTCCTCAAACCCTTACTCAGCAACGGTTTCAGCCCCGGAGAACTGGTTCACACAACTGGTTCACAATCGGGCCAATACCGGCCGAAGTGTCCAAGGACGATCTGTCGCCCGCCTCGCCAGCGGCGGGGCGGGGGCCTCCCTCTGAAATCAGGTGGTCGAGACAGACCGGGTAGCTGATCCGGCTGATCGCCTCGTGAAGCACAGTCGCACTGAAACCGCGCCCATAAGCGGCTTCGGGATCGCTCGCATCGGCACTTGCCCAGCCGCCGAGTGCAAGGCCGACGTCGTGGCGGACACCCGCGTCCCTCAGCGCGTCGCGGAAGCTGTGCCGGAAGCTGTGGAAGCACGTCTTGGGCTCGGCGGCTCCTGCCTTGGCGAGGAACCGACGAAACCATTTCGAGTAGGGGTCGCTCAAATAGCCGGAGCTTCCGGCGTTCAGTTCGCCGAACAGCCGCGCCCGCCGAGCAGCCCGGATGTCGGCGGCGAAGTCTACGAACCCGATAGCCTCCAAGGCGGGATGGATGGGGATCAGCCGCTCACTGGCATCCGTCTTGAGCTTCTTCGACGGTGCCGTCGCGGACGCCGTGGAGATCGACAGGCACCAAATGCCGTCGATCAGCACGACGTCATCCGGCTCAAGCTGACAAGCCTCGTTCATCCGGAGTCCCGCGAACAGAGCCAGAAGCGGAATCCAGAACCGCGCCCGCCGGGGCCGGGCGGGGCCTGGGACGGCGTAGCCGTCTCCATCGTCTTGGCAGCCTCGGAAGATCGGGGCATCGAAGATGAGTCGAAGCTGGTCTGACGAGAATGGCTTCCGCTTGTCGCGCGCCCGGACGGGATCGACGACGCGCAGACCGCGCGCCGGGTTGCGGTCGATCCACCCCTCGTTCTGCGCGTAGTTCAGGACGGCCCGGAGCTTCGAGAGGTAGCCGTTCACGGTCGCCGGATTGATGACCTGCCCCGTTCGACCGCTTTCAGCCAGTTCGACGACCCGCGCAAATGGCTTGCCACGATGTCGCTTGGCGACGTTCGGTGGAAGCACGCGCAGGACGTCCAACAGACGACGACAATCATCGCGGCCCACCAAAGCCAAGGGACGGTCTTGGCCCCATAGGCCGCGCGTCACGACGCGCAGGTTGGCGTAGTGGCTCTCGGTCTTGACGCTGCGGGTTCGGGCCGGATCAGCGAGGAAGCGATCGAAGGCTTGCTCCAGCGTCAGTCCGATCGACCGACCGGCCGGGGCGTGCGGCCGCACGGGCTCAGGGACGTCGCCGAACGACCGCTGAATCTCGCCGACCACGATGCGCGCCCGCTTGGCGGCTTCCTGCCGATCTGACGTTCGAAGGGATCGCCAGATGTGTGTCCTGCCTACCGTCGCGGTCAGGGTTAGGGGGACCCTGATCCGGACGTAATAGCGGGAGCCACGACGGATCAGACCCAGCGAACCAGATCGTCCTTGGACACTTCGGCCGGTATTGGCCCGATTGTGAACCAGTTGTGTGAACCAGTTCTCCGGGGCTGAAACCGTTGCTGAGTAAGGGTTTGAGGACCCTGCTACGGACGGTTTGTGAACCGGCTGTGTGAACCAGTTCGGGGCCTGATCCGGTCCAAACCCTTGTGGAGCAAGGAAATGGTGGAGCCGAGGGGAGTCGAACCCCTGACCTCGTCATTGCGAACGACGCGCTCTACCAACTGAGCTACGGCCCCCTGGCGCACGGCAGCCGGCGCAGGCGAGCGCGCGACATACGAAGGCGGCCGGGGGGTGTCAACACATCGCAGCGTCGGCGTGGCCGCTTAGTGTGTACCTGACGCCGATTCCCCTCTAGTCAGGGGCCGGATCAGGAGACCCGAATGGACATCGCCGTCGCCGTCATCGGCTTCATCTTCTTCGTCTGCAACGCGCTGCTGAGCCTGCTGTTCTGGGCCATCATCATCTCGGCCATCCTGAGCTGGCTGTTCGTTTTCGAGATCATCAATCCGCGCAACCGCGCCGTGGGCCAGATCGCCTATGCGCTGGATCGCATCACCGGGCCGGTGCTGGCGCCGTTGCGGCGGATCATCCCGTCGCTGGGCGGCATCGACGTGACGCCCATCATCGCCCTGATCGCCATCCGGGGGATTCAGGGCTATCTGTTGCCGGCCGCCCACGGGGCGGTGCTGGGCGCCTTCGGCTACGCCTGAACGCGGCGGCGCGGACACGGCCCGCCGCAATCCGCCGGGCGAGCCCCCGGGCCTCTTGCCTTGGGCGGCGGTGTTTCTAAGGTGAGGGGTTCAAGAAGGCCCCCGTCGGGCCGCAGCAGACCGTACCCCGCATGAGTTCGATCAAGACAGTCGCCGTTCTCGGCGCCGGCCAGATGGGCGTCGGCATCGCCCAGGCGGTGGCGCTGGGCGGCTATGCGGTGCGGCTGCACGACGTCTCGGCCGAGCGGATGGCCAGCGCCATGGCCGAGATCGGCGCCTCGCTGGCGCGTCAGGCGGGGCGCGGCCTGGTCGATCAGGCGACCGCCGACGCCGCCATGGGCCGGATCGCCCCGGCCACCCTGGCCCAGGCCGGAGCCGCCGATCTGGTGATCGAGGCGGCCGTCGAGGACGAAACGGTCAAGAAGGCGCTGCTGGCCGAACTGACGCCGCATCTGGGGGCCGACACCCTGGTGGCGTCGAACACCTCGTCGATCTCGATCACGCGGCTGGCCTCGGCCACCGACCGGCCCGAACGCTTCATCGGCCTGCATTTCATGAAGCCGGCGCCGGTGATGAAGCTGGTCGAGATCGTGCGCGGCATCGCCACCTCGGCCCAGACCTATGACGCCGCCTCGGCCTTCGCCGAAAGCCTGGGCAAGACGGTCACCAACGCCGAGGATTTTCCCGCCTTCATCGTCAACCGCATCCTGGTGCCGATGATCAACGAGGCGATCTACACCCTGTACGAAGGGGTGGGGAATGTGGCCTCGATCGACAAGGCGCTGAAGCTGGGGGCCAATCATCCGATGGGTCCGCTGGAGCTGGCGGACTTCATGGGTCTGGACGTGGTTCTGGCGATCATGAACGTGCTGCACGACGGCCTGGCCGACAGCAAATACCGGCCCTGTCCGCTGCTGGTGAAGTATGTCGAGGCCGGCTGGCTGGGCCGCAAGTCGGGCCGCGGCTTCTATGACTATTCCGGCGACACGCCGGTTCCGACGCGATAGGCTGGCGTCCGTGCTGAACCGCCGCTTCGACAGCCCCGACGACCTGCCCGGCCGCCAGCCGGTGACCTGGCGTCGGTCGGCCGCGGCGCCGGCTCTGGCCGTGCTGGCGGGCGCCGCCTGGCCGCCGCTGATCCTGACCCTGTTCTTCTGGCCGCCGCACAACTGGCAGCCGGGTTTGCAGACCGACTGGCGGCTGGTGCTGTTCGTCATCGGCCTGATCACCGTGCCCATCGGCCTGTGGTCGCTGCGGCGCGAGCGCGAGCGCACGGGTCGCCCCGACAGCCGCATGGGCGTGGTCTGGCGTTTCATGCTGTATGGCGGCCTGCTGGCGGCGGCGCTGCAGGCGCTGGTCGCTGTGGTGTCGGTGGTGCTGGCCTGGTTCGAGGCGGGCGATCCGATGCAGGCCCTGGGCGCATCGGAGACCATTCTTCTGATCTATGGCGTCGGCGGCCTGCCCATCGCGGTGATCGTGGGCGTCAGCTATGCCCTGTGGGCCGGGCTGTGCGTGGCCTTCATCGCCTTCATGCGTCGCCCGCCCGTCGTGCGCGACCGGCTGGGCCTGATGGCCGACGCGGCGCCGGAAGCCGCCCTGCCGCACCCCCCCTTGACCTCGTCGGGGCCGCGCCGACGCTATTGACCGCCCCCTCGACCGTTCGGAGACCTGTGATGACCGAGACCGCCTTCGTCCAGCCCGTCGCCGAAAAGGATCGCATCCTGTCGCTGGACGCCATGCGCGGTCTGGCGATCCTGGGGATTCTGGCGGTCAATGTGGTCGCCTTCGCCTTTCCCATGGGCGTCTATATGAACATGGATCTGGCGCCGGCGGCCGCCGGGCCGAACGGCGACGTCTGGGCCTGGGTGTCCGCCACCTTCTTCCGCCAGAAATTCATCACCCTGTTCAGCCTGCTGTTCGGGGCCTCGGTCTATCTGCTGGGCGGCGAACGGCGCGATCCCGAGCGCAGCCCCCTGATCCGGCGTCGGCTGCTGTGGCTGATCCTGATCGGCCTGATCCATGGCCTGCTGCTGTGGTGGGGCGACATCCTGATGTTGTACGGCGTCACCGGTCTGGTGGTTCTGTTGTGCCGGTCCTGGTCGGCGCGGCGGCTGATCACGGTCGGGCTGTCGATCACCCTGTTCCTGGCCCTGCTGGGGGGCGGAGCGGCCATCGCCATGGGCTTCGCCCCGCCCGAGATTCAAGCCCAGGCGGCCGAACAACAGGCCGGCATGGGCGGCAACGCCGAGGCGGTGGCCGCCTCCATCGCCGCCTATCGCGCCGGCTGGCCCGGCGGTTTCCTGGAGAACGCCGCCGCCTGGGCCCAGCTGCAGTCGCTGAGCGTGGTCATCTTCATCATCCCGACCCTGGGGCTGATGCTGCTGGGCATGGGGCTGCTGAAGTCGGGCTTCCTGGCCGGCCGGGCGCCGGTCTGGGTCTATGGCCTGTTCGTCGCTCTGGGCGCCGGGGTTCTGGGCGCAACGGCCTGGGCCGGATGGCGCGAGACGGTGCTGGGCGCCCCGGTCATGACGGGGCTGGAGGATGCGCTGCACGCCTTCGCCTTCGTCGTCACCCTGGGCTATATGAGCGTGATGATCCTGGCCGCCACGCGCGGGCCGAAGGTGGTGGCCAAGGTGTTCGCCCCGGCGGGCCGCATGGCCTTCACCAACTATCTGACCCAGTCGATCATTATGAGCACCCTTTTCACCCAGCCGTGGGGGCCGCGCCTGATCGGTCAGGTCACCTGGGAGACGCTGGCCCTGATCGTGGCCGGGATCTGGGTGCTGCAGCTGATCTGGTCGCCGCTGTGGCTGTCGGTGTTCCGCATGGGGCCGCTGGAGTGGGTGTGGCGCTGCCTGACCTATCGGCGCTGGACGCCGCTGCGCCGCGCGCCCGTGAAGACGACCTTCGGCTGACGTTGCGGCCGGGCGGGCGATGGCCTAATCGCGGCGCATGACCGAAGACGCCGCCGCCCCCCGCCCCGAAGCCCGAAACCCGCGTGGTTTCGCCGACCGTCGCGGCCGCGACGTCGCCGCCGAACGCCGCATCGTGCAACAGGTGGCGGCCGTCTATGAGCGCTGGGGCTTCGAGCCGTTGGAGACGCCGGCGTTCGAATACGCCGACGCCCTGGGCAAATTCCTGCCTGACGCCGACCGCCCGAACGAGGGCGTCTTCGCGGTTCAGGACGATGATGATCAGTGGATGGCCCTGCGCTACGACCACACGGCGCCTTTGGCCCGGTTCGCGGCCCAGAGCTGGGAGACCCTGCCCAAACCCTATCGCCGCTATGCCTATGGGCCGGTGTGGCGCAACGAAAAGCCCGGCCCCGGCCGCTTCCGTGAGTTCTGGCAGTGCGACGCCGACACCGTGGGCTCCGACCGGCCCGAGGCCGACGCCGAGATCGTGGCCATGGCGGTCGAGGGGCTGGAGGCGGCGGGCCTTCCGGCCGGCTCGGCGGTGGTCAAGATCAACAACCGCAAACTGCTGGACGGCCTGCTCGCCCAGTCGGGCGTCAGCGACGCGGCCCAGAAGCTGGTGGTCATGCGCGCCATCGACAAGCTGGACCGCCTGGGCGAAGGCGGGGTGCGCGACCTCTTGGGCAAGGGGCGGCTGGACGAATCCGGCGCCTTCACCCCGGGGGCGGAGCTGGCCGGGCCGGCCATCGGCGCCATCATGGCCTTTCTGTCGGCGGGCGGGCAGGAATCGCGGTCCCAAACGCTGGACCGACTGTCGGCCGTGGTCGGCGGGTCCGAGGCCGGGGCGGCCGGGCTGGAAGAGTTGGCCCGCATCGATGCGGCGCTGAAGGCCCTGGGCGTGCCCGAGGCCCAGGCCCGGTTCGACCCGGCCGTGGTGCGCGGCCTGGAATACTATACGGGGCCTGTCTATGAGGCTGAGCTTCTGGCCCCCGGCGCGGTCAGCCTGGGGTCGATCGGCGGGGGCGGGCGCTATGACGACCTGATCGCCCGCTTCACCGGCGAGGCCGTGCCCTCCACCGGCTTCTCGTTCGGGGTCAGCCGCCTGGCCTATGCGCTGAACGCGGCGCGGCTGATCCAGGGGGCGGCGGCCGACGAACGGCGCGGCCCGGTGGTGGTCATCGTCTTCAGTCCCGACGACATGGCCCACTATCTGGAGGCGGCGGGCGAACTGCGCCGCGCGGGCGTCGCCGCCGAGGTCTATCTGGGCAAGGCGGGCATGAAGGCCCAGATGAAATACGCCGACCGCCGCAACGCCCCGGCCGCCGTCATCCTGGGCGGCGACGAGATCGCGGCCGGCCAGGTGACGATCAAGGATCTGGACGCCGGGCGCGCCCTGGCCGCCGGCGTGGCCGACAACGAAGCCTGGAAGGCCCAGCGGCCCGGTCAGGTGGTGGTGGCGCGCACGGCCCTGGTCGAAACCGTGCGCGGCATTATCGAAGGGATTTCGAGTTAATCGCACACAAGCTCGTGACTTAACGGTGATCACTAGCCTGAAAGGCGCGTTTTCGCCTTCCGTTTGATTGACTTGGGTCGGGCGTTCGGGCCATTTGGCGTCACTCGAGAGACGCGGCGCGCAAGCGCAGTCGATTCTCGAAGGCGTTTCGGGGAGGAAACGTCCGCTCCGTCAGAGAGCGAGAAAGCCCGCCGCGATGTATCCCCCGCGGCGGGCTTTTTCGCGCCTGGAGTTCAGGCGCGAACGGCAAGGAAAAAGCCTCTGTTCTCGTCGATAATGGGGGGCATCGCCTCCCCAAATCCCCGCTCATCCCCGCGAAAGCGGGGAACCAGTTCTTTGGAGGAGGCAGCGGCGCCCGTGCCTTGTCACCGTCAGTCCTGAGACATCGGCGTCTCACTAACAGGACTGGGCCCCCGCTTTCGCGGGGGTGAGCGGAAGGATGAGTATCCTCCGGGTGGATCGCCCACACCTAACGGAATACACGCAAGAAAAAGGCCGGAGCGTCGCCGCCCCGGCCTTCGTCATGTCAGCAAGGCCGAACGGGCGATCAGCCCTCGGTCTTCTCTTCCTCGGCGGCAGCCTCGGCAGGCGCTTCTTCAGCGGCCGGGGCCTCTTCGGCAGCAGCTTCAGCAGCGGGCGCCTCTTCAGCCGGGGCTTCCTCGGCGACCGGGGCCGGAGCGGCCGCAGCGGCTTCGGCTTCTTCCTTGGCGCGAGCGGCGGCTTCGGCGGCCTCGACCTTGGCGGCGGCTTCAGCCTCGGCGCGGTCGGCTTCGCGCTGGGCGCGCTCGGCGGCGCGTTCCTGGGCCTTCTTGCCGGGCTGGGCCTTGTTCGGGTTGTTGCCTTGGGTCCACTTGACCTTGCCGATCAGGGCTTCGTCCTGGCTCTGGCTGATGAAGCGGGCGACGCGGTCGGTCGGCTGGGCGCCCTTGCCCAGCCATTCGGCGATGCGGTCGGCCTTCAGGGTGACGCGCGGCGTGGCGCCGTCCTTGGGCAGCATCGGGTTGTAGCTGCCGACACGCTCCAGGAATTTGCCGTCGCGCGGCGAGTGGCTGTCGGCGACGACGATGTAGTAGTAGGGACGCTTCTTGGCGCCACCGCGGGCCAGACGAATCTTCAGCATTTTCAGTCTCTTTCTTTAGTCGAAATCATTTCTTGGGCGGGAAGCCCGGCAGGCCGGGCAGGTTCGGAAGCTGACCGCCCCCCAGGCCGGCGAGCCGGTCCTGAAGCGCCTTCAGCTGTTCGGGATCGGGATCCGGCATCTTGCCGCCTCCCAGGGATTTCAGTCGGGCCATGTCGGCGCCGCCGGCGCCGCCCATTCCAGGAATCTGGCCGGGCATGCCCCCGCCGCCAAGACCGCCCATCATGGCGGCCATCTGCTGCATCTTCTTGGGGCCGCCGCGCGACAGCGACTTGACCATGTCGGCCATCTGGCGGTGCTGTTTCAAAAGGCGGTTGATCTCGGACACCTCGACGCCGGCGCCGGCGGCGACGCGCTTCTTGCGGCTGGCGTTCAGAAGGTCGGGCTTCTTGCGCTCGACCTTGGTCATCGAAGAGATGATGGCTTCCTGGCGGGCGATCATGCGGTCGTCCACGCCGCTGTCGGCCATCTGGGCCTTCATCTTGGCCACGCCGGGCAGCAGGCCCATGATCCCCTGAAGCCCGCCCATCCGCTTCATCTGCTGAAGCTGGTTCATCAGGTCGTCCAGGTCGAACTGGCCCTTGGCCAGCTTCCTGGCCATGGTCTCGGCCTTGGCCTGGTCCAGCTCGGTCGCGGCCTTTTCGACCAGGGCCACGATGTCGCCCTGGCCCAGGATGCGGCCGGCGACGCGGCGGGCGTCGAACACGTCCAGGGCGTCGACCTTTTCGCCCGCGCCCAGATATTTGATCGGCAGCCCGGTGACGGCCCGCATCGACAGCATGGCCCCGCCGCGCCCGTCGCCGTCGGCGCGGGTCAGCACCAGGCCGGTCAGGGGCAGGCGCTCATGGAAGGCCTTAGCCGTACGCACGGCGTCTTGCCCCGTCAGGCTGTCGGCGACCAGCAGGGTCTCGACGGGCCTGGCGATGTCGGCGACCTCGGCCACCTCGTTCATCAGCCCTTCGTCCAGGGTGATGCGGCCGGCGGTGTCCAGGATCAGGACGTCGAAGCCCTGAAGCTTGGCCGACGACAGGGCGCGCTTGGTGATCTGGACCGCGCTTTCGCCCGCCACGATCGGCAGGGTAGAGACCTCGATCTGTTGGCCCAGGGTGGCCAGCTGCTCCATCGCGGCCGGACGCCGGGTGTCCAGCGAGGCCATCATGACCTTCTTGCGGTCGAATTTGGTCAGGCGCAGCGCCAGCTTGGCCGAGGTGGTGGTCTTGCCTGACCCTTGCAGGCCCGCCATCAGCACCACGGCGGGCGGGGTGGCGTTGGTGTTCAGCGGAACCGGCTCTTCGCCGCCCAGCATTTCGATCAGGCCGTCATAGACGATCTTGATGACCTGATCGGCGGGCTTGACCGAGCGGATGACCTCTTCGCCGGTGGCGCGCTCGGTGGCGAAGGCGATGAAGTCCTTGACGACCGGCAGGGCGACGTCGGCCTCCAGCAGGGCCACGCGCACTTCGCGCATCGCCTCGGCCACGTCCTTTTCGGACAGGGCGCCGCGACCGGTGATCCGGTCGAAAACCCCTGTCAGCCGCTCGTTCAGAGCCTCGAACATTCACATACCCTGCACGCGCAAAACGACCTCAGCCCCAGTGGACGTATGACGTCGACTGGGGGGCTCTCCATCCTCGTCCCGGAACTCCCCTGATGTCAGGGGCGGGGGTCGTGATGGTGGAGACGCGAGGTTCACTTGCGCCGGAAGCGGCGGCTTATGGCGGAAAACCGGGGCGAAGACAAGGCGTCGCGCCCCTGGCGGCTTGCCAGACGGCTTCGGGACGTTCCCTATGACCGCGCTGTTCAAAGGGGAGGATATGGAATGATGCGCAAGACGACGGTTTCTCTGGCCTTCGCCGCCATGCTGATGGCCGCGACCGGCGTCATGGCCCAGGCCGCCCAGCCGGAACGTCGCGAGGTCGGCAATCTGGTCTTCGATGGCGTTCCGCAGATTCCGGCCGAGCTGAGGCCGCAGCTGCAGCGCTACCGCAACGCCCGCAGCGCCGGCCTGCAGGGCTTCATGGCCGATGGCTCCATCCTGATCTCGACCCGTTTCGGCGAGACGGGCCAGCTGCACCGCGTGGCCGCGCCGGGCGCCGACCGGCGCCAGCTGACCTTCTTCACCGAGCCGGTGGGCGGCGCCTCGGTCATCCCGGGCACCAACCGCTATGTCTATACGCGCGACACCGGCGGGGCCGAGTATTTCCAGATCTATATGGCCGAGGCGGGCCGCCCCGAAGTCGCCCTGAGCGAACCGGGCACGCGCAACCAGGGTTTTGTCGTCAGCAAGGACAACCGCACCGGCTACTGGAGCCAGGTGCGACCGGGCCAGTCGGTCTATGAGATCATCGCCGGCGACCTGACGCGGCCGGGCGAACGTCGCGTGATCTATCGCGGCGAAGGCAGCTGGAGCCCGCTGGACGTCAGCGACGACGGCCGAACCCTGCTGATGAGCCGTTATATCTCGGTCCAGGACAGTCAGCTGTGGACGCTGGACCTGGCCAGCGGCGAGGCGACCCGCGTGCGCCCCAGCGACACCCAGATCTCCTACGGCGGCGGGCGGCTGACGCCCGATGGCCGCACCGTCATCACCACCAGCGATGAAGGCTCGGATTTCCGGCGCCTGGTCGAAATCTCGCTGACCGACGGTTCGGTCACGCCGCTGACCGAGGGCGTAAACTGGGACGTCGAAGGCGTCACCCTGTCCGATGACGGCCGGCTGATGGCCTATGTGATCAATGAGGACGGCTATTCGCGGCTGCATATCCGCGACCGTGCCACGCGCCGGGCCTTGCCCCAGCCCGACCTGCCGGTGGGCCTGGTCGGGGGGCTGCGGTTCTCGGCCGATGGATCGACCCTGGGAATGACGCTGTCGACGCCGTCGTCGTCGGGCGACGTCTGGACCTGGAACGTGGCCCAGGGCGGGCTGACGCGCTGGACCGAGTCCGAGGTCGGGCCGCTGGACGCCTCGACCTTCGTCACGCCCGAACTGATCCGCGTCACCGCGTTCGACGGTCTGAGCGTGCCGGCCTTCGTTTATCGCCCCCGTGGCGGTGAAGGGCGGCAGCCGGTGATCATCGACATCCACGGCGGGCCGGAGGGCCAGTCGCGCCCCGGTTTCAACACCACCTATCAGCAATGGATCGCCGACCTGGGCGCCGCGGTCATCGTGCCGAATGTCCGTGGCTCGACCGGCTACGGCAAGACCTATGTCTCGCTGGACAACGGCCCGCTGCGCGAGGATTCGGTCAAGGACATCGGCGCCATCCTGGACTGGATCGCCACCCAGCCGGATCTGGACCCGTCGCGCGTCGTCGTTTCGGGCGGCTCTTACGGCGGATACATGGTGCTGGCGTCCATGGCCCACTACGCCGACCGCCTGGCCGGCGGGATCGACATCGTCGGCATCTCGAACTGGGTCACCTTCCTGCAGAACACCGAAGGCTATCGTCGCGATAACCGCCGGGCCGAATATGGCGACGAGCGAGACCCGGAAATGCGCGCCGTGTTCGACCGCATCTCGCCGCTGAACATGACCGAGCGGATGACCCGGCCGCTGATGGTGGTGCAGGGGGCGAACGATCCGCGCGTGCCGCGATCAGAGGCCGAACAGATCGTGGCGGCGGTGCGCGGCCATGGCCGGCCGGTCTGGTATCTGCTGGCGATGGACGAAGGCCATGGCTTCCGCAAGAAGTCCAACATCGACGCCCAGGTCGAGGTGACCAACATGTTCCTGCGTCAGGTGTTCGGCCTGCCTCTGGCGTCGGCCCAGCCCTGAGTTCAGGCCCGGGGTCGGCCCTCAAAGGTCGCCTCCGGGGGTCAGCCGCAGACGGGACAGATCGGGTCGGGCGTCACCGCCAGGGTGCGCGTCTGGCCGCCCAGGCCGTCATACAGCAGCAGCCGCCCCGTCAGGGGCCGCCCGGCGTCGGTGATGATCTTGATCGCCTCCAGCGCCGTCATGGCCCCGACCACGCCGGCCAGGGCCCCGACCACGCCGACGCGGGCGCAGGTCTCGGCGTCCGGCGGCGTCTCGGCCACCAGGCAGCGATAGCAGGGTCGACCGGTGAAGACGCCCACCTGCCCCTCCCACCGGCCCAGGGCGCCGGACACCAGCGGGACGCCCGCCGCGACGCAGGCGGCGTTGGTGGCGAACCGCACGGCGAAATCGTCGGTGCCGTCGATCACCACGTCCCAGCCGGCGACCTGGGCCGCCGCGTTGTCGGGCGTCAGGGCCTGGACGAAGGTTTCGATCGCCACGCCGGAGTTCAGGGCCGTCAGGCGTTCGGCCGCCGCCTCGACCTTATGCCGGCCGATGTCGGCGGTGGAGAACTGCACCTGGCGCTGAAGGTTCGACAGGGCGACCGTGTCGTGATCGACCAGACCCAGCGTCCCGACGCCGGCGGCGGCCAGATACTGGGCCGCCGGGCCGCCCACCCCGCCCAGGCCGACGATCAGCACCCGCGCGCGCGCCAGCCTCTGCTGGCCCGGGCCGCCGATTTCGGCCAGCACCAGATGCCGCGCATAGCGTTCGACGTCGTCATCGGAAAAGGTCACGCCCGTTGCCTACTCCCGGCCGGGCGCGGGGTCGAGGCGGTTCAGGCCGCCTCGGCTGGGGCGACGATGCAGCTGGCCAGCATGTCCTCGGCCTCGGCCGCCGTCAGATCGTCCAGCGCCCGCCCGTCCAGACGGCGCGCCACGCTGGCGTCCGACAGGCCGCACAGGGCCGCCGGGGCTGCGAAGCGGCGATGAGGGATCGGCGTGGTCGCCAGAACCTTCAGGGTCTGGATGCGGCCATCCTCGCGCAGGCGCGTCAGCAGCCGGTCCAGATCGCCGCGCTGGCCCTCGACCGCCTGCAGAACCTGCCCGGCGTGGAACAGCATGATCGACGTCAGGTGGTCGCGCCGATTGTTGCGGTCCGACGCCCCCAGGATCTGGGCGACCGAAAGCGTCGTCGCGCCCACGGCAGCGGCGGTCTTGCAGACAAATACGGTGCGGAGCAGATCGGTCATTCCACGTTTCGGTCACGATGCGCGAGATAATTTCACTGTAAAGGTTTACATTGGTCAAAATATGACCCCTTAAAGCCTTGGGTCTGCACTGCATTATTCGGCGCTGCGGCGAATTGGGGCCAAATCGCGACCACGGCCGTTTGCGTCCGGCGGGGCCCCGACGGCAGCCGCCTTAAATCCAGCGCGATCTGTGCTATAAGGTGCGCTTCCCCCTTGTTTCTTCAGCCCATGGATCGTCGCCCTTGAGCGTCACGCTGGACCTGTCCCGCGCCCAGCCGAAACCGTCGGCCCCCGTCAATCTGACCGGATTGACGCGCGAAGGGCTGCGTCAGGCGCTGATCGACGCCGGAATCTGCCCGCCCGAGAAGGCGAAGATGCGCGCGACCCAGGTGTGGCGCTGGATCCACCACTATGGCGTCACCGACTTCGGCCTGATGAGCGATGTGGCCAAGGAGACGCGGGCAAAACTGGCCGAGGCCTTCACCTTGGCACGGCCCGAGATCGTCGAGCGCCAAGTGTCGAAAGACGGCACGCGCAAATGGCTGATCCGCACCGCGCCGGGCATCGAGATCGAGACCGTCTATATTCCCGACGTCGGCCGTTCGGGCGCCCTGTGCGTCTCGTCGCAGGTGGGCTGCACCCTGAACTGCAGCTTCTGCCACACCGGCACCCAGAAGCTGGTGCGCAATCTGACGGCGGCCGAGATCGTGGCCCAGGTCCAGGTGGCGCGCGACGACCTGGACGAATGGCCGTCGCCGAAAGAAGACCGCCGCCTGTCGAACATCGTCTTCATGGGCATGGGCGAGCCGCTGTATAATCTCGACCCGGTCGCCGATGCGGTGGACATCATCGCCGATGGCGAAGGCATCGCCATTTCGCGCCGGCGCATCACCGTCTCGACCTCGGGCGTGGTGCCGATGATCCCCGAACTGGGCGAGCGCACCGGGACCATGCTGGCCATCAGCCTGCACGCCACCAACGACGCTCTGCGCGACGTTCTGGTGCCGCTGAACAAGAAATATCCGCTGGTCCAGCTGATGGACGCCATCCGCGCCTATCCGGGCCTGGGCAATGCGAAACGGGTGACGTTCGAATACGTCATGCTGAAGGGCGTCAACGACAGCCCCGACGAGGCGCGCGCCCTGGTCAAGCTGATCGGCGGCATCCCGGCCAAGATCAATCTGATCCCGTTCAATCCCTGGCCCGGCACGGACTATGAGTGTTCGGACTGGAAGACCATCGAACGGTTCGCCGCCGTGCTGAACAAGGCCGGCTACGCCAGCCCCATCCGCACCCCGCGCGGCCGCGACATCCTGGCCGCGTGCGGCCAGCTGAAGTCCGAAAGCGAAAAGGTCCGCGCCAGCGCCCTCAGAAAGGCCGAGCAGGCGGCGGCCTGATCGGCGCGTAACCGTAGGTCCGGATCGCCCATCCCGCCAGTCCGCCAGGGATGGCCAGCAGGAGGGCGACAACCTCTGACCCCGGAGCAAAAACCCTGAAGAACAGCGCGCCCGCGATCACGCTTTCGGTCGCGGCGACGACGACGAATGCGCCCCTCGTCCTCAGGCCCGCTCGGTGCAGCAGCCACCAAGTCGGACGCCGACCACGATCAGTCCGGCCAGAAAGACCGGAAAGGAAATCGCAAAGCTGTAGAGGGCCGCAAACAGACCCAAGAACATCGCGAACGCGATCACAGAGGACACCCCGCCGTCTCCCGGCGACGCCACGGTGACGATGAGAATGCCTGCCAGCGTGAGGGCGGCGACGGCGAGCGCGGCGACGCAGTTGGCGGTAATGAGCGCGCCGACGCGCGCAGAGATCGATTTGAGCATCCCTCAACCCTCCGCCCGACTGAGCGGTCGCGCTCCCATCGTCTCGGGGGTGCGCACGTCCCAGGCCAGACCCAGTCGTTCCAGAATCTGGATCGCCCGCCAGCCCCAATCGCTCTGGCCGGGATAGAGGCCGATCTTCGCCGAGCCGGGAAAGGCGTGGTGGTTGTTGTGCCAGGCCTCGCCCATGGTCGGGATGGCGGCCCAGGGCACGTCGTGAGCCTGAACCCCGGCTTCGTTGACCAGCCAGGTCTGGGGTCCGCGCCGGTGGGCCAGGTGGCCGACGAACCAATGGCCGACCACCGAGACGCTGATGCGCACACAGACGCCCCAGACCACGAAGCCCCAGCCGCCGATCAGATAAAGGCCCGCCGCGACCGGAATCTGGTGCAGCATCCAGCTGCCTTCCAGGAAACGATAGAAGGGATCCCGGCCGATCCGGCCATAGTCGAAGGCCGGCGGGCGATCCAGGATCAGGCGCCCGTGCATCTGCCATATGGCGTCGACCAGCATCGGCCGACGGTGGGCCAGATAGTCGTGGCAGGCGTGCTGGCGCTGGGCCCAGTCGCGCAGGTCATGGGTGCGGATCATCCAGAACGGCCCGCTCATGCCCACCAGAACGCCGATCCAGACCAGCAGGCGCTCCAGCCACAGCGGACACTGGAAGCTGCCGTGGATCAGGCGGCGGTGAAAGCCGATGGAATGCCCCAGCAACAGCACCAATCCGGTCGACGCCAGAAAGACGCCGACCGCACCCAAGCTGAAGGTCAGCGGCCCCAGGACCAGCGCCAAGGCTAGCATGGCGCCGTTCCAGATCGAATGGATCGGATCCCAGACGACGCGGCCGGCGAGCGGATCACACCCCGGCGTTTCGACCAGGCTGTTGACGGCGCAGGGATCGAGGGGATCGGACATGGCGGCTCGCTTCGATATTTAAGGAATACCTTAATCGCTAATCTCCAGGACTGGCAAGCCGTTAGCAAATCCCTTAAATGATATCCCATGCAACGCGTGTTCGAAGCCCTGTCCAGCCCTGTGCGGCGCAAGATCCTGGCCTATCTGGCCCATGCCGAGCTGACGGCGGGCGAGATCGCGGCCCGCTTCGAGATTTCAAAGCCGGCGGTGTCCCAGCACCTGACCATTCTGGAGAACGCCGGACTGGTGACCAGCGAGAAACGGGGCCAGTTCGTGCATTACAGCCTGGCGCCCGACCAGCTGGCCAATACGCTGAACGCCTATGTTCAGGAGGTCTGTCCGGTCTCGCGGCCCCTGAAGGCGGAAAGCGCGGCCCTGGCGCGCGCCAAGGGGAAACCAAAACCTAAGGCTTGAAGCTTACAATCGTTCACACAGTGTGGCCGCGAAAGCCTTGCGGATTGGGGCGGGATTCGGGCAATCGGAGACTATGGACGGATCGGTGAACAGCGTGCTGGGCAGTCCCGAGGTGCAGGCCTTCGCCACCGGCTTTCCGGTCATGGCGCTGCACCTGGCCGTGACCCTGGGTCTGCTGGCCGGCGGGGCGGTGATCTACGCCCTGCTGACGCCGTGGAAGGAGATCGCCCTGATCCGTCAGGGCAACCCCGCCGCCGCCGTGGCCTTCGCCGGGGTGCTGGTGGGTCTGGCCATCCCCCTGGCCGTCAGCCTGTCGGTTTCGACCTCGCTCAGCGACGTGGCCATCTGGGGCGTGACCACCCTGGTGCTGCAGCTGCTGGCCTTCCGGGTGGTGGATCTGATCCTGACCGGCCTGCCCCAGCGCATTCAGGACGGCGAGGTGTCCGCCGCCGTGCTGCTGGTGGGGGCCAAGCTGGCGACGGCGCTGATCCTGTCCGCCGCCCTGACGGGCTGAGCCGATGCGCCGCATCCTGGGCCTGCCGGACTGGGGGGTGTACGGCCTGGTGGTGATCGGCCTGCTGGTCTTTTCCCTGGCCCGGCGCGAGAACGCCGACGCCCCGCCCGCGCCCGCCCCGCCGGACGAGATGGAGGGCGCCCTTTTGGGGCCCGTGACGCCGTTCGACCCCTCGGTCACCGTCCATGCGCCGGATGGCCCTTATCAGCCCGCTTCGGGCACCGCCTTCTCCATCGCCCGCGACGGCCGCTGGGTCACCGCGCGCCATGTGGTCGAGGGCTGTCGCCAGCCGGCCCTGGTGGTCGGCGGCGGCCGGGCGGTGGCGGCCGATGTGCGCCTGGCGCCGCGCGCCGATGTGGCGGTGCTGCTGACCCAGGGCGGGCCGGCGGCGGTGCCGGTGGCGGCCGAGACGCCGCTGCGCCGGGGCCAGCGCGCTTTCCATCCCGGTTTTCCGCAAGGGCGGCCGGGCGAGGTGACCTCGCGCCTGCTGGGGCGCGAGACGTTGCGGGTCACCGGGCGCGGCGCGCGCGAAGAACCGGTGCTGGCTTGGGCCGAGGTGGGCCGCACGGCGGGCCTGACCGGCGGCCTGTCGGGCCTGTCGGGGGCGCCGGTGCTGGATCGCCAGGGCCGGGCGGTGGGGGTGACCCTGGCCGAAAGTCCGCGTCGGGGCCGCATCTATACGACGGCGCCGGACACCTTCGGCCCGGCCGTGCGCGGTCAGCAGCACGCGGGCGAGGCCCTGGTCGGCGAACCGGTGACCATCGACAACTATGGGGTGGTGTCCGACAGCCTGAGGCGCGATCTGCGGGTGGCCCAGGTGGTTTGCCTGTCGACCTGACGGGTCGCGCCGCTGAATCTTACCGAGATTTAATGTGGTGAACGCACGGAAAGGCCTCAGGCTTTTCGAGTAACGACACAATCCGGCCTGGTTTGATGGTGACGCCGTCCGCAGCGGCGCTAAACCTGTGGGCCGACCGGCAAGTTTGACCCGGAACGGTTAGGAAGACCCATGAAACGCCTGCTCGTTGTCGGCGCCGCCCTCGGCGCCCTGATGATTCCCGCCGCCGCCTCTGCCCATGACGGCGACGCCCACGATCACGCCTGCCTGGACGAGACCTGCAACATCGTCAGTCTGTTCCAGGACGCCGATCCCAACATGCCCGGTTGGCAGGGAACGTCGGCCCCGCGCTATGGAACCTGGGGCTTCGACCTGGCCGGCCGCGACACCTCGGCCACGCCGGGCGACGACTTCTTCCGCTACGCCAACGGCCTGGCGTTCGACGCCATCGAAATCCCGTCGGACCGCACCAACTACGGCTCGTTCGCCATGCTGCGCGAACTGTCGGACAACCGCATCAAAGGCATGATCGACGCCCTGGTGGCGCGCAACGACCTGACCCCCGGCTCGGACGAGGCCAAGGTGGCCGACGCCTACCGCAGCTATATGGACGAGGCGCGGATCGAGGCGCTGGACGCCCAGCCGCTGCAACCGTATCTGGCCGCCATCCGCGCCGCCGACACCCATGAGAAGATGGCCGTCTATATGGGCCAGACCCAGGGTCAGGCGGGCAGCTCGATCTTCGGCACCGGCATCAGCATCGATCTGAAGGAGCCGACCCGTTACGTCACCTCGATGGGCCAGGGCGGCCTGGGCCTGCCCAACCGCGACTACTATCTGGACGCCCGCTATGCGGACAAGAAAGAGAAGTATCAGGCCTATATCGCCCGCATGCTGGAGATGATCGGCTGGGACGATCCGGCTGGATCGGCCGAGGCCGTCATGGCCTTCGAGAACCGCATCGCCGAGGCGCACTGGACCGTGGTCGAAAGCCGCGACCGCGTGCGCACCTATAATGACTACACCCCCGCCCGCCTGGCCGAGGAAGCGCCGGGCTTCGACTTCGGCGGCTATCTGAACGCCGCCGGACTGGGCGCCATCGAACGCCTGATCGTGCGCCAGAACACCGCCATCCCGCGCATCGCGGCCATCTACGCCGAGACGCCGATCGAAGTGGTCCAGGCCTGGCAGGCGTTCCATACGGTGGACGATTCGGCCGCCCGCCTGTCGCGCCGCTTCTCGGACGCCCAGTGGGAGTTCCGCAGCCGCGATCTGTCGGGCCAGCCCGAACAGCGCGCCCGCGACAAGCGCGCCGTCAGCTTCGCCGAGGGCGCCCTGGGCGAAGCCATGGGCCGTCTGTATGTCGCCGAATACTTCCCGGCCGAATCCAAGGCCCAGATGGAGGAACTGGTCGCGAACCTGCGCCGGGCCCTGTCGCACCGCATCGACAACCTGACCTGGATGGGCCCCGAGACCAAGGCCGCCGCTCAGGAGAAGCTGGAGAAGTTCACGGTCAAGATCGGCTATCCGAACAAGTGGCGTGACTATTCGGGTCTGGATATCCGCGGCGACGACCTGTTCGGCAATGTCGAGCGCATCGGCCGCTTCAACTGGCAGTACCAGCTGGGCCGCATGAACGGTCCGGTCGACAAGGACGAATGGGGCATGACGCCCCAGACGGTGAACGCCTACTACAACTCGGCCAACAACGAGATCGTCTTCCCGGCCGGCATTCTGCAGCCGCCCTTCTTCGATCCGCGCGCCGACCCGGCCGTCAACTATGGCGGCATCGGCGGGGTGATCGGCCACGAGATCGGCCACGGCTTCGACGATCAGGGCTCGCGCTCGGACGGCGACGGCGTGCTGCGCGACTGGTGGACGCCCGAGGACCGCGCCAATTTCGTGGCCCTGACCACCCGTCTGGGCGCCCAGTACGACCAGTTCGAGACCCTGCCCGGCTATCATGTGCAGGGCGCCTTCACCATGGGCGAGAACATCGGCGACGCCGCCGGCGTGGCGGTGGGCCTGGACGCCTATCACCTGTCGCTGAACGGCCAGCCGGCGCCGGTCATCGACGGCACCACGGGCGATCAGCGCTTCTTCTACGGCTGGGCCCAGGTGTGGAACTCGCGCTATCGCGACGAGGCGCTGAAGCAGCAGGTGGCCACCGATCCGCACAGCCCGGCGCGCTTCCGCGTCATCGGCCCGGTGCGCAACGTCGACGCCTGGTACGACGCCTTCGGCGTCCAGCCGGGTTCGACCTACTATCTGCCGCCGGAAGAGCGCGTGCGCATCTGGTAAGGCGGTCGCCTTATCGGTGAAAAGCGAGGGGCGGCGTCTGCACAGGCGCCGCTCTTCTGCTATGGGCCATGGCCATGTCGGAGCATTCAGTGACGGACAGATTGATCCTGGTGGGCCAGGTGGCGGGCGGATTCGGCGTCCGGGGTGAGGTGCGGGTGACGGCCTACACCGCCGACCCTCTGGCGCTGACCGCCTATGGGCCGCTGCTGCGCGCCGACGGCTCGCCGGGCCTGACGCTGACCTCGGCGCGGCCGGACAAGACCGGCGTGGTCGGCCGGGCGCGGGAGATCGAGACCAAGGAACAGGCCGACGCCCTGCGCGGACTGAAGCTGTATGTGCCGCGCGATCGCTTCCCCGAACCGGAAGACGACGAATTCTATCTGACCGATCTGATCGGGCTTGAAGCGCGAGACGGCGACGACGCGGTGATCGGCCGGGTCAAGTCGGTTCAGAATTTCGGAGCCGGCGACATGCTGGAGATCGCACCCGCATCGGGCGGCGCGACCTGGTATCTGCCCTTCACGCGCGAGACGGCGCCGGACGTACGCCCTGGCGAGGGCTGGCTTCGGGTGCTCCGGCCCGCCGAGGTCGGCGAGCCGGAACCCGGCTGATTCAGATCAGCTGTTGTCTTCGACCGGCGCGTCCGGGCCGTTCTTCTTGATGGAATCGATGGCGTTCTGGGCCGACGACTTGGAGCTGTAGCCTTCGGTCGAGAACATGGTCTCGCTGTTGTATTTGAAGCGGACCCGGAACTCTCCGGCCTTGTCCTTGTAGATTTCGAACTTGTGGGCCATCGGCGCCTCCTCTGGCGGGGTGGGGAAGAAGCGTCAGGTTTCCCGCCACGGGCGTCCGCGTCAAGTGACCGTCTGGCGACCGGGCTTCAGCCCTTGTCCGTCGTCGTCGAACAGACCGCGCGGAAACCGGCCGCCGCGAACCGCACCAGATAGTCGCCGGCGGTCTCCAGATCGCCGGACTTGCACAGCCCGTTCGACAGCCGGTCCAGACGGCCCGTCTCGCCCAGGGTCAGCGTCAGGGCGCCCGACAGATTATGATAGGCCCAGTACAGGTCCACGTCGTCGGCGTGCGGCATGATCTGCTTGATCAGTTCGATCAGGCGCCGGATGGCCGGATCGAAATAGCGGGCCATGGTCTCGCCGCCGAAGGCCGGATTGGCGTTGGTCTGGGCCACCAGGGCGGCGTAGTGCTTCCACCCCGGCCCGCCCTTCAGCGACCACTGGAACGGCGGGCGCAGGAAGGCCTCGAACAGGCCCTCCAGCGTCATGTCATCGCCGGCGGCGCGGGCGTAGCGGTTGATGGCCTCGACCCGTTCGTTGTTCCAAACCGCCGCACGGCGCAGGAAGACGGCGTCGAACAGACCGCGCTTGGCCTGGAAATAATAGTGGACCAGGGCCGTATCCACGCCCGCCTCGCGCGCGACCTCGCGGATGGTGACGCCATAGAAGCCGTGCTTGGAAAACAGGTCCTCGGCCGCGTCCAGGATGGATTCGCGCGTATCGCCCGAGGCGGCCTTGCGGGCCTTGGGCGGGCGGCCCCGACGGGCAGGGGCGGCGGGTTCGGGCGCATCCGGTTCGCTCATGAATCCAGCCTTAGGACGGCGCCCCCATCCTGTGCAACGGCGCCACAGCACAGCCGTAACCGGTTTCGCCCGCGCTGACGGGATTTGACAGGTCGGTGAAAGATGATCACCTTCCCGGAAAATCATTGAACGCTGAATAAAAGCGTCTGGGCTGGAAACATCAAATGAGGATCCCGATGAATCGCATCGCCAAGACCGCCCTTATGGCGGGCGCCGCCTGGGGCGCGCTATCCACCATCGCGCTGGCGCAGGACGCCGCGCCGCAGCAACAGGCCAATGCGGTCGAGGACATCGTCGTCACCGCGCGTCGCACCGAGGAATCGGCCCAGACGACGCCGCTGGCCGTCACCGCCTTCAACGCCGAGACCCTGCAACGCCAGGGCGCGCTCCAGGTCACGGACCTGCAGGGCGCGGTGCCGAACCTGAACATCGTCCAGGGCCGCGGCTCGTCCAACTCGACCAACATCTATATCCGCGGCGTGGGCCAGCCCGACGCCCTGCAGACCTTCGACCCGGCCGTCGGCGTCTATGTCGACGACGTCTATTACAGCCGCATCCGGGGCACCCAGTTCGACCTGTTGGACCTGGAGCGGATCGAGGTTCTGCGCGGACCGCAGGGCACCCTGTACGGCAAGAACACCATCGGCGGCGCGCTGAAGCTGGTGTCGCGCCGTCCGGGCCAGGAATTCCGCGCCCGCGCCTCGGCGGCCTATGGTTCGTATGACCTGATCGACATCCAGGGCGCCGTCTCCGGCCCGATCACCGACACCCTGGCCTTCGGCCTGTCGGCGCTGCATTCGCAACGCGGCGGCTATGTCACCGACCCGGTCACGGGCGCCGAGTACAACGACAAGAACACCACCGCCGTGCGCGGCTCGCTGGCCTGGGACCCGGCCTCGAACCTGCGCGTGGATTTCGCCGCCGACTGGTCGCGCGACGACGCGGGCCTGACCGTGGGCCAGGCGACCAGCAATCTGTATTCGATCCTGGGCGTGCCGATCCGCAACTTCCCGAACCCGCTGCCCCAGTATGATTTCCGCACCCGCGTCACGCCGGGCCTGCCGAACCTGACCGAACTGAGCCACTGGGGCGGTTCGCTGCGCGTCGAATGGGATCTGTCCGACAGCCTGACGCTGAAGTCGATCACCGGCTATCGCGAGCTGGAGACCACCGACTACATCGACTTCGACGCCACCGAACTGTCGATCTCGGAAGCCCTGGTCGACGTCTCGCAACAGCAGCGCAGCCAGGAGTTCCAGCTGACCTATGACAGCGGTCCCCTGACCGCCGTGGCCGGCGTGTACTATCTGCGCGAAGAGGTGTCGTCGCACCAGGAAGCCTACGCCAACGATCTGCTGGGCGCGGCCTTCGCCAACTCGCCCTTCACCCGCACCATCGACGACGCCCTGGAGACGACGTCCAAGGCGGCCTACGCCAACGTCAGCTTCGCGGTTTCGGACCAGCTGCGGGTTTCGGGCGGCATCCGTCGCACCGAAGAGGAAAAGGACTACATTCGCAGCACCTCGACCTTCTACGCCCTGCTGCCGGCGTTCAACGCCACCTATCCGTTCGCGCCGCCGGTCGGCGAATATGACGACACGTCCCTGGCCGCGTCGATCGACTATCAGCCGGACCCGGACACCCTGTGGTACCTGCGCTATTCGGAAGGCTTCAAGTCGGGCGGGTTCAACGGCCGCGCCAACTCGATCGCTGAATCGAGCGAGTACGATCCCGAAACCGCCGAAAGCTGGGAAATCGGCTTCAAGGCCACGCGCTGGGACAACCGCCTGCGTTTCAACGCCGCCTATTTCATCACCGACTATCGCAACTTCCAGGCGCGCGTCTCGGGCACGGACATCGACCCGATCACCAAGGCGCCGTCGCCCAAGCTGTCGATCCTGAACGCCGGCGGCCTGTCGCTATCGGGGCTTGAGATCGAAACCGTCCTGGTGCCGATCCCCGGCCTGCAGCTGGACGCCCAGATCGGTTATCTGGACGCCGACTACACCGACTTCGCGGACGCCCAGTTCACGGCCTTCGGCGGCAGCCGCGCCTTCCAGGTCCCGGCCTTCTCGCCCAAATGGACCGCCCGTTACGGCGCCCAGTACGAAGCCATCCTGGGTGACGGTTCGTCGATCACCGTGGGCGGCGCGGCCAAATTCCGTTCGCGCATGGCTCTGGCCGTCGACAACACGATCCTGAACACCAATGTCGAGCTGCCGGGCATGTTCCAGGACGATTACTGGACGTACGACGCCCGCGTGGTCTGGAGCGATCCGGCCAGCCGCTACACCGTCGGCCTGTATGGTCAGAACCTGTCGGACGAGGTCTACAAGACCGACGCCCAGGAATTCTCGACCGTCGGCGGCATCCGCACGGCCTATTACGGCGCGCCGCGCACCTGGATGCTGAAGGTCTCGGCCCGCTACTGATCGGCCGAAATAACTCCTGAACCTTGGGGGCGGCGATCCGATGGGTCGCCGCCCTTCTTCTGTGCTGCGCGCACGAAAAAGGGGCCGCGTCGCCGCAGCCCCTTCTCGGGTTCGGATTGTCGGGCCGATCAGGCCAGCGACGGATCGGCCTGTTTGCAGGCCTCGATCAGGCCCATGACCGAATCCACCGACTTGGCCAGCATGGCCTTTTCGGCGTCGTCGGTGGTGAACTGGACGATCTTCTCGACGCCGCCGGCGCCGATCAGGGCCGGCACGCCGACATAGAGGTCGTTCAGCCCGTATTCGCCCGACACCCAGACGGCGCAGGGCAGGACGCGCTTCTGGTCCAGCAGATAGGACCGGGCCATGGCGATGGCGCTTTCGGCCGGCGCATAGAAGGCCGAGCCGGTCTTCAGCAGGGCCACGATCTCGCCTCCCCCTTTTCTGGTGCGCTCGACGATGGCGTCCAGGTCGGCCTGGGTCATGAAGCCCGCGGCGACCGCGTCCGGCAGGGGCAGGCCGCCGACGGTCGAGTGGCGCACCATCGGCACCATGTCGTCGCCGTGACCGCCCAGGGTCCAGGCGTGGATGTCCTGCACCGACACGCCGGTCTTCTCGGCCAGGAAATAGGCGAAGCGGGCGCTGTCCAGCACCCCGGCCATGCCCACGACCTTCTCTTTCGGCAGGCCCGAAAATTTCTGCAGGGCCCACACCATCGCGTCCAGCGGGTTGGTGATGCAGATGACGAAGGCGTTCGGGGCGTGCGCCTTGATGCCTTCGCCCACGGCCTTCATGACCTTCAGATTGATGCCGATCAGGTCGTCGCGGCTCATGCCCGGCTTGCGCGGCACGCCGGCGGTGACGATGCAGACGTCGGCGCCGGCGATGTCGGCGTAGTCATTGGCGCCCTTCAGGGCCACGTCCTGGCCGAAGACGGCGGTGGCCTCGGCGATGTCCAGACCCTTGCCCTGGGGCGTGCCCTCGGCGATGTCGAACAGGATCACGTCGCCCAGCGCCTCGCGGGCGCAGATGTGGGCCAGGGTGCCGCCGATCATGCCGGCGCCGATGAGGGCGATCTTGGCGCGTGCCATGGTGTCTCTCCGGGTCGTGTTGCGTTGCGAAAAGGAACGGTTGGCGGCGGTCTAGACCCCTGGGGTTCGGGCCGCAAGGCGGGCGCGGCCGCATCGCCCCGGTTTTGACACCGCCGCCCGCCAGCGTCACCTTTTCCGCAGTCCGAAGGAGGCCGCCGCGATGCGCAAGACCCTGATTCCGACCTTGGCCGCCGTGCTGCTGGCGGGGCCTGCCCTGGCCCAGACGCCGCCCGCGACCATCGGCGACCGCTATGTGCCGGCGCCCTGGTGGATGCGCGACGCCGTGATCGCCTCGATCGGCCATGTGCGGGTGCAGATCCCGGCCAACCGCGCCTATTTCCAGGCGGGGTTCCAGTCGGTGGACCGCAGCGTCGCCGACGCCTCGCGCAAGGCCGCCGATCAGGTGCGCGCCCTCAGCCAGGCCCTGGCCGCCTATGGCGTCGACACGGTGCGGGTCGAGACCAGTCTGTCGACGCAGCCGCTGTACGACCAGTACCGCGACGAGAACGGGGTGATGCGCGACAATGTCCGCGCCGACCGCATCCAGCGCTATCAGGCCGTGGCCACCGTCAGCGTCACCGTGCGCGACACCGCCGTGCTGGAGCGGGTCTACGCCACCGTGGTCGCGGCCCAGCCGTCGAACATCACCCAGGTGGGCTTCAATCTGGAGCCGGACAATGCGGTGAAGACCAATCTGGCCAATGCGGCGGTGCGCGACGCCGCCAGCCGCGCCCGCGCGGCGGCCGAGAACGCCGGCGCCCGTCTGGGCCCGGTGCGGGTGATCGACCCGACCGGCCGAGCCTGCCAGACCGATGTGCTGGCCGGATGGCCATCCTATGGCAGCGGGGCGGGCCTGCCGACCGATGTGGAGGCCGGGGTGGTGCTGACCGGATCGCGCATCCGCGCCGACATGGCGCCGCCGCCCGCCGCACCGCCGCCTCCGCCCGGCGGCGGCGGCCCGTCGGAAGAGGCCATCGAGGCCGCGCGCCTGGCCCTGCAACCGCCGCTGCGCGACCTGACCGACCAGGCCTGCGTGGTCTATGGCCTGAACGGATGAGCCAGGACTTCCAGGTCGATCCGGCGTTCGAGGCCGGATCGGTCTTCGTCGCCGACTGGCCTCTGTGTCAGGTGCGGCTTCAGGACGATGCGCGGTTTCCCTGGCTGATCCTGATCCCGCGCATCGCGGGCGCGACCGAGATCGAGGATCTGGCGCCCGCCGACCGCGCCCGGCTGATGGACGAGATGGTGCGCGCCGGGGCGGTGGTGCGCGAACTGGGCCGGGCGCTGGACCGGCCAGTGGACAAGCTGAACCTGGCGGCCCTGGGCAATGTCACGGCCCAGCTGCATGTCCATGTCGTCGGCCGCCGCCGCGACGACGGCCTGTGGCCCGATCCGGTCTGGGGGCGGCCGGGCGCGCAGGCGTGGCCGGCCGATCTGCACGACCGGCTTCTGGCCCTGGCCCGCCAGGCTTGCGCCGGGAACACAAGCGGAACATAAGGCGGGATGACCGCCGCGGCCGTGCATCTGGAACTGGTCTTTTCGCGCCCCGAGACGACGCTGGGGGTCACGCGCGGGGCGGCGCGGCTGTTGCTGGACATGGGCTATGCGCCGCTGGCCGAGGTCTGTCTGCCCAATGGGCGGCGCGCCGACGTCATGGCCATCGGGCCGCGCGGCGACATCGTCATCGTCGAGGTCAAGTCGGGGATCGAGGATTACCGCGTCGACCGCAAATGGCCCGAATACGCCCCCTATTGCGACGCCTTCTATTTCGCCGTGTCGCCCGAGTTTCCCGAGGGCGTCCTGCCGGACGAGCCGGGCCTGATCGTGGCCGACGGCTTCGGCGGGGCGGTGGTGCGGCCGGCGCCGTCCGCGCCCCTGGCCCCGGCGCGGCGCAAGGCGCTGACCCTGGCGCTGGCGCGGCTGGGCGCGCTGCGCAGCTGGCGGGAATGATCAATCCCGCGTGGGGTCGCGCTGGTTCGCGTCGCCATAGGTCAGGGCCAGGAAGACGTCCTCCAGGTCCGGGTCTTCGGTGGTGATGTCGCCGATGGTCACCCCGGCGGCGCGCACGGCGGCGATGACCTGTTCGACCGACGACTGGCCCTTGCGATAGGTCACGGCGAAGGCGCCGTCGGCGCGGCCCGTCACCTCGAACCCCGCCAGGGCCGGCGGCGCGGCCAGGGCGCTTTCGGGCGTCACCACCACATTGCGCGTGTCCAGCCGGCGCAGCAATTGCGGCGTCGGCTCGCAGGCGATGATCTCGCCATGGTTGACGATGGCGATCCGGTCGCACAGCGCCTGGGCCTCTTCCAGATAGTGGGTGGTCAGCACCACGGTCACGCCCTCGGCGTTCAGACGACGCACATAGGCCCACAGCTGGCGGCGCAGCTCGACGTCCACCCCGGCGGTCGGCTCGTCCAGGATCAGGATCGGCGGAGCGTGCACCATGGCCTTGGCCACCATCAGGCGGCGCTTCATCCCGCCCGACAGGGCGCGCACATAGGCGTCGGCCTTGTCCGCCAGGCCCACGGCCGCCAGCAGTTCATCGGACCGCCGCTCGGATTTGGGCACCCCGTAGAAGCCGGCCTGGACCTCCAGCGCCTCGCGCGGGGTGAAGAAGACGTCGGCGACGATCTCCTGCGGCACCACGCCCAGGGCGGCGCGGGCGTCGCGCGGCTGCTGGTCGATGTCGCGGCCCCAGATGACCACCTGGCCCTCGGACTTGTTCACCACGCCCGCCAGAATGTTGATCAGCGTCGACTTGCCCGCGCCGTTGGGGCCAAGCAGGCCGAACATCGATCCGCGCGGAATCTCCAGGTCCACCCCCTTCAGGGCGGTCTTGGGCGGCGACTTCTTGGACCCGGCATAGGTCTTCTTCAGGCCGCGGATCTGGATGGCGTTGTCAGGCTGGCTCATGAAATCCCGGAGGCTGGCGGTTTGACGCCCGGCGGCGCGCCGCATAGGTATGCCCCCGACCCTTAACCGCCAAGGCCGGACGCCCGAAAATGCCGCCTCGTCACTCCGACGCGATCCTTCCGCCGCCCGAACAGATCACGGTTTCGACCAAGCGCGTCGCCTGCGACGGCGGCGGCGGCGCCCTGGGCCACCCGCTGGTCTATATGGACATGGGCGAGGACGACTTCGTCGAATGCGGCTATTGCGACCGCCGCTTCGTGCTGTCGACGAAGAAGGCCCGGCCGGAAAGCGAATACCTGGACCCCGCCGCCCGCCCGCCCGAGGCGCACTGACCCCAGGTCAGCCGCCGTCAGGTCAGCCCAGTCAGGTCAGGCCGCATTCGCCGGCGCATTGTTCCCTGAGATGGGGGCGGCTTTCAGCGCGCGGACGAAGGCGTCGCGCCAGCCGGCCACGTCGGTGTCGCGCACAACCTGCATCAGCGCCTCCCATTTGCGCCGCCGCTCGGCCAGCGGCAGGGTCAGGGCCTTGTGGATGGCGTCCGACAGCTCCTCGCGGCTGAACGGATTGACCAGCAGGGCCTCGCCCATCTGTTCGGCCGCCCCGGCGAAGCGCGACAGGATCAGCACGCCGGGATCATCCGGGTTCTGGGCCGCCACATATTCCTTGGCCACAAGGTTCATGCCGTCGCGCAGGGGGGTGACCAGGCCGACGCGCGCGGCGCGATACAGGCCCGCCAGCTGGTCCCGTCGGTAGGTGCGGTTCAGGTAGCGGATCGGCTGCCAGTCCATCTCGGAATATTCGCCATTGATCCGCCCGGCCAGGGCGTCCAGCCGCGCGCGGATGTCCTGATAGGCGTCGACCTCGTCACGGCTGATCGGCGTCACCTGCAACAGGAAGACCTTGCCGCGCTGTTCGGCATGGTCGTGCAGGAACTGCTCATAGCCCAGCAGCCGCTGCTCCAGCCCCTTGGAATAGTCCAGCCGGTCCACCCCCACGATCATCGAGCGGAAGGCGGCCGAGGCGGCCATGCGGTCGTAGGTGCGCACCCCGCCAGCGGAATCGCGCGCCTTCAGGAAGCCGTCCACATCGATGCCGATAGGGAAGATGCCCGTCTGGACCCGCCGGCCGAAGCACTCCAGCCCGCCTTGGCCGTCCAGTTCGCCGCGCGCCTCGCTGACCACATAGTCGCGGAACAGGTCCAGCCATTCCTCGGTGTGGAAGCCCACCAGATCATAGGCGAACATCGATTCCACCAGCCGCCGATGATGCGGCAGGGTCACCAGCAGCTGCCGCGCCGGCCACGGCGTATGCAGGAAGAAGCCGATCCGGTTGGTCACCCCCAGCCGCCGCAGGTCCCGCGCCAGGGGGATCATGTGATAGTCGTGCACCCAGATCACGTCGTCCGGCTGGATTAGGGGGGCCAGCACCTCGGCGAAGCGGCGGTTGGTCCGCTCATAACCCTCGCCATACGACCGTTCGTAGGCGGACAGATCGACCCGGTGATGGAACAGGGGCCACAGGGTCTTGTTGGCGTAGCCGTTGTAATATTCCTCGACATCCTGGGCCTCCAGATCGACCAGGGCCACCTGCACCCCCGCCCGATCCTGATGCTTCAGTTCGCCGGTGAAGGTTTCGACCGTCTCGCCCGACCAGCCGAACCACAGGCCGTCATAGGTCTTCAGCGCCGCGGACAGCGCCATGGCCAGGCCGCCCGCCGAACCGGCGGCGGGGTCGACGGGGGCCGACACCCGGTTGGAGACGACGATCAGCCGGCTCATCGCACGTCTCTCCACTCGCGCAGCCGCGGAAGCTCCTCCCCCCTCGGGGGAGGGGGACCATGCGCAGCATGGTGGAGGGGGCTGATCCACGCGCCGGTGTGCAGGGCCG
>NZ_CALMFB010000029.1 GCF_937863155.1 uncultured Brevundimonas sp. | reverse complement strand
TGGCGCGGCCCAAGCGCAAGCGGCGGGCGTCCAACTTCCTGGCCGAGGCTTCGGCCCTGACCGCCGGCGACCTGGTGGTGCACCTGGACCACGGCATCGGCCGCTATGAGGGCCTGCGCACCCTCGACATCCAGCAGGCGCCGCACGACTGCCTGGAAATCCTCTATGCGGGCGAGTCTAAGCTGTTCCTGCCGGTCGAGAACATCGACCTTCTAACCCGCTATGGAACCGACAGCGACGGGGTCCAGCTGGACCGGCTGGGCGGGGCCGGCTGGCAGGCGCGCAAGGCCAAGGCGAAAGAGCGGCTGCGCGCCATGGCCGAGGGTCTGATCGCCCTGGCCGCCAAGCGCGCCCTGCGTTCGACCGAATCCATCACCCCGTCGTCCGGCCTGTTCGACGAATTCTGCGCCCGCTTCCCGTATGAGGAGACCGAGGACCAGCTGAACGCCATCGGCGACGTTCTGGAGGATCTGGGCAAGGGCCAGCCGATGGACCGGCTGATCTGCGGCGACGTGGGCTTCGGCAAGACGGAGGTGGCCCTGCGCGCCGCCTTCGTCGTGGCCATGAGCGGCAAACAAGTGGCCATCGTCGCGCCGACGACCCTGTTGGCGCGCCAGCATTTCAAGACCTTCTCCGAACGCTTCGCCGGCTGGCCGGTCAAGGTGCGCCACCTGTCGCGCATGGTCACCGCCAAGGATGCGGCCGAAACCCGCGCGGGCCTGAAGGACGGCAGTTTCGAGATCGTGGTCGGCACCCATGCGGTGTTGAGCGATCAGGTCGGATTCCGCGATCTTGGCCTTGTTATCGTTGATGAAGAGCAGCATTTCGGCGTCAAGCACAAGGAGAAGCTGAAGACCCTTCGGGCCGATGTCCACCTGCTGACCCTGACCGCCACCCCCATCCCGCGCACGCTTCAGATGGCCCTTTCGGGCATCCGCGAAATGTCGATCATCGCCACGCCCCCCGTGGATCGTCTGGCGGTGCGGACCTATGTCACGCCGTGGGAGCCGGTGCTGGTGCGCGAGGCCCTGCTGCGCGAGAAATATCGCGGGGGCCAGGCCTACTATGTTGCGCCGCGCCTGAAGGATCTGCCGGATATCGAACGCTTCCTGCGCGAACAGGTCCCGGAGGTGAAATTCGTCGTCGGCCACGGCCAGATGAGCCCGACCCAGCTGGAAGAGGTCATGACCGCCTTCTACGACGGGCAGTATGACGTGCTGGTCTCGACCACCATCGTCGAATCCGGCCTGGACATCCCGACGGCCAACACCCTGGTGGTCCACCGCGCCGACATGTTCGGCCTGGCCCAGCTGTATCAGATCCGCGGCCGCGTCGGCCGGTCCAAGGCGCGGGCCTTCGCCTATCTGACCACCGATCCGAACAAGCCCATGACCCTGTCGGCCGAGCGGCGGCTGCAGGTGCTGCAATCGCTGGACAATCTGGGCGCCGGTTTCCAGCTGGCCAGTCACGATCTGGACCAGCGCGGCGGCGGCAATCTCTTGGGCGACGAACAGTCGGGCCATATCCGCGAAGTCGGCGTCGAACTGTATCAGCAGATGCTGGAAGACGCCGTCAACGAACTGCGCGAGGCGGGCGAGGGCGCGCCGGACCACGGCTGGTCGCCGGCCATCAACGTCGGGGCATCAGTCCTGATTCCAGAATCTTATGTTCCAGACCTGAACGTCCGTCTTAGCCTGTATCGCCGTCTGTCCGACGCCGAACGGATGGAGGCCCGCGAGGCTCTGGCCGCCGAACTGATCGACCGGTTCGGCCCCCTGCCGGACGAGGCGAAACAGTTGCTGCGCATTGTCGGGATCAAGGCCAACTGCCGCACCGCCTGTATCGAGAAGATCGACGTCGGGCCGCTGGGCGCCGTCCTGACCCTGCGCGACAACCGCTTCCCCAATCCGGTCGGTCTGGTCGGCCTGATCCAGAAGAACCACGCCTATTGGAAGATCCGCCCCGATCAGAAGATCGTGGTCAAGGGCGACTGGCCCACGCCCGACGACCGGCTGAAGGTCGCCGAACGCATCACCGCCGACCTGGCGCGGGTGGCCGGGGCCTGATCTTCAAACCTCGACGCGGCGGGTCAGATTGGCCGAGGCCAGCTCCAGCAGGGCGGCCGGGCTGACGTCGGCGCCCAGTTCGGCGCAGCCCACGTCGAACTCGACCACGAAGGGCGAACGGTCCGGGCCGGCGTCGAAGGCGGTGCAGCCGATCACCGCCGCGATCCGTTCGGCCGCCAGTCGCGCCGCCGGGCCGGACGTGGCCGGCAGGGCCAGGGCGAACACCTCGGACGCCAGGCGGGCGGCCGTGTCCTCGACCCGCACCAGGCGCGACACCATGGCCCCGATCTGCGGCATGGCGCGGTCCAGCCAGCCGCCCTGTCGCGCCGCGCGCACCGCCTCGGTGTCGGCGACCCGCAGGACGCAGGCCGACAGGGCGCGCTTGCGCGCCCGCGATCCCTGCGCCACTCGCGTCAGATGGGCGGCGAACAGGTCGGGCGTGAACAGGCCGGTGGACGGGTCCATCAGGCCCGAGGTCCGCACGGCGTCCAGAGCGCGGCGCACCGCCTGATCGCGCCTATGGGTGCGCGCCAGGCCCATAACCCGCGCGGCGGTTTCGTCTTCCGACGTCTCGGCCGTGGCGACGTCGGCCAGGCCGCGATTGTACAGCTCGCTCAGATTGATCTCGCCTGAGCCGCGCAGATAGAGCACCAGCGGAATGTGATACAGGCGCGTGTTCCGCTTCATGCCCGAGGCGATGGACAGGGCCGGGGCATGATCCTCGCCGCCCCACAGGATGGCGGCGTCAAAGGCGCTTTCGTGCAGATAGTCAAAGGCGGTGTAGGGGGTCGGCGCGGCCACCACTTCGGCGCCCTGTTCGGTCAGGGCGTTGGACAGGGCCAGAAAGCGCCGGTCAGCGGCGCCGGCGGCCAGAACGCGGATAGGGGCCTCGGTTTCGGTGTCGGCGCTCAGCAGCACTTCGCGCGCGGCGAAGGTCTGGCGGCGCAGGTTGAACTCTTCCTGGGCGATGGCCGCGCGCGACAGTTGCTCCAGCCGCAGGGCCGCCTGGGCCGGATGCGGCATGGCGCGCATCACCAGATCGGCGGCTTCGGCGTCGGCGGCGCCCGGTGCGCCCACCACGATCACGGGCAGGCGGCGGGGCAGGGCGGCGTCGCGCAGGGCCGTCACCACGCCCGGCGCCAGCCCTTCGACCTCGACCAGGGCAGCCTCCAGCGGCAGGTCTTTCAGCGTCGCGGCGCCCGAGGCGGCCGACCGCGCCGTCACCGTTCGCCAGCCCAGGGCGTCCAGCCCCTGACACAGGGCGTCGGCCCGATCGTCGGTCGCGGCCACGACCAGAATACGCGGATCGGACAGCAAGGGCGGTCTCCAGCAATCACGGCGACTCTCGCCGCGAGCGGGCGGACCATAACGACGGCGCGCTTTCGGATGCAATGGCGCGTTGCGTCCGGCTGTTGATGAGCGTTTGATGCGGGAATCGCGTGGGGCGCGGGAGACGGGCTGTTGAATTCATCCACCGGCGAGATGGCGACGCCATCGTTCTGGGGCCGCCTGGCCGTGCGCGCCTTTGCGCGCAGCTGGGGCCGGGACGTGATGCTGTACACCGGCGGCGTGTCCTTCTTCGCCCTGCTGGCGGTGTTTCCGGCCATCGCCATCCTGATCGGCCTCTATAAGGTCGGCCTGTCGATCGGCCCGGTCAGCCAGCAGGCGGCGGCCCTGGCCGATGTGCTGCCGCATGCGGCGCGCACCATCTTCCTGAACGAAATCGAGCGGCTGGCGTCCACGTCGGCGCGTGCCGTTTCGGCCCAATCGGCCTTCGCCCTGATCATCGGCGGCTATGCGGCGCACCGGGGTTTCAAGGCCTTGCTGGCGGGTCTTAATCTCATACATGACGAAACCGAGCCGCACGGCTTCTTCAAATTCAATCTGCTGGCCTTCTTCGTGGCCCTGTTCGCCTTTGCGCTGTTCACCCTGGTGTCAGGGGCGGTGGTGACGGCGCGGCTGGTGCTGCATGCCGGCAATGCGGCCAGCGGCGCGACCAGCACAGGCGGCGGCCTGCCGTTCGACGGCCTGTTGCCGGCGGTCGGTCTGGCGGTCGGTCTGACCCTGCTTTACCGCTACGCCATGAGCCACCGCACCCGCGTTGCCTGGACGCCCGCCATCGTGGGCGGGGTGGTGGCGACCCTGCTGTCGACCGTCTCGTCGTGGCTGTGCGCCTTCTATGTCGAGAAGATCGTGGAGCTGGGCGCCACCTATGGCTCGGTCGGCGCGGTGGTGGTTCTGCTGATCTGGTTGTCGTGGAACGTCAACGCCATCTTCTATGGCGGGGCCTTCGCCACCGAGATGGAGATCGCCTGGCGCGCGCGGGGCGCCCCGGTCATCGACGAAGACGCCTCGGCCGAGGTGGTCAGCCTGTCGGCGCGGCGGGCGTCGCGACGGTGATGGCGATCACGCCGTCGGTCTCTTCGACGGACAGAACCTCGCCCCCCAGCTGCTGCATCAGATAGGGCGCGTCGATCCGCGCCATGGGGTCGGTGGCCCAAAGGGTCAGCCGCGACCCCGGCGCCGCCGTCTCCAGCGCCTTGCGCAGTCGCAGGGTCGGAACCGGGCATCTGTGCCCCCGCGCATCGACGATCACCCCAGCCGCTCCAGCAGCATCTGAAGCGCCTGACGCACGCTGGCCAGACGCACCGCCTCGCGGCCGATGTCGCCGAACCGCCGCTGGACATGCACCGTCCCATCCGGCCCGGCCGCCGCGAAATGCACCAGGCCCACCGGCTTGTCCGGCGAGCCGCCGCCGGGTCCGGCCACGCCGGTGATCGACACCGAAGCCTGAGCGTCCGACTGCGCCACCGCGCCGTTCGCCATCTCCAGCGCCGTCTGGCGCGACACGGCGCCGTGCGCGTCCAGCGTCGCCTGGGCCACGCCCAGCATCCGCATCTTGGCGGCGTTGCTGTAGGTGACGAAGCCCTGGTCCACCGCCGCCGACGACCCGGCCACCGCCGTCAGGGCGCCCGCGACCAGGCCGCCGGTGCAGCTTTCGGCCGTGGCGATCATCAGGCCGCGTTCGGTCGCGCGGGCGACGACGCGGCGGGCCAGGGTATCGATCTCTTCAGGAAACATCGGCTATCCGCAACACAGGCGAGTCGGTCTAGCGTCCCCCATCGGGCGCTGTCGACCGCGCCGCGGGTTTTTCCGCCTTCAGGGGGACTGAATGACCGACGCCGCCATGGACGCCACGCCCGGCCGGGGATCGCGCCTGACGCCGGCTCTGTTCGCCCTGGCCATCTTCACCTCGGCCTCGCTGGTGTTCGTGGTCCAGCCGATGGTGGCCAAGCTGGTGCTGCCGATGCTGGGCGGATCGCCGTCGGTGTGGAACACCTCCATGGTCTTCTTCCAGGCGGCGCTGCTGGGCGGCTACGCCTATGCCCACCTGCTTCAGAGGATCGGCTCGATCCGCATTCAGGTCGGGGTGCACCTGGCCCTGCTGGTCGCCGCCGCCCTGTTCCTGCCGCTTCAGATCAGCGGGCTGCTGGGCGAGCCGGACCCCGGCGCGCCGATCGGCTGGCTTCTGGCCACCCTGGCCCTGTCGGTGGGGGCGCCGTTCGGCGTGCTGTCGGCCACGGCGCCGCTGTTGCAGGCCTGGTATGCGCGGGTGCGGGCCGGTCATGCGGACGGCCAGAACCCCTATGTCCTTTACGCCGCCTCCAACCTGGGCAGCTTCCTGGCCCTGCTGGCCTATCCGCTGCTGATCGAGCCGCTGGCGACCCTGGGCGGTCAGCGCGGCGGCTGGAGCGTCGGCTATGGCGTCTTCATCCTGATGGTCGCCGCCCTGGCGGTGGTCGTCTGGCGCAGTCGCGATGCGGCCGAGGAGCCGCCGCCCCTGGCCGTCAGCCCGCCCATCGCCTGGATGGACAAGCTGAAGCTGGTGCTGCTGGCCGCCGCGCCGTCCAGCCTGATGCTGGGGGTCACCGCCCATCTGTCGACCGACGTGGCCTCGGCGCCCTTTTTGTGGGTCGTGCCACTGGCGCTGTACCTGCTGACCTTCGTCATCGCCTTCCAGACCCGGCCGGCCCTTCCGCTCTGGCTGACCCTGTCGATCCAGGGGGCGCTGGCGGCGGCCTGCATCATGCTGGTGGCGTTCCGCACCGGTTTCTGGCCCATGCTTTTCGCCATCCATTTGGCGACCTTCTTCTTCACCGCCCTGATGTGCCACCAGCTGCTGGCCGAGCGGCGGCCCGCGCCGGACCGGCTGACAGAATTCTATCTGCTGCTGTCGCTGGGCGGGGTGGTCGGCGGGGCGTTCACGGCCCTGTTGGCGCCGGTGATCTTCAAGACGGTGTGGGAGTATCCGCTGGTGCTGGTGCTGGTCGGGCTGGCGCGGCCGTGGCGGCGCGATCCGGTTCAGCGGCGCGAGATCATCGGCTTTGTCGCCGCCCTGCTGATCGCCGTGTCGCCGGCCGTGCTGTCGGCGGTGTTCCAGGCGGACTGGGACCTGGCCTGGGCCTTCAACCGCATGGTCGACTGGGACATGCAGCAGCTGACCATCACCATCCTGGGCGGGGCGGCCATCGGCGCCTTCCTGTTGCGGGACCGGCCGCCGGCCTTCGTCATCCTGCTGGCGGCCATGGCGCTGACGTCCCACTATATCGCGCGCGGCTATGACGCCCGCCTGTCGGAACGCAGCTTCTTCGGCGTGATGAAGGTGGCCGAAACCAACGATCCGCGCCTGGGCGGGCCGGTGCATGTGCTGATGCACGGCACCACCCTGCATGGGGCCCAGCCGCGCAACGGCGCCAACGCCTGTCTGCCGACCCTGTATTACGCCCCCTCGACCCCCATCGGTCAGGCGGCCCTGGCCCAGCGCCAGAAGCCAGGCGCCGTGATCGGCGTGGTCGGCCTGGGGACCGGCGCCTTAGCCGGATACAAGCGCGCGTCCGACACCCTGACCTTCTTCGAGATCGACCCCCTGGTCGACCGGCTGGCGCGCGATCCGCAGTGGTTCACCTTCATCTCGGACTGCGCCGAAGGGCCGGTGCGCACCGTCCTGGGCGATGCGCGCCTGACGCTGGGCAAGGAGGGCAGGGGGACGTACGACCTTCTGGTCATCGACGCCTTCTCGTCCGACGCCGTGCCGACCCATCTGCTGACCCAGGAAGCGATCCAGCTGTATCTGGACCTGCTGAAGCCCGACGGCGTGGTGGTTCTGCACCTGTCGAACCGCAATCTGGAGATCACCCTGCCGGCCCAGGCGGCGGCCCAGGCGCTGAAGGTCCCGGCCCTGCACCAGATCTATCGCGAAAGCACCGATGCGCCCGAAATGGCCGAGGCCTCGACCGAGGCCCTGATCCTGTCGCCGACCGAGGCGGGGCTGGCGGCCTATCGCGCCGACGGCCGCTGGAACCAGCTTCAGGAAACGGACGTGCGGCCGTGGACCGACGACTATGTCAATCTGATCGGCTCGCTGTGGCGGCACATCAGGCGGTGACGGGAAGCTCCACCGTCGCCGCCGCCTGGGCGGCCAGACCTTCGCCCCGGCCGGTGAAGCCCATGGCCTCGGTCGTGGTGGCCTTCACGCTGACGGCCTGAAGCGGCAGGTCCAGCAGGGCGGCGATCCGTTCGCGCATGGCCTGGCGATGCGGCTTCACCTTGGGCCGCTCGCAGATCAGGGTCACGTCCACATGCACGATCACCCCGCCGCGCGCCGCGACCAGACCGGCCGCGTGGCTCAGGAAACGGTCCGACGACGCGCCCTTCCACTGCGGGTCGGTGGGCGGGAAATGGTCGCCGATATCGCCCTCGCCGATGGCCCCCAGTATGGCGTCGGTCAGGGCGTGCAACCCCGCGTCGGCGTCGGAATGGCCGATCAGGGTCTGATCGTGCGGCACCTCGACCCCGCACAGCCAGACCGCGCCGCCCGGTCCCCAGCGGTGGGCGTCGAACCCCAGGCCCACATGGGTGCGACGGGGGATCAGGGCCTCGGCCATGGCGAAATCCTCAGCATAGGTCAGCTTCATCAGGCGGGGGTCGCCCGCGACCACGGCCACACGCCCGCCGGCGGCGCGCACGGCCTCGGCCTCGTCGGTGGGCGGCTCGGCGCCGGTCCAGGCGGCATGGGCGGCTTCGACCAACTGTCGGCGGAACGCCTGGGGCGTCTGGGCGCGCACCAGGCCGTCGCGCGCCACGCTGTCGCCCACGGCGCCATCGTCTGCCCGTCGCAGACTGTCGGCCACCGCCAGGCCGGGCAGGGCGCCGTCCGCCCCTTCCAGAGCCTCTAGCAGCCGTCCGATCACCGCCCGGTCCAGCAGCGGCCGCGCCGCGTCATGGATCAGTACCGGCTGGTCCGGCCCGCACGTCAGGGCCGCCAGGCCGGCGCGCACCGAGGCCGCCCGCGTCGCCCCGCCGACCACCCCGCGCCAGCCGCTCAGACCGTCCAGCGCCGCCGCCAGCTCATCGTCCGCGCCCTCGGGAATCACCACCACGGCCTCTTGCGCGCCCGCCTCCAGCAGGGCCTGCACCGACCAGCGGACGACGGGCCGCCCGCCCAGGGCGCGCCACTGTTTCGCGCCGCCTGCGCGACGGCCTGATCCTGCGGCGACGATGACGGCGGAAAAGCTCATGCGGGGCTTCTAGCCGCCCGCGCCCGGCCTGTCTCGGTCCTGTTTGACAACGCACGGGGGCGAGGCGAGGCTGGCGGCGGGGAGGACAGATTCATGAACACAACCATCCTGGCGCCGGTGATGGCGCTGGTGCTGTGGTCGCTGGTGATGTGGCTGTGGCTGTACGCCACCCGTCTGCCGGCGATGGTGAAGGCCAAGATCAAGCTGGACCCGACCCAGCCGAAGGAGGCCCTGACCGGCGCCCTGCCGCCGCATGTGCGGTGGAAGGCCGACAACTACAATCACCTGATGGAGCAGCCGACCATCTTCTACGCCACGGCCCTGGTCACGGCGGTGGGCGGCGTGGCCGATCAGACGGCGATCCTGCTGGCATGGACCTATGTCGGCCTGCGGCTGCTGCACAGCCTGATTCAGGCGACGGTTAACATCATCATGCTGCGCTTCCTGGTCTTCACCGTGGCGACGGTGGTTCTGGGCGTGCTGGCGGTGCGCACGGCGCTGGCCATCGTCTGAGGCGTGGACCCGGGGCGCCCGGCGCCCTATTTGCCGGACCATGAGCCGCAGCCTTCAGATCGGCGACGTGACCGTGCCCGGCCGGGTGCTGGCCGCGCCCATGACCGGGATCACCGACCTGCCGTTCCGTCTGCTGGCGGCGCGGCTGGGCGCCCCCTATGTCGCGACCGAGATGGTGGCCTCGGCCGAGCTGGCGCGCGGGCGGCCCGATGTGGTGCGGCGCGCGGCGGTGGGGGCGGGCCTGCCCCTGACGGTGATCCAGCTGGTCGGCGCCGATGCGGACAAGATGGCCCAGGGCGCACGCATGGCCCAGGCGGCGGGCGCCGACATCATCGACCTGAATTTCGGCTGCCCGGCCAAGGAGGTGACCGGCGCCGCCTGCGGTTCGGCCCTGATGCGCACGCCGGACCAGGCGCTGCGGATCATCGACGCCGTCGTCGGCGCCGTGACCCGGCCCGTCACCGTCAAGATGCGCCTGGGCTGGGACGAGACCAGCCGTAACGCCCCGGACATCGCCCGGGGGGCCCAGGCCGCCGGCGTCGCCGCCGTCACTGTGCATGGCCGCACGCGCAAGCAATTCTACACCGGCGCCGCCGACTGGTCTGCGGTGGGCGAGGTCAAGGCGGCCGTGTCCATCCCCGTCATCGTCAATGGCGACATCGTCACGGCCGAGGACGCGCGCGCGGCCCTGGCGGCCTCGGGCGCCGACGCCCTGATGCTGGGGCGCGGGGTCTATGGACGGCCCTGGCTGCCGGCCTATCTGGAGCGGGCGCTGGCGGATGGAACCGCGCTTCAGGAGCCGGGGCCCGAGGCGCGGCTGGCCCTGGTGATCGAGCATCTGCGGGCCTCGGCCGCCTTCTACGGCCTGCCGCTGGGGCTGAAGATGTTCCGCAAGCATCTGGGCTGGTATGTCGAACAGGCGCCCTGGCCCGCCGATCCGCTGGATCGCCGCCGCGCCAAGGCGGAACTGTGCAGGTTGGACACGGTCGAAGCGGTGGGAACGGCCCTGGCCGCCCTGTGGACCGGCGTTGTGTCGCGGCCGGGACACTCGCCTGTTGATTTATCGCCACAGGCAGGAGAAGCTGCCGTGGCATGACCGCCACGCCCGCCGTCCTGGACGCTGAAAAACCCCGCGCCTTGCGCTGGGCGCGGCTGGCCGCCGACCGTCTGAAGACGGCCTTTGGCGTGGCCTATGTCGTCGCCGTCCTGGTCACCGGCGCCGCGATCTGGCTGGTGGCGGTGGCGCCCGGCGATACGACCGGCGGCGCGCGGGCCCAGGCCAGCCAGGCGGTGCTGCTGATCCTGATGGCCAATCTGGTGGTCATCATCGGGCTGGCGACCGTGGCGGCGCGGCGGGTTCTGGCCCTGGTGCGCGATCGCAAGGATGCGGGCGCGCGTCTGCATCTGCGGTTCGTCACCGTCTTCTCGGCCGTGGCCCTGGCGCCGGCGATCCTGATCGCCCTGGTGTTCGGCGTCCTGGTCAATCGCGGCGTCGATCAGTGGTTCAGCGACAATGTGCGTTCGGCGGTCGAGAACGGCGCCGATATCGGCCGGGCCTATGTCGCCGACGTCGGCGGCCGGATGGAGCGGGATCTGGAGGCCATGACCGTCGAACTGGAGGGCATCCGTCCCGCCTTCGACAACCGCATACAGTTCACCGGCGTTCTGACCCAGATCGCGGAATTCTTCGGCTATCCCGCCGTCTATATCGTCACCAGCGACGGCCAGGTGCTGGCGCGCGGGGAAACGGCGGCGGCGCCGCCCTATCTGGCTGCGCCCCGGTCAGCGTTCGAGATCGCGGCCGAGGGCGAAACCGTTCCGGTCGAGGTGACCGAAAGCCCCGACGTCGTGCGCGCGGTCTATCCCTTGCCCGAATATGGCGACGCCTATCTGTATGTCGTACGGCCGCTGGCGCCGGGCCTGATCGGCCAGATGCGCAACAGCCTAGACTCGATCCAGGCCTATCGCGAGGCGCAGGAAAGCCGCACCCGCATCCAGGCCGCCTTCGCCCTGTCCTATCTGGAGACGGCCCTGTTGGTGCTGGTGGGGGCGGTGTGGCTGGGCCTGTCGGCGGCGGGGGCCATATCGGCCCCGATCGCGCGGCTGGTGAAGGCGGCCGACCAGGTCGCCGGCGGGGATCTGAGCGCCCGCGTGGACGCCGCCAAGGATCCCGGTGAAATCGCCGTCTTGTCTAATGCTTTCAATCGAATGACGGGTGATCTTCAGGCGCAGCAGGAGGCGTTGAGGGCGGCCAGCGACGAGGCCCAGGCCCGCAGCCGCTTCATCGAGACGGTGCTGTCGGGCGTCAGCGCCGGCGTGATTGGCCTGGATCGTCGCGGGCGGATTTCAGCCATTAACGACAGCGCGCGCCAACTGCTGGCCATCGATGAAGCGGACCTGCACGGCAAGGCCCTGGCCAAGGTGTCGCCGGAACTGGCCGATCTGGTCGGCCGCGCCGAGGCCCATATCGAAGAAGACATCGACGTCAGCCGCGAGGGCGAGACGCGGCGCCTGCGCGTGCGGATCGAGGGCGGCCTGGGCGGCGAAATGGTGCTGACCTTCGACGACATCACCCGGCTGGTTACGGCCCAGCGGAACGCCGCCTGGCGCGACGTGGCCCGCCGCATCGCCCACGAGATCAAGAACCCGCTGACGCC
>NZ_CALMFB010000028.1 GCF_937863155.1 uncultured Brevundimonas sp. | reverse complement strand
AGAAGAAGGACGGCGCCACCTCCTCCAGCCCGGCCGAGCGGGCGAAGGTCTCGGCGCCTTCGCCGATCAGCATGACGTGGGGCGACTTCTCCATCACCGCGCGGGCGGCGGCGATCGGGTGACGGGTGCGGGTCAGGCCCGCGACGGCCCCGGCGTTCAGGTCCGTTCCGTCCATGACGGCGGCGTCCAGTTCATTCTTCCCGGCCGAGGTGAAGACGGCGCCGCGCCCGGCGTTGAACAGGGGGTTCTCCTCCATCACCTCGATGGCGGCCTGAACGGCGTCCAGCGACGAGCCGCCGCGCGCCAGCACGGCCGATCCGGCGTCCAGCGCGGCTTGCAAGCCTGCGCGATAGGCGGCGTCGCGTTCGGGGCTCAGCTGGGCGCGCTCGATCACGCCCGCGCCGCCGTGGATGGCGAGCGACCATTGCGGCGCATCCTGAGCGACGGCCGGGCAGGCCAGCAAGGCGGCGGCCGCTGCGGCGGCCAAGGCGATGGATTTCATTTCAAGCTCCCCATTCATTCTTTTCCTCCCTTCGCGAGGGAGGCGGATCGGCCGCGATGGCAGACGAGCCGGAGAGGCGGCGTCAATCGCCCAGGCCCCTCCGCCTTAGTCTAGCGTTTATGATGCAGGCGTCGCCACAGGCGGTGGGCCAGGATGGGGGCGAAGCCGCAGACCAGGGCGGCGGCCAGGACCATCCAGAAGCCGCCCCCCAGCCAGTACTCGCCCGCCAGGGCCCCGGCCCCAGCCGCTAGAAGCGGACCGAGCCAGGGCAGCCAGTGCGGAGGCCGAAACCGCATTCAGGCGTCGACCTTGATGACGCCGCGACGGATCTGGTCCAGCTCGATCGAGTCGAACAGGGCCTGGAAGTTGCCGTTGCCGAAGCCTTCATTGCCCTTGCGCTGGATGATCTCGAAGAAGATCGGCCCGAAGGTGTCCTGGGTGAATATCTGCAGCAGCAGGCCTTCCTCGTCCGAACCGTCGATCAGGATGCGGTTCTTGCGCATCCGCTCCACGTCCTCGCCGTGGCCCGGCAGGCGTTTGTCGATCAGCTCGAAATAGGTCTCGATGGTGTCCTGGAAGTCGATGCCGCGACGCTTCATCTCTTCGACCGTCTCGAAGATGTCGTCGGTGGCCAGGGCGATGTGCTGGATGCCCTCGCCATTGTAGCGGCGCAGGAATTCCTCGATCTGGCTGTTCTCGTCCTGGCTTTCGTTCAGCGGGATGCGGATGGCGCGGTCCGGGGCGATCATCGCCTGGCTGAACAGGCCGGTCGCCTTGCCCTTGATGTCGAAATACTTCTGCTCCTCGAAACCGAAGATCTGACCGTAGAAGCCCGACCAGTTGCGCATCTGGCCGCGGCGCACATTGTGGGTCAGGTGGTCCAGGGTGTGCAGGCCCACGGCGTTCTTGCGCTCGGCCTCTTCCCAGCCTTCGACCTCGTCCCAGCCGTCGTACAGCGAACCGGCGTCGCCATATTGATCGACGATATAAAGCAGGCTGCCGCCAATGCCCTGCAGCACATAGGGATAGCCGCCACCCAGAACGCCTTTCAGCGCGCCGCCGTCGTGGCCTTCCGCCGGGCGGGCGCCGCGTTCGACCGCGCCCTCATAGGCGGCCTTGGCGTCATGGACGCGGAAGGCCATGCCGTTGGCCGAGGGGCCATGCTCGGTGGCGAACTCGGCCGCCTGGCCCTGGGGCCGGCTGTTGACGATCATGGTCACGTCGCCCTGCTTCAGGCGCACGGCGCCATTGGCCGGGTTCACATGGGTGCGGGTGAAGCCCATCAGCTCCAGCCGGGCGATCATCGCCTCGGGCTCGGGGCCGGTGAATTCGACGAACTCGAACCCGTCGACGCCCAGGGGGTTGTCGCGGTCCAGTTGGGCGGCGTCGGTCATGGGGGCGTCTCCTGATCGGTTGGCGGACGGGGCGCCGCCTTTCGGCGCGGAACCTAGTCATCCGAACCGCCCAAGCCAAGCCGCGCGCGCGTCACGCCTTCGTGGTCGCATCGCCGCAGGCGCGCGCGGGCAGGTGCGCACCGGTGCGATCCCTGCTAGGGGCGGGTTCGGTCGAGGAAACACATGCTGCGCAAACTCTATGACTGGGTGCTGTCGCTGGCCCGCCACCGCCACGCCACCAAGGCCCTGGCCGCCGTCTCGTTCGCCGAGAGCAGCTTTTTCCCCATTCCGCCCGATGTGATGCTGGCGCCCATGGTCGTGACGCGGCCCGAGCGCGCCTATTTCTACGCCACGGTCTGCACCCTCGCCTCGGTGCTGGGCGGGATTCTGGGCTACGCCATCGGCCATTTCCTGGAGCCGGTAGGCATGTGGCTGCTGGCCGTGATGGGCAAGGCCGACACCTTCGAGGCGTCCAAGGCCCTGTTCCAGCAGCACGGCGCCTGGGTGATCCTGATCAAGGGGCTGACGCCCATCCCCTTCAAGCTGATCACCATCGCCTCGGGCATCTTCCAGTTCAATCTGGCGCTGTTCATCGCCCTGTGCGTGCTGACGCGCGGCGCCCGCTTCTTCCTGGTGGCCTTCGTGCTCAAGCGCTGGGGTCCGCCCATGCTGGCGATCGTCGAAAAGCGGCTGGCCCTGTTCACCGTCCTGTTCCTGGTCCTGCTGGTCGGCGCCTTCTTTATGGTCAAGCTGGTCGGTCACTGATCGACGCCGCTCTCCGCTCAGTTTATGAGAGGCGCCTGGTTCCTGTGAGGCGCAGATGAGCGCGATCTACAAATTGCTGACCCGCTGGTGGACGGCCTTCGCTCTTGGGGCGTCGCTGGCCATGCTGGGCGCGGCCCATGCGTTCGAGCGGTTCGGCGGAATGCCGCCGTGCAGCCTGTGCCTGAAGCAGCGCGAGGTCTATTGGGCCGCCGTCGCCATCGCCGGGGCCGCCACCTTCTGGGCTCTGTTCAGCCGGGCCAGCCGGGGCACGCCGCGCATCGCCTCCTTCCTGCTGGCGGCGATCTTCCTGACCGGGGCGATCACGGCGGGCTATCACGCCGGGGGCGAGCTGAAGTGGTGGGCCCTGCCGGCCACCTGCATGGCCGCGCCGAGCACCACCATCGACCTGTCGGCCCTGACGGCCCTGATCGACGGCACGGGCGGAAGCGCGGGCTTCGTCTCCTGCGGCGACATTCCATGGAGCTTCGCGGGCCTGTCGATGGCGGGCTGGAACTTTGTGATCTCCCTGGCGCTGGCTGTTTTCAGCCTGCTGGCGGCGAAACGTCCCAAGGACGCCCGCGCGCCGAGGAGCTAGGATAGAGGCGTCATGACCCAATCAGCCGAAGCCGTCTCCGCCGCCCGTCGCATTCCCCTGGCCCGCCCCGGCGTGGGGCAGGACAAGGCGCGCCTGGCCGAGATGCTGCGCGTCGACCACGCGGGCGAGTTCGCCGCCGTCCACATCTACCGCGCCCAGCGCGCCGTGCTGGAGGGCCGCAAGGGCAAGGATGCCATCGCCGCCGACCTGACCGAGATGGAGGGGCACGAGGCCGTCCACCTGGCCCGGTTCGAGGCTTTGCTGAACGAGAACCGGGTGCGCCCCACGGCCATGATCCCGCTGTGGAAGCTGGCGGCGACGGCCCTGGGCGCCGGGACGGCCCTGATCTCGGAAAAGGCCGCCCATGCCTGCACCGAGGCGGTCGAGAGCGTCATCGAGAAACACTACGCCGACCAGATCGAGGAAATCCGCGACCGCGATCCCGAACTGGCCGCCGAACTAACCAAGTTCCGCGAAGAGGAACTGGCCCACCACGACCACGCCATCGAGCACGGCAGCCGCGAGGCCCCCGCCTACCGCCTGCTCAGCAGCGTCATCAAGGTCGGCTGCAAGGCCGCCATCAAGATCAGCGAACGCATCTAAGCTCTTCTCCCCTTGAGGGAGAAGGGTCACTTGACGTCAAACGCCAGCATCAGGGTCTTCTGCGCCGGATTGGCGTTGTC
>NZ_CALMFB010000027.1 GCF_937863155.1 uncultured Brevundimonas sp. | reverse complement strand
AAGAACGTCTCCATGTCGGTGGCCGAGCAGGAGCATCTGGTCCAGGACATCGTCAACGACGTGCTGGGCTATGGGCCGTTGGAACCGCTCTTGGGCCGCGACGACATCGCCGACATCATGGTCAACGGCGCCGGCCGGGTGTTCATCGAGGTCGGCGGCAAGGTCCAGCTGACCAATGTCCGCTTCCGCGACAACACCCAGCTGATGAACATCTGCCAGCGGATCGTGTCGCAGGTCGGCCGCCGCGTCGATGAATCCAGCCCCATCTGCGACGCCCGCCTGCCGGACGGATCGCGCGTCAACGTCATCGCTCCGCCCCTGGCCATCGACGGCCCGACCCTGACGATCCGCAAGTTCAAGAAGGACAAGCTGACGATGCGGAATCTGGTGGAGTACGCCTCCATCAGTCCCGAAGGCGCGCGGGTTCTGGGCGTGATCGGCGCCAGCCGATGCAACATCGTCATCTCGGGCGGCACGGGTTCGGGCAAGACGACCCTGCTGAACACCCTGACCGCTTTCATCGACCCGACCGAGCGGGTCATCACCTGCGAAGACGCGGCCGAGTTGCAGCTGCAGCAACCGCACGTCGTGCGCCTGGAGACCCGGCCGCCGAACCTGGAAGGCCAGGGCCAGATCACCATGCGCGACCTGGTCAAGAACTGCCTGCGGATGCGCCCCGAACGCATCATCGTGGGCGAGGTTCGCGGACCCGAAGCCTTCGACCTGCTCCAAGCCATGAACACCGGCCACGACGGATCGATGGGCACCCTGCACGCCAACAGCCCGCGCGAAGCCATCAGCCGGATGGAATCCATGATCACCATGGGCGGCTATGGCCTGCCGTCCAAGACGATCCGCGAGATGATCGTCGGCTCGGTCGACGTCATCATCCAGGCGGCGCGCCTGCGCGACGGGTCGCGCCGCATCACCCATGTCACCGAGGTGGTGGGTCTGGAAGGCGATGTGATCGTGACCCAGGACCTGTTCATCTACGAAATCACCGGCGAGGACGAGAACGGCAAGATCATCGGCCGCCACCGATCCACCGGCATCGCCCGGCCGCGCTTCTGGGACCGCGCCCGCTATTACGGGCTTGAGCGGGAACTGGCCGAAGCCCTGGACGCCGCCGAATGAGCGGCCTTCTGCCCATACTGGCGGCGGTGCTGGCCTTCATCACCATCGGCGGCCTGGGCTGGGTGCTGGTCGGCGGCGACGAGTCCGGCGCCCAGGCGGTCAAACGCGCCCAGACCTTTGCGCGGCCCAACCCCGCGACGGCCCGCAAACAGGCCCAGGCGGCCAATACGCCCGAACTGCGCCGCAAGCAGATCCTGACCCAGTTGCAGGAGGCCGAACGGCGCGAACGCAAGGCCCGCATGACCATGGCGGCCAAGCTGAAGCAGGCGGGCCTGTCGACCTCGTTGCGCACCTTCATCATCATCAGCGTCGTCATGGGGGTCGTGGCCTTGGGTCTGGCGCTGGTGTTCGGCCTGAACATCTTCCTGGCCCTGGGGTTGGCGGCGGTGTTCGGCTTCGGCCTGCCGCGCTGGGTCGTCGGCTTCCTGGGCAAGCGGCGGATGAAGAAATTCTCGGGCGAGTTCGCCAACGCCGTCGATGTCATCGTGCGCGGCATCAAGTCGGGCCTGCCGGTGCACGACTGTTTCAAGATCATCGCCCGTGAAAGCCCCGCGCCCCTGGGTCCGGAGTTCCAGAAGCTGGTCGAGGGTCTAGGCGTCGGCCTGACGCTGAGCCAGGCGCTGGACAAGATGTTCGAGCGCATGCCGACGCCGGAACTGCGCTTCTTCGCCATCGTCATCGCCATCCAGCAGAAGACCGGCGGCAACCTGGCCGAGGCCCTGGGCAATCTGTCCACCGTGCTGCGCGCGCGCCGGATGATGGGCGAGAAGATCAAGGCCCTGTCGTCCGAAGCCACCGCCTCGGCCGGCATCATCGGCTCGCTGCCGCCGGTGGTCATGATGTTGGTGATGATCACCACGCCCGCCTACATGATGCTGCTGTTCACCGATGCGCGGGGACAGTTCATGCTCTTGGGGTCCGCCATCTGGATGGGCCTGGGCATCATGACCATGAAGAAGATGATCTCGTTCAAGTTCTGATGGACCGGGCATGAGACAGATCGTCGAACTCTTCACCGATCCCCAGAGCCTGCTCAGCATGGTGGTGGGCCTGCTGGTCTTCGCCACCGTCCTGACCCTGCTCGGCTCGATGGGCGGGGCGCAGGGGCTGGACAAGCGGATGAAGGCGGTCGCCATCCGCCGCGACGAGCTGAAGCGCCGCTCGCGCCAGGCCATGGCGGGCCAGACGGGCCTGCGCCACACCGACGAAGGCTTCAAGAAGCGGGTCGTCGACCGGCTGAACCTGACCAAGCTGCTGGAAGACCCCCAGGTGGTCGACAAGATGGCCCAGGCCGGTTTTCGCGGGCCGCGGCCGGTGACCACCTTCTACTTCTTCCGCTTCGCCGCGCCCTTCATCTTCCTTGGGGTGGCGGCCTTCTATCTGTTCATCTTCAACGACTTCGGCCTGCCGCTCATGTCGCGGGTGACCGCCGTCGTGGCCGCCGCCGTGGCCGGCTACTATGCGCCGAACCTGTATCTGTCGAACCGGATCGCCAAGCGGCGCCAGTCGATCATGCAGGCCTTTCCCGATGCGCTGGACCTGCTGCTGATCTGCGTCGAATCCGGCATGTCGATCGAGGCGGCGATCCAGAAGGTGGGTCAGGAGGTCGGCGGCCAGTCCATCGACCTGGCCGAGGAGCTGACCCTGCTGTCGGCCGAGCTCAGCTATCTGCCGGAACGGCGCATGGCCTATGAAGGCCTGGCCAAGCGCACCAACCATCCCGGTGTGAAATCGGTGGCCACGGCAATGACCCAGGCCGAACAGTACGGCACACCGCTGGGGTCTGCCCTGCGGGTGATGGCGAAGGAGAACCGCGACCTGCGCCTGGCCGCCGCCGAGAAGAAGGCGGCCGCCCTGCCGGCCAAGCTGACCGTGCCGATGATTGTCTTCTTCCTGCCGGTGCTGTTCGTGGTGATCCTGGGTCCGGCGATCATCAACATCCAGGACACGATGGCGAAAGGCGGCTGAC
>NZ_CALMFB010000026.1 GCF_937863155.1 uncultured Brevundimonas sp. | reverse complement strand
AGTCAGCGCAAGTTTTCCTGAGTTTCCGAAGAACTTTTTTTGGAGGTCGGCCATGGCACGTGGACCGAAGCCGGCCCCAGAGGCCGTGCGCGCGCAGAAGGCTGCGGTGCGGAGCAAGCGGGAGAAGCCCGCCGCCGCCGCTGCGTCCCAGGCGCCGGCGCAGGCCGCGAAGGGCAAGGCCCCGTCCTGGCTGAAAGACGACGGCCTGAAAATCTGGAACGACCTGGGCCCGAAGCTGCGCGCGGCGCGGCTGCTGTCTGTGACGGATGAGGCGGCCTTCGGCCGGTACTGCCGGAACTTCGGCGACTGGCTGAAGCTGCGCCGCGCGCTGGACAAGCGCGGGTTCAGCTATGACGCGGACACGACCCACGGCGGGAAGCTGCGGCGCGCGGACCCGGACTTCCTGATCGCCGACCGGCTGGAGCGCCAGCTGCTGGCGATGGAGGATCGGTTCGGACTGAACCCGGCCGAGCGTCAGCGGATCATCGCCGCCCGCGCCCAGGTGCCGGCCGGTGACCTGTTCGACGGCGAACCCGGTTCGCGTCCGGCTGACCCGGCGACAACGCCCGCCGAGGCCGCCGCGCCCATCGATTCGCCCACGGGCTTTCTGAACTGATCGCATGGTCGTCAGACAGGCGACACGCCCGCCGGTGCGACCGGCGGCGCTGGAGCGGTATCCGAACGCGGCCTGGGACGCCGAGGCCGGCGTCTGGCGCGACGGGGCGTTCTGGTATGACGTCAAGGCCGCCGACGCGGCCGTGCGGTTCTTCGCGACGAAGCTGCGGCTGACCGAGGGCGAATGGGCGGGCAAGCCCTTCATCCTGGAAGACTGGCAGGAGCACGATATCGTCCGGCCGCTGTTCGGCTGGAAGCGGGCGGACGGGACGCGGCGTTATCGCCGGGCCTACATCTGGGTGGCGCGCAAGAACGGCAAGACGGAACTGGCCGCCGGCCTGGCCCTGCTGATGCTGCTGGGCGATGGGGAGATGGGCGGCCAGGTCTTTTCGATCGCCGCCGAGAAGGATCAGGCGTCGATCGTCTTCAACAAGGCGACGTCGATGGTCGGCTATTCGCCCGACCTGTCGGATCTGATCGATCCGCTGAAGTCGGCGATCTACTGTCAGCGGCTGAACGCGTCGTTCCGGCCGCTGTCCGGCAAGCCCAAGGGCAAGCACGGATTGAACATGAGCGGGCTAGTGGGCGACGAGGTCCACGAGTGGCCGAACGGCGACCTCTACACCTTCGTGCATGACAGCGCGGGGGCGCGCCGCCAGCCGCTGGAGGTGATGATCTCGACGGCGGGGACCAAGGGGTCCCACGGCGAAGAAGTCTGGGAGGAATGCCAGGCGATCCTGTCGGGTGACATCGACGACCCGTCGACCCTGGTGGTCGTCTATGCGCCGGACCCGGACGACGACTGGACGACCGAAGAGACCTGGCGAAAGGCCAATCCGAACTTTGGCCGATCGGTGAAGGTCGAGACCTTCATGGAGGACTTCCGCCGGGCCCAGCAGGTCCCGCGTCTGGAGAACGACTTCAAGCGCTACCGGCTGAACATGTGGGCCGACCAGGCGGTGCGCTGGCTGCCCATCGACGCGGTGGATGACGAGGGCCGCCGGTTCGGCTGGGACCACTGCGCCGGGCCGATCGACTGGAAGGCGCTGGAGGAAAGGCTTCGGTTCAAGCGCTGCTTCGGCGGGCTGGACCTGTCGTCCATCAATGACCTGACCGCGCTGATCTGGTGGTTCCCGGTCCAGGAGGGGCTGGAGACGCCCGCCGTCCTGGCGCGGTTCTGGAAGCCCCGGGCCTTCCTGAAAGAACACGGGAAGCGGGACAAGCTGAACTACGCCCGCTGGGCCGAGCAGGGCGCCCTGTTCGTGACCGAAGGCAATGTCGTCGATTACGAGGCGGTGCGCCGCCAGATCTATGCGGACGCCGAGCGGTTCAAGATCGCGTTCCAGGGCGCGGTCAAGCGCGACTCGGACGAAGGCGGCCTGGCCATCGACCGGTGGAACGCCACCGAGACGGCGACCACGCTGAATCAGGAAGGCATCCCCGTGGTCCTGTTCGGCCAGGGGTTCGCCAGCCTGTCGGCGCCGTCGAAGGAACTGGAGCGGCTGGTCCTGGCCAACGGTTTTCATCACGGCGGCCATCCGGTGCTGCGCCAGCACGCCAAGGTCGTGGCCGTGGAGACGGACGCCGCCGGCAACATCAAGCCGTCGAAACAGCATTCGACGCAGCGCATCGACGGCGTCGCCGGCTTCGTGTCGGCGCTGGGGATCGCCGCGAAGGACGCGGGTCCGACCGTGTCGGTTTACGCGTCGCGCGGCGCGCTGGTTTTGTAGGAGGTGCGGATGGGGTTCTGGTCGCGCCTCTTGAATGGGGCAGGTGATGGCCGGCCGGCGCCGCGCGCCTCAGTCGGAGGAGATGGCGGGGTCGTCATCCAGACGCCTGAGGACTTGGAACAGGCCCTGCGGGGCGGGCTTTCCGGCGCGGGCGTGGCGGTGACCGCGACGACGGCGCTGCGGGTCGGGGCGGTCTATGCCTGCGTTCGCATCATCTGCGGCGGGGTGGCTAACCTGCCCCTGCACGTGAAGCGCCGTGTGGACGCCCGGATGCGCGAGGACGCTTCGGATCACGCCCTTTGGTCGGTGCTGCGGCGCAAGCCGAACGCCTGGCAGACGCCCAGCCTGTTCCGCCGGCAGATGCAGGCCTGCCTGCTGTTGCGCGGGAACGCCTATGCCCAGGTGGTCAGGTCCATGGGTCGGGTCGTCGCGCTGAACCCGTTGCACCCTGACCGGATGGAGGTGACGCAGAACGACGATCTGACCCTGCGTTACACCTACACCCGGAAAGACGGCGGCCGGGTGCAACTGGCGCAGGAGGATGTGTTCCACCTGGTCGGGATGACGCTGGACGGGATCAAAGGCGTCTCGGTCATCAGCTACGCCCGCGAGACCATCGGCCTGGCGCTGGCGCAGGAACATCACGGCGCCACCACGTTCAAGAACGGGGCCCGGCCATCGGGTTCGATAACCCATAAGGGCAAGCTGGGGCCCGAGGGTGTGACGAACCTTCGCGATAGCCTGGATGCGTTCAGGGCGGGCGGTGAGAACGAGGGCAAGTTCCTGATCCTCGAAGAGGACATGACGGTCAACGCGCTCTCGATGACGGCCGAGGACGCCCAGTGGATCGAGAGCCGGAAGTTCAGCCGCGCGGACATCGCCATGTTCTTCGGTGTTCCGCCGCACATGATCGGCGACACCGAGAAGTCGACCAGCTGGGGAACCGGCATTGAGCAGCAGTCCATCGGGTTCGTGACCTGGACGATGGAGGATCACCTGACCGCCTGGGAGGAGGGCATCAACCTTCGCCTGGTCGGCGACGATGAACCGGACATCTACGCCCGCTTCAACCGGGCCGCCCTGGTTCGCGGCGACCTGAAGGCGCGATGGCAGGCCTATCAGATTGGGCGGCAGATGGAGGTCCTGAGCGCGAACGACGTGCGCGCCCTGGAAGACATGAACCCGGTGGATGGCGGCGACACCTACCGGAACCCGGCCATCAATGTGACGGAGACGATTGGCGATGAGCCTGAGAAAGCTTCCTGAAGCCAAGGCGTTTCAGCGCCCGGCGAACTTCCAGTGGGACGCGCCGTCCGACGTTCTGGCCAAATGGGCGGACCAGCCCCTGGCGGCCGAGGCGGACGATGACGCCACCATCAGCATCTATGACGTGATCGGCGAAGACTGGTGGACCGGCGGCGGGTTCACGGCCTCGCGCTGCGCCGCCGCCCTGCGCCGGATCGGCGCGAAGGACGTGACGGTCAAGATCAATAGCCCCGGCGGCGACATGTTCGAGGGCATCGCGATCTACAACCTGCTGCGCGAGCATCCGGCGAAGGTGACCGTGGTGGTCATGGGCTGGGCCGCGTCGGCGGCGTCGATCCTGGCCATGGCTGCGGACGAGATCCGCATGGGGCTGGGCACCTTCATGATGGTGCACAACGCCTGGGGCGTGATCGTCGGCAACCGTCACGACATGACCGAGGGCGCCAAGCTGTTTGAAGGTTTCGACAGCGCCATCGTGGACATCTATGCGGCCCGCACCGGCATGAAGCGCGCGGACATCGAAACGCTGATGGACGCCGAGACCTTCATGGGGCCGAGCGAGGCCGTGAAGAACGGCTTCGCCGACGCCGTGGACGACGGCGCGAAATCGGAGCCCGCGTCGAATGCGGCGCCCGACCGGGCCGTCATGGCGCGCCGGCGCACCGAAGCCGCCCTGGCCCGAGCGGGCGTGACCCGCGCGGAGCGCCAGTCGCTGTTGACCGAGATTTCCGCGACCCCGCGTGATGCAAGTCGCACCCACCAGGCCGAGCGCGATGCAGGCCGTTTCGCCGCTGAGGTTCAGCGGCTCGTTTCTGCCCATCAGGCCTAGGAGGGCCTCATCCCATGAATACGACCACCCAAACCCGCCTGCGCGGGCTCGTTTCCGTGCGCGCCGAGGCGCCCACCGATCCGGCCGCCGCTGTCGCCGCCCTGAACACGGCCTGGGCCACGTTCAAGGCCGAGAACGACAAGGAGATGGCCGACCTGAAGAAGGGTCTGGCGGATGTCGTCCAGGCCGAGAAGGTCGACCGCATCAACGCCGACATCACCCAGCTGACCAAGGCCATCGACGACCTGAACAAACAGGCCGCCGCCGGCAAGATCGGCGCGGGCGGCGTGGATGACCCGGACAAGGCCGAACACGCCAAGGCGTTCGAGCAGCTGTTCCGGAAGGGCGTGGACAACGGCATCCGCGACCTGGAGGTCAAGGCCAAGCTGCGGACCACGTCGGACGAGGACGGGGGCTATCTGGTCCCCGAAGAAACCGAAGCCGGCATCGACCGCGTGCTGGGTTCGGTGTCGGCGATCCGTTCGCTGGCCACCGTGCGTTCGATCGGCACCAGCACCTACAAGAAGCTGGTCGGGTTCGGCGGCGCCACGTCGGGCTGGGTCGGCGAAGAGGAAGGCCGTCCCGAAACCGCCACGCCGAAGCTGCGCGAGATCGCGGTGAACACCAAGGAGCTTTACGCCAATCCCGCCATCACCCAGACGTCGCTGGACGACTCGCGCATCGACATTTCGGCCTGGCTGGCGGACGAGGTCAGCATCGAGTTCGCCGAGCAGGAAGGCGAGGCTTTCGCCACCGGCGACGGCGTCAAGCGTCCCAAGGGCATCTTCGCCTATGACACGGTCGCGGCCACCGGATATGACGCCGGTCGCGACTGGGGCAAGCTGGGCTTCCTGGTCTCGGGCAAGGCCGCCGGTTTCGCGGACACCGCCCCGGCGGACGCCCTGATCGACCTGTACTACAGCCTGAAGGGCGGATACCGGAACGGTGCGGCCTGGCTGATGAACGACGCCACCATGGGCGCCGTTCGGAAGATGAAGGATGGCCAGGGCAACTATCTGTGGGCCGCGCCCTCGGCGGCCGCCGAGGTGCCGACCATCCTTCAGAAGCCGGTCCACACCGATGACAATGTGGCCGGCATCGGCGCGGGCGCGTTCCCCATCGCCTTCGGCAACTTCGGGCGGGGCTACCTGATCGCCGACCGGACCGGGGTGCGCATCCTGCGCGACCCCTACACCAACAAGCCGAACGTGCATTTCTACACCACCAAGCGCGTCGGCGGCGCCGTGGTGAATTTCGAAGCGATCAAGCTGCTGAAGATCGCGGCGTCCTGAGCCTGACGGCGGCGGCGAACCCGGTTCGCCCCGCCACCCCCTTTCCGACATCTGAACAGGAGCACGGTCCATGAAAGACCTGCATCATCACCTGAGCCCGGCCGTGGCCATCGCCCCGGCCGTGGCCGCCGCCACCGCCACCTCGGCGGCCATCGACCTTGCTGGTTTCAACTCGGCCGAACTGATCGTCCAGACCGGCGCGATCGCCGGCGACGGCGCCTTTTCGGTGAAGCTGCAACACAGCGACACGACCACGGGCGGCGACTTTGTCGATGTGCCCGCCAGCGGCGTGCTGGGGTCCACCCCGGCGACTCTGGCGGCCGACAGTGTCTATCGCCTGGGCTATGTCGGCGGCACGGCTGGGCCGAAGCGCTATGTGCGCGTCGTGGCCACCAAGGCCAGCGGCACGAGCATCGGCCTGTCGGCTGTCATCGTGCGGGGCGATCCGCACCTGACCCCGGCCGACTGAGGCCCATCATGACGGATGTGATCGATCCGCCGGCGGACGAGCCGACGCCGGAAACGCCCCTGGTGTCCCTGGCCCAGGCGAAGGCCCATCTGCGGGTCGATCACAACGATGATGACGTGCTGATCCAGGCCTATGTGGACGCCGCGTTCGGCGCCGCCCTGGATTACTGCAATCGGGCCGAACTTCCCGAGGGGCCGCGTGTGTCGGCCGTGTGGTTCGCGGCCGTGCTGTTGATGGTGGGCGACCTCTACGCCTTTCGCGAGACGGCCCAGGTAGGGTCGGTGTCGAGCGAGATCGCGATGCATCCCAGCGCCCGCGCCCTGCTGGACCCCTATCGGATGTTGAGGGTGTGAGGAGATGACGATGCGCGTGCGCTTCACCGAAGATTACGACTACACCCCGACCGAGGAACCGCGCGTCCAGATCGCGTTCAGGGCGCACGGCGGGCCGGAAGGCGACGGGGTCTATACCGTCCGCCGGGAGTGCGGCGTAGCGGCCGTGGCGGCCGGCAAGGCCGTCGAGGTGGCGCCGGACCCGCTCGACCACGATGGCGACGGTCGCAAGGGCGGCTCCCGGCCGAAGGCTAAGAAGACCGATGCCGAAGCCTAAGGGCGCGGGTGATCTGCGCCAGCGGGTTCGGTTCGAGCGGCGCGGCGCCGGGACCGATGCGGACGGCAACGCCGTCGCGGCCTGGACCGACTTGGGGATCAGCCGGGCGTGCGCGCTGGCGCCCACGCGCGGCGGCGAAGAGGTTCAGGCCGGCCGGATCGCCGGCCGGGCGTCGTGGGACTGCTGGGTCCGATCGGACAGCGGGACGCGGACGATCCAGCCCGGCGACCGGGCGGTGAACACGCGCACGGGCGAGACCTTCAACATCGCCTTTGTCGGCGACATGGACGGCGGCCGGACCTGGTTGCTGATCCAGATGACCTCGGGAGGCGTGGATGGCTAGCCGGGGTCTGGAAGGCGTCGAGCGCCTGATGCGCAAGATCGAGCGGATGCCGGCGTCGGTCCGCAAGGCGGCCGGGCAGGAGGCGTTCCTTCAGGCCGAGGCCATGGCCGCCGAGATGCGCGCCATCGCCCCGCGCGACGATGACCCGGCCAACGGCGAACAGGTCCGCGACCACATCTATGTGGAAGAGGGCCGCCTGGGCGACATGAGCTATGTGGTCATCTCGGACGCCAAGGACGCCAAGGGCCGGCCGAAGGCGGTCCCGGTCGAACTGGGCCACCGGGCGGCGGACGGGAAGCACGTTCCGCCCCAGCCGTCATTCTGGCCCGTGGTGCGGGCCCGGCGGAAGAAGGCCGCCAGCCGCATCAAGTCGGCGATGACGCGGGCGATCCGGCGCGAGGCGCAGTCGTGAAGGACCCGCAGGTCGATCTTCAGCCCGCGCTGGTCGCGGCGGCGCGCGCGTCAGCCGCTGTGGGCGCGGTGATCGGCACGGGCGAGGCCTGCCGGTTCTATGACCGGGCACCGGCGAACCCGACCTATCCCATGGCCACCTTGGGGCCGATGCAGACCGTGCCGGACTACACCGGGTGCGGGGCCCTGCCCGAGGTGTTCGTGCAGATCGACTGCTGGTCCACGGCCGTGGGGTTCCGGGAGGCGCGGACGCTGGCCCGCGCCCTGGCCCAGGCCCTGGACGCGGCGTTGACGGTCACCGGCTGGACCGTGGCGATCCACGCTGTCCAGTCGATCGACACGCGCCGAGAGGCCGACAACCTGACCAGCCGGGCGATCCTGCGCCTGCGCTACGTGCTGCGCCCCGCAGCCTGACCGATCCCGCCTTGAGCGGTTTCCCCGCCCGGTGACGGGCTTCCTACCTGAAGGAGCATCCGCCATGACGGATACCTATGTTGACGTCGTCTCGGGTGAGGAAATCCTCATCCAGATCGGCAACGGCGCGGACCCCGAGGTCTGGGCCCACGACTGCTTGATCAACGGCGCGCGCAGCCTGAGCCTTACGGCCTCCACTCGTGACCAGACGCTGCCGAACTGCACCGACCCGTCCAAGCCGGACAAGACGGTGCGGGATGTGGATGCTCTTGACAGCCAGATCACCGGCGAAGGCAAAGTCCACGGCAGTTCCATGTTGGCGTGGATGCAGCGCGTCGGGAAGATCATTCCTATCCGCGTTCGCAAGGCGGGTGTCTGGCGTGTCGCCGGGCCCTACATCCTGACGCAGTTCGACTTGACTGGCACGCCCCGTGAATTCGCTACAGCGAGCGTCACCCTGGTGCAGGCGGACCAGCCCACGATCGACGCGGACGCCGGCTGATCATGAGCGCGAACGCCACGATCACCGCGCCGTTCGGGGACGGCCGCCACGAATTCCGCCTCGGCATCGCACAGCTGGAGGAGCATGACCGGCTGTGCGACGCCGGGCCCGAGTTCGTGATGCACGCCATCCTGAACGGGTCGTGGCGAACGCCCTATATCCGCGAGACGATCCGGCTGGGCCTGGTCGGCGGCGGGACCGACCCCATGACCGCGCTGGTCCTGACCGACGCCTATGCGGGGCCGGGGCAGTTGATGGGGCTGAAGTCCCTGGCGGTGAACATCCTGGGCGCCGCCCTGGTGGGCCCGGCCGGAGAAACCGAGGGCGACCCCTCGGGGGAGCCGAAGGGGGAGACCGACCCCTCCCCCGAGGACGACTGAGGTTCGGGCGCATCTATGAGGCCGGCGGCCAGATGGGCATGACGCCGGCCGAGGTCGGGGCCTGTTCGCTTTGGGCCTTCGGCCGGGCCTGCAAGGGCTTCGCCAAGTTCCACGGCGCCGAGGATAAGGGCGGCGCGCCTTCCGATGAGGCGTTCCACCGGGCGGTGGCGGCGGCGCGGCAGGCGGATTTGCAGGGACGCGGTTCAGCGGGTTAGCGTCGTCCTGGGCTGAGGGAGACGGGACGATGCGAACCGGGTTCGTGTTGGCGACGGCGCTGCTGGTGGCCGGGTGTCAGTGGATACCTGGGACGGAGGCGCACCAGATCCGCGAGGCGGAGGGCGTTGTGTCGCGAGAACTGCGCGATCCCACGTCAGCGCAGTTTCGGAATGTGCGTGTTGTCGATCAGGTCAATGGTTCGCGGGCCTTCTGTGGTGAGGTGAACGGCAAAAACGCCTACGGCGGCTACGTGGGCTTTGAGCCGTTCGTTTACGGCGCGGGGCGGGTCCATATCGGGCAGGATGATGTAGACGCCATCCGGGCTCACACCCATCATTGTGTAAGACAGGGCCGGACCGAAGCCGAGTTCGATGCACATATTGCGGAGATCGAAGCTCGCACGGCGCGGATTCGGGAAAGCCTGAAGGGCTGACCCCACCCAGCCGTGCGGGAGCCAAGCTCCCACTGCCGTCACGCCGATTCATTACATGGACGCAGCCCGCCTTGGCGGGCCTTTTGTTGTGAGGCTGCATGTCCGACTCGATTGAGCGTCTCCTGGTCCGCGTTGAGGCCAACGCCGAGCATTTCGAGCGTCAGATGAAACGCGTGAACCGTGCGCTCTACGGCTCACAGACACAGACACGCCGCACCATGGCCGCCATGCAGCGGGACACCGAGCGAGCGGCGTCGCGGATGTTCAAGCCGATAGGCGAGAATTTTCGCCGTGAGGTGGCCGGCCTGACCGGCGTTCTGGCCGGACTGTTCACGGCGCAGCAGATCGGCCGCATGGCGGACAGCTGGACCGACCTGTCTTCGCGGGTGCGGTTGGCGATCGACGACGGTGAGGACGTGGCCGCCGTCATGGATCGAATCGCGACCATGGCGCGGCGGACCTATTCCAGTCTTGAGCAGACGGCGGAAGGTTACCTGCTGAACGCCACTGCGTTGAGGGAACTGGGCTATTCGACCCAACAATCGCTGAACTTCGTGGAGTCCCTGAACAACGCGCTGGTCGTTTCCGGGGCCAAGGGGCAGCGGGCCGAGTCGGTGATGACGGCCCTGTCGAAGGCGATGGCCCTCGGCACCCTTCAGGGCGACAACCTGAACACCGTCATGGCGTCTGGCGGGCGCGTCGCGGAAGTGCTGGCGGCCCATCTCGGCGTGGCGCGCAACGACCTGTATCGACTGGGTAAGGAGGGCGCGATCACCACGGCGGCGATGATCGGCGCGTTGACCGGATCGATGATGAAGCTGCGCGCGGAGGCCGAGTCCATGCCCGCGACCCTGTCTGACGCCGTCCAGGTTCTGAACAACGAGTTGGGGCGGCTGATCGGTCAACAGGATCAGAGCCTGAGCGCGACCCAGCGACTGGCCAAAGCCATCGAACTGCTGGCGGACAACCTTGATGTGGTCGCAGTCGCCGGGGGCGTCGCGATCACGATCGTCGGAACCCGCCTGGTGGTGGCGCAGGGAGCAGCGGCGGTCTCTGCCCTGGCGCACGCCCATGCTCAAATCACCCTGCTGGCGGCGCTAGCGGGAACCACCCGTGGCGCGCTGGCCGCCAGCGTGGCCATGCACGGCCTGGGTCGTTCGGCGCTGTTCTTCGTCGCCCATCCCATTGGCATCGCACTTCTGGCCGTGGCGGCGGCGATGGCGTTGGTGGCGGCGAACGCGGAAAAGGCGACCCCGGCGACCCGGACGCTGGGGACTGCGACTGACGACCTGACCCAGGCGACCCAGGCGTATGAAATGGCGACCCTTGCGGCGGCGACCGCCAGCGGCGAAGGCAAGAAGGCGGCGCTGGAGGAGGCCAGAGCCCTGCGAGTGGCGCAGGTCGAAAAGCGCCGCGCGGCTGAGGACAGCCTGAAGCTGGCCCGTGCGTTGTTAGCCCAAGCCCAAGCTCAGCTGACCGCCAACACGGCGGCACTGAACGCGCCGGAGAACCAGGACGCCCGAACGCGTGGCGGTCTTTCGCAAGTTCAGTCCGGACTCCGAAACCGTGTAGACCCCCTGGTCGCTGCGATCGCGGCCACTGAGAAAGCGATCACCGACGCGGACGCCGCCATCGCGCGGATCGACCGGGGCCTTGCTGCGGGCGGTGGAGCGGGTGGTGTGGGCGGCGACGGAGAGGCGCCGCGTGCGGCGGCCGATCGACAAACCGATCTGCGCGCTGAGCTGGAGTTGGAGGAGGCGCTGGCGGCGGCGCGCGCGACGGGCAACGACGCCACGATCCGGGCCGAAGAGGAACGTCAGCGGCTGATTCAACTGACGCAGCGGTATCAGGCCGCCGGATATACCGACGCCGCGCAGCGAGCCTTGGCCCTGCTGGCCCTGGAAAACCAGGCTGTCCAGCTGACTGAAGACCGCGAGCGGATCGAGGAAGAGATCGATCTGATCCTTGAGGGTCGTCGCCGTCAGATGGAGCGCGAGGACCGGCTGCTCCAACTTCAGAACGATCAGTTGCTGGACCGCCTGGGGGTCGAGGGCGAGATCGCGCGGCTGACGGGTGATCCCCGCCGCATCGCGAGGGCGGAACGCGAACTGTGGATCGAGGAGCGGATCAACGAACTGCGCCGACTTCGCCCGGGGCTGAGTCGCGACGAGGCGCGGAATGTCGCATCGACCGAAGCGGACACGTTCGACGCAGCCGCCTTCGAGGGGTCGGCCCGAGACGTGTTCCGGCGTGCTGTCCGGGATGGGGTGCGCGGGGCCCTGGAGGGGGACCTGTCGGGTGCGGCGTCCGCATTCGCCGGCCAGTTGGCGGACCGGGCCATTGACCAGATTTCCGAACTGGCTTTCGACGCCCTGTTCGGCGGCGTTGACGCGGTGGCCGAAGGCGCGGCCCAGGGGTCGGCCATGGCGGCGACGGCGGGTCCGGCGATCGCGGCGGCGGGCGTGACGGCCGGGGCGTCCATGGCGGCGGCGATCACCACGGCCGGTGCGGCGGCGGGCGCGGCGATGGCGGCGGCGATCACGGCGGCCAATGCGACGTCCATGTTCCGCATCCCCGGTTTCGACGCCGGGGGATACACGGGGCCCGGCGGCGTGAAGCAGCCGGCCGGCGTGGTGCACAAGGGCGAGGTGGTCTGGTCCCAGGCGGACGTGCGACGCGTCGGCGGCCCGGCGGCGGCCGAGGCGATCCGCAGGGGCGGCCTGCCCGGATATGACCGGGGCGGATACGTCAGCGTGATCCCGGCCCTGAACCGTGCGGTGGCCAGCGTCGGTCGCGTCCAGGGCGGCGGCGGCGCGACGGGTTCGCCCATCGTGTTCGATCTGCGCCATGCGGTGATGACCGAAGACTTGCTGGCGCAGATGAACGCCCTGGCGGCCCAGGCCCAAGCCGGGGCGGTGGGTCGGGTGGCGGCGGCGTCGGCCCAACGTCAGCGCCGGGCGCAGTTCCAGACGAGGCG
>NZ_CALMFB010000025.1 GCF_937863155.1 uncultured Brevundimonas sp. | reverse complement strand
GTGTTCATGCCGATGCCGAAACGCATGCGCAGCACCCGCTCCTCGCGCGGCGTCAGCGACGCCAGAACGCGGGTGGTGGTCTCGCGCAGGTTCGACTGGATGGCGGCGTCGATCGGCAGGACGGCGTTCTTGTCCTCGATGAAGTCGCCCAGGTGGCTGTCTTCCTCGTCCCCGATGGGGGTTTCCAGGCTGATCGGCTCCTTGGCGATCTTCAGAACCTTGCGCACCTTCTCCAGCGGCATGGCCAGTTTTTCGGCCAGCTCTTCCGGCGTCGGCTCGCGGCCGATCTCGTGCAGCATCTGGCGGCTGGTGCGGACGATCTTGTTGATCGTCTCGATCATGTGCACCGGGATGCGGATGGTCCGCGCCTGGTCGGCGATGGAGCGGGTGATGGCCTGACGGATCCACCAGGTGGCGTAGGTCGAGAATTTGTAGCCGCGGCGGTACTCGAACTTGTCGACCGCCTTCATCAGCCCGATGTTGCCCTCCTGGATCAGGTCCAGGAACTGCAGGCCGCGGTTGGTGTATTTCTTGGCGATGGAGATCACCAGGCGCAGGTTGGCCTCGACCATCTCCTTCTTGGCCTGACGGGCCTCGCGCTCGCCCTTCTGGACGGTCTGGACGATGCGGCGATAGTCGTCGATGGGCAGGCCCGCCTCGGTGGCCACGGCGGCGATGTCGCCACGGATGGTTCCGATCTGGCCGGATTCATTCTCGCTGAACTTGGTCCAGCGCACGCCCATGTCCTTGACCCGGTCGCCCCAGGTCGGGTCCAGCTCGGCGCCGAAATAGGCCTTCAGGAACTCGGGCCGCGAAATGCCATAGCTGTCGGCCAGGCGCAGCAACCGGCCCTCCAGCCCGATCAGCCGCTTGTTGATGGCATACAGCTGTTCGACCAGCGCTTCGATCCGGGCGTTGTTCAGCTTCAGCGTCTTCAGACGGTCCGAAATGGCCGTGGTCAGGCCGGCATAGGCCTTCTGGTCCTTGGCGCTCAGGGCCTCGCCCTTCAGCCGCGCCTCGACCAGCTTGTCCTGCAGCTTGCGGAAGGCGCCGAAATCGCCGGCCACCGCGTCCAGAATCTCCATGACCCCGTCGCGCAGTTCGGCTTCCAGCGCCGAGATCGACAGGCCGCCGCCGTCGTCGAAATCATCGTCGTCGTCGTCTTCGCCTTCGGGCTTGTCGGCGGCTTCGGCGGGTTCTTCCTCCTCCTCGGCCTCGTCGCCCGCTTCGGGAGCGGCGCCCGGCACGGCGGTGGGGTTCAGCATCGCATAGGTGGCGTCCAGGTCGATGACCTCGCGCAGCAGGATGCGGTTGTTAGCCAGTTCGTCGCGCCACACCATGATGGCCTCGAACGTCAGGGCGCTTTCGCACAGGCCCGAGATCATGGCGTCGCGGCCGGCCTCGATGCGTTTGGCGATGGCGATCTCGCCCTCGCGCGACAGCAGTTCGACCGAGCCCATTTCGCGCAGATACATGCGCACCGGGTCATCGGTGCGGTCATAGGCGGCCTTGGCGGGCGCCTCGGCCACGGCGGTCTCGGCGCGCTCGGCCACCTCGCCGCCCTCGGCCTCCTTGCTCTCGGCGGCCTCTTCTTCGTCCTGAACGACGTTGACGCCCATTTCCGACAGCATGGCCAGGGTGTCTTCGATGGCGTCGCCGGTGACTTCCTCGCTGTTGAGGACCTTGTTCAGCTCCTCCATCGTCACATAGCCGCGGGTCTTGGCCTGTTTGATGAATTTCTTGACGCCGGCGTCCGTCAGATCCAGCAGGGGACCGTCGGCGGCGGTTTCGGCGTCCTGCTGTTCGGTCTGAGCGCTCATTCAGTGGTCTCCGGCGGGCAGGCCCGCTTTCATTAGCAACGTCTATCGGGGCCGAAGGTTACGGCCCCGCCTGGTCTTCCCAGAGTGTTCCTGACTTGATCGCACGGCGAAGCGCATCCCGTTCGGCCTTCAGCCGACGGAACGTCTCATCCTGCCCCGGCGTATCGCGCGCCGAAGCCAAGGCGTCCTCCAACGCCGCAATGCGGGTCAGAGCGTCGAACGCCTGCGACCATCGGATCCTCGCCTCGCCGAGGGGCTTGTCTGCAGCCAGGAATGGCGCGCCGGACTTTGCCGCCGCCTTCTCGACCTCGCGCATCAAGGCATCGTGACCCGATCGCGCCAGATGGCGTCGCAGGGCCGCGCTGTCAAGGTCATGATCGCTCAGACGCAGGCGAACCATCTCCTGGGCCAGGCCATTCAGGGCCGGATCGCCAAAGCCATGACCCGCGATGGCCTCCAGATGATCGTCCATCCGCTCCGGGTCATCCAGGGCGCCGTGGGCCAGGGCGGCGGCCGTGGGTGCGATGGCGCGGGCCAGGGCCTGCATGGCCTGGGCGCCCTCGGTCGTCTGGCCCTGGGGCGGCGGCGGGCCGGGCCGCCAGCGTCCGCCGGTCCGCGCGCCCGTTGATGGCGCCCGCGCGGGAAACAGGGCGTCGAAGCGGTCGAACAGTTCGCGCCGATACTGGTCCGCCAGGTCGCGGTCCTGCACCGCCGCCGCCGCCTGCCGCAGCCGGCCTTTCAGCCCCGCGCGCCGCTCGGGGGTGTCCAGCGGCTCGACCTCGGCCTCCTTCTGGAACAGCACCTCGGCGAACGGCCGCGACTGGCTGACCGCCTGACGCAGCGCCGGCGCCCCCTTGTCGCGCAGGATGTCGTCCGGGTCCGCTCCCCCGTCCAACAGCACGAACCTGAACGACTTGCCCGATTTCAGCAGCGGCAGCGCCCGCTCCACCGCCCGGAAGGCCGCCCGCCGCCCCGCCGCATCGCCATCGAAACACAGCACCGGTTCGGACGACACCCGCCACAGCAGGGCCATCTGTTCCTCGGTCAAAGCCGTGCCCATCGGCGCCACGGCCGGTACGCCCGCGCGCTGGCAGGCGATGACGTCCATGTATCCCTCGACCACCACAATGGCCTGATCGGACTTGGATTCCGCCCCCAGGATGCGCCGCGCCTCGGGCAGGCCGTACAAGGTGGCGCCCTTGTGAAACAGCGGGCTTTCCGGCCCGTTCAGATATTTGGCCCGGTCGTCGGGGTTCATCGCCCGCCCGCCGAAACTGACCAGCCGCCCGCGCCCATCCAGGATCGGGAACATCAGCCGGTCGCGGAACCGGTCATAGGGCGCCCCGCCGCCTTCCGGCGCGATCAGCAGCCCCGCCTCGACTAGATCGCCCGGCTTGGCCCCGCGCTGGACCAGGGCCGCCTTCAGCCCCTCGCGGTCGTTCGGGGCATAGCCCAGGCCGAAACGCTCCCACTGGTCCTCCGGCAGACCGCGCCGTTCCAGATAGTCGCGCGCCGCCTTGCCGACCTGGCGGCGCAGGGAGGCGGCGAACCATTTCTGGGCCAGGTCCATCCAGTCCGACAGGCCCTTGCGCTTTTCTTCGCGCTCGGCCGCCAGCGGGTCTTCCGCCGGCAGGGCCATGCCCGCTTCGGTCGCCAGCCGGGTCACCGCCTCGACGAAGCTGAGACGCTCGGTCTCCTGCAGGAAGCTGATGACGTCGCCGTGCTTGCCCGAGCTGAAGTCGTGGAAAAAGCCCTTGTCGTCATTGACGAAGAAGCTGGGCGACTTCTCCTTGGTGAAGGGGCTCAGGCCCACATACTCGCGTCCCTGACGCTTGAGCTTCACCGTCCGCCCGATCACGTCGGACGGGCGAAGGCGGGCCTTCAGTTCTTCGATATAGCGGTCGTCAAAGCGCACAGTCTTCCTATAGCCATTAACGATCCGGTTTGCCCCGTACGCATTATTGCGTATGTTGAATACACATCGAAAGGGCCTGTCATGACGACCACCACGACCCTGACCGTGCGCCTCAGCGGTCCTCTCAGCGATTTCGTGGCCGTCAATGTCGGGCAGGACGGCCCCTATGAGAACATCAGCGAATATGTCCGCGACCTGATCCGGCGCGACAAGGCCCGCGTCGAACAAGAGGCGTTCGAACGCCTGAAGGCCGAACTGACCCAGGCCTTCGCGGCGCCGGATGACGTCTATCGCCCCCTGACGGCCGCCGAGGTCATTGCTCGCAATCAGAGATAGGCCGTGGCCGTCCGCATCCAGCAGGCGGCGTCACACCGTCTCGATGACATCTATGACTACACCCGCCGACATTGGGGACGCGATCAGGCTGACCGATATCTGACAGGGCTGTTCGAAGCCTTCGACGGGATCGACGCTCATCAGACCCCGTCACGACCCATCCCGGCCGAATTCGGCGTGGACGGCTTCTTCTTCCGATACGAACGTCACATCGTCTATTGGCGGCGGCTGGCGAACGGGGACGTCGGCATCGTCACCCTGCTGCATGTCCGCATGCATCAGATGGACCGCTTCCGAGAAGACTTCGGCGAACCCTGACCGTCGGGAGGCGGCGACGACCTATTTCCACGCCGCGCCCGACCGGCCCAGTTCGCGGCCCAGGTCATAGACCGCCTGCATGGACGTCTGGCTGAAATCCAGACTGTCGGCCCCGTCGTAGTCTTCCGGGATGGCGGCGACACGGAACTGGATGCCCGACCGTTCGGCGAAAGCGCGATTGGCGGCCAGGCTCTGGCGCAGCTGTCCGCCCAGCACCGTATCCAGCGCCCGGCCCAGCACCGTCGGCGCGGCGTCGCGGGTGACGTTGAAGCGCGGCGCGTCCTTGCCGTTGACGATCACATGGATGCGCGCATCGGCCAGAATCCCCTGCGGATCGTCCCAGCTCCACATGATCTGCGGCAGGGCGACGAAGGGGTTCATCACCCCGCCGTCGACGTGCATTTCCTCGAACACCGCGCCCTGGCCCTGGGCGGCGATCATCACCGGCGGAAAGACGCCGGGAATGCTGGCCGAGGCCGCCAGCACCTGGCGGAACAGATCCAGCGCCTCCGGCCCGCCCTTCGCCGCGATGGCGCCCATGTTCCAGATCACGCCGCGCTGGGCGTCCAGGTCGGTGGTGGCGACCAGAAGGGTGCGCCCCTTGGCGTGCTCGGCCGCGATGGCGTTCAGCAGCCGCTGGTCCACATGGGCGTCGATCAGGGCCCGCAAGGGCGCGCCCGAGAACACGCCAGATCCGAAGAAGGCCCGAAGACCCCGGCTTTTCAGCAGGCCCGAAGCCTCGCCATCGGTATAGGCGCGGCGCAGTTCGTCGTCCCAGTCCGGCCCCAGAAAGACGAAGGGCGCGGCCAGGGCGCCGGTCGACACCCCCGTCACCACCTCGAAATCCGGCCGTGTCCCGCTCTCGGTCCAGCCAGCCATCAGTCCGGCGGCGAAGGCGCCGTTGGCTCCGCCCCCCGACAGGGCCACCAGGTCGAACCGGCCGTCCGGCCCCTTGGGCACGCCCTGGCTCAGCTGGCTGGCGATGCGGCGGGCGGCCTGATCGTCCTCGATGGCGAAGCGGACGTTGGGAAAGCCCACCGGCGACGACGCCTCGCGCTCGCTCAGGCCGAAATCGCTGCGCGCCCCGCTGGCGCAGGCGCCCAGGGTCAAGGCCGCCATCAGAACGGCGACGACGGAAGTCAGGCGGGCGCGCAGCATGGGGTCAGCCCTCCGGGCCGGGTTCAGTCGCCCATATAGGCCCGGAATCGGTCAAACAGATAAAGGCTGTCGGTCGGCCCCGGCGAGGCTTCGGGGTGGTGCTGCACGCTGAACACCGGCCGGTCCTTCAGGGCGATGCCGCAGTTGGTGCCGTCGAACAGGCTGACGTGCGTCTCCTGAACCGCCTCGGGCAGGCTGTCGCGATCCACGGTGAAGCCATGGTTCATCGACACGATCTCGACCTTGCCGGTGGTCAGATCCTTGACCGGATGGTTGGCGCCGTGATGCCCCTGATCCATCTTCATGGTCCGGGCGCCCAGGGCCAGGGCCAGCATCTGGTGGCCCAGGCAGATGCCCATCACCGGCTTGCCGCTGTCGACCAGCTTACGGATCTCGGGCACGGCGTATTCGCCCGTCGCCGCCGGATCACCCGGCCCGTTGGACAGCACGATCCCGTCCGGGTCGCGGGCCAGGATGTCTTCGGCCGACGTGGTGGCGGGCACGACGCTGATCTTCACCCCGGTCGAGGCCAGGGCCCGCAGGATGTTGCGTTTGACGCCATAGTCGACGACCACCACCGACTTGCGCCCCTGGACGGTCGGATAGCCCTCGGGCCAGTCCCACAGCCCTTCGTCCCAGTCGAACGCCTGCAGCGTCGAGGCCGGCTTGGCCAGGTCCAGCCCGACCAGACCGGTCCAGGCCTTGGCCTTGGCCGCCAGGGCCTCCAGGTCGAACCGGCCTTCGGGGTCATGGGCGATGACCGCATGCGGGGCGCCGTGGTCGCGGATGCGCTTGGTCAGGGCGCGGGTGTCGATGCCCGCCAGTCCGACCACGCCGCGCCGCTTCATCCAGCCGTCGAAATCGCCGTCGGCGCGCCAGTTGGCCGGATCGGTCGGCAGGTCGCGGAACAGAGCGCCCACGGCCGCCGTCTGGGCGCCGCCGCCGCCCATCTGCTCCACATCCTCGACGTTCACCCCGACATTGCCGACGTGCGGAAAGGTGAAGGCCAGGATCTGACTCATATAGCTGGGGTCGGTCAGAATCTCCTGATAACCGGTCATGGCGGTGTTGAAGACCACCTCGCCCAGCGCATCGCCGGTCGCGCCCACGCCCACGCCCTGGAATACGGTCCCGTCGGCCAGGACCAGCACCCCGGTCGCGCCTTTGATCAGTTCGGTCATGGCGCAATCCTTACAGTGCGATTCCGGCGGGCAAACGGCGGGGTGACTAATGGGCGGGGCCGGCCGGGTCAACCGCCGGCCGCCGCAGCCAGAACATCCAGGCCAGGGTGACCGCCGCCACGAAGACCAGGGTCGGCGCGATATAGCCGGGCGCCGCGGCCAGAACCGCCGCCGCGCTGAACCCCAGTCCGACGAGGGCCAGCGCCCGGTCCCCGCCGCCTCGCGCCCGCCGCAACAGGCTGATGCAGCACACCGCATAGACCGCCAGCGTCAGCACCGAGGTCACACCGATCAGCAGGCCGAACTGTTCACCCAGCGTCGGCTGGTTCGAAATCACCGCCACGATCGACATGATCGCCCCGCCCAGCAGCGGCGTGGCCCGGGTGGTGCGGTCGCCCTGGCCGAAGCCGCGCGGCAGATAGCCCTGGCGTGCGCCCGCCCGCGCCGTCTCCCCCGCCATCATGACCCAGCCGCCCAGGGTGCCCATGGCCTTGATCACCGCACAGGCGGCCGCAATCCCGGCGATGGAGGCGCCGAACACCCGCGCGATCAGATCGGCGTAGGGGCTGCTGGACTGGGCCAGGACGGCGGCGGGAATGACCCCGAACACGGCCACCGAGGCGGCGATATAGATCACGGTGGCCAGGCTGACCCCCGCGATGCTGGCCCGGCCCACGTCGCGCGACGGATCACGCACCCGCTGCGACAGCACCGCCGCGCTCTCGACGCCCAGAAAGGCCCAGAAGATCACCACCAGCGACGCCGGTACCGTGGCTGTCAGCGGCTGGCCGGTCGGGTTCCAGGACGCGGCGAACACCTCGGGATCAAAGGCGACGGCCCCCGCGATCACCGCCGCCACAATGGGCGCCAGACCGATGACCAAGGTGATCGCCGCGAACCGCGCCGCCGTGCGCACCCCCAGCACATAGGCCCCGGTTACCAGCCAGATCAGCGCCAGATTACACAGGGTGGCGTTCACCGGCTCCTTCAGCGCCGGAAAGAAGAAGGCCAGATAGCCGGTCGCCGCCACGGCGATAGCCACATTGCCGATCAGCGCCGCCGCCCAGAAGGCCAGGGTGGTGTGAAAGCCGAAGAACCGCCCCAGCCCCCGCTCGGCGAAACCGGGCAGGCCGTCGGCGTCCGGCTGTGATCGGCCCAGGGCCGCGAACACCAGCGCCAGGGTGATGGCCCCGCCCCCGGCCACGATCCAGCCGATCAGGCTGGAACTGCCCGTCGCCGCCAGGGTCGCAGGCAGCAGATAGACGCCCGAGCCGATCATGTTGCCGGCCACGACCAGAGCCGCCAGTCCCCAATGCAGCTTTGCGCCCGCCAGCGTCATCGCACGTCTCCCGTTGCTGCGCCTTCTTACGCCGGAATGCGGGATTCGCATCGCCCCGCCCGATTAACAACCTTGGATTGTTTTTTGCGTCGGCTTCCCCTGAGCGTCCCGTTTTGGAACCGGAGGGTTTCCGATGCCGATCCGTCCCTTGCGTCTGTCCGATCAGGCCGAACTGTCGCGTCTGCACGCCGCCGTGGGCTGGGCGGCGCGATCCTCGGCCGGGTGGCGCTGGCTGGCGGCCAATCCGGGTCTTGCGGACAGCCTGTCGCCTTTGGGCTGGGTGCTGACCGACGCTCAAGACCGGGCTGTCGCCTGTGTCGGCAATGCGGTGCAGCGGTTCTGGCTGAACGGCCGCACGCTTTACGGCGCCACCGGTTTCAACCTGATCGTTCCGCCGGATCAGCGGGGCGGCAGTCGCGACCTGATCGGCGCCTTCGTGCAACAGCCCGGCGTGTTCGCGACCTGGACCTTCAACGCCAATCCCCGCTCGGCGCCCCTGTACAGCCGCCACGACATGCAGCCCTGGCCGGCGACCCACGCGGTCAAGCTGTCGTGGGTGGTCGATGGATGGGCCTGCATTCAAGGCTGCATCTGGCGGCGGCTGATCCGCGCGGCGCCCCGCACGGCCCCCTGGCTGGGCGAGCGGCTGTTGAACCGTCGCCTGGCCCGTTCGCCCCGCCTGCGGCTGCCGGCTGGCATCTCCATCCTGACCGATCTGGGCGACCGCTCGCCTTATGCCGATTTCTGGACCGCCCTGGCCGGCGAGGGGCGTCTGGTCGCGGACCGCAGCCCCCCGGTGATGCGCTGGCGTCTGTCCGATCCAGACCAGCCCCGGCGACCGCTGGTTCTGGCCATGCATCGCGGCGGCCGCATCACCGGCATGGCCATGGCCGCCCTGTCCAAGGCCAGCGCCATCGACCCGCCGTTCCTGGAGGTGTTGGATCTGGTCGCGCTGGAAGACGAGGCCGAGGCGGCGCCGGCCCTGATGCAGGCCCTGATCGACAACGCCCGCGCCATGGGGGCGGCCAAGGTGCGGCTTCAGGTCGTTTCACCGCGCCTGTGGGATCAGCTGGGACCGCTGGTCCGACGCGCGCGACGGGAAGGCGGCTGGGGCCATTGCCATGCGCGGTTCGCGGCCGATGCGCCCGATCCGACCCTGTGGTCGCCCACGCCCTATGACGGGGACTACGCCCTGTGCCTCAGACCACCGCCGGCGCCATTCAGCCCTTCGGCCGCGCCTTCAGTTCGTCGCGGATTTCGGCCAGCAGGGCCTCGGTCGGCGTCGGCGCGTCCGTCGCCGGATCGGCCGCCTGTTCGCGCCGCAGCTTGTTGATCAGCTTGACCATCAGGAACACCACCCAGGCCACGATCAGGAACTGGATCACGGTGTTGATAAAGGCGCCGTACTGGATCGCCACCTTTTCGATGGCCGCCGTCGCCGGGTCTTCGGGCACCAGAACCCATTCCAGGTTCGAGAAGTCCACCCGGCCCAGCACCAGGCCGATCGGCGGCATCACCACCTGTTCGACCAGGCTGGTGACGATCTTGCCGAACGAGGCGCCGATGATGACCCCGACCGCCAGATCGACCACATTGCCGCGCGCGGCGAATTCCCGAAACTCGGTCAGCAGGCCCATGCTCAGGCGTCTCCGCTGGCGTTCAGCCGCTCACGCAGCTCCTTGCCGCTTTTAAAGAAGGGCACGGCCTTGGCCGGCACCTCGACCGCCTCGCCCGTGCGCGGGTTGCGGCCCGTGCGCGCCGGACGCGACCGCACCGAAAAGGCGCCGAAGCCCCGCAGTTCGACCCGGCCGCCCTCGGCCAGGGCCTGGGTCATCTGGCCCAGCACGACATTGACCACCCGTTCGACCTCGGCATGGGTCAGATCGGTGTTCTCGGCCGCCAGCTTCTCGATCAACTCAGACTTGATCATTCAAAGGCCCCCGCCTTGTCCCGAACGGCAGCGCCGCCTTGGGACCGTGTCGCCAGATCAGCCGCGACCGGTATCGGCCGCGAAGGAGGCACCCTAGCGGTCGCCCGCCGCGCGAAAAAGGCCCCTGCGTCGGAATTGCGCACGATAATCAGCGTTAATCGACGGCGCGGCCGCCTGAAAACGGTTTCCGGCCCCGCCCGCCGCGCCAAGAAAAAGGGCGACCGGATCGCTCCGGCCGCCCTTCTCTTTCTTAGCCTACCGCTCGCGACGCGGTCGCTCTGCGGCTTGAGGGTCGGAAGGATTACTCCTTGCCGGCCTTCTCGCGCAGGGCGGCGCCCAGGATGTCGCCCAGCGAGGCGCCCGAGTCCGACGACCCGAACTGTTCGATGGCTTCCTGTTCGTCCTTCATTTCCAGCGCCTTGATCGAGATCGAGACGCGGCGGGTCGCCTTGTCCACGCCGGTGATCATGGCGTCGACGCGGTCGCCCACGGCGAAACGCTCGGTGCGCTGCTCGTTGCGGTCGCGCGACAGGTCGGACTTGCGGACAAAGGCGGTGACCGGGGCGTCGTCTTCACCGAATTTGACTTCGATGCCGCCGGTTTCGATCGCCGTCACGGTGACGGTGACCTGCTGGCCCTTCTTATAGGTGTCGCCTTCCATCGGATCGCCGCCCAGCTGCTTGATGCCCAGCGAGACGCGTTCTTTCTCGATGTCGACATCCAGAACCTTGGCCTTGACCATTTCGCCCTTGCGATAGCGCTGGATGGCTTCTTCGCCCGAGACGTTCCAGTCCAGGTCCGACAGGTGCACCATGCCGTCGATGTCGCTGTCCAGGCCGATGAACAGGCCGAACTCGGTGGCGTTCTTGACTTCGCCCTCGACGGTCGAACCGACCGGGTGGTTGGCCACGAAGGCGTCCCACGGATTGTCCTGAGCCTGCTTCAGGCCCAGCGAGATGCGGCGCTTGGAGCTGTCGACGTCCAGCACGACCACGTCCACTTCCTGCGAGGTGGAGACGATCTTGCCCGGATGGACGTTCTTCTTGGTCCACGACATTTCCGAGACGTGCACCAGGCCCTCGACCCCGGCTTCCAGCTCCACGAAGGCGCCGTAGTCGGTGATGTTGGTGATGCGGCCCGTGTATTTGGCGCCGACCGGATATTTCGCTTCCACGCCGTCCCACGGGTCCGACTGCAGTTGCTTCATGCCCAGGCTGATGCGCTGGGTGTCCGGGTTGATCTTGACGATCTGCACCTTGACGGTGTCGCCCACGGCCAGGACTTGCGACGGGTGCGAGACGCGCTTCCAGCTCATGTCGGTGACGTGCAGCAGGCCGTCGATGCCGCCCAGGTCCACGAAGGCGCCGTAGTCGGTGATGTTCTTGACCACGCCTTCGCGCACTTCGCCCTCGGCCAGCTGACCGACCAGTTCGGTGCGCTGCTCGGCGCGGGCTTCTTCCAGGATGGCGCGACGCGACACGACGATGTTGCCGCGCGGGCGGTCCATCTTCAGGATGGCGAAGGGCTGTTCCTTGCCCATCAGCGGGGCGACATCGCGCACCGGACGGATGTCGACCTGCGAGCCCGGCAGGAAGGCCGAGGCGCCGCCCAGATCGACGGTGAAGCCGCCCTTGACGCGGCCGACGATGGCGCCGTTGACCGGGTGGCCTTCGGCGAACACGGCTTCCAGACGGGTCCAGGCTTCCTCGCGGCGGGCCTTGTCGCGGCTGATGACCGCTTCACCCAGGGCGTTCTCGACGCGCTCCAGATAGACTTCGACATTGTCGCCGACCTTGGGCAGGACGGCGCCTTCGCCCTGGCCGAACTCGCGCATGGCGATGCGGCCTTCGGTCTTCAGACCGACGTCGATGATGACGATGTCCTTTTCGATGCCGACGACGCGGCCGTGGACGACCTGGCCTTCGCCGAGGTCGCGGCCCTGAAGGGTTTCGTCGAGAAGCGCCGAGAAGTCGTCGCGGGTGGGGGTAAGGGTGTCGGTCATGAAGCTCTGGGGTTTCTGAAAGGCTGATGGCGCGTGACCGGATGGCCCCGCGCGGGTGGGTGAAAAAGAGTGGTCAGGTCGTCGGGACGCGAGGCGCCGAAGCGTCAGCATCGCCCGCGGAAGCCGAGGAAAGGTGCGTTGGATTTGCTTCTCTATCGGGAAGCGCGCGCCGCCTCGACGATACGGCGGGCCGCATCGAAGGCGGCCTCTATATCCAGATCGGTCGTATCCAGCAAGACCGCGTCGGCGGCCGGTATCATGGGAGCCGCCCCGCGCCCGGCGTCGCGTTCGTCGCGCCGCAGGATATCGGCCAGCATGTCCTCGAAAGCGATGACGTCGCCTCGCGCCGTCAGTTGCCGCCAGCGGCGCCGCGCCCGCACCTCTGCGCTGGCGGTGATGAACAGCTTGGCCGTGGCGTCCGGGGCGATCACCGTGCCGATGTCGCGCCCGTCCAGCACCGCCCCGCCCGGCTGGCTCGCGAAATCCTGCTGCAGCTCCAGCAGGGCGGCCCGCACGCCCGGATGGCCGGCCACGCGGCTGGCCGCCTCGCCCGCCTCGCCGGTGGTCAGGCGCGCATCCTGGTCCAGCCCGGCTGGGATCATCGACCGGGCCGCCGCCTCGGCCGCCTCGGCGTCATCGACCGAATGGCCGTCGCCCAGCACCTTGATCCCCACGGCGCGATACAGCAGTCCCGTATCCAGATGCGGCAGGCCATAGTGCGCCGCCAGACGCGCGGCGATCGTCCCCTTGCCCGAGGCGGCCGGGCCGTCGACGGCGATGATCAGAGGTCGGCTCATGGAATCCCGAAGCAGCACATCCGGCCGTGCCGCGCCAGCCCCGCCTTAACCAATGTCCGCCCCCAGCCCGCGCATCATGGACACGAAACCGGGAAAACTGGTGGCGATCATGCCCGGCTCGTCCACCGTCACGGCCTGCTCGGCCGCCAGACCCAGGATCAGATGGCTCATGGCGATGCGGTGATCGCCGTGGGTGGTTACCATGCCCCCCCCGCGCACGGACCCGCCGGTGACGATGAAGCCTTCCGGCTCTTCTTCCACCCGGACCCCGCAGGCCGAAAGGCCGGAGGCCATCAGGGCGATGCGGTCGCTTTCCTTGACCCGCATCTCGCCGATCCCGCGCATGACCGTGGCGCCGTCCGCGAAGGCCGCCGTCGCGGCCAGGATCGGATATTCGTCGATCATCGACGCCGCGCGTTCAGTCGGCACGACCACGCCCGTCAGCCGGGAATGGCGCGCGGTGACATCGCCCACCGTCTCGCCCCCGCTCTGGCGCAGGTTCGCCACCGTCAGATCGGCGCCCATGTCGCGCCAGGTGTCGAACAGGCCGGTGCGCAGCGGGTTCAGCATGACATTGGTCACCGTCACCTCGCTGGCCGGAACGATCAGCCCGGCCGCCAGGGGAAAGGCCGCCGACGACGGGTCGCCCGGCACAGCCACCGATGTTCCCTTCAGCCGCTGGCCGCCCTCCAGGGCGATGCGCCAGCCCGCGCCCTGATCCTGAACCGCCACCTGCGCGCCAAAGGCCCGCAGCATCCGTTCGGTGTGGTCCCGGCTACGTTCCGGCTCGACCACCACCGTGGCGCCGGCGGCGTTCAGCCCCGCCAGCAGGATGGCCGACTTGATCTGGGCCGAGGCGACGCTCTGCACATGGTCGATGGCCCGCAAGCCCCCGCCGTGCAGCGTCAGCGGCAGACGATCCTCCTGCCCGATCCAGTCGAAGCGCGCCCCCATGGCCGTCAGGGGACCGGTCACCCGCTTCATCGGCCGCTGGCGCAGCGAGGCGTCGCCGTCGAAGGTGGCGCTCAGGGTCTGACCCGCCGCCGCGCCCATCAGCAGCCGCACGCCTGTGCCGGCGTTGCCGCAATCGATCACGCCCGGCGGGCTGACGAAACCGCCGCGCCCCGTCACCCGCCAGCGCCCGTCGCCCAATCTCCGAACCTCGGCGCCAAAAGCTTCGACGGCGCGGGCGGTGGCCAGGATGTCTTCGCCTTCCAGCAGCCCCTCGATCTCGGTCACCCCTTGCGCCAGACCGCCCAGGATCAGGGCGCGATGCGACACCGACTTGTCGCCGGGCGCCGTCGCTGCGCCATGCAGCGACGCGGCAGGACGGGCGGTCAGATGGGACGGCGAAGGCAAGCCTGAAGGCTCCGGTCGGGTGCGGATGGCGGGAGGACGCGCGGTCGGGGCGCGAAATCGGGTTTTGACAGCGGGTCCGGGGGGTGGCAAGGGACCGGCCCGATTCCACCCCCTGCCAGAGGTCTATCCCCCGTGGCCAATCCCGAACTGGGCGCCAAGCAGGTGTGCCCCAACTGCCAGGCGAAATTCTACGACCTGAATCGCCGTCCGGCCCGCTGCCCCAAATGCGAAGCCGAATTCGATCCCGAAGAAATGCTGAAGTCGCGCCGTACGCGCGGTCGCGGCGCCGGCTACGCCGCCGATGACGAAGCCGAGGATCAGGTCGAGGACAAGAAGGCCGCCGGCGACGACGAAGAAGAAGATGATACGCCGGCCACCCCGGAAATCGACCAGGAAGGCCACGAGCCCATCCTGACGCCCGACGACGACGATGACGCCGAAGGCGATTCGCCCGACGACGCCGGCATGGGCGCCACCGATGGCGACGACGAAGACGTGCTGGACGACGAGGACGACGACTCCGTCCCCTTCATCGAGGACGAAGACGACGACAACTTCGAAGAAGACATCGTCAAACCGGCCGGCGACGACGACTGATTGAAACCAACCTCTTGTTCCGGCGGGCTTTTCGGTCCGCCGGGGCGGGGGCCAAAAAAAACCCGGAACCGGGCTTGATCGCATCAAGACCCTGACATAGGTTCCGCCGCCTCGCCGGGGGCCATTCGCAAGAACAACCCGGCGGACCAGATCTTCGGATCCGGGGCTATAGCTCAGTTGGTAGAGCGCTTGAATGGCATTCAAGAGGTCAGCGGTTCGACTCCGCTTAGCTCCACCACAACGGCCGCTTCCCTAAAGGGAGCGGCCGTTTCCATATGCGGCGCCCTATCGGCTATAGGTCGGGTTCCGCTTTGCCTCCACGGCGTCGACCATGCGCTTCCTGATCACCGGCACGGCCGGATTCATCGGCTTCCATCTGGCGCGGCGCCTGCTTCAGGCCGGCCATGTCGTCGCGGGCGTGGACAATTTCTCGGCCTATTACGACCCGCGCCTGAAAGAGGACCGCAATGCGATCCTGGAAGGCTTCGACGCCTTTCGCCTGCATCGGCTGGACCTGGCGGACGCGGCGGCCCTGAATGCCGCGTGGGAGGAGGCGGCGCCCGACATCGTGGTGCATCTGGCCGCCCAGGCCGGGGTCCGCTACAGCATCGACCATCCCGACACCTATGTGGCGTCCAACCTGGTCGGAACCTTCCATGTGCTGGAGGCGGCGCGGCGACGGCCGGTGCAGCACCTGCTGGCTGCCTCGACCAGTTCGGCCTATGGCGCCAACACCGACATGCCGTTCCGCGAGACGGACCAGGCGGTGCATCCCCTGACGCTGTACGCGGCGACCAAGGGGGCCAATGAGCTGATGGGCCACGCCTACGCCCATCTGTTCGGCACGCCGACGACCTTCTTCCGCTTCTTCACCGTCTATGGCCCCTGGGGCCGGCCGGACATGGCGCTGTTCAAATTCGCCGCCGCCATGGCCCGCGGAGAACCGATCGACATCTATGGCCAGGGCCAGATGTCGCGCGACTTCACCTATATCGACGATCTGGTCGAGGCGATCGTGCGCCTGACCGACGCCATCCCCGTCGTCGGCGCGCCCGTGGGCGATTTCGACACCCTGTCGCCGGTCGCGCCCTATCGCATGGTCAATATCGGCGGCGGCGCCCCGGTCCCGCTGATGGACTATGTCGCCGCGCTGGAAGACGCCATGGGCATGGAGGCCAGGAAGACCTTCCTGCCGATGCAGGACGGCGACGTGCACGCGACCTTCGCGTCGCCCCAACTTCTGGAGGCCCTGACCGGCTATCGGCCGTCGACGCCGATTTCGGTGGGGGTGCCCGCCTTCGTCGACTGGCTGCGCGCGCGCGGCGATCTCTAAGCCTGACGACGACGCCTCAGGGCCGCGCCGACATCGGCCAGGGCCGGTCCCGCCAGGCTCCACGGCTCGACACAGTACCGCCGGAACAGCCGCCGGGGATCGTGGATCAGGCGATAGGCCCACTCCAGCCCCAGCCGCCCGGTCCAGCGGGGGGCCGGCTTCTGCACCCCGGCCTCATAGTCGAAGGCCGCCCCGACGTTCAGCACGACACAGGGCGGCAGGGCCGTCAGATGCTGCACGATCCACGCCTCCTGACGCGGCATGCCCATGCCGACCATCAGAACGTCCGGCCCAAAGGCCGCGATGCGGTCCAGCACGGCGGCGTTGTCGGACGATCCGGGCGTTCCGTCGAAATAGCCGGACCGCGCTTCGATCACGGCGCCGGGGTATCGTCCCGCCAGACGGGCGACGGCGCGATCGCCCGCGCTGGCCGTCCCGCCCAGATAGAAGACCCGCCAGCCCAGACGGTCGGCCCGCATCCAGAAATCGTCGCGCCAGTCCAGATAGGTGCTGCGGTGCGCCCGGCTGAGCGGCAGGCCCAGCAGGCGACCGAAGGCGATCAGCGGCGTCGAATCGATCTGCACCAGCTCGGCCTGGTCATAGAAGGCGCGCATCAAGGCGTTGTCGCGCACCAGCTTCAGACTGTTCAGATTGTGGTTGGCCACCACCGCCCGGCGACCGGCCCTGATCGTCTCGGCCATATGATCCAGAACCTGGATCGGCGTGACCAGATCGACGCACTGGCCCAACAGGCGCAATCGCTGCGATTTCGGCCCTGCCGCGACGGCGGTGGAAACGGCGGGTTCTGACAGAACGGCGGTGCGGCTCATGCCTGAGGTCTAGCCCCGCGCGCCTCAAGATCGCGTAAGCCGGGACGGTTAATGAGGTCTGGCCGGGATTTCGTTCAAATCCCTGTTGACCGGCCCGGCGGCCTCCCTTAAGGGTCCGCGCCTTCCCGGGGGAAACCCCAGGGCCCAGATGGCGGAATTGGTAGACGCGCTGGCTTCAGGTGCCAGTGATCGAAAGGTCGTGGAGGTTCGAGTCCTCTTCTGGGCACCAAATTTCTGAAAGGCGCTGCATCGCTGATGCGGCGCCTTTCTCTTTTTTGGCCCCTAACGCTCGCCGCGCGGCGGCTCGCTGCTTGAGGGGCGGGATTGTGTTTGGCCCCTACCGCTCGCCGCGCGGAGCCTCGCTGCTTGAGGGGCTGGTTTTCTGGCCCCTATCGCTCGGCTCGCGGCTTGAGGGGCGGGGTTTGTCTGGCCCTATCGCTTCTGGCGCGCTGAAAAGGTAGTTGAAGGTCATGACCGTTCATCTTCACGAAGGCGACCTGCCCGACGGCCTGGACCTGGGGTCCGTGGTCGCCGTGGATTCCGAGACCATGGGTCTGCGTTTTCGCCGCGACCCCCTGTGCGTGGTCCAGCTGTCGGCCGGCGACGGCGACGCCCATGTGGTGCGGCTGAACCGCCCCGCCTATGACTGTCCGAACCTAAAACGGCTGCTGGCCGACCCGGCGGTGCTGAAGATCTTCCACTTCGGCCGGTTCGACATCGGCATGTTCGACCTGCACCTGGGGGTCGAGACGCGGCCGGTCTATTGCACCAAGATCGCCTCCAAACTGGCCCGCACCTATACCGACCGGCACGGGCTGAAGGACGTGGTGCGCGAATGCGCCGGCGTCGAACTGTCCAAGGCCCAGCAGTCCAGCGACTGGGGCGCCGCCGAACTGACCCCGGCCCAGCTGGAATACGCCGCCTCGGACGTGCTGTATCTGCACACCGTCATGGCGCGGCTGAACGACATGCTGGCCCGCGAAGGCCGCACCGAACTGGCCCGCGCCTGTTTCGACTTCCTGCCCGTCCGCGCCCGCCTGGATCTGGCGGGCTGGGACGAGATCGACATCTTCGCCCACGCCTGACGCCGCCCATGACCGCACCCGATCCGTCAGAAGACCGCAAGCGCCAGGACGAGGCCCGCGTCGCCATCGCCGGCGAGCGCTGGCGCGCCCGGTCGCGGCGGGTGAAACTGTATCGGCGCGTCCTGCCCATCGTCATCCTGACCCTGGCCGGCGGGGCCCTGACCTGGACCGTGTTCCGCACCGTCATGTCGGGGGTCGAGCGCAAGGCCGGCGAAACCGGTCAGGTCCGCCTGGACAAGCCCCGCTTCCACGGCCAGGACGCCTTGGGCCGCACCTTCATCATCGGGGCCGAAGGCGCGGTGCGCGACGCCGCCACCGGCCGTTTCCGCCTGGTCGGCCCGGCGCTGCGGCTGAACCTGGGCGGGCGCAAGGTCACCGAACTGACCGCCGACGGCGGCGCCTATGACGAGGCGAACGACCGCGTCATCATCGGCCCCAACGTCCGCATTTCGGACGGCGGCTCGGGCCTGACCCTGACCACGCCCGAAGCCGTGGTCGACACCAAGACCGGCGTGGTGACCGGCGATCGCGGCGTCCAGGCCACCGGCCCGCTTGGAACCGTCACCGCTTCGTCCTATGTCATCCGCGATCAGGGTCAGACGGTGGAATTCCGCGGCTCGGGCGAAAACAAGGTGCGCGGAACCCTCAACCCTGCGCGTTCGGGCGAATGACCATGGCCAAGACCAGACTGATCCTTTGTGCGGCGGCGACCGCCTTAGCCGTGGCCCTGCCCTCGGTCGGCGGCGCCCAGAACGCCCCCATCGGCGGTGGCGACGCCCCGATCATGTGGGGCGGCGACCGGGTGCAGTACAGCGCCGAGGGCTTCGCCCTGATCGGCCGGGCCGAGATCCTTCAGGGCGACAATCGCCTGCGGGCCGAACGCATCGACTTCAAGGGCACGGAGGCCGACGTCCGCGAGGCCGAGGCCGTGGGCGGCGTCTTCTTCGTCACCCCGCAACAGACGGTGCGCGGCGACCGCGCCCATTACAACCTGGCCAACGGCGATCTGACCGTCACCGGCCAGGTGGTGCTGAACCAGGGCCGCAACGTCGCCACCGGCGGCCGGCTGATCTACAACGTCCGCAGCGGCGACGCCCGCTGGGAAGGCGCCGGCTCGAACGGCCGCGTCCAGGGCGTCTTCTATCCGAACGGGAACTGAGCCTTCGGGCCTGGACTGACGCTTGGCGCGCAAGGAACTCTCAGCCCTGAACCTGGACGAGGCGGCCAAAGTCGCCGCCGCGCCCGAAACCGCGCCCGCCGCAAAGGGCCTGCGGGTCAACAACATCGCCCGCAGCTTCGGCCAGCGTCAAGTGGTGCGCGACGTCTCCCTGACGGTCCAGCGCGGCGAGGTGGCGGGCCTGCTGGGCCCCAATGGCGCGGGCAAGACCACCTGTTTCTACATGATCACCGGCCTGATCCCGGCCGACAGCGGCTCCATCTGGCTGGACGGCGAGGACATCACCAGCCAGCCCATGTACCAGCGCGCCCGCATGGGTCTGGGCTATCTGGCCCAGGAAGCCTCCATCTTCCGCGGCATGACGGTGGAACAGAACATCAAGGCGGTGGTCGAACTGCATCACCCGCGCGAGCGCGTGGAGGCCGAGACCACCCGCCTTTTGGACGAACTGCGGATCGAGCATCTGCGCCACGCCCCAGCCTCGGCCCTGTCGGGCGGCGAGCGGCGCCGCTGCGAGATCGCCCGCGCCCTGGCTGGCCGGCCCAGCTTCATGCTGCTGGACGAACCCTTCGCCGGCATCGACCCCCTGGCCATTGCCGACATCCGCCAGGTCATCCGCTATCTGGCGGACGAAGGCATCGGCGTGCTGATCACCGACCACAATGTCCGCGAGACGCTGGACATCATCGACCGCGCCTCGATCATCTCGGGCGGTGCCGTCTTGTTCGAAGGCACCGCCGCCGAGGTCATCGCCGACCCCGAAGTGCGGCGTGTCTATCTGGGTGAGATGTACGGCTAGGGCGACTTCGCAGCGCAGTCGAAGCGCGAGTCTTCAAGCCAGTATCGTGCGGATCGCGCTCTCTCGCCATCCAGAGTATCCAGCGAAATCTGCGTCATCATCCGTCGTGCCCTTGGGCAATCCACATCCGCCATGGACACGGCGAGATTGAAGGCCGCCACCTTGTGTCCGCCTGCTGCAGCCAGGGATAGCCAGCGAAGTTCCTCGGCCCTGTCGTGAGCGTCGATGACGTTCGGGTCACCGTCACCGCCCGCTAAGGTATAGAATTCGGATAGCCGAAAAGCGGCTTCTGCGTTTCCGGCCAGGGCTTCGGCCGTGAGCGCTTTCTTCTGAACAGGGGTCAGGTCGACGTCCGTCAGGCTGCTGGCGTCTTCGCTCCGATCTGATCCGGGGCCACACCCATGGAGTATCGCCGCCATACAGGCCACGGCGAGAACACGGGAACAGGCGAGGCTCATCCGATCAACCTATCAGGCGTTCGCCCCCCGTTAACCCCTTGGGCCGAAAGTGGCCCCAGCAAATTCCGGGCCAGACCCGGTTCGCCGGGGGCAGGACGTGCTGGGTCAGAGGCTTGAGGTCAGGCAGGGTCAGGGGCTGGTCATCACGCCCCAGCTGCAGCAGGCCATCAAGCTGCTGCAACTGTCGAACCTGGAGCTGGACGCCTTCGTCGAAGCCGAGCTGGAGCGCAATCCCCTCTTGTCGCGAGACGAGGCGGAAGGGGACGCCCCCGAACCCGCCGAACGCCCTGAATCCACCGCCGAATCCACCGCCGAATCCGAACTCAGCTTCTCCGACGACCGCGCCGGCGAGGCCGCCCAGGCCATGGACGCCCGCGACGACGATCTGTACGGCGACGCCGCCCCCGGCGAACGCACCGGCGACCGCGCGACGGACGCCGCCATCGAGCAGCCGGGCCTGTCCGACTGGTCCCGCACCCGCCAGGGTGGCGTGGCGCCCGAAGGCGAGGGCGAACGCAACGAGCAGCGCGAGATCACCCTGTGGGAGCATCTGCAGGCCCAGGCGTCGTCCGCCGGCCTGTCGGCGTCCGACCACGCCATCGCCCTGACCCTGATCGACGCGGTGGACGAGGGCGGCTACCTGCGCGGCGAACTGGCCGAGATCGCCGACCGCCTGGGCTGCGGCCTGGAGCGGGTCGAGGCGGTTTTGGCCGTCTGTCACGGCTTTGAGCCGACCGGCGTCATGGCCCGCTCGGTGCCGGAATGCCTGAAGCTGCAGTTGATCGAGCGCAACCGCTTCGATCCGGCCATGGATTGCCTGCTGAACAACCTCGACCTTCTGGCCAAGCGCGACCTGCCGGGCCTTCGCAAGGCCTGCGGCGTCGACGCCGAGGACATGGCCGAGATGATCGCCGAGCTGAAGGCCCTGACGCCGCGCCCCGGCGCCGGTTTCGGCGGCGAGACGGCCCAGACGGTCATCCCCGACGTCCATGTGCGGCCCGACCCGGCCGGCGGCTGGCGCGTCGAACTGAACAGCGACACCCTGCCCCGCCTCCTGGTCGACAAACGCTATCACGGCGTGGTGGCGGCCGGCGCGCGCAACGAGACGGACAAGGCCTTCGTCGCCGACTTCGCGGCCCAGGCCAACTGGCTGGTCAAATCGCTGGACCAGCGGGCCAAGACGATCCTGAAGGTCGCGTCGGAGATCGTGCGCCAGCAGGACGCCTTCCTGGCCTTCGGGGTCGAGTTTCTGCGTCCCCTGAACCTGAAGACGGTGGCCGAGGCCATCGGCATGCACGAATCCACCGTCAGCCGCGTCACCTCGAACAAATATGTCGCCACCCCGCGCGGCGTGTTCGAGCTGAAATTCTTCTTCACCGCCGCCATCCAGGCCACCGATGGCGGCGCCGCCCATTCGGCGGAATCGGTCCGCAGTCGCATCAAGGCCATGATCGACGCTGAGGCCGCCGACGGCGACGTCTTGAGCGACGATCGCATCGTTGAAATCCTGAACGAGGCGGGCATCGACATCGCCCGCCGCACCGTGGCGAAATACCGCGAGGCCTTGCGCATTCCGTCGTCGATCCAGCGCAAGCGGATGCTGAATTTCGCCTGACTTTTTCGGTGCCTAAGTCGTTCAAGCGCGCCGCTTCGCCGCACGCCCGCACCGCCCCGACAGCTTGACCACAAATAGGTGATCGGCGTTGACACCATTCACGGTCGGGCGCGTTGTATCGGCATGCAAGTGCAAGTCAGCGGCAAGCATGTGGATGTCGGCGAAGCGTTAGGCTCGCGCATCTCCCAGGAACTCGAAGACGGCGTCGGAAAATATTTCGAACGCGGCGGTCAGGACGCCGAGGTGGTGGTGTCCAAGGATGGCCATGGCTTCAAGGTGGACTGCTGGGTCCGCCTGGCCTCGGGCCAATCCCTGGTGACATCCGGCTTCGGCGGCGACGCCCATTCGGCCTTTTCCGACAGTCTGGACAAGCTGGAGAAGCGGGTTCGCCGCTACAAGCGCCGACTGAAGGATCACCACATCGGTCCCAAGGCTCTGTCGCCCGAAAAGACTGAGAACGCGGCCCGCGACGTGGCCCGCAGCATCGTTCTGCGCAACCCGGACGAGGTCGAGGACGAAACCTTCGGCGAGGCGGGCCGTCCCGACGAACCGCCCCCGGTCGGCATGGTCATCGCCGAGACGGAACACGAGCTGCGCACCATCACGGTCGGCCGTGCGGTTCTGGAGCTGGACATGACCGGCTATCCGGTCGTGATCTTCCGCAACGCCGCCCACGGCGGGGTGTCGGTGGTCTATCGCCGCCCTGACGGCAACGTCGGCTGGATCGACCCCGAGCGCACCGCCAAGAACGGGTCGTCCAACGGACATGGTTCGGTAAAGGCTTAGTGGTAGGTCTTCCCCAAACGGGGCGGAGCGTCTAAAGGGCGCCCGCCCATCGGGATGATGGGTACGAGTCGGGGTTTTCATGGACATCGGTGAGATGCTGACGCGCGAGGGCATTGTCCTGCGCGGCGGCGCGTCGTCCAAACGCCAGGCGCTGCATATCGCGGCCGAGGCGGCGGCCCAGATGCTGGGCCGCGACGTTCAACAGGTCTTTTCGGCGCTGATGGAGCGCGAGGCGCTGGGCTCGACCGGCCTGGGCGGCGGCGTCGCCGTGCCACATGCCCGACTGCCGGGCCTGGACCGGGTCGCCGCCGTCTTCGTGCGACTGGACCAGCCGGTGGCGTTCGAGGCTCTGGACGACCGGCCGGTCGATCTGCTGTTCGCCCTGTTCGCGTCACCCGACGCCGGCGCCGAACATCTGCGCGCCCTGGCGGCCGTGTCGCGCGCCCTGCGCGGGGCCGAACTGCGCGAACGCCTGCGCCAGGCCCGCACGCCCGACGCCATCCACGCCCTGTTCGTGCGAGATACGGAAAAGACCGCCGCCTGAATTTGCTCGCGACGCAGTCGCTCGCTGCTTGAGCGCGTCAGTGAACCGACACCGGCTCCAGCTCGTGCGCCACGGCGGCGGCGAAGGCGGTGTCGCGGTCGATCATAACGGCCAGCCGTTCGCCGTCCGCGCCATGCACCGCATACAGCATCTGGTCCGGATCAATGGCCAACGCCTCGCTGGCCAGCACCGGCGTATCGGCCAGAACCTCGGCCGCCGGAATCTCGCGCACATAGACCAGGTCCGGGGCGCCCAGACCGGCGAATTCTTCCTTGGTCATCCTCATCGGCGTCATCAGACCGCCTCCTTCAACTTTTACTAACGCCCGGATCGCCGGGCCGTTCGGCGGCTGTCGTTCAGCCCGCCGTAATGGGGATGCGCCGCACGGTGCGTTCCTGCTCGGGCCGCATCAGATCGACATGCAGCAGGCCATGCTCCAGTTGCGCGCCCTGCACCTCCAGCCCGTCGGCCAGAACAAAGCTGCGCACGAAGCCGCGCGCGGCGATGCCCCGGTGCAGGAAGGCCGGTTCGGCGCCCTTGGGCCCGTCCTCGCGCTTGCCGGCGATGGTCAGCTGGCGCCCTTCCAGGGTGATGGCCAGTTCTTCGGGCGAAAAGCCCGCGACCGCCAGGGTGATGCGCACCGCATGGTCGCCCCGCTGTTCGACATTATAGGGGGGATAGCTTTCGGCCGCGGCCTTGGCGGCGCGGTCGATCAGGGCGCGGGTATGGTCGAAGCCCAGCAGAAAGGGGCTGTCGAACAGGATGGTGCGCGTCGTCATCGTCGTCGGTCCTTCGTCAAGCGACCCGGCCGCTGCGCCCCCCGGATGGGCGGACGCAAAGACCGTGACCGGGAAATGGGGTCTGGCCCCGCCCGGATCAACAGCTTTCGTGCATCCCTTCCCTTCGCCTGGCGTTGCGGCATAGCTTAGGGCGACGACCAACGGAGGAACGGGTCATGCGGTGGCAGGGCGGACGGCGCGGCGGCGGGATCGAGGACCGGCGCGGCATGGGCGGCGGAGCGGCGGCGGGCGGCGGGATCGGCGTGCTGATCCTGGCGGCCATCGGCTATTTCGTCTTCGGCATCGACCCGTCCACAACACAGCAGGTCGCCAGCCAGTTCGGCGGCGTCGGCGCCTCGGAAAAGGGGGTCGAGGGCACGCCCCAGGATCAGGCGGGCCAGTTCGTCGATGTGGTCGGCGCCAATATCAACGACGTCTGGCAGACCAAGCTGAACGGCTATCAGCCGCCGCGTGTGGTCCTGTACGAAAGCGGTACCGGCACCCAGTGCGGCTATGGCCAGGCGGCCATGGGGCCCTTCTACTGCCCGGCCGACAAGACGGTTTATCTGGACCTCAGCTTCTGGTCCCAGATGGAGCAGCAGCTGGGCGCCTCGGGCGCCGATTTCGCCCGCGCCTATGTCATCGCCCACGAGTTCGGCCACCACATCCAGACCCTGACCGGAACCAGCCAGCAGGTGCAGCAGGCCCAACAGCGCGCCTCGGGCCAGGCCGAGGCCAACCGCTATTCCGTGGCGCTGGAGCTTCAGGCCGACTGCTATGCCGGGGTCTGGGCCCGCAACGCCTCGGCCGCCTCCAATGGTCAGGTGGCGCTGGATCCGGGCGACCTGGAAGAGGGCATGAAGACCGCCAACGCCATCGGCGACGACACCCTGCAACGCCGCTCGGGCGGTCGTGTGACGCCGGAAGGCTTCACCCACGGCACCTCGGCCCAGCGGATGGAATGGCTGCGGCGCGGCTATGATTCAGGCGATCCGGCGGTGTGCGACACCTTCGGTTCCGTCTAACCCACGGTCAGATCCAGCGGGCGTGACGCCCACATCCGCCCTTCGCCCGCATCGATCGCGACGCGGCGCCCGATGAAGGCCGCCATGCCCACCAGGGCGTCGGGCACGCCGGGCGCCACGGCGTCGGCGAAGATCGACACCGGCCGCCCGCGATAGGTCTGGTCCGCGAAGACGACGCTGCGTGTCCTGACGATCCGGGCCGCCACCACCCCGCCCAGAACCAGGCTGCTTCCCTCGTGAACCGGCCGTCCGTCCAGCAGGCTCGCCGCCTCGGCCGCCGACCGTTTCAGCGACAGCAGGCTGGATGCGCCGGTGTCGATCACCGCCTCGATCTCATGACCTTCGACGGTCACCGGCGCGACCAGGGCGCGGCCGCGTCGCAGGGTCGCGACCGGCGCCAGGCCCGCAGGCGGCGCATAGGCGCCCGGCAGGGTCAGCGACAGCCGACGCCGGTCCGTGTCCAGGTCCAGCACCAGCCGACTCAGCATGTCGTGGCCCAGGATCAGCGGCGTGTTCAGCCCGTCCGGCCCCGCCAGAGGCCCCAGGTTCAGCACCGCCGCACGCAGCCCTTCGATCCGCAGCGGACCCAGCCCCACATCCATCCGGGCGCCGCGCCCCATCTGGCCCTCGCCGCCGACCCCATGGGCCATCACCGGCAGGTCGAAGGCCGAACGCACGGCGATCTGGTCGGCCAGGGCGCGGTCGATCACCGAAAACTGGGCGCCGCTGTCGATCAGGGCGTGGACGGTGCGCCCGCCCACATCCACCGCGACCGTCGGCGCCAGCACGCGCGGCTGCGCCCAGGTCAGCCAGCCTGTCGTCTGGACCTGACCGATGAATTCGGCGCTGGGCGGCGCCCACAGCACCCGGTCGCGCAGCAGCACCACCCCGCCCACGGCGGCGGCGCCTAGCCCCAGTCTCAGAAACAGGCGGCGATCCATCGCCGTCACAGATGGCCTGTCGCGCGCCGATGCGCCAGAGCCGGGCGTTTACGGATGACGGGGCGCGTCCGGCCCGATACCAAGACGCCATGCACCCTCGCCCCGACCGTTATGTCTCGACCCGCGGCGCCGCGCCCGTCGCCGACTTCGCCCAGGCCCTGCTGCGCGGCATGGCGCCGGACGGGGGCCTGTACATGCCGCAGGCCTGGCCCACGCTGGCGCCCGATGCGGCGCGGCCGGGTCGCACCTATGCCGACATCGCGCGCGAGGTGCTGGCGCCCTTCATCGGCGACGCCCTGCCGCCCGCCGCCCTGGATGCGGCCATTGCGCGCCTGGTCGCCGGCTTCGACCATCCGGCGGTGACGCCCCTGGTCGAGGTGGAGGACGGGCTGTTCGTGCTGGAGCTGTTCCACGGCCCGACGGCGGCGTTCAAGGATCTGGCCATGCAGCTGGCCGCCAGCCTGTCGGACGCGGCCCTGGCCGCCTCGGGCGAGCGGCTGACCCTGCTGACGGCGACCAGCGGCGATACGGGCGCGGCGGCGGTGGCCGCCTTCGCCGGGGCAGAGCGCATCCGCCTGATCGTGCTGCATCCGCTGGATCGCGTCTCGCCGGTGCAGCGGCGCCAGATGACCACCTGCGGCGCCGACAATGTGCTGAACCTGGCCGTGCGCGGCGATTTCGACGACTGCCAGCGTCTGGTGAAGGCCCTGCTGGCGACCGAATCCCTGCGTCAGGAGGGGCGGCTCAGTTCGGTCAATTCGATCAACTGGGCGCGGCTGGCGGGCCAGATTCCCTATTATGTCTCGGCCGCGTCGCAACTGGGGGGCCGCCCCGCGACCTGGGTCGTGCCCACCGGCAATTTCGGCGACGCCTTCGCCGGAATCGCGGCGGCGAAGATGGGCCTGCCCGCCCTGGGCTTCGTCGCGGCCGTCAACGCCAACGACGCCCTGGCCCGCGCCATCAACGACGGCGTCTATGAACGCCGCGCCGCCGTCCAGACCGCCAGCGTCAGCATGGACGTCCAGGCGCCGTCCAACTTCGAGCGGCTGGTGTTCGAGGCGTCCGGCCGTGACGCCGAGACGACCCGCGCGGTGTTCGAAACCTTCGCCCGCGAGGGGCGCATCACCCTGCCCGACGACCTGCTGGCGGCCCTGCGGCGCCAGGTCTCGGCCGTCTCGGTGAACGAGGCGACCACGCGCGACCAGATCGCCCGCGCGCACGCCGACTGGGGCCGCATCGTCTGTCCGCACACGGCCGTGGCCCTGGCCGCCGCGCGCGGGATCGACCGCTCGGCCGGGCCGGTGGTGGCCCTGTCGACCGCCCATCCGTCGAAATTCGGCGGCTTCGTTTCCGATGTGCTGGGCGTCGAGCCGGAACCCGCGCCGGTGATCCGCGCCTTGGGCGACAAGCCCGAACGCCTGACCGTCATCGACGCCACCGAGGCTGCCGCCCTGGACGCCGTGCGCGCCTTTTCCGCCTAAACCCAGCCGTCCAGACGCACCAGGAAGGCGGCCGGGTCCTTGGGCGTGACCAGGTGGGTCGGGTCGTGGAACACACGGTCATGCAGCCGCGTCAGGCTGAACCGCAGACAGGCCGCCCGGCCCAGTCGCGGCAGGGCCGCCGCCTCGGCCTCCGTCAACGACCGCACCGTCTCATAGCCGTCCCGCAGGGCCGCCATGGCGCCGTCCAGAGGCCGCCCTTCGCCATCGAACCCCCAGGCCGTCATGGCGATGGCCAGGTCATAGGCCAGCGGCCCGGTGCAGGCGAAATAGAAGTCGATCACCCCCGACAGGACGCCGTCCGCGAACAGCACATTGTCGGGGAAATAGTCCGCGTGGATGGCCCCGGTCGGCAGATCGCCGCCGAACGGATCAGGCCCCAGGTCCGCCAGTTCAGCCTCGATCCGGTCCAGCATCGCCCGATCCGCCCCTTGCGCCCGCGCAGCGATGCGGTCAGCCAGGGCGCGCCAGGCGGCCGGTCCCACCGGATTGTCGCGCCGCATCGCAAAGCCGGCCGCCGCCCCATGCATCCGCGCCAGCATGGCCCCGGCCTGGACCCGCTGATCCGCCTGGGGCGCCCGCAGCCAGGCGCCGTCCAGCCATTCGACAATCGCCGCCGAACGCCCGTTCAGCGACCCCAGCAAGTCGCCCGACCGATCCCGCACCGGCCGCGCCATCGGCAGGCGCGCCTGCGCCAGATGGTCGGTCAGGCCCAGGCAGAACGGCAGGGCCGCCGCCTGCGTCCGGCCCTCGAACAGGGTCAGGACGAAGCGGCCATGTGTGGTCTCAAGCGCATAGTTGGTGTTCTCAACCCCCTCGGCGATGGGCGTCAGGGCGGTCAGCTCGCCCAGGTCATAGGCGCGCAGAAACCCGCGCGCATCGTCGTCGCTGACGGGGGTGAAGACGGCCATGGCCTTCCCCTAGCTTGCGTTGCGGCCCGGCGTCACGCCTCCTCGTGGCGCGCCCGCGCGATCTCGGCCAGGTCCGCCAGCAGGCTTTCCGTCGTGGCCCAGCGCCCCGCCCCACGCCCGCGACAGGTCCAGACCCGGCCGTCCGCGCCGACGACCCGCAGGGCGTTGCGTTCGCCGCGCAGGGCCGCGAACAGCGGCTGGTCGTTGTCGGCGTCCAGGCTGACCGAGGCCGCCAGACCGTCATCATCGGCCCGGCAGGCGCCGATCTGGCGCAGACCCGGCGCGACGTGGGTGGCGGGCGACAGCACCTCCAGCGACACCGCCTCAGGCGCCCGGCCGAACGCCTCGAACGCCAGCAGCCGCACCTTGGCCGCCGAATCGTGGCCTTCCAGATCGGCGGACGGGTCTTCCTCGGCGAAGCCCGCGGCGCGCGCGTCGGCCAGGGCCTCGTCGAAGGCCGCGCCCTGGCCCAGCCGCTCCAGCATGAAGTTGCATGTGCCGTTCAGAACCGCCTCGAAGGCGGCGATGGGTCCGGCCGCGCGGGCGGCTCGCACCGTCTCGATCATCGGCGATCCGCCCCCGACCGAGGCCGACCAGAATAGCTGTCGCGCCTTCTGGTCCGCCAGGGCCAGCAGCCCCTCAGGATCAGCCGCCACCGCCTGTTTGTTGGCGCTGGCCACATCGCAGCCGGCCTCCAGCGCGCGACGGATCAGGGCGTGGCCCGCCGCCCCGTCCGACAGGGCCTCCAGCACCACGTCCGGCCCACGCGCCAGCAGCTCGTCCGCATCGGCGGTGAACAGTTCGGCCGGACAATCGATGTCGCGCGGCTTGCTCGGGTCGCGCACCAGCACGCCCACCACCTCGAATTTCGGATCGACCAGCAGGCGGCTGACGGCGCCGCCGCCCACCACGCCGCAACCGGCCACGGCCACCCGCACCGGCCGCCGCGCCGGGGCCGGGCCGGGGGGCGCCGAACGGTCGCCGATCACCGTGCCCTCGGCCCGGTCGATGGCCGCCACCTCGATCTCGACCGCCCGGTCCTGGCCCAGGTCGATGGCGTCGCGCTGGACCAGCTGGCCGCCAAGGCGTCGCGCGCCCTCCCAGTCGATGCGGCGGTAACGCAGCGGGACCGAGGCCGTGGCGTTGGGGTCGCGGTCGTAGAGGCCGTCCACATCTTTGACCAGCCGCACCCGATCCAGCCCCAGTTCAGCCGCCAGGAAGACCGCCGTCAGGTCCGACCCGCCCCGCCCCAGCAGCGCCAGCCGCCCATCGGCCCGCACCGCGCCGAAGCCGGGGGCGATCACCGCCTGATGCCGCGCCAGGGCGTTCTTCAACGCCTCGCCGCGCAGGGCCGAGGGTCGCGCATGCTCAGCCGGGCCGTCGGCCGCAATGCCCAGTTCGCGCACCGACAGGGCGGCGGCGTCCAGGCCGATGCGGTCGCAGGCGATCGCCACCAGGGCCGCCGCCTTCTCCTCGCCCAGGGCGACATAGCCGGGCAGCAGGTCGTTCTCATGCGCAAGGCCCAGGCCCCGCGCCTCGGCCAGCAGCCTGTCGGTCGCGCCGCCGAAGGCCGAAACCACCGCCACCACCCGGCGCCCAGCCCGCACCTGGGCGTAGATGGCCGAGGCCACGGCGGGCGCATCGGCGGGCGAACGCAGGATGGACGATCCGAATTTCAGCACCACCACCGGCGCCTCCACCTCGGGACAGGCGGCGGGGTTTTCGGCGTCGGCGACCAGGGCGAGGGCGGCTTGGGAAGACATGGCGGGGTCCGTGGGCTGAAAGATCTTTGGGGAGAAAGGCGGAATGGAAAAACCCCGCCGGGCGGGGCCGGGCGGGGTTCGGGGTCTGCGTGGGGTCTGGTTCGACCGCGCTAGTCCGTTCCCGCCCGCGAGGGCATGGTGGTGGTGGTGGTGGTCATCGAGGTCATGCCCATCATGGTCGCGCCCATGCCGAAGCGCGTCGCGGTGGCGACGGTCGTCCGGCCGGAGATGAAGGCGCGATGGGTCACGCAAAGGCCTCGTTCAATCTTGAACCCAGACTGACGCAGCCTGTGGCGGCGCGTCAAGCGGCTCGCACGTTTTTTGCGAACGCCCTGTGCAAATCGGCCACACAGGCGACGGCGGGATGATTTTCGCGAACGTTGCGCAATATTTTTTCTCTTGACCCGCGAACTTCGCAATCGCACCGTAAGCGCACTCATCAAGACCGGCTGAGGGATAGGCCCTTTGACGCCGGGGCAACCATCGGGTTCCGCCCGAAACGGTGCCAACTCCTGCGGGGGTCGCTTCGGCGATCCGCGAGAGATGAGTGGAGCGCCGGTCAGGCGGCGCGCCACGATCTGTCACCGCATCCAGAGGGCTTGATGGGCCGAGGATGCGACCGACCGATGACCCTGCTGGCCCTTTCCGACCAAACCGAAGACGCCTTCTGTCGTCGCGCGCCCGACGTCGTGCGGTCCCATGCGACCGGGCGCGGCGCCCATGACGTGGTCGCCTCCATCCCCGCCGATTTTCGCCTGGCCTCGGGCCAGCGCCTGAGCCAGCGCTCCATCACCGGCCGCATCCAGGGGCCCGCCAACGCGCCGGTCGTCGTGGTCGCCGGCGGCATCTCGGCCGACCGCTTCGTGCATCGCACCGCCACCGGCGGACGCGGCTGGTGGTCGGGCGCCGTGGGCGTGCGCGGCCCGATCGACCTGAACCGCCATCGCGTCCTGGCCTTCGACTATGCGCCCCAGGCGGACGGCCGGTCGGTGACCATTTCGACCCACGATCAGGCGCGCCTTCTGGCCCTGGTACTGGATCAGGCCGGGATCGACAGCATCCGCGCCTTCGTCGGCGCCTCTTATGGCGGGATGGTCGGCCTGGCCTTCGCCGAACTGTTCCCCGAGCGGATCGACAGTCTGGTGGTCATCTCGGCCGCCCACCGCGCCCACCCCCAGGGCACGGCCTGGCGCGGGGTGCAGCGTCGCATCCTGAAGCTGGCGGCCGAGGCGGGCCGGCCCCAGGACGGCGTGGCCCTGGCCCGCGAACTGGCCATGACCACCTATCGCACCGGCGAGGAATTCGCCGAACGCTTCCCGACCCAGGCCCCCGACCAGGCCGGCGGCGCCTATCCGGTGTGCGATTATCTGACTGCGCGGGGCCGGGCCTATCGCAACCGCATGACGCCGGAACGTTGGATCAGCCTGTCGGACTCCATCGACCGGCACCAGGTGACGCCCGAGGCGATCACCACGCCCACGACCCTGGTCGGCTTCACCACCGACCGGCTGACGCCCATCGACGACCTGCGCGAACTGGCCGCGCGCCTGCCCGCCCTGTGGCGCTTCGTCGAGGCGCCGTCGATCTATGGCCACGACGCCTTCCTGAAAGAAGAGGCCCTGATCGGCCAGGTGCTGCGCCAAGCGCTGAAGGAGATCACCCAATGAGCGACGCCCCCTGTTCGGACATCCCCTGTTTTGACACCCTTCTGGCCCGCGCCGGGGTCGACGCCGACCCGACGCACCGGGCGGTGATGCCGCCGCTTTATCTGTCGTCCAACTACGCCTTCGACGGCTTCGACCAGAAGCGGCCCTATGACTACACCCGCTCGGGCAATCCGACCCGCGACGTGCTGGGCGAGGCTCTGGCCGGGCTGGAAGGCGGCGCGGACGCCGTGGTCACCGCCACCGGCATGGCGGCGGTGGACCTGCCGCTGAACCTGCTGAAGCCGGGCCAGCGCCTGATCGCGCCGCATGACTGTTACGGCGGCACCTGTCGCCTGCTGAACGCCCGCGCGCGCCAAGGCCGGTTCGACCTGGTCTTCGTGGACCAGACCGATTTCGACGCCCTGGACGCCGCCCTGGCCGCAGGCGCGGCCATGATCCTGATCGAGACCCCGTCCAATCCCCTGCTGCGGATCACCGATGTGGCCGAGGTGGCGCGGCGGGCCAAGGCGGCCGGCGCCGTGGTGGTGGCGGACAACACCTTCCTGTCGCCGGTGCTGCAACGGCCCATCGCCCTGGGCGCCGACATCGTGGTGCATTCCACGACCAAATACATCAACGGCCATTCCGACGTGGTCGGCGGGGCGGTCATCGCCGCCACCCGCGCCCTGTATGACGAACTGGCCTGGTGGGCCAACGCCACCGGCGTGACCGGGGCGCCGTTCGACGCCTGGCTGACGCTGCGGGGCCTGCGCACCCTGTCGGTGCGCATCCAGCGGGCCCAGGCGACGGCGGGACAAGTCGCCCAGGCCCTGGCCGCCCATCCGGCCGTGGCGCGGGTGCACTATCCGGGCCTGGCCGACCATCCGGGCCACGCCCTGGCGGCGCGGCAGCAGGCGGGCTTCGGCGCCATGCTGAGCTTTGATCTGGCCGGCGGCGTCGAGGCGGCGCGGGTGCTGTGCGAAGGCCTGTCGGTCTTCACCCTGGCGGAATCGCTGGGCGGGGTCGAAAGCCTGGTCGCCCATCCGGCCACCATGACCCACGCGGCCATGACCCCGGATCAGCGCGCCCTGGCGGGGATCGGCGACGGCCTGATCCGCCTGTCGATCGGGCTGGAGCACGAAGGCGACCTGATCGCCGATCTGCTGTCGGCCCTGGACGCCGCCAGCCTGCGCCAGGCGGCCTAGCTTCTGGGACCGAAGGGCACGACGGTGTTGGCCGCGTCATGGCCGATGTCGGCGGCGCCCAAATAGGCGATGCCCGCCCGCGCGCACCAGTAGCGGGCGATCTCCTCGGCCGTCATGCCGAAGTCCGGGTCGTTGGGCGTCACGTCCGACACCCGGCCCAGGCGGATGCCCGCCACGCGCCGGATCGAGGCCTGGCCGGTCAGGTGGAACATCATCCGGTCGATCCGGTACATGGCCTCCGACACCTCTTCCAGCATCAGGACGTGGCCCGTCAGATCCGGCTCGATGGCCGTGCCGACCAACTGGTCGATGATGGTCAGGTTGAAGGCGACGGCGGGTCGCGGATCGGCGGCCAGAGACGGCTCCAGCCCCCCGGTCCGGCCCTTGACCAGCCAGTCGATCGACCGCTGCACCGTCTGATCGCCGCCCCGGCGGTTGACGTCGGACGCCATCGGCCCGTGCGCGACTTGGCCGATCCCGGCCTTGTACAGCGCCGCCAGAATCGACCCGGCGTCGGAATAGCCCAGATACCGCTTCTTCGCCGCCGCCGGCGTCAGGGCCGCCACCGCCGCCTCGGCGATGCGGCACGAGCCATAGCCCCCGCGCGCGAACCAGACCGCATCGATGCGCGGATCATTGGCGAAGTCGACAAAGGCCCGCGCCCGGCTTTCGTCGTCGCCCGCGAAATGGCCATGGGTCAGGAAGCTGGCCTCGTGGAACACCGCCGAGACCTCGCCCGACGGATAGCGTTCGGCCATGAAGGCGGACACGCGGTCGGCGCTTTCGCGGCTGAACCGCGACGAGGCGGCGACGATTCCGATCTTGAAGGTCATCTGGCGTCCGGCGCGGCGCGTGCTAGTCAGGCGAACCTCAGCCTTCCCGGTTTCGCCGACATGAATCAAGACGCCTCCTATTTCTTCTGCGGCATCGGCGGCTCGGGCATGCTGCCCCTGGCCATGATCGTCCAGGCGTCCGGCGCCCGGATCGAGGGGTCGGATCGCGCCCTGGACCAGGGCCGCACACCAGACAAGTTCGCCTGGCTGCGCGCGCACGGCGTGACCCTGCACCCCCAGGACGGATCGGGCGTCACCCGGCCGGACCAGATCATCGTGGCCACCGGTGCGGTAGAGGATACGGTGCCCGACATCGGCGCGGCCCGGCGCGTGGGCGCGACCATCAAGACCCGGCCGCAACTGCTTAGCGAACTGTTCAACGCGGCGCCGACCTCGGTCGGCGTGGCGGGCACCAGCGGCAAGTCCACCATCACCGGCATGGTCGCCTGGATGCTGCATTCGGCGGGTCGCGCGCCCACGGTCATGAACGGGGCGGTGATGAAGAATTTCGCCGACGCCGATCATCCCTTCGCCAGCGCGGTGATCGGCGGCCCCGACCTGTTCGCGGCAGAGGTGGATGAATCCGACGGGTCCATCGCCCGCTATGATCCGACGGTGGCGGTGGTGTCGAACATCAGCCTGGACCACAAGTCGATGGAGGAGCTGCGCGACCTGTTCGGCGGCTTCGTGCGGCGGGCGTCCAAGGCGGTGCTGAATCTGGACAATCCCGAAACCGCGGCCCTGGCCCAGGCCCTGGTCGCCGAGGGGCGGGGGGCGGACGTGATCACCTTCGCCCTGGGCAACAGCGACGCCGACCTGGCCGCGCACGACCTGAAGCCGACGCCGACCGGCATGACCTTCGATCTGGTCGAACGCGCGACCGGCGACCGGCGCGCCGTGACCCTGAATGTCCCCGGCGCGCACAATGTCGCCAACGCCCTGGCGGCCCTGGGCGCCGTGCGGGCGCTGGGCGTCGATCTGGATCAGGCGGCGGCGTCGCTGGAGACATTCGCCGGGATCAAGCGCCGGATGGAGGTGGTCGGGATGCGCAACGGCGTCACCGTCATCGACGACTTCGCCCACAATCCCGACAAGATCGCCGCCAGCCTGAAGACCCTGCACGCCTTTGACGGCCGTCTGCTGATCCTGTTCCAGCCGCACGGGTTCGGCCCGCTGAAACTGATGCAGTCCGAATTCATCGAGGGCTTCGCCGGCCTGATGCGGCCCGACGACATCCTGTTGATGCCCGAGCCGGTCTATTATGGCGGCACGACGGATCGGTCGGTGGGATCCGAAGACATCGCCGCCGGGGTGCGGGCGGCCGGGCGGCAGGCCCAGGCCCTGGCCGACCGCGCGGCCTGCGGCGACCGCATCGTCGAACTGGCCCGGGCCGGGGATCGAGTCATCGTCATGGGCGCGCGAGACGACACCCTGTCGAGCTTTGCGGCAGAGCTTCTGGCGCGGTTCTGAGGCGCCGGGGGCGGCGGCCCGCCGCACTTGCAAACGGTTCTCAATAGTGGCAGAGCGCCGGTGTGACCGACGCCGCCGCCAAGCCCACGACCGCGCCGAAAGCCGCGCCCAAACCCCCGCGCCCGCCCCAGTGGAAGACGCGGCCCTTCTGGCTGCGCCAGCTGCGGCAATGGCACTGGATCAGCGCGGCGATCAGCCTGATCGGCCTGATCCTGTTCTCTTTCACCGGCATCACCCTGAACCGGGCGGCCCTGATCGGGTCCGAGCCGGTCACCACCGAGGCGACCGCCACCCTGTCGGACGCCGCCCGCACGGCCCTGGCCGCCGTGCCGGAAGAAACGACCGATCCGGTCCCGGTCGAGATCGCGCGCTGGGCCAAGGCCGAACTGAAGGCCGACATCGCCGGACGGCCCACCGAAACCACCGCCGATGAAGTCTATGTCGCCCTGCCCCGCCCCGGCGGCGACGGCGCCCTGACCATCGATCGCGCCTCGGGCCAGGCGGTGGCCGAGGTCACCAGGAACGGCTGGGTCGCCTATCTGAACGACCTGCACAAGGGCCGGAACGCCGGGCCGGTCTGGGCCTGGTTCATCGACATCTTCGCCGTCATCTGCATCGTCTCGGCCATCACCGGCCTGGCTCTGCTGTATCTGCTTTCGACCGGCCGCCGCTGGACCTGGCCCCTGGTCGGGCTGGGACTGCTGATCCCCATCATCCTCGCCATCGTCTTCATCCATTAGAGAAGAACGCCCGCATGCGTCGCCTGACCCTCGCCTTCTCCACCACCCTGGCCGCCGGTCTTGTCGCCGGCGCCGTCCACGCGGCCGACCTGACGGTGACGGTCGAAATCCCGCGCATTTCCTCGGCCAGCTATCACCGCCCCTATGTGGCCATGTGGATCGAACAGGCGGACCAGACGGCGGTTCAGACCCTGGCGGTCTGGTACGACACCAAACTGCCGAACGGCGAAGGCAAGGACTGGCTGAAGGACCTGCGCACCTGGTGGCGCAAGGGCGGGCGGGCCATGACCCTGCCCGCCGACGGCGTCTCGGGCGCCACCCGCGCCCCGGGCCGACAGACGGTGACCATCCCCGCCGCCCGCCTGCGCAACCTGCCGGCCGGGCAGTATAATCTGGTCGTCGAGGCCGCCCGCGAACTGGGCGGACGCGAGGCCGTGCGCGTGCCCTTCCGCTGGGGCGCCGCCAACACCGGCCGCGCGGCCGGAACCACCGAACTGGGCGCGGTCTCCGTCGCCGTCACCCGCTGAAGGATCGCATCATGAAGAAGACCGTCTTCGCCCTGGCCGCCGTCGCCGCCCTGCTGGCCGCCCCCATGAGCGCCCAGGCCCATCGCGGCTGGATCCAGCCCAGCTCGACCGTGCTGTCGGGCGCCGAGGGGTGGGTCTCGTTCGACCTGGCCATGTCCAACGGCGTCTTCATTCCCGACCACGCGGCCATGCGGGTCGAAAGCCTGACCATCCTGGCGCCCGACGGTTCGCCCGCCGAGGCCCAGAACCTGTCGCGCGGCCGCCTGCGCCAGACCTTCGACCTGCACCTGGACAAGCCGGGCACCTGGAAGGTCGCCAATGTCCTGGACTTCTACAACGCCGTCTACAAACAGGGCGGCGAAGAGAAGCGCTGGCGCGGCACGGCCGCCGAAATGGCCGCCGGCATCCCCGCCGACGCCACCGACGTGACCCGGTCGCGCACCCTGATGCGGGTCGAGACCTTCGTCACTCTGGGCCAGCCGACCGAGACGGTGTTCGCCCCGACCGGCCAGGGCCTGGAGCTGGTTCCCGTCACCCACCCCAACGATCTGGTGGCGGGCGAGGCGGCGACCTTCACCCTGATGCTGGACGGCAAGCCGGCGGCGAACCAGACCATCACCATCGCGCGCTCGGGTCTGCGCTATCGCGACAACCCCGAAGAGACGACCGTGACCACCGGGGCCGACGGCGGGTTCAGCGTGACCTGGCCCCAGGCGGGTCTGTACTGGCTGAACGCCGCCGTGCGCGATGTGGCCGGGACGGATGGCGTCACCGTCAACGCCCAGTATAACGGCGTGGTGGAAGTGTTGCCCTAAGGGGTGTTGCCCCAAGGGGTTTTGCTCTGAGCAGTTTCGATCCGACCTGGAGAGGCTCCAAGGCCGCGCCGCCGACCGTCACCCTGGGCGAGGCGGAGCCGCGGGCGTCGAACCGCGTCCTGATCCCGCCGACCGCGACGGCGCCGCAACGGCCGCCCAGCGACATCGTCTGGACGCTGACGGGCCAGACCATGGGCACCGAATGGCTGGCCCTGGCCGTGCCGCCGCCCGGCGCCGACCAGGGCGCGACCACGGCCGCCATCCAGGCCGAACTGGACGCCGTGGTCGCCCTGTTCAGCCCCTGGGTGCGGACCAGCGAGATCAGCCGCTTCAACACGGCGCCGGCCGGCCTGTGGGCCGTGTCGCCCGACTTCTGGAGCCTGGTCGATCAGGCGATGGATCTGGCCGACGAAACCAATGGCGCGGTCGATCCGACCCTGGGCGCCCTGGTCGATCTGTGGGGTTTCGGCCCGCCCGGTCTGCGCCCCGAAGACGGCCCGCCCCTGCCCAGCGATGACGAGATCGCCGCCGCCATGGCCGTCAGCGGCTGGCAGAAGCTGCGCATGCATCGCGACGGACGCGGCCTGATGCAAATGGGCGGCATGAAGCTGGACCTGTCGGGCATCGCCAAGGGTCATGCGGTGGACCGCGTCTCGGACCGGCTGACGGCCCTGGGCCTGACCTCGCATCTGGTCGAGATCGGCGGCGAGGTGAAGGGCCGGGGCGTCAAGCCCGACGGCATGCCCTGGTGGGTCGAGATCGAACGCTCGCCCGACCACCCGGACCAGCCCCGCACCGTCGCCGCCATGGTCGATATCGCCATGGCCACCTCGGGCGACTATCGCCGGGCCATGCAGGTGGGCGAGACCCTGTACCCCCACACGATCGACGGCTGGACCGGGCGGCCCATCGCCAACCACGTCACCTCGGTCACCGTGCTGCACGACAGCGCGATGAAGGCCGACGCCTACGCCACCGCCCTGACGGTCATGGGCGCGGCCGAGGCCGCCGACTACGCCGCCCTGATCGGACTGGCGGCCCACATCGTGGAACGCACGCCCGATGGCCCGGTCGAGCGGATGACCGCCGCCTTCGCCGCCATGCTGGACGAACAGAGCGACGACGCGCCGGTCTAAGCCTGCGCCACCGCCTTCATCGACACGGCCGGATCGGCCAGTTTCGCCGCATCCACCGGGGTGCGGCGGCCGATGAACTGCTTGCCGGCCATGAACTCGGCCGGGGCGTTCACCGCCTCGACACAGACGATGCGATCGCCCGCCAGATGGAAGACCGCAAAGCCCGGCGCGGTCGCATCGCCGCGCACGATCTGACGGTCCGCGCCGCCGGGCAGGCCCGCGATCTGCAGCTTCAGCTCAAACTGGTCGGACCAGAACCACGGAACCTCGGGCGCCGGGGCCGGGCGGCCGGTGATGGCTGACGCCGCCTGTTTGGCCTGCTCCAGAGCGTTGGGCACGCTTTCCAGGCGGAAGACGCCGTCATGCACCGGCACCGGCCGATGGGTCATGTCGCCGATGGCGTAGATGGCCGGGTCGCTGGTGCGGGCCTGTTCGTCCACCACCACGCCATTGTCGCAGGCCAGGCCCGCCGCCGCCGCCAAGCCGTCGCAGGCCAGGGCGCCGACCCCGACCAGGATCGCATCGGCGGAAATCAGCCGCCCGTCCGCCAGCCTCACGCCCGCCTCCTCGAACCCCGTCACCTCGGCGTCGGTCAGGATCTCGACCCCGTTCGCCCGATGCCAGGCGGTGAAGAAGGCCGACAGGGTCGCCGACGCCACGCGGGCCAGCACCCGGTCCATCCGTTCGATCACCACCGCCTCGGCGCCCAGGGCGCGGGCGGACGCCGCCGCCTCCAGCCCCACATAGCCGCCGCCGACCACCGCCAGCCGCCGGCCCGGCCCCAGCGCGGCCTTCAGCCGTTCGGCGTCGGTCAGGGTCCGCAGTTCCAAGAGGTCGGGCCGGTCCGCCCCCGGTATCGGCAACCGTCGCGCCGTCGATCCCAGCGCCAGGATCAGGGCGTCATAGGGTTCGACCGTCCCGTCGGCGAAGGTCACGGTCCGGCCGGCCCGGTCGATGGCCGTGGCCGTCACGCCGGTGCGCAGCTGGATGTCCTTTTCCGCATAGAAGCTCTCGGGCCGCAGCAGCAGGTCCTCCAGACCCGCCTCGCCCTTCAGCCAGGCCTTGGACAGGGGCGGCCGCTGATACGGCGGCGCCGTCTCTTCGCCCGCCAGAAGGATCGGCCCCTCGTGCCCATATTGGCGCAGCAGGGCCGCCGCCGTTCCGCCCGCGTGCCCGGCCCCGATGATGACGATCCTGCTCATGCGTCGCAGATAGAGCGAAGCCGGCCGCTTCGCCATAGCCGCCGGAACGGACCGGCCCGACGGCGGTTTTCCTGCCTGGGGCGGCGTCACATGGTGTTTCATCCGGCCCTGGGCGGTTGGCGCAAAGACCGGGAAACGCCTAACACCGAAAACAAGCGCCGCCATTGGGGCCGCGCGGCGGGAAAGGGAGCGGATGGCGGCTCTGGTGCTCTTCGGCGGCGGCGGCGATCTGGCGATGCGGATGCTTCTGCCGTCGCTGTATTTCCTCGAACATGACCGCCTGCTGCCCGACGGCCTGAAGATCATCGGCGCGGCCCGGTCCGACGACAGCCGCGACGCCTATGTCGCCAAGGTGCGCGAGGCGGTGCAGGCGCGCGCCGCCGCCGACAAGGCCTGGGACGCCGACGCCTGGTCCCGGCTGGAGGCGCGGCTGGACTATCTGGCCGTCGACGCCACCAACGCGGACAGCCTGAAGCCGCTGAAGGCCAAGGTCGGCGATGACGGCGCGACCAGTTTCCTGGCCGTGTCGCCGTCGCTGTACGCCCGCATCGTCACGGCGATGAAGACGGCGGGTCTGGCCGGGCCGAAAGACCGCGTGGTTCTGGAAAAGCCGGTCGGCCGCGATCTGGACAGTTTTCGCGCCATCGACGACGCGGTGGCCGACGCCTTTGATGAGCGGCAGGTGTTCCGCATCGACCACTATCTGGGCAAGGAGACGGTCCAGAACCTGATCGCCCTCAGGTTCGGCAACACCATCTTCGAGCCGCTGTGGAACAATCTGACCATCGACCACGTCCAGATCACGGTGGGCGAGACGGTGGGGGTGGGCGACCGCTGGCCCTATTATGATGAGTACGGCGCCCTGCGCGACATGCTGCAGAACCACATGCTGCAGCTGCTGTGCCTGGTGGCCATGGAGCCGCCCAGCGACCTGGACCCGGACTCGGTGCGCAATGAGAAGGTCAAGGTTCTGCGTTCGCTGCGCGCCGTGACGCCCGAGGAGGTCCAGCGCGTCACCGTACGCGGCCAGTATCAGGCCGGCGAGATCGAGGGCCAGACGGTCGAAAGCTATGAGACCGAACGCGGCCAGGCGTCGGACACCGAAACCTTCGTCGCCATCCGCGCCGACATCGACAACTGGCGCTGGGCGGGCGTCCCCTTCTTCATGCGCACGGGCAAGCGACTGGCGGAAAAACGCACCGAGATCGTGATCCAGTTCAAGCCGGTGCCCCATTCCATCTTTGATCGCGGCGATCGCGGCGAACTGAGCGACAACCGGCTGGTCATCGAGCTGCAGCCCGAGGAAGACATCAGCCTGACGGTCATGAACAAACGGCCGGGCCTGGACCAGAGGATGCAGCTGCAGCCGATCAAGATGAGCCTGTCGTGGGGCGTTGACGGCAAGGGTGAGCAGGCGCCGCGCCGCCGCATCGCCTATGAGCGGCTGCTGCTGGACGCCATGGCCGGAGATTCCACCCTGTTCGTGCGCCGCGACGAGGCCGAGCAGGCCTGGAAATGGGTGGACGAGGTTTCCGAAGCCTGGGCCGGCGCCCATATCCGGCCCCTGCCCTATGTCGCCGGAACCTGGGGGCCAGAGGCGTCCGGCGCCCTGTTGGCCCGCACCGGCCGGACGTGGAACACAGATGAAGGCTGAAACCCTGCCCCCTACACCGTCATCCTCGGGCTTGACCCGAGGATCAGACTTTGCGCCCGCTGGACGCCTCCCGTCTGGCCGCCAGGTCGAGGTCGCCCCTGATCCTCGGGTCAAGCCCGAGGATGACGGGAGGGTGTGAGGATGTTGGTTCAGGAGTTTTCGAGCGCCGACTGGGCCGCCGCCTGCGCCTTGCGCCTGACCGACGCGCTGTCGGACGCCGTGGCCGCCAACGGCCGCGCCGTCTTCGCCGGGTCGGGCGGATCGACGCCGACGCCCATCTATCGCGTGATGGCCCAGGCGCCGCTGGACTGGTCGCGCATCGCCGTCACCCTGATCGACGAACGCTATGTCCCTGAAAGCGACGATCAGTCGAACGCCCGGCTGCTGAAACAGACCCTGCTGACCGGCGCGGCGGCGCAGGCGCGCTTCGTGCCCCTTTATCACCCCGCCGTGACGGTGGACCGGGCGGCGGCCCTGGCGACGCGGGCGCTGGCGCCCGAAGGCCGGCTGGACGCCGTGCTGCTGGGCATGGGCGAGGACGGCCACATCTGTTCGATGTTCCCCGACAGCCCGACCCTGCGCACCCTGCTGACCCCCGAACTGGCGCCCGCCGTCCTGGGCGTGCCGATGGGGCGCGAGGGGATGGCGCCGTCCCTGGAGCGTCTGACGATCAATCTGCCCTATCTGGTCCACGCGGGCCGTGTCGTTCTGGCCCTGACCGGGGCCGCCAAGCGCCGGGTGTTCGAGGATCAGCTGCGGGGCGATCCGGCCGTGACGCCTATCGCCGCCCTGGTCGCGCATAACGTCCCGCTGGAGGTGCTGTGGACGGAGGCCGCGCCATGACCCTGCATCCCGTGGTCGCCGAGGTGACCAACCGCATCGTCGAACGCAGCGGGCCGACGCGCGAAGACTATCTGCGCCGCATGAACGCCGCCCGCGACCGCGGCGTCGGCCGGGCCAAACTGTCCTGCGCCAACTGGGCCCACGCCTTCGCCGGCCAGACACCGGGCGACAAGCTGACCATGATGGGCGGCCGGGCGCCCAATGTCGGCGTCGTCACCGCCTATAACGACATGCTGTCGGCGCATCAGCCGTTCGAGCGCTTCCCCGAGATCATCCGCCAGACCGCGCGCGACATGGGCGCCACGGCCCAGGTGGCGGGCGGCGTCCCGGCCATGTGCGACGGCGTCACCCAAGGTCGGCCGGGCATGGAGCTGTCGCTGTTCAGCCGCGACGTCATCGCCATGTCCACGGGGGTGGCGCTGAGCCACGACGCCTTCGACGCCGTCATGGCCCTGGGCGTCTGCGACAAGATCGTGCCGGGCCTGGTGATGGGAACCCTGGCGTTTGGCCATCTGCCGGTGGTCTTCGCCCCGGCCGGGCCGATGCCGTCGGGCCTTCCCAACGCCGAAAAGGCCCGCGTCCGCGCCCTTTATGCGCAAGGCCAGGTGGACCGCCAAACCCTGCTGGCCAGCGAGGTCGCCAGCTATCATTCGCCCGGCACCTGCACCTTCTACGGCACGGCCAATTCCAACCAGATGATGATGGAGATCGGCGGCCTGCACCTGCCGTCCACCGCCTTCGTCCATCCCGAGACGGGCCTGCGCGACGCCCTGACGGCGGCGGCGGCGAAACGGGCGGTGGAACTGGCGCTGGGCGGCGAAGGCCGCATGGCCGACGTCATCGACGAAAAGGCCGTGGTCAACATGATCGTGGCCCTGCTGGCCACCGGCGGATCGACCAACCACGCCATCCATCTGGTAGCCATGGCGCGGGCGGCGGGCGTCATCATCGACTGGACCGACATGGACCGGCTCAGTTCCGTCACGCCTCTGCTGGCGCGGGTCTATCCGAACGGCACGGCCGATGTGAACGCCTTCCAGGCCGCGGGCGGCACCGCCTTCGTCACCCGCGAACTGGCTCTGTCGGGACACATCCATTCGGACGTGACCACCATCATGGGCCGAGGGATCGAACCCTATTTCCGCGAACCGATGATGCAGGACGGCGAACTGGTCTGGGCCGAGGGTCTGACTGAAAGCCTGAACACCGACATCCTGCGCCCCGCGTCGGACCCGTTCCAGAGCGACGGCGGCCTGCGGCTGGTCCAGGGCGACCTGGGTCGGGCGGTGATCAAGGTCAGCGCGGTCAAGCCCGAGAACCGCATCGTCCAGGCGCCCGCCGCCGTGTTCGAGACCCAGGAGGCGGCGCTGGAGGCCTTCAAGGCCGGCGAACTGGACCGGGACGTGGTGGTGGTGCTGCGCTTCCAGGGGCCGCGCGCCAACGGCATGCCCGAACTGCACAGCCTGTCGCCCGCGCTCAGCGTGCTTCAGGACAAGGGGTTCAAGGTCGCCTTCGTCACCGACGGCCGCATGTCGGGCGCCAGCGGCAAGACCCCCGCCGCCATCCACGTCTCGCCCGAGGCCCTGGCCGGCGGCCCCCTGGCCCATATCCGCGATGGCGACATCATCCGGCTGGACCCCGATGCGGGCGTCCTGACCACCATCGGCGCGGGCGAACTGGCGTCCCGCCCCGCGGCCCAGTGGGCGCCCGAACACGCCGAGGGGGCGGGCTGGGGCTTCGGCCGCGAACTGTTCGCCGCCTTCCGCCAGGCCGTGGGCGTGGCCGAGGCCGGGGCCTCGGTCTGCTTCCTGCCGCCGGTCGGGGCGGCCCAGCACAAGGACACGCCGCCCGATCCCAACATCGTCGACCGGGCGGTGGACGCATGACGGCGCCGCACGATCCGCGCACCCTTTTGGTCGGCGACGTAGGCGGCACCAACGCCCGGTTCGCCGTGGCCCGCTGGACCGAACACGGCCCGGTGCTGGAGCATCATGAGAGCTTCCCGGCGTCCGAACATCCGACATTTCTCGGTGGCGTGCGCGCCTTCATCGACGGCTGCGAGGTCACGCCCAGCGGCGGCGTCATCGCCGTGGCCGGGCCGGTGACGGACGGGGCCATCGACCTGACCAACTCGCCCTGGCGGGTGTCCGAGGGGGAACTGGCGACCCTGGGCCTTAACCCCATCCGCCTGATCAATGATTTCGAGGCCCAGGCCTGGGGGGCGCCCATCGTGCCCGGCGCCGACCTGGCGCACCTGGGCGGACCCGAGGCGGGCGATCCGCACGCCACGCTGGCGGTGCTGGGGCCAGGCACGGGCTTCGGCGTCTCGGCCCTGGCGCGTGACCGGGACGGGCGCGAGATCGCCCTGCCCTCCGAAGGCGGCCACGCCTGTTTCGCCCCCAATGACGTCGTCGAGGACGAGGTGCTGCGCATCCTGCGCCGGCGCTATGAGCGGGTGTCGATCGAGCGGCTGATCTGCGGACCCGGCCTGGTCAATCTGCACCGCGCCCTGGCCGAGATCGACGGGCGCGACACCCATATCGACGACCCGGCCGAGATCACGAAACAGGCCCTGGCCGAACCCAACAGCCCGTGCGGCGCCACCCTGGCGCGGTTCTGCGCCATTCTGGGGTCGGTGGCGGGGGATATCGCCCTGACGCTGGGCGCGCGCGGCGGGGTCTATATCGCCGGCGGCATCGCCCCGCGCATCCTGCCCTTCCTGAAGGCCAGCCCCTTCCGCGAACGGTTCCAGCGCAAGGGCCGGTTCCAGCCCTATCTGGCCGAGATTCCGACCTGGGTCGTCACCCACCGCCATGCCGCCCTGCTGGGCGCCGCACGGGTGGCCCTCGGCGAAAAGATCACGGGCGCGTGAACCGGCCGGGCGCGGGGGCGTTGTTACGGCTCCCCACGCTTTTGGAAGGAACGCCCCCATGAAGAAGATCGCCATCGCCTCGCTCGCCGCCTTCGCCGTCGCCGGTCTGGCCGCCTGTGGTGAAAGCGCCGCCGACAAGGCCGCCGAGCAACAGGCTGACGCCCTGGAGGCCCAGGCCGCCCAGGCCCCGACCGAGGCCCAGGAACGCGCCCTGAACGCCGAGGCCGACCGCATCGAGCAGCAGGCCGGCAACGCCGACGGCGGCATGACCACCGCCAACACGCCCAACACCTCGCCCAGCATGACCGAGGCCGAGAAGAAGGCGGCTCAGTAAGCCTGACCGACGCTGAATCAATCCGGCCCCGTCGCGACCCGCGGCGGGGCCTTTTCGTCTCCGAAACGCCCAGTCAGACGCGACAGGCCAGACGCGACAGGTCAGAAGCGATAGGTCAGGCCGATCTGGGCGACCGGATAGAGGCTGTATTCCGCCTCCTGCTCGATACGGCGCGCCTCGATATCCAGCCGGGCGCGAAAGGCCGGATGGTTCGACAGCGTCCCGCCCGCCGACGTCAGGGCCACCTCCGGGTCTTCGCCCACCGCCACGCCGAACAGCGCCCTCAGGCCCACACGGCGGCGGCTGGTGAAGGTGGTGTCGAAACCCACGCCGACAAACGGCGACACCGCCGTCAGGGTCGCCTCGCCGCTCAGACGCCCGACCTGGGCCGGGGTGAAAACGGCGCCGCCGATCTCGACCGGCGCATCCGGTTCGGCCGTCAGGCGCAGTTCGCGCGCGCCCATATAGCCGCCGCCGGAAACGAACAGGGCGTTGCTGAACGGATGCAGGTCCAGAAAGACGCCGACCGTGTCGAAATCCAGCCCGGCCTCATAATCCACGCCGCCATAGCGCCGCTCGAAATCGTGCCGCAGCCGATCGACCCCGCCACGCACCACCAGGGTGTCGCTGAGCCTCTGCTGGATCTCCATGCCCAGGCCCATGGTCCCGCCATGGATCGACCCGGCCGTATTGCGATCCCGGTCCTGGGCCGACGCCCCGTCGCAACAGACGCCCCACATCAGCAGACCGGCAAGGGTCGCGCGCATCATCTTGAACCCCCAACCGCCCGATACGCGGCGGCAGAGTCCATATCACCACGAGATGACGGTTGCGCCCAGACCTTCTCCCGTCAGGCGAAAGGCCCTTCAGGCCGCGCGGCGGGCCTCGGCCTCGCGCACCGCTTCGGCCGCGCGGTCCAGAACCTCCAGCCCCGCGCCGGGGCGGATCGCCTCGACCGTCAGAATGCGCCGGAAGGCGCGGGCCCCGGGCCGGCCGTGCATCAGCCCCAGCATGTGCCGGGTGATCGACGTCAGGGACGCCCCCTCCTCCAGCCGCGCCGCGACATAGGGGCGATAACGGTCCAGGGCGGTCCAGACATCGACATCCGCCCCCTCCATGCCGAACAGGCGCCAGTCCGCCGCCCCCAGAATGGCCGGCTCGTGATAGGCTGCCCGGCCCAGCATGACCCCATCCAGCGCCACGCCGTCCGCATCGTCCAGATGGGCCACGGCCTCATCCAGCGAACCGACGCCGCCATTGATGCAGACGGTCAGATGCGGCCGCTCGCGCTTCAGCCGCCGCACCAGGGCGTAATCCAGCGGCGGCACGTCGCGGTTCTCCTTGGGCGACAGGCCCTTCAGCCAGGCCTTGCGCGCATGGACCACAAAGACCGTGATCCCCACGGCGGCGCAGGCGTCGACCGTGGCGAACAGGCTGACCTGCGGGTCTTGATCGTCCACGCCGATGCGGCATTTGACGGTGGCGGGCACGTCCACGGCCTCGCGGATGGCGGCCATGCAGTCGGCGACCAGTTCCGGCTCGCGCATCAGACAGGCGCCGAAGCGGCCGGACTGCACCCGGTCGGACGGGCAGCCGACGTTCAGATTGATCTCGTCATAGCCATAGTCGGCGCCGATCCGGGCGGCCTGGGCCAGCTGCTGCGGGTCCGATCCGCCCAGTTGCAGCGCCACCGGATGTTCGACCGCGTCGAAGGCCAGCAGCCGGTCGCGGTCGCCATGGATCACCGCCGGCGCCGTGACCATTTCGGTGTACAGCAGCGTCCGCGCCGTCAGGGCGCGGTGAAACGCCCGGCAATGCCGGTCGGTCCAGTCCATCATGGGGGCCACCGACAGGCGGCGGGGCAGGTCGGTCATGGGGCGGGCCTCTTACCCCAAGGCGAACGATCTGGCGATGGCGCCCGACTCCCGCTAGGAACGGAGCATGAACACGCTAGAGATCATCCTGCTGACCCTCGCCGTCGTCGCCGGCGGCGGTTTCCTGTGGGCCTTCATGGGCTGGCAGGGCGCGCGCGGCGACCTGCGCGCCGCTCATGCCCGGCTGGAAGCGGCCGAGGACAGCCAGGGGGCCATGGCCGCCTATCTGAAGGCCCAGGCGCGGGAATCGGCCGAGACCGTGGCCGGCCAGCTGGTCACCCGCGCCACCGAGACCTTCCAGGCTCAGGACCGTCTGGCGCGTGAACGGATGGAGGCCCAGCTGAAGCCGGTGGCCGAGACCCTGGCCAAATTCCAGGCGCACGTCGATGCGCTGGAGAAGACGCGGGCCGAAGAGACCGGCGGGCTGAAGGAACAGCTGGCCCTGCTGATGACCGCCTCGACCGCCACCCGCGACGAGGCGCGGCGCCTGACCGAGGCCCTGCGCGGCAACACCGGCCGGCGCGGTCGCTGGGGCGAACAGACGTGCCGCAATGTGCTGGAGGCGGCGGGCATGGCCGGGCGTTTCGACTTCGAGGAACAGACCTCGGCGGCGAACGAGGAAGGGCGGCAGTCGCGGCCCGATTTCATCGTCAGACTGCCGGGCGGCGGCATGTTCGTGATCGACGCCAAGGTGTCGCTGGCCTTTCTGGACGAGACCGACGGCGACGCCGAGGCCCAGGCCAGCGCGGCGGCCATGCGCACCGCCGCCAGCATGAAGACCCACATGCGCCAGCTGGCGTCCAAGGCCTATCAGGACCAGTTCAAGCCCAGTCCCGACTTCGTCGTCATGTTCGTGCCCGGCGACGCCTTCCTGGCCGCCGCCCTGGATCACGAGCCGGAGCTGATGACCCAGGCCATGGCCTCGCGCGTGGTGATCGTGACGCCCACCACCCTGTTCGCCCTGTGCAAGGCGGTCGCCTATGGCTGGCGCGCCGAGGAGCAGGCCAAGAACGCCGAGGCCGTCGCCACCCTGGGCCGCGATCTTTACAAGCGTCTGTCGGTCATGGGCGGCCATGCGGCGGCGGTGGGCCGGGCGCTGGACAGCGCCGTGGGCAAATACAACCAGTTCGTCGGCTCGCTGGAGAGCCAGGTCATGGTCGCCGCGCGCCGGTTCGAGGACTTGCAGGTCAACCATGAGGGCAAGACCCTTCCCGAACTGCCGCCGGTCGAACAGGGGCCGCGCGCCGTCAGCCGCCCCGAACTGCTGCAGCCGCCCGCCGAAAACTGATCACCGGGGAAAGCGAGCGCGTCTTTTGGCAGCGCATCCTTTCCCTTTTGACAAACACGCTTGACACTCGCCGCCGCCACGCGTAAAGCACCCTTGTCAAAACGACAGAGGAGCTTTCCAACATGAACACAGGCCGCAAGAATTTCGTGGCGACCTGGGGCATCGGGTTCGGCCTGCTGGCCATCGCCGTCGGCGTCGCCATCTTCGCATCGGGGCTGTGGGCCAGCTGGGCGTCCGCCATCCTGGCTATGATCGCCGCCATCTGGATCGGCGCCGCCTGGATGGGATCGGTCGACGAGGCCGCCCAGGAAGCCCACAAATGGTCCTGGTACTGGGGCGGCAGCATCGGCATGGCCATCGGCGGCGTGCTGCTGATCCTGGCCACGACGCCCGCTTCGCAACATTGGACCGTGCCGGTCGCTCCCGGCCATGAAGGCGATCCGGTCGCCTATGCCGCCACGGGCGCGATGGGCATGCTGGGCCTGATGCTGGTCGGTTATCTGGTCGCCTGGGGCCTGTGGTGGCTGCGGCGCCGGTGATGGAGGATCATGACATGAACAACCGCCTCAAAGTCCTTCGCGCCGAGCGCGACTGGAGCCAGGCCGACCTGGCGCATCAGCTGGGCGTCTCGCGCCAGACCATCAATGCGCTGGAAACCGGCCGCTACGATCCGTCGCTGCCCCTGGCTTTCAAGATCGCCGCGGTCTTCGACCAGCCGATCGAATCCATCTTCTCGGCCTGAATCCGCCGCCCCATTTCCGTACACAGGATCAATACCCATGACCTTCATCCCCGCCATCGTCTCCACCGCCGGTCGCCTGAGTCGCGCCGTCGCCGGGGGCGCGCTTGGCCTGCTGCTGACCGCGACGGTCGCCCTGCCCGCCCTGACGCCGACCCCTGCGGCGGCCCAGAACGCGGCCCCGGACGCGGCTCCCGAAGCGGCCCCGGCCCTGTGGGTGGTGCGCGACGCGGATTCCACCCTGTATCTGTTCGGCTCGGTCCATGTGCTGAAGCCCGGCACCGACTGGCGCACCGATCGCGTGGACCAGGCCTTCGCCGCGGCCCAGGACGTCTGGTTCGAACTCACCAATCCCGACGACGCGGCGGCCGCCGTTCCCTTCATCCAGCGGCATGGCGTGTCCCGTGACCGTCCCCTGTCCAGCCGCCTGAGCGCCGAGGACTTCGGTCGCCTGGATGTCGCCGCCCGCGCCATCGGCGCCAGCGCCGCCCAGATGGACCCGATGCGTCCCTGGTTCGCCGCCATGAACCTGACCATGTCGCAACTGATCCAGGCCGGTTTCCAGCCCGGCACGGGCGTGGACCTGATCATGCTCAAACGCGCCCGCGAAGAGGGCAAGGACATCCATGGCTTCGAGACGATGGACCAGCAGCTGGGCATCTTCGCCGGCCTGGACGAAGCCACCGAGATGTCGATGCTGCAGTATTCGCTCGACGGTTTCGAACACGCCGACCAGATCGTGGACGGCATGGTTCTGGCCTGGCGCACAGGCGATACCGATGGCCTGGACCGCGTCATGCACACCGAATGGAAGGCGGATTTCCCGGCCGTCTATGACGCCCTGCTGACCCAGCGCAACATCGACTGGGCCAATCAGATCCAAGAGCGTCTGAAGGGGTCCGGCGTGACCATGGTCATCGTCGGCGCGGGCCACCTGGTCGGTTCCGACAGCGTCCAGGCCCAGCTGGCCCAGCGCGGCATCACCGCCACCCGCGTCGAATAGACGCCCGCGTTTTCCGCGACGTCAAAGGCCCGGCCGTCGCGCCGGGCCTTTTCTTTTGCGCCTGCCCGTCTATGGTCCGCGCCCTGCCGACACGGCCCGGCGCGGGTATAGTTCAGAGGTAGAACGTCAGCTTCCCAAGCTGAATGTCGCGAGTTCGATTCTCGCTACCCGCTCCAAGCCGTCAGTTTTTCAGCCGCCAGGTCGCGCCCCGGGGCCCGTCCATCACCACGACATTCAGTTCGGTCAGCCGGTCGCGGATGCGGTCGGCGGCGGGCCAGTCCTTGGCGGCGCGGGCGGCCATGCGCTGGTCCAGCAGGGCTTCGACCTCGGCGCGCAGGGCGTCGTCCACCTCGCCTTCCAGCCAGGCGGCCGGATCGGATTGCAGCACGCCCAGAATGTCGGCGCAGGCGATCAGCCGTCCCTTGGCCAGGCCGGCGGCGGCCGTGTCGCCCGCCGTCATGGCCCGCTCGATCTCGCTGGACAGGGCGAACAGGGTCGCCATGGCGCCGGGGGTGTTCAGGTCGTCCTCGATCGACTTCAGGAAGTCGGCCGGCGCCTCATCGGTCGCGGCCGGGACCGCCGCCGCGCGGTGCAGGGCGCCATACAGCCGGTCCAGGTTCTTCTTCGACTGGTCCAGCAGCGCCTGGTTCCAGTCCAGCGGCTGGCGGTAATGGGCGCTCAACAGGGCCCAGCGCACCACCTCGCCCGGCATCGACTGCACCAGATCGTGCAGCAGCAGGACATTGCCGATCGACTTGGACATCTTTTCCGCATCGACGGTCAGGAAGCCGTTGTGCATCCAGTAGCGGGCGTATTCGTCGTGCGCGGCGGCGCCGTGGGCGTGACCGTGGGCGCAGACGCCCTGGGCGATCTCATTCTCATGGTGCGGAAAAACCAGATCGATGCCGCCGCCGTGGATGTCGATTGGCAGGCCCAGGTTTTCCTCGATCATGGCCGAGCATTCGATGTGCCAGCCGGGCCGCCCGTCGCCCCACGGCGACGGCCAGGACGGCTCGCCCGGCTTGGACGGTTTCCACAGCACGAAGTCGTGCGGGTTCCTCTTGTAGGGGGCCACCTCGACCCGCGCCCCGGCGATCATGTCGTCCAGATTGCGCCCCGACAGCGCGCCATAGGCCGGATAGGCGGCGACGTCGAACAGCACATGGCCTTGCGCCGCATAGGCGCAGCCGGCGTCGACGATGGCGCCGATCTGGGCGACGATGGCGTCCATATGGTCGGTGACGTGCGGGGCGATGTCCGGCGGGCTGACGTTCAGCCGGGCCATGTCATCGAGGTACGCCGCCTCGTACCGCGCCGTGATCGTGCCGATGGGCGCGCCTTCCTTGGCCGCCTTGGCGTTGATCTTGTCGTCCACGTCAGTGACGTTGCGGGCGTAGATCACCTTGTCCGCCCCATAGGTCCGGCGCAGCAGCCGCACCAGAACGTCGAACACCACCGGCGGCCGCGCATTGCCGATGTGGGCGTAATCATAGACGGTGGGGCCGCAGACATAGAGGGTCACCCGGCTCGGATCGCGCGGTTCGAACAGGCGCTTTTCACGGCGCAGGGTGTCGTGGATATGCAGCGGCATCGTCTCAGGGTCGCCCAAGTTTTCTTGCAGGACGCAAGGGAAGGTCCATATAGCCGGGCGAAGGCGCGGATAAACCCCGCGCGCAGAAAGACAGACACCGAAATGAGCGCACCCTCCGCCAAGCCCGTTCTGGTCGGCGCCCCCAAACAGCGTCCGTCGCGCGAGGCGGCGATGGAGGCGGTGCGCACCCTGATCGCCTGGGCCGGCGACGATCCCGAACGCGAGGGCCTGGTCGACACCCCCCGCCGCGTGGTCGACGCCTATGGCGACTGGTTCCAGGGTTATGACGCCGATGTGGCCAAGGAACTGAGCCGCACCTTCGAGGACGTCCAGGGCTATGACGACATGGTCATGCTGCGCGACATCGAGGTGGAGAGCCACTGCGAGCATCACATGGCCCCCTTCCTGGGCCGGGCCTATGTCGCCTATGTGCCGACCGACAAGGTGGTGGGCATCTCCAAGATCGCGCGGGTGGTCGAGATCTTCTCGCGCCGGCTACAGACCCAGGAGACCCTGACCCAGGAGGTCGCCGCCGCCCTCGAATCGCATCTGGCGCCCGCCGGCGTCGCCGTTCTGATCGATGCGGCGCACCAGTGCATGACCACGCGCGGGGTGCACCACCGCCACGTCTCGACCCTGACGACCCGTTTCACCGGCGTGTTCAAGACCGATCCGGCCCTGATGGACCGGTTCCTGAAGCTGGCGGGCCGCGGCTGACCGGTTTCGCCTGACGCGGGTATTTTCGCACGGGGAACCGCCAGGCGTCCGAGACCGCTTTACAAGCGCGGCGCGGGACGCCAAGAGACGTATCCGAAAGCACAAGCTCGGCCCGCGCGCCTCGCGCCGGCCCAAGATGGAGACGACAGCGCATGGGCGCCAAACTTTCCGGCCCGGGCGGCCAAGGCGGCAGGACCATCGAACAGAACAGCGACATCAACGTCACGCCGTTCGTCGACGTGATGCTGGTTCTGCTGATCATCTTCATGGTGGCGGCGCCGCTGGCCACCGTCTCGATCCGCCTGGACCTGCCCCCGGCGGTTCCGAGCACCGACCCCAACCCCAAGGAACCGGTGTACATCACCATCCAGGAAACGGGTGAACTGTTCATCGCGACCGTGCCGACCACCATCGCGACCCTGGCCGCCGATGTCTGCGCCGCCCAGGAAGTGACCACCGACTGCCGCGAAGAGCGCGTCTTCGTCCGCGCCCAGCCGGAAGTCCGCTACAATCAGTTCATGGAAGTCATGAACGAGATGCAGGAAAAAGGCTTCTTCAAGGTCGGCCTGCTGAACGAAGACATCGAATAGGCGGATCGCCCTTTCGACCGGATCAGGCCGCGCCCTTCGGGACGCGGCCTTTTTCGTGCGTCGCGCCAACTGGGGAACAGGTGACAGACGCCGCCGCGCCGCCTAAGCCAGCGGCATGGCCTACAAGTCCCTGCGCGACTTCATCGACATTCTGGAAGCCGAGGGCGAGCTGGTGCGCGTCGCCGAGCCGGTTTCGACCCATCTGGAGATGACCGAGATCCAGACCCGCCTGCTGCGCAACGGCGGCCCGGCGGTGCTGTTCGAAAAGCCCATGATGCCCGACGGCTCGATCAGCCCCATCCCCTGCCTGGCCAATCTGTTCGGCACGGTGAAGCGGGTGGCCATGGGGGTGACGCTGGACAAGAAGCGCCGCAGCACGCCGGGAGAACTGCGCGAAGTCGGCGAACTGCTGGCCTTTCTACGTAACCCCACCCCGCCGCGCGGCCTTGGCGACGCCATGGAGATGCTGCCCCTGGCCCAGACCGTGATGTCGATGCGGCCCAAGACGGTGAAGACCGCCCCGGTGCAGCAGGTGGTGCTGAAGGGCGACCAGATCGATCTGACGGCCTTGCCGATCCAGGGCTGCTGGCCCGGCGAGCCGGCGCCGCTGATCACCTGGGGCCTGGTGGTGACCAAGGGGCCGTCGGACGCGGCCGAGGACGATTTCAACCTGGGCATCTATCGGATGCAGGTGCTGGGCAAGGACAAGGCCATCATGCGCTGGCTGGCCCACCGGGGCGGCGCCCAGCATTACGCCCGGCACAAACAGGCCGGAAAGCGCGAGCCCCTGCCCGCCGCCGTGGTGCTGGGGGCCGATCCGGGCACCATTCTGGCCGCCGTGACGCCGGTGCCGGACACCTTGTCGGAATATCAGTTCGCGGGCCTGCTGCGCGGCGCCAAGGCCGAGCTGGTCCCCTGCAAGACCGTGCCGCTGATGGTCCCGGCCCAGGCCGAGATCGTGCTGGAGGGCCACGTGCTGCTGGACGAGCATGCGGACGAAGGCCCCTATGGCGACCACACCGGCTATTACAACTCGGTCGAGACCTTCCCGGTGTTCCAGGTCACGGCCATCACCATGCGGCGCGACCCCATATATCTGACCACCTTCACCGGCCGTCCGCCGGACGAACCCAGCGTGCTGGGCGAGGCGCTGAACGAGGTGTTCATCCCCCTGTTGCGCGCCCAGTTCCCCGAGATCACCGACTTCTGGCTGCCGCCCGAGGGGTGCAGCTATCGCATCGCCGTGGTGTCGATGAAGAAGGCCTATCCGGGCCACGCCAAGCGGGTGATGCTGGGCGTCTGGAGTTACCTTCGCCAGTTCATGTACACGAAATGGGTCATCGTCGTGGACGACGACATCGACGCCCGCGACTGGAAAGACGTCATGTGGGCCGTCTCGACCAAGATGGACCCGGCGCGCGACATCACCCTGATCGAGAACACGCCGATCGACTATCTGGACTTCGCATCGCCCGAGAGCGGCCTGGGCTCCAAGATCGGCCTGGACGCCACCGACAAATGGCCGCCCGAGACCAAGCGCGAATGGGGCGGGGAAATCCGCATGGACGAGGCGGTGATCCAGCGGGTGACCGACATCTGGGATCGCCTGGGCCTGCCCGGAGACGCCGCGCCGATCTGGAAATGACGGCGAAGCGGGCTAAGGTCGCGTTTTCGTCGCCAGTCCGAGGCCCGATCGTCATGAAGCGTCTCGCCGCCCTGGCCGCCCTGTTGCTGATTGTACCGAGCGCCGCCATGAGCCAGTCCGTCCCCAACACCCCCGCCTGGGACCAGCCCTTCCTGCCGCCGCCGCCGGAATGGGACGGCGCCAGCCGCGTCCTGCTGCGAGATGCGGGCGACCGCTGGGCCACGGATTTCGAGCGTGACCCCGAGCATGACTTCTCGCCCGACTATGCCGACACCCGCGCCTGGTTCGACCGGCTGGACGCGGCGTCGGACCTGATCCGCATAGAACAGTTCGGCGTCTCGCCCGAGGGCCGGCCCATCTATGCCGTCATCGCATCCAAGGACGGCGCGGCCTTCGATCCGGCCAAGCCGATTCTGCTGGCCCAGGCGGGCATCCATCCTGGCGAGATCGACGGCAAGGACGCGGGCATGATGCTGCTGCGCGACATCGCCTTCTATGGAAAGTCCGAGTTGCTGGACCGGGTCAACCTGATCCTGATCCCCATCCTGTCGGTGGACGGGCATGAGCGGTCCGGCCCCTATTCGCGCCCGAACCAGCGCGGGCCGCGCACCCAGGGCTGGCGCAACACCGCCACCAACCAGAACCTGAACCGCGACTATATGAAGATGGACCAGGCCGAGATGCGCGCCGTGCGTGGCCTGATCCTGAAATACCGGCCCGACCTGTATGTGGACATCCACGTCACCGACGGCATGGATTATCAGTATGACGTCACCTTCGGCTACAATGGCGAGAACGGCGTCTGGAGCCGCAGCCCCGCCACCGCCCGCTGGCTGGACGACGCCTTCAAGCCCGGCGTCTATGCGGCGCTGGAGGCGCAAGGCCATATCCCCGGCGAACTGGTGTTCGGCGTCGATGACGCCGATCCGAAGAAGGGGCTGTCGGACGGCGGCCTGGGGGAACGGTTCTCGAACGGCTGGGGCTCGGCCGCCCATGTGCCGACGATCCTGATCGAAAACCACAGTCTGAAGCCGCACGAACAGCGGGTGCTGGGAACCTATGTCTTCCTGGAAGCGGCGATGCGTCTGCTGGCGGATCGGGGCGGCGACCTGCGCGCGGCTGTCGACGCCGACCGCGCCCTGCGCCCGGCCGAGATCCCGACCAATTTCGAAGCGGACCCGACGCCCGCCTATACCCGCGCCTTCAAGGGCATCCGCTACGAGACCTATTTCAGCCCGGCCTCGGGCCGCGAGGAGATCCGCTGGCTGGGCCAGGCGGACCCCGAGGTCTGGAGCCTGCCCTTCTACGGCTCGCGCCCGACGCTGACCCTGGCGCGGCCCGAGGCTTATTGGGTGCCCGCCCACCGCCCCGACGTGATCGAGCGCCTGCGCGCCCATGGGATCGAGATGGAGGTGCTGGACCAGCCGCGCACCGTCACGGTGCAGATGCTGCGGCTGGTCGATCCCCAGGTGTCGCCCCGCGCCAGCGAAGGCCATGTGCCGATCCGCGTCACCCAGGTGACGCCCGAAGACCGCGACTGGACCTTCCCGCCCGGCTCGGTGCGCGTGCCGACCGATCAGGATCTGGGCGACATCGCGGTGCTGTTGCTGGAGCCGCAATCGGCCGAAAGCCTGTTCGCCTGGGGCCTGTTCCCCGAGGTTCTGGGCCGGGTGGAGTATATCGAGGCCTACGCCATCGCGCCCCTGGCCGAGCGGATGCTGGCGGCCGATCCGGCGCTGAAGGCCGCGTTCGAGGCGAAACTGGCCGCCGACGCCGCCTTCGCCGCCGATGGCGATGCGCGCCTGGCATGGTTCTATGAGCGGACGCCCTTCTATGACGACCGCTTCCGTCTGTATCCGATCGCGCGGGAGGTGCGCTGATGACCGACGCCTTGCATGCGGCGGGCCTGTGGGCCGGGCTGCTGATCCTTCTGATGGTGGTGCTGTCGACCATGGTGGTGTCGCGACGGCGGCGGCGGCTGGTGTCGTTCGGCGACGGCGGGCATGACGATCTGGCCGCCGCCAGCCGCGCCTTCGGCAACGCCAGCGAATATGCCCCCGTCGGCATCGCCGCCCTGATCCTGCTGGCCCTGCTGGGCGCGCCCGAGATCGCCGTTCACGCCATCGGCGCCACCCTGTTCGTCGGCCGGGTGGTGCACGCCCTGGGCCTGCTGTTCCAGCGCGGCCCGTCGCTGGGCCGGGTGCTGGGGATGGTTCTGACCTATCTGGCGCTGATCGTCTCGGCGGGCGGCCTGATCGTGCTGGCCTTCCTGTAAGGCCGTTGCGGCGGGGCGGACGGTCCGCCATATCGGGGCATGGCCGCCTCCCCCCAAAGCTCCCCCGATAGCTCAGCCGAAATCCTGCATGATCTGGTCGCCGCCGCCATGAAGGGCGGGGCCGACGCGGCCGAGGCCGTCAGCGCCCATCGCAGCGCCCTGTCCGTCGGGGTGCGCAACGGCGCCCTGGAGGATGTCGAGCGCGAGGAAAGCCGCGACCTGGGCCTGCGGGTCTTCATCGGGCGGCGCCAGGCGACCGTGTCGGCCTCTGACCTGTCGCCCCAGACGCAGGGACGCCTGGTCGAACGGGCCGTGGCCATGGCCCGGCTGGCGCCCGAAGACCCCTATGCCGGCCTGGCGCCCCAGGACCGGCTGGCGCAAGGCCCCCTGGCCGACCTGGACCTGTACGACGCCACGCCCCGCACGGCCCAGGCGCTGGAACAGGCGGCGGCCCAGGCCGAGGCTGCGGCTCTGGCCGTGCCGGGCGTTTCAAAATCCGAGGGCGGCCACGCCGGCTGGTCCGAAAGCGAATGGCGCCTGGTCACCAGCCATGGATTCGAAGGCGCCTATCGCGGCAGCGGTCATTCCCTGGGCGTCGGCGTCATCGCCGAAAAGGACGGCGCCATGGAACGCGGCGGCGAAAGCCGCACGACCCGCCATCTGTCGGATCTGCCCGACGCCGAAAGCATTGGCGCCGAGGCGGGCAAGCGCGCGGTGGCCCGCACCGGCCCGCGCAAGATCGCCTCGACCACCGCGCCGGTGATCTTCGAAAACCGCATCGCGACCCAGGTGCTGTCGCCCCTGATCCAGGCCATCGCCGGGCCGGCGGTGGCGCGCGGCGTGTCCTTCCTGAAGGACAGTCTGGACCAGCGGCTGCTGCCCCAAGGCATCGATCTGATCGATGATCCGTTCCGCCCGCGCGGCCTGGGCTCGACCCCCTTCGATGACGAGGGCGTGGCGGTCACACGCCGGGCGCTGGTTCAGGACGGCGTCCTGACCACCTGGCTGCTGAACAGTTCGGCGGCGGCGCAGTTGGGCCTGGAATCGACCGGCCACGCCTCGCGCGGGCTGGCGGGGCCGCCCGGGGTTTCGACGCACAATCTGCACCTGGCGCCCGGCGATGCGGACCTGGACGGCCTGATCGCCCAGGCGGGGACGGGCCTGCTGGTCGCATCCATGTTCGGGCCGTCGCTGAACCCCAACACCGGCGACTGGTCGGCGGGGGTGTCGGGCTTCTGGTTCGAGAACGGCGCCATCGCCTATCCGGTCAGCGAGGTCACCGTGGCGGGCAAGCTGACCGACCTTTACGCGCGCCTGCAACGCGGATCGGACCTGCAGTTCCGCGGCGCCTTCAACAGTCCGTCGCTGCTGTTCGACGCGGTGGCGATCGCGGGCAAATGACCGGCGCAGACCCCGATTGGCGCGAGGATCTGGCCCTGATCCGTCAGGCGGCCCAGGCGGCGGGCGACCTGGCCTTAAGCGAACGCGAGGCGGGGCTGAAGGTCTGGTCCAAATCGGGCGGGTCGCCGGTCACCAGCGCCGACATGGCCGTGGACCGCCTGTTGCGCGACACCCTGCTGTCCGTCCGGCCCGACTATGGCTGGCTGTCGGAAGAGACGGCGGATTCGCCCGAGCGGCTGGATCGGCGCCGCATCTTCGTGGTCGATCCGATCGACGGCACCGTGGCCTATATGAAGAACCGGCCCTGGTGGTGTGTGCCCATCGCCGTGATCGAGGATGGCCGCCCCGTCGCCGCCGTCATCCACGCCCCGGCGTTGAACGAGACCTATGAGGCCGTGCTGGGCGATGGCGCGCGAATGAACGGCCGGACCCTGCACGCCTCGGACGTCGAGACGCTGGATGACGCGGCCATGCTGGCCGACGCGCGGCTGATGGAAGGCCCCCTGTGGCCCGAGCCGTGGCCTCCGATGCGGTTCGAAAAGCGAAACGCCATCGCCTATCGCATGGCGCTGGTCGCCGCCGGGGCGTTCGACGCCGCCGTGGCGCTGACGCCAAAATGGGACTGGGACGTGGCCGCTGGGGCCCTGATCGCCGCCGAAGCGGGCGCACGGGTGACCGATCACCATGGCGAGGCCTGGCGTTTCAACCGCCCCGATCCGCGCCAGGCCAGCCTGGTCTGCGCCGCGCCGGCTTTGCACCCGTTGATCGTGGCGCGATGTGCGACTATCCCGCTGGCGCCATAACCTGCCCGTTATCCTTCCTCCCCAGGAGCCGTCATGCCTTCGACCCAAGCCGACACCCCGCAACTGCTGCACCTCGTCATCGGCGGCGAGTTGCGTCACCTGGACGCCCCGGTGTTCCGCGACCTGTCCCAGGTCGAATTCGTCGGCGCCTTCGGCAGCTATGACGAGGCCAAGAAGGCCTGGAAGGCCCGCGCCCAGGCCACGGTGGACAACGCCCACATGCGCTATTTCATCCTGCATGCGCACAAGCTGATCGACCCGCGCGCCGACGACTGAGGCGGAACCCCGGCCACCGCCTGCGCGCTGAAGCGCCAGGCTTGAAGACGGAGATCGACCATGACCAGCTTTCTGATCGTCCTGGCCCTTCTGGCGCTGGCGGTGGGCATTGTGGTCTGGGCCACGCGCCGCAGGCCCGCCCGCCCCTATCAACAGCGGCTGGAGCAGGACACGGCCTGGAACGACCCGATCACCCCCGTCGACGCCGCGCCGGCTGACATCGACAATGCCGTCGCGCCGGACCCCTTCGCCGGCGCCCCGTCGCGCCCGGATTCCCACGGTCAGGAGCCGCGCCCATGACCCTGTTCGGCCAGACCTTCGACGCCCAGCAGATCTTCGGCCTGGTCAGCCTGCTGAGCCTGCTGGTGCTGTGGCTCTTCGTCCTGCGGGGCGAGCGCGGCTACGCCCGTTGGTTCAAACAGTGGGAGGCCGACCGCAAGGCCCGCCGCGACGCCGAACTGGCGCGTGAGGCCGATCAGGCCGCCCCCCGGGATCGTCGCGGCCCCTGGGGCTGAAACCGCCGCCTATTCGCGCCGCAGCAGCCGTTCGGTCAGCAGGGTTCCCCACCACGACGCCTTGAAGTCGGCGCGGATGGCCTTGGGGTCATAGTCCGGCCGCTCGACCCATTGCAGCAGGTCCAGGCCCTCAGGTTCGCCCTCGGCGACATAGCGTTCCAGCACATAATCCAGCACCCCGGTCTGGCCTTCGCGATGATGCAGGGTGCGCTTGCCCAGTTCGGCCATGGCGACCGACACCGGCTGGCCCAGATGGAAATGCCGGTACATCACCGCCATCAGTCCGGCCCGGTCCGCCCCGGACTTGCAGTGGATCAGGGCGGGATAGTCGATCGTGCGGAACAGGTCGCGCGCCCGGCGCACCCTGTCAGCGCCAGGCGCGTCACGCGAATCCAGCGGCGCGTCGATCAGCGTCAGGCCCAGGCGGCGACAGGCGTCGGCCTCCAGCCAGTAATAGGGTTCGTTCCGCGCCCCGCGCAGATTGACCACGGTGCGCACGCCACGCCGTTTCCAATAGGCCAGCTGTCCCGGCGACGGCTGGTTGGTGCGCACCAGGTCCGGCCCCAGCCAGTGGGCGTTGGAAAACGCCGTGCGCAGGAAGGCGTGATCCCCCCAGAAATAGCGCCAATGGGCCTTGAATCGGCCCCATCGCGTGCTCAGGTCCGCGCCGGTCATGGCCTGCTCTTTAGGGCCTTGCGCGCCGGGCGTCATCCGCCCGGCTTGACTTGACCGCCCAGCCGTCCGACCGAGGGCCGATGACCGAGACGACCGTCCCGTCCGAACCCCAGCCCCTGCGCCCGCTGATGGCGCGCATCTGGCGCGACTATCTTTCGCATCATGTCGGCGCCCTGGCCGCGGCCATGGCCTGCGCCGGCGTGGCCGGCATCATGTCGGCCACCGTGCTGCAACTGCTGGAGCCGGCCATCGACGGCCTGTTCCAGGGCGCGCCGGTCAAGGTGTGGGGCCTGGTCCAGGTTCCGGCCGGGCGGGCGCTGCATTACATCCCCGCCCTGATCATCGGCGTGGCCCTGGTGTGGACGGCGGCGGCCCTGGGCCAGGCGGCCCTGGTCAACCGGCTGGGTCACGGCATCGTCGGCGACATCCAGATCCGACTGTTCGGGGCCATGATCCGCGCCGATCTGGCCCGCCTGCGCAGCCAGCATTCGGGCGCCTTCGTCTCCAGCGTGCTGTTCGACGCCAATCTGGTGCGCGAGGCCTTCACCAACGGCGTGGTCAACTACACCCAGCACGGCCTGACCCTGGTCGCCGTGATGGGGGCCATGGCCTTCATCGACTGGCGGCTGACGCTGATCGTGCTCTTGGGCGCGCCGATGATCAGCCTGGTGCTGCGCCGCTTCTCGCGCCGGACGCGCAAGGCCACGACCGGGGCGATGAAGGAGACCGAGGTTCTGTCCACCGCCCTGATGGAGAATCTGGACGGGGTGCGGCTGATCAAGATCGAGAACCGCGAAGCGGCCGAAGAGGCCCGCGTGGGCGAGGTGGTGGGCCGGCGCCAGCGCCATGTCATCAAGTCCGCCGACGCCCGCGCCTTCGCCGGCCCGACCAGCAATCTGGTGGCCATGATCGTGGTCGCGGCCGTGATGGCCTATGCCGGATGGCGGGCGCAGCAGGGCGCCATGACGGTGGGCGCCTTCGCCGCCTTCATCGGCCTGCTGATGGCGGCGGGCCAGTCGCTGCGCCAGGTGACCAATCTTCAGACGGTGATGACCGAGGGGCTGACGGCCGCGCGGCGCCTGTTCGACGCCCTGGACATCCAGCCCGAGATCCGCGAGGCGGCCGACGCCGCCTCCCTGCCGCGCGGCCCGGCCGAGGTGCGGCTGGACGGCGTGTCCTTCGCCTATGGAACCGGCGCCCCGACCCTGCGCGACGTGTCGATCACCGTACGGCCGGGCGAGACCGTGGCCCTGGTCGGCCCGTCGGGCGGGGGCAAGTCGACGATCCTGAGCCTGCTGCCGCGCTTCTATGACGTGACCGGGGGCGCGGTGACGATCAACGGCCGGGACGTGCGGGGGCTAAAGCTGCACGACCTGCGCGACCATATCGCCCTGGTGACGCAGGAGCCCTTTCTGTTCGACGACACCATCGCCGCCAACATCGCCTATGGCCGCCCCGGCGCGACGCAAGGTCAGATCGAGGAAGCGGCCCGGGCGGCGGCGGCGCACGACTTCATCACCGCCCTGCCCGACGGCTATCAGACGCGTGGCGGCGAAGGCGGCCTGCGGCTGTCGGGCGGCCAGAGGCAACGGATCGCCATCGCCCGCGCCTTTCTGAAGGATGCGCCCATCCTGCTGCTGGACGAGGCGACCAGCGCCCTGGACACCGAGAGCGAGGCCCTGGTCCAGGCGGCGCTGGAGCGGCTGATGCAGGGGCGGGCCACCCTGATGATCGCCCACCGCCTGTCGACCGTGCGGGGCGCCGACCGCATCTATGTGATCGAGGCCGGGCGGGTGGTCGAAGAAGGATCGCACGCCGATCTGCTGGCCTTGGGCGGTCTCTACGCCCGGCTGGCGCGGCAGCAGTCGCTGGACGGCGGCCCGATGGTGGGAGACGTGGCGTGAGGCCGCTGCGGATTCCCTGGGTCCAGGCCAGCCTGGCCTGGGTTCTGGCGTCATGGATGCAGCTGTGTTTCGTCACCATGCGCTGGTCGCGCGAGAACGAGGCGGCGGCCCAGGCGGTCTGGGCCCAGGGCGGCGGGGTGCTGTGCGTCTTCTGGCATTCGCGTCTGTCGCTGGCGCCCGGCGCCTGGCCGCTGGACCGCGCCCAGCCGGTCAAGGGTCTGATCTCCCTGTCGGCGGACGGCGAATTCCTGGCCAAGGCCATGGCGCGGGTCGGCTTTCCCGCCGTGCGCGGATCGTCGGCCAACAAGGACAAGGCGGCCCAGGCCAAGGGCGGCTCGCAGGCCCTGCGCGACGGCCTGCGCCAGCTGAAGGTCGGCGGCCTGGCCATCACCCCCGACGGCCCGCGCGGCCCGGCCGGCGTCATGGCCGAGGGATTGGGCGCCCTGGCGCGGATGTCGGGGGCGCCGGTGGTGCTGATGGGCCTGTCGTGCAGCCCGGCCATCCGGCTGAACTCGTGGGACCGGGCCATACTGCCCCTGCCGTTCGGCCGCGCCGCCATCGTCTGGGATGTGGTCGCCTGGCCCGAGGGCGGCGAAACGGCCGCCGTCCTGGCCGACTGGACCGAACGGCTGAACGCCGCCGAGGCGCGGGCCGACGCCCTAGTCGGGGCGGGGCGCGACTGAGATGAGCCTGGCGCTGGCCCTTTACCGCTGGCTGACCGGCCTGGTCGAGCCGCTGGCCCCGCGCCTGCTGGACGCCCGCGTACGGCGCGGCAAGGAAGACGATGATCGCGTTGACGAACGGCTGGGCTATGCCGGGGCCGCACGGCCGGACGGCGCCCTGGTCTGGCTGCATGGCGTCAGCGTGGGCGAGGCGGTGTCCCTGCTGCCGCTGGTCGAACGGTTCCGAAAGGCGCGCCCGGATCTGGCCATACTGGTCACCACCGGCACGGTGACGGCGGCGGGCGTGATGGCCGAGCGCCTGCCCGACGGCGTGATCCACCAGTATGCGCCGGTCGATGCGCCGGGCGTGGTCGGCCGGTTTCTGGATCACTGGCGCCCGTCGCTGGCGGTGTTTGTGGAAAGCGAGTTGTGGCCCAATCTTCTGACCCAGGCGCGGGCGCGCGGCGTGCGGACCGCCCTGGTCAGCGCGCGGGTGACGGAAAAGACGGTGGCGGGCTGGCGCCGGTTCGCAGGGACGGCGCGCGAGCTGCTGGGCGGGTTCGACCTGGTCATGCCCCAGGACACGGCCTCGGCCGAGCGGCTGGCGTCCCTGGGCGCGCGCATCGACGGCCACGCCAATCTGAAGCTGGCGGGCGGCCCCCTGCCCCATGACGCCAGCATCTTCAGCCGCCTGTCGGCCGCCATCGGCGACCGGCCCGTGGTCGCCGCCGTCAGCACCCATGAGGGCGAGGAGATCGCCATCGTCCGCGCCCTGGATCGCCTGGCCGAACGGCTGTTCCTGATCGTGACGCCCCGCCACCCCGAGCGAGGGCCAGAGGTCGCCCAGGCCCTGGCGCGCGACGGCTATCGCTTCGCCCTGCGATCCCAGGGCCAGCCGGTGACGGGCGAGACCGACATCTATGTGGTCGATACGCTGAACGAGATGGGGCTGGTGCTGCGGTTGGCGGATGTGGTGGTCATGGGCGGCTCGTTCGCACCGGCCCTGGGGCTGGCGCCGGTTGGCGGGCACAATCCTTTGGAACCGGCGCGGCTGAGCAAGCCGGTGGTCGCCGGGCCGGACGCCGCCAACTGGGCCGCGGTGACGCAGGGGCTGGCGGACGCAGGGGGCCTGACGGTCGTGGCCATGCCTTCGGACCTGCCGGGCGTGGTCGGCCCATTGCTGGCCCAGCCGGACGACGCCCGCGCCATGGGCGAGCGGGCGCGACGCGCGGCGGCCGAGGCGTCATCGGACCTGGACCGCCTGTGGACCGCGCTGGAGCCGATCCTGCCGCCCGCGCCGGGCCGGAGGCGTCGATGAGCCTGTCGACCCCCCGCTGGTGGTATCGCCGCGACCGCAGCCATGCGCCGGTGACCCGTTTCCTGCTGAAGCCTCTGTCGTGGGTCTGGGCGGGGGTGACGGCGCGGCGCATCGCGCGGGCGGTTCCGGTCGATCCCGGCGCGGCGGTGATCTCGGTCGGAAACCTGACGGTGGGGGGATCGGGCAAGACGCCGGTGTCTCGCGAGATCCTAAGGCTGCTGCGGGCCCAGGGGATCGAGGCCCAGGCCCTGTCGCGCGGCTATGGCGGGCGGCTGGCGGGGCCGACGCGGGTCGATCCGGCCACCCATACGGCCGCCGATGTGGGGGATGAGCCGCTGATGCTGGCGCGCGACGCCCCGGCCTGGGCCGCGCGGGATCGCGTGTCGGGGGCGCAGGCCGCAGTCGCGGGGCGCGCACAGGCCCTGGTGCTGGACGACGGGCACCAGAACCCGGCGCTGAACAAGACCGTCAGCCTGATCGTGGTGGACGGCGAGACACGCGACGGCGAATGGCCGTTCGGCGACGGATCGGTGTTTCCGTCCGGCCCGATGCGCGAGCCGCTGAAGGCCGGGCTGGCGCGGGCCGACGCCGTGGTCATCCTGGCGCCCGGCGACGCCGACACCATTGACGGCGAACTGGTCGCCCTGTTCCGGCCCCTGCCGGTGTTCGCCGCGCGACTGGTCCCCGCCGAGCCGCCACCTGGCGGGCCTCAGGTCGGGTTCGCGGGGGTGGCCAAGCCGTGGAAGGTCGAGCGGTCGCTGATCGCCGCCGGATGCGACCTGGTGGACTTCGTCCCCTTCCCCGACCACGCCGCCTTCGGCCCCAAAGACCTGGCCTTCCTGGCCGAGCGGGCCGCGGTGATGGGCGCGGGCCTGGTGACCACGGAAAAGGACTGGGTGCGTCTGCCGCCCGAATGGCGCGAGCGCGTGCACGCCTGGCCCGTGGCGGCCCGGTTCGAGGATCAGGCGGGCTTCACCGCCTTCCTGGCCGAACGGATCGCCGCCTATTCGTCGTCGCGATAGACGACGCCGCCCTTCATCACGAAACGCATCCGCTCCAGCTCGGTGACATCGCTCAGCGGATCGCCCGCCACGGCCACCAGGTCGGCCGGCATGCCCGGCGCGATCCGGCCCGCCTCGGCCGCCAGACCCAGATGTTCGGCCGCGTTGACCGTGGCGGTGCGGATGGCCTCGATCGGCGTCAGGCCCGCCCGGACCAGCAGGGCGAACTCGCCGGCGTTGTCGCCGTGGGCCGAGACGCCGGAATCGGTGCCGAAGGCGATCCGCACCCCGCCCGCATGGGCGCGGCGCACCATGTTCAGCATCAGCGGCCCGGCCTGAAGCGCCTTAGCCGTCTGGGCCGGGGTGAAGAAATTGTCCGGACCTGAGGCGATGCGGGTGACGAAATCCCCGGCCATCAGAGTGGGCACCAGCCAGGCGCCGTTCTGGCGGAACAGGCGGATGGAGTCGGCGTCGACATAGGTGCCGTGTTCGATCGAATCCCCGCCGGCGCGCAGGAAGGCGTTGACCCCGTCGGCGCCGTGGGCGTGGGCGGTGACGCGGCGGCCCATCCGGTGTCCGGCCTCGATGATGCCGGCCAGCTCGGCGTCCGAAAACTGCTGGGCCAGGCCCGCGGCGGTGTTGGACAGCACCCCGCCCGTGGCCGTGATCTTGATGATGTCGGCCCCGGCCCGCACCTGAAGCCGCACCGCGCGCATGCAGTCCTCCGGTCCCGAACAGATGTTCTCGCCGGTGAACATATGCATGATGTCTTCGCGATAGCCGTTGATGTCGCCATGGCCGCCATGGACCGACACCGCCGCGCCCGAGGCCAGGATGCGCGGCCCCGGCACGTCGCCGCGCCGGATGGCGTCGCGCAGGGCGAAGATGGATTCATTGGACGCGCCCAGGTCGGCCACGGTGGTGAAGCCTGCCATCAGGGTCGAACGCGCGTGCCGGGCGCCGATCAGGGCCTGGTCCGATTCCGACTGGGTCACCCCGTCCAGGCGCGAACTGGCGCTGGTTTCGCCGGTCAGATGCACATGGCTGTCGATCAGGCCCGGCAGGACGAAGGCGTCGCGCAGATCGACCACCCGGCCTTCGCCCACGAAGCCGTCGCGGATTTCGACCACCCGGCCGTCCCGGATCACGAGAGTTTTATCCCGCTGGACGGAACCTTCCGCCGGGTCGGCCAGCAGGCGTCCAGCCTGGACGAACACGGTTTCGCCCCCTGCGGGAATGCCCTGCGATTCCGGGCCTTGGCGCGCCTGTGCGGGCGCGGAAACAGCGATGGCGGCGGTCAGGGCCAGGATGACGGATTTCATGGGCTCCCCCTTAAGGAACGGTCCTGCACCATAGACACAGGGTCGCATCCGCCAAGGCTCAGGTTGAAACCACCGCCCGGTTTTGAAACAACCCGTCACTTCCTGTGAACATGCGAGGGGCGTCGCATGCGGCTTTCGAGACGTGGACTGATCCTGGGCGGCTCCGCCCTTCTGGCCGGGTGTTCCTCGGCGGCGTCGACCCAGCTTGCGCCATCGGCCGCCAGCCTGGCGCCGTCGGCCCCGGCGGTCGATCCTGCGCCGCGCGTGGTCATGGCGGCCCAGCAGCCCGTCACGCCCCCGCCCCTGGATCCCGCCAACCGCGTGCGCAAGGATCTGATGGACCGCGCCCTGGCCGCCCTGGACGTGCACCACCGCCGCATCCCCCTGCGCGACCGGATGTATCTGGTCGATTTCCAGCGCTTCTCGGGCGAAGAGCGTCTGTATGAGGTCGATCTGGTCACCGGCCATGTCGCGGCCTTCCGCACCAGTCACGGCCGCGGCTCGGACCCGGCGCATTCGGGGTTCGCCCGCGACTTCTCGAACCGCCCGGACAGCCACATGTCCTCGGTCGGCAGCTTCGTGACCGCCGGGGCCAACTGGGGCCCGCAGCAGGGGCCGAACGTGCTGCTGGACGGGCTGGAGTACTCCAACGACCGAGCGCGCGAGCGGGCCATCATCGTGCATGGCGCCGACTACGCCGACCCGGACTTCCTGGCTCGCGAAGGCAAGCTGGGCCGCAGCTACGGCTGTTTCTCGACCGCCCATGCCGACCTGCCGATGCTGCGCGAGCGGATGGGCGAGGGCCGGCTGCTGTTCGCCTTCGCCTGACAAGCGGCGTCGGGCGTCGTAAAGCGGCCTCTGCGATAGAGGACGCGCGCCATGGACGACACCCTGCACCTTGACCATCTGATCGGCGGACGCCGCGTCGGCGGCCCGCGCGGCGCCGAAATCCGCAACCCGTCCGACACCGACGAGGTGGTGGCCCTGACGCCCCAGGGCGGCCCGGCCGAGGTGGACGCCGCCGTCACCGCCGCGCGCGCCGCCTTCCCCGCCTGGTCCGAAGCCACGCCCGAGGCGCGCAGCGACGTGCTGGACCGCGCCGGAACCCTGCTGATGGAACGACGCGAGGCGATCGGGCGGCTGCTGTCGCGCGAAGAGGGCAAGACCCTGGCCGAAGGGATCGGCGAGACCATGCGCGCCGGGCGCATCTTCAAATATTTCGCGGGCGAGGCCCTGCGTCGTCATGGGCTGAACCTGGACAGCGTGCGGCCGGGCGTGGAGGTGCAGACCCGGCGCGAGGCGGTGGGGGTCTTTGGCCTGATCACCCCCTGGAACTTCCCCATCGCCATTCCGGCGTGGAAGGCGGCCCCGGCCCTTGCCTTCGGCAATACGGTGGTGATGAAGCCCGCCGGCCCGACGCCGGCGACCGCCAGCGCCCTGGCCGACGTCCTGATGGAGGCGGGCCTGCCTGAGGGGGTGTTCAACCTGGTCATCGGCCGCGGTGATGTTGGCCAGGCCATCGTCGACCATCCCGAGGTGGACGGCCTGTCCTTCACGGGGTCTCAGGGCGTGGGCGCGGGCGTGGCCCTGGGCGCCGCCAAACGTCAGGCGCGGGTGCAGCTGGAGATGGGCGGCAAGAACCCGCTGGTGGTGCTGGACGATGCCGATCTGGAGCGAGCGGTGATGGTGGCCCTGGACGGCGGCTTCTTCTCGACCGGCCAGCGCTGCACCGCGTCCAGCCGCCTGATCGTGACCGATGGCATCCACGACCGCTTCGTCGCCGCCTTGGCGGAAAGGGTCGCCGCGCTGAAGGTCGGTCACGCCCTGGCGCCCGACACCCAGGTCGGTCCCGCCGTCAGCCAGGGCCAGCAGGAGAACGACTACGCCTACATCGACATCGCGCGCGAGGCGGGCGGCCGCATCGCCGCCGGTGGCGAGCGCATCACCGCCGCCACGCCCGGCTGGTACGTCCAGCCGACCCTGATCGCCGACACCGACTCGGCCATGCGGATCAACCGGGAGGAGGTGTTCGGCCCCGTCGTCTCCACCGTGCGGGTGCGTGACTATGAAGAGGCCTTGTCCGTCGCCAACGGCACCGAGTTCGGCCTGTCATCGGGCATCGTCACCACCTCGCTGAAACACGCCCGCGATTTCCAGCGTCGGGTGCGGGCGGGGATGGTGATGGTCAATCTGCCGACCGCCGGGGTGGACTATCACGTGCCGTTCGGGGGTTCGAAGAAGTCCAGCTTCGGCCCGCGCGAGCAGGGCTTCGCGGCCATCGACTTCTACACCCAGACCAAGACGGCCTACAGCTGGGTCTGAGAACGCCACCCCGCCGCCTTTTCGTGTTTCACCGTTGAAATGACGGCGCAGCGAAGATGGCGCATCATGGGAGGATGAGCGCCGAACCGTCCGCCCGCATCCTGGTCGTCGATGACGACCCCGGCATCCGCGAGGTGCTGTGCGACTATCTGGCCCAGCACGGCTATGTCGCCACGGGCGTCGCCTCCGCCGCCGAGATGGACCAGGCCCTGGCCGCCGGAACGCCCGATGTGATGGTGCTGGACGTCATGATGCCGGGCGAGGACGGTCTGTCGGTCGTGCGGCGGCTGGCGGGCAAGGGGCCGCCGGTCATCATGCTCAGCGCCATGGGCGAGGATACCGACCGCATCGTCGGGCTGGAGCTGGGCGCCGACGATTATCTGGCCAAGCCGTGCAATCCGCGTGAACTGCTGGCGCGCATCCGCGCCGTGCTGCGTCGCCCGCGCGAGACGGCCACGGCCTCGACGCCGGCGCTCAGTTTCGCCGGCTGGCGGCTGGATCTGGTGCGACGCGAACTGACCCGGCCCGACGGTCTGGCGGTGATCCTGTCGGCGGGCGAGTTCGCCCTGCTGCGCGCCTTTGTCGAGCGGCCCGGACGGGTGCTGACCCGCGACCAGTTGCTGGAGCGCGCGCGTGGCGCCGACGCCGACGTCTTCGACCGCGCCATGGACGTCCAGATCAGCCGGCTGAGGAAGAAGCTGGACGACGGCTCAGGTCTGGAGCTGATCGTCACCCTGCGCGGCGAAGGCTACATGTTCGACGCCAAGGTCGAAAAGCGGTGAAACGCCCGTCCTCCCTGCCCGTGCTGGTTCAGGTCGGCGCCCTGGTCGCGGCGGCGGTGATCGCCACCCAGGCGGTGACCTTCGCCGTCGTGGTGCTGGGGCCCGACCCCCGGCCTGACGGCTTCAGCGTCGGCGCGGCGGCGGCGGCCCTGAAGGGCGAACCGGCCCAGACCCAGGATGGCCGCCCTCTGACCCGCCGGCTGGTTGATCGTCCGCCCAACGCGCGCGACGACAATCCGATGAGCCGCGTCATCTCGGCCCTGCTGGCGCGCGAACTGGGCGCGACGCCCGAGCGGGTGCGGGTGGTGTCGTCCGGCCCCAGACGACGGCCCTCCGACACCCGCGGCGAGGCCGCGCCGGACCGCATGATCCTGCGACGCGTCGAAGGCGACGGTCGGGAACGCCCGCCGGTGATCATCACCCGCCGCGCGGGCGAGACCCTGCCTCAGGTGTTGATCGGACCGGGACAAGGCTCAGACGAACAGAGCGCCGCCACCGACGCCGACGCGCCCGTCGTCACGGTCACCCCCGGCGGCGTGGTGACGACGGGCCGCCCGCCGCTGCGGATACGCCCGCAGCAGTCGCTGACCCTGCACACGCGCGATTTGGCGTTCGGGCCGTTCACGGCCGCCTATCGGCTGGACGACGGGCGGTGGGCGGTGGTCGAACCGCCGCGCGGTCTGCTGTCGCCCTGGCAACAGAGGTTGCTGCTGACCCTGGGGCTCAGCGTGCTGATCCTGGCGCCGCTGGTCTGGTGGATGGCGCGGCGCCTGACCCGGCCCATCCGCGCCTTCGCCCAGGCCGCCGAACGCCTGGGCGACAACCCCGAGGCGCCGCCGCTGGACCTGGGCGGACCGGCCGAGGTGCGCACGGCGGTGACTGCCTTCAACGACATGCAGGCGTCGATCCGCGTGCATATGCGCCAGCGCACCCAGACCATCGCCGCCATCGCCCACGACCTGCGCACGCCGCTGACCCGCCTGCGCTTCCGCGCCGAACAGGCGCCCGAGGCGGTGCGCGACCGCATGGCCGCCGATATCGAGGAGATGGATCACCTGATCGCCCAGGCCATGGCCTTTGTGCGCGGCGAGACGGCGCCTGACCTGCGTGAAGCCTTCGACCTGGCCGAGCTGGCGGCCGACTGCGTTCAGGGTTTCGCCGAGACGGGGGCCGATGTGGTCTTCCAAGGTCAGGGCGCGCTGCCCGTCATGGCCGACGCCGGCGCCTTGCGCCGGGCGCTGACCAATCTGATCGGCAATGCGGTCAAGTTCGGCGGCGGCGCGCGGGTCACCGCCCTGGCTCACGACGGCGCGGCCGTGATCACCGTCGAGGACGACGGCCCCGGCCTGGCGAACGACGAGCTGGAGCTGATGTTCGAGCCGTTCCAGCGCGGCGAACGCAGCCGCAACCGCGAAACCGGCGGCGCGGGCCTGGGACTGACCGTCGCACGCACGGCCGCGCGGGCAGCCGATGGGGACGTGGTTCTGCTGCGGCGCGACGGCGGCGGGCTGACCGCGCGCCTGCATCTGCCGCTGGCGTCCGGCGCGAAATAGACGCCTGGGCGCGTTACAGTCGATCACGGCTTGTTACATCGCCGGGGTTGAATCCCCGGCCGTGCGGTTCCATTGAGGCGCCGAACAAACACACACATGGGAGATCGCCATCATGACCGTTCGTGTCGCCATCAATGGGTTCGGCCGCATCGGCCGCCTGGTCCTGCGCTCGATCGTCGAGCATGGCCGCCGCGACATCGAGGTGGTGGCGATCAACGACCTGGGGCCGGTGGCCACCAACGCCCACCTGCTGAAGTATGATTCCGTGCACGGCCGTTTCCCCGGCACGGTCGAGCATGGTGACGACTGGATCGACGTGGGCCTGGGCAAGATCCGCGTCACGGCCGAGCGCGACCCCGCCAACCTGCCGCACAAGGATCTGGGCGTGGACATCGCCCTGGAATGCACCGGCATCTTCGCGTCCAAGGACAAGGCGTCCGCCCACCTGACCGCCGGCGCCAAGCGGGTGCTGGTCTCGGCCCCGGCCGACAACGCCGACAAGACCATCGTCTATGGCGTCAACCACGACGTGCTGACGGCCGATGACATCGTGGTGTCGAACGCCAGCTGCACCACCAACTGCCTGGCCCCGGTGGCCAAGGTGCTGCACGACCTGGTCGGGGTCGAGCGCGGCTATATGACCACCATCCACGCCTACACCGGCGACCAGCCGACGCTGGATACGATGCACAAGGATCTGTATCGCGCGCGCGGCGCCGGCCTGTCGATGATCCCGACCTCGACCGGCGCGGCCAAGGCCGTGGGCCTGGTCCTGCCGGAGCTGAAGGGCAAGCTGGACGGATCGTCCATCCGCGTGCCGACCCCAAACGTCTCGGTCGTGGACCTGAAGATCGTCGCCGGCCGCGCCACCACGGTGGAAGAGGTCAACGCCGCGCTGAAGGCCGCCGCAGACGGCCCGATGAAGGGGGTGCTGTTCACCACCACCGACCCGGTCGTCTCCAGCGACATGAACCACATCGCCGCGTCCAGCACCGCCGCCCTGCCCCAGACCCAGGTCATCGACGGAACGCTGGTGCGGGTGCTGAGCTGGTACGACAACGAATGGGGCTTCGCCACGCGCATGAGCGACACCGCCCTGGCCATGGCGAAGTTTCTCTGAGGCTGAAAACCACCGCGCGCCTTCTCCCCTCGTGGGAGAAGGTGGCCCGCGTCAGCGGGTCGGATGAGGGGGGTGTCCCGACGCGTGACGACGGATGGCTTCCAGCACAGTGTTCGGATTGGTCATGGTGGTTTCGTTGCTGAACCGAAGAACGGTAAAGCCCCTGCGGTTCAAATCGGCATCGCGCGCGGCGTCTCGAGCCTCATGCAGTCTGTGAACGCCGCCATCAAGTTCGATGACCAGCCGCAACGGGTAGCAACAAAAATCTGCAATCCAGGGCCCGATCCGGGTTTGACGACGAAACTTCCAGTTCTCGAAACCGCGACTGCGCAGCAGCCGCCACATCGCCGCTTCCGCAAGCGTCATTTTGCCACGCAAATGCTTTGACTGGTTCGCCATCCCCCTCATCCGTCATGCTCACGCATGACACCTTCTCCCACGAGGGGAGAAGGAACAACGCCACCCTACCTTATCGCAAGGTGAGATCATGACCTTCCGCACCCTCGACGACGCGCACGACATCGCCGGCAAGACCGCCCTGGTGCGGGTGGATTTCAACGTACCGATGGACGGGGGGCGGGTCACCGACGACACCCGCCTGAAGGCCGCCCTGCCGACGATCCAGCGGCTGCGCGACGCTGGGGCCAAGGTGGCGCTGCTGGCCCATTTCGACCGGCCCAAGGGCCAGCGCGTGCCGTCCATGAGCCTGCAGCCCGTGGTCGATGAGCTGGAGACCCTGCTGGGCGCGCCAGTGCGGTTCGCCGACGACTGCGTGGGCGACGTGGCCCGGGCCGCCATCGCCGATCTGGACGCCGGGGGGGTGATCCTGCTGGAGAACGTCCGCTTCCATGCGGGCGAGGAGACGAACGATCCGGCCTTCGCCGCCGAACTGGCCGCCATCGGCGACCTGTATGTCAACGACGCCTTTTCCGCCGCTCACCGCGCCCACGCCTCGACCGAGGGACTGGCGCGCCTGTTGCCCGCCTATGCCGGCGAATCCATGCGGCGCGAGCTGCAGGCGCTGGACGCCGCCCTGGGCCAGCCCCAGCGGCCGGTGATCGGCATCGTCGGCGGGGCCAAGGTCTCGACCAAGCTGGACCTGCTGAAGAATCTGGTCGGGCGGCTGGACCGGCTGGCCATCGGCGGCGGCATGGCCAACACCTTCCTTTACGCCCAAGGGATCGACATCGGCGGCTCCCTGGCCGAACGCGACATGGCCGACACGGCGCGCGCGATCATGGCCGAGGCGGCGGACAAGGGCTGCGAGCTTCTGCTGCCGGTCGATTTCGTCGTGGCGACCGAGGTCAAGCCGGGCGCCCAGTCGCGCGCGGTCAGCGCCGGCGACGCCCTGTCGGCCGAGGACAAGATTCTGGACGCCGGGCCTGAAACCGTCGCGCGCCTGACGGCCGCCATGGACGCCTCGCGGACCCTGATCTGGAACGGGCCGCTGGGCGTGTTCGAGGTTCCGCCCTTCGACGCCGCGACGGTCGCCGCCGCGCGCCATGCCGCGGCCCTGGCCAGGACGGGCGCTCTGGTCGCCGTGGCCGGTGGCGGCGACACGGTGGCGGCCCTGAACCACGCCGGTACGGCCGCCGACATGACCTTCGTCTCCACCGCCGGCGGCGCCTTCCTGGAGTGGATGGAGGGCAAGGCCCTGCCCGGCGTCGAGGCGCTGAGAGCCTGAGCCCGGCCCTGAAAACGCCCATGTAACAAAGCGTGACTTCCCGCGCCCGCCGGGCTAATCACCGGCAAAAGAAGCGGCTCAGGAGGCTACACCCATGGCGCGGATCACCCTGCGACAGTTGCTCGACCACGCGGCCGAGAACGACTACGGCCTGCCGGCCTACAACATCAACAACATGGAGCAGGGCCTGGCCATCATGGAGGCCGCCGAGGCCGTGAACGCCCCGGTCATCATCCAGGCCAGCCGCGGCGCCCGCAGCTACGCCAACGACGTCATCCTGGCCAAGCTGATCGACGGGCTGGCGGAACTGTATCCCCACATCCCGGTGTGCATGCACCAGGACCACGGCAACGGCCCGGCCACATGCGCCACCGCCATCCAGTACGGCTTCACCAGCGTGATGATGGATGGCTCGCTGGAAGAGGACGCCAAGACGCCCGCCAGCTACGAATACAACGTCGACGTCACCCGCCGCGTCGTCCAGATGGCCCATTCGTGCGGCGTGTCGGTCGAGGGCGAACTGGGCGTTCTGGGCAGCCTGGAGACCGGAATGGGCGAGGCCGAGGACGGCCATGGCTTCGAAGGCAAGCTGGATCATTCGGCCCTGCTGACCGACCCGGACCAGGCGGTCGATTTCGTGCGCGAGACGCGGGTGGACGCCCTGGCCATTGCGATGGGGACCAGCCACGGCGCCTATAAGTTCAGCCGCCAGCCGGACGGCGAAGTCCTGGCCATGAATGTGATCGAGGAAATCCATCGCCGCCTGCCCAACACCCATCTGGTGATGCATGGCAGCTCGTCCGTGCCCCAGGACCTGCAGGACATCATCAACCAGTACGGCGGTCAGATGCCCCAGACCTGGGGCGTGCCGGTCGAAGAGATCCAGCGCGGCATCAAGCACGGCGTGCGCAAGATCAACATCGACACCGACAACCGCATGGCCATCACCGGCGCCATCCGAAAAGTGCTGGCCGAAAAGCCGGGCGAGTTCGACCCGCGCGCCTATCTGAAGCCCGCCAAGGAAGCGATGCGCAAGCTGTGCATCGAGCGGTATCAGCAGTTCGGCTGCGAAGGTCAGGCGTCGAAGATCAAACCCATGTCCACCGCCCAGATGGCCAAACGCTATGCGGCCGGCGAACTGGACCCGAACTTTGGCGCGGGCGCCAGGGCCGCCTGAAGCCGCTTGGGCAGGGGACCGACGGCGGGCTAGTCTGTCCGCCGTGACCGCCCCCGACGATTCCGACGATATCGACACCGAAGGCGAGACCCTGATGGTTTCGCTGGACGACGGCGCGCGGGCGCTGCGACTGGACAAGGCCCTGGCCGAGGCGGCGCCGACCCTGTCGCGGGCGCGCATCCAGGCGCTGATGGACGCCGGGGCCGTGTCGTTCGGCGGCGCGGCGGTGTCGGCCAAGAGCAAGGCGGTTCCCGGCGACTACATCATCGCCCTGCCGCCGGTTGCGCCCGCCGATCCGCAGGCCGAGGCCATCGCCTTGAACGTGCTCTACGAAGACGCCGACCTGATTGTGATCGACAAGCCGGCGGGCATGGCCGCCCATCCGGCGCCGGGCAATGAGACCGGCACCCTGGTCAACGCCCTGCTGCATCACTGCGGCGCGTCGCTGTCGGGCATCGGCGGGGTGGCGCGGCCGGGCATCGTGCATCGGCTGGACAAGGACACCTCGGGCGTCATGGTGGCGGCCAAGAGCGACCGGGCCCATGCGGGCCTGTCGGCCCTGTTCGCCGCCCACGATATCGAGCGCACCTATATCGCCCTGACGCGCGGGGCGCCGTCGCCCGCCCGCGACCGCATCGTCACCCGCATCGGCCGCTCGAACGCCGACCGCAAGAAGATGGCGGTGCTGAAGGCCGGCGGGCGCGAGGCGACCACCGACTATGTGGTCCAGCAGGCGTTCGGAACCCCGGCGAAGGCCGGCGCCGCGCCCCAGGCGGCGCGCGTCGCCTGCACCTTGCACACCGGCCGCACCCACCAGATCCGCGTGCACCTGGCGTCCAGGGGCGCGCCCATCCTGGGCGACGCCGTCTATGGCTCGGGCGCGCCCACCGCGCCGGTACGGGCCGCCATGGCCCAGGCGGGCCTGACGCGCCAGGCGCTGCACGCCGCCGTGCTGGGCTTCGTGCACCCCGTCACCGGCCAGACGCTGCGGTTCGAGACGGCCCTGCCCGCCGAGATGGCCGCGCTGGAGACGGCGCTGTCGGCGCTTTAGCCGCTAACGCCTACCCCTGCACCGCCGTGATGTTGTCGTCGGAATCGCGGTCGATCCAGCGATTGTAGGGATCGGCCCCGGCGAAGGCGGGCTTGCGGGCCGTGACGAAGCGGAAGGTCTGAACCCCGCTGCGCAGGGCCCGGCGCTCCATCAGCACCACGTCCTTCTGATCGAACCCCGTGTCGCCGGGCCTGGCGGCGAACAGGCCGATGTCGAAGGTTTCGTCCAGCGGCGCCTCGGTCTCGACCCCCTTGCCGTCGGCGTACAGCTTGCGGGCGCTGACGGTGACGGTCACGTCCCAGCGGCCGTCGGCGCGACGACGCGCGGTCGAGCCGGTGGTCTTGACGTCATACAGGGCGATCTTCTCGAACAGGTCGGTGATCAGCTCCTGCTTGTCGGCCGGCGCCTCGGCGCGGATGGCGGCGATCAGGTCCAGCGAGCGCGGATAGGGCGCACCCTTGAACGCATACTGGTTCAGCACCCGGCGCAGGGCGCGGTTCACCGCCTCTTCGCCGATCTGGTCGCGCAGCAGATACAGGATCAGCCCGCCCTTTTCGTAATGGATGTAGGGCTGGTTCTCGACCCGGATCAGCGGCATCTCCTCAAGCCTCTGGCCGCCCCGCGCGCTCAGATAACCGTCCAGCTCCCGCTTCAGGAAGCGCCGGATCTGGTCCTGGCCGTATTTGCGCTCCATCACCATCAGGGCCGTGTACTGGGCCAGGGATTCCGACAGCAGGGTCGATCCCTGCTGGTCCGAACCGACCACCTGGTGCGCCCACCACTGGTGCGCGAACTCGTGCGCGGCGATGTAGGTGACGAAGTCGATCTTATCCGGGTTCGACAGGTCGGCGATGAAGCCCAGGCCTTCGGACCAGGCGAAGGTGTTGGGCATGGACTGGGCGTAGCTGGCGTAGTCCGGGAATTCGACGATCCGCGCCTGGCGGAACTGATAGGGGCTCAGCTCGGTCCCGGCATAGTCCAGGGTGGCCGCCAGGGCGTCCAGCATGGTCGGCACGTTCCGGGCGTGGCCGGGGTGGTGATAGACCACCAGCTCGACCCCCTTGTGCATCCGCCGCGCCTCGACATAGCGGGCCGACTGCACCGAGAAGAAGTTCAGCACCGGGCTTTCGGTCACGAACCGCACCGTGCGGCGCCCGTCGCGGATGACGTCCGACACCTCATAGCCGGGAGCCACGGGGGTCTGGTCCGCATCGGTGGTCACGGTGATGTCGGCCGTCACCCAGTCGGCGCCGACATAGTTGCGCACGCGGGCGCTCTCGTCCTCCAGCTTGGCCATGCGCAACTCGGCCGGCAGGCCCAGACGGCGGCGCTTGGACCGGTCGCCCAGCAGGCCGTCACGGTTCATGCCGATCATGGGCGCGAACTCCATGTTGTTCACGAAGGTCCCATTGTCGACCAGGCGGGTGGTGTTGCCGCTGTTGCGGAAGCCGCGCTGCTCCAGCACCGAGGTGAAGCGCACGGTGCGACGTTCGCCCGGCTGCATCGGCGTGTCGAAGCGATAGATGCGATAGTCGAAATCCTTCCATTCGCGGGCCAGCCGCGCGCCCTGGACGCTCAGGGTCTGCATCTGCAGGTCTTCTTCCCAGCGCAGGTGGATTTCGTTCAGCGGGGCGTCGGTCTTGTTCTCGACCACCAGTTCGCCCTGGGTCGACAGGCGCGGCGTGGTCGGGTGCAGGTCCAGCACCAGCCGCACGCTGACGGCCGACGGCTGGGGCGTGTTCTCGAAAGGCAGCAGCGTCTTTTCATAGGCGGCCAGATTGCGCTCGCGCGCATCGCGGCCGGTGTATTCGTTCCAGACGTTGGTGTTGACATAGACATAGGCGCCCAGTCCGACGAAGGCCGCCAGGGCGACGAAGCCGATGGCCCCCGCCGGTCCCGCCAGGCGGCGCGGCAGGCGACGCAGGCGCGGCGCCAGGCGCGTCTCGGTCCCGCGCCGCCACAGCCCATAGGCCAGCACCAGAAGCACGACCCCGCAGGCGGTCCAATAGGCGTTCAGCCAGCCCTGGAAGGTTCCGAAATCGCCCGTGCCGTTCATGTCGGACAGGGGCACGCTGGGCGCATCGCCGAACCGGTAAAGCAGGTGATCCAGGCCCAGATTGCCCATGACGATCCCGGCGATGATGTACAGAACCATCACCGCCCAGCCGACGAATTTGTTGGGCGACAGGGCCTGGACGAAGATGGCCAACACCGCCAGCAGGCCGAACCCGATCGCCTGGGGCGCCAGATACCAGGCCAGGTATTTGCCCAGTTCGAAATCCGTCACCCCCTTGATCGCCTGAACGATCAGGCCCGCGCCGATCGACACGAACAGGGTCGAGACCAGCACCAGCAGCAGGGCCAGGGTCTTGGGAACCACGAAGGTCCAGTCCGGCGTCGGCGAGGCGTCGATGATCTCGTGCATCCGCCGCTCGCGGTCGCGCCAGACCAGTTCGCCGGAATAGTAGATGGCGATGATGATCGAGATCAGGCCGAAGGCGCCGGTCAGCGTCTCGATGGCCACGCGCGTCACCAGCAGGATCGGCGTGCCGAACATCTCGCCCGCGAACCACAGGTTGGCGATGGAGAAGGCGAAGCCCAGCAGCATCAGCACAGCATAGGCCGGGCTCTTGAACACCATGCCCATCTCAAGACGGGTGCGCGACACCAGCTGCGACCAGCCGCTGGCCCAGCCATGACGCGCCGCCGGCAGGGCGCCCAGCGGCTGTTCGGCGGGCGCCTCGGCCTCGACGATGGCGCGCAGTCGGTCCTGCTTCTTCAGCTTGGCCCCGCGCGCGGCGGGCCGGTACAGCGCATAGGCCAGGGCCAGAACGCACAGGCTGACGGCCACCCACAGCAACCGGTTGTACAGCAACACCCCCGCCAGCTCCGGCAGGCGCGTATTGCGTTCCGAGGCGGTCCAGTATTCGGTCACCGTGCTGAAGGCGCCCGAACCAAACGGCTCGACCCAGGCCAGCAGGGTCTCGAACTCGGGCTTGCTGGCCAGGGACGAGGTGCCCACCAGATAGATCATGAAGACGGCGACCACCCCGACATAGGTGGCCATCATCGACCGCGTCACCGTGGCCAGGGCGAAGAACAGCGCCGAACTGAGCAGCAGGCCCGTCAGGCCGAACACCCCATAGGCGTACAGATAATGCAGCGGCTGGAACGCCCCCAGCGTTTCGGCGTCCACCCACGGCATCAGGGTTCCGAACGCCATGCCCAGGCCGATGCTCAGATAGCTGAGCGCCACTGCCCCGAAGGCGCCCAGGAACCGGCCGTACAGATAGTCGAACTTGCCCAGGCGCGTGGCCTGGATCATCGGGCCGAACCCCGACTGGACGTCGCGCACCACCACATTGGCCACGATCGAGGCGGTGGCCAGCATGTAGAAGACGTTGAAGATGATGTGCGCCGCGATGATGGTGAACGGCGCATTGGCGTGCACGGCCCCGCCGCCGCCGATGCTGATGTTCTCGCTGGCGGCGATCAGGCCATAGCCCATCAGGGCGAACAGAAGCGAAATCACCCAGAAGGCGGGTTGGCGCAGTTGATAGCGGAACTCGAAGCCCGCGACGTTCCAGAACATCGGTGCGGTCCTCAGGCGGCTTTGCGCGACGCGGCCAGCGTCGAGAAATAGACGTCTTCCAGCCCGCCGGGCGCCGGCTCGAAGCCGTCGGGGCGCTGGTCGGCCAGGACGTGGATCACGGTGCGACCGGCGAACAGACGGGTCGAGATGACCTGATGGCGGGCCTCATGATCGGCCAGATCTTCCTTGGCGATGGTCTTGCGCCAGACGCGGCCCTGCATGGCCTGCATCAGGTCCGTCGGCGCGCCTTCCAGCTGGATGCGACCGCCCGCCAGCACCGCCATGCGCGGGCACAGGTCGGCCACGTCCTCGACGATGTGGGTCGACAGGATGACCACCACATTCTCGCCGATCTCGGCCAGCAGGTTCAGGAAGCGGTTGCGCTCTTGCGGGTCCAGGCCCGCCGTCGGCTCATCGACGATGATCAGGCGGGGGTTGCCGATCAGGGCCTGGGCGATGCCGAACCTTTGGCGCATGCCGCCGGAAAAGCCCGCCAGCGCCTTCTTGCGCACGGTCCACAGATTGACCTGGTTCAGCAGGCCCTCGACCGTCTCCTTGCGTTCCTTGCCGCCGGCGATCCCTTTCAGCACCGCCATGTGATCCAGCATGTCGTAGGCCGAGACGCGCGGATAGACGCCGAAATCCTGGGGCAGATAACCCAGGGTCTGACGCAGAAGCTCCGGCTCCTTGACCACGTCGATGTCGCCGAACTGGATCGCGCCGGACGTCGGCGTCTGCAGGGTGGCGATGGATCGCATCAGCGTCGACTTGCCCGCCCCGTTCGGCCCCAGAAGGCCGTACATGCCGGTGGGAATCTCCAGGCTGACATCGTCCAGCGCGCGCACGCCGTTCGGATAGACGTGGACAAGATTCTTGATCGACAGCATCGCGCGGTTCCCCTGGGCCGGTTCGGCGGCACACTGCGCGACGCGGCCCGACCGCATCAAGTTACGCTTCAGTCAGGAAATCGTCACGCCCCCGGCGGTACGCCGTCCTCAGGCTTCCGGCGCCCGCGTCAGACGCAGGCCGTCCGGCCCGGCCAGGGCGTCCGGTCCCTGGGCCGCCAGACGCATCAATGCGCGCCCCTGGGAGTCCTGAATCTCGACCCCGCCCCGCGCCATGCGCCAGCGCGCGGCGGCCGCCAGGCGATGGCCGTCGCACCCCTCGACCAGAACGCCCAGGGTTCCGGCGGCGGCCGGGGTCTTCATCAGCGAGATGCGGCACCGGTCGCGCGCGCCTTCGATGCGCCACAGGCCGGCGGCCGGGTTCGCGGCGGCGGGATCATCCGGGCTCATGACACCCTCCTCGGCGATGGGGGTGGCGGACCCCGCCAGCAGGGCGGCGAAGGCGATGGCGGCCGTGATCATGCAATGTCTCCTGCCTGCCCCTTGCCGGGACTATCGCCCCGTCCCCGCGCCGCATGCAAGCGGCGCCGATGCGGCGTCTATCACCCGCCGCCGGGGCGCTGTATTCTGCCTGGCCGCAATCCCGCGACGCCGCCCGGTTCGACCTTGTTCAAGTCGCTGACGCCCACCCAGCCCGGAACCGAGCCTCTGGCCCAGGCCTTCGGCGCCTGCCGGACGCATTTCGTCTGGGCGGCGGCGTTCAGCGCCCTGGTCAATCTGCTGTATCTGACCCCCACAATCTACATGATGCAGGTCTATGACCGCGTCGTGCCGACCGGCGGGATCACCACCCTGGTCGCCATCAGTGCGGTGACCATCTTCGCCCTGGCCAGCCTGGCGCTGCTGGACGCCATGCGGGCGCGGCTGCTGCTGCGGGCCGGACTGCGGCTGGACCGGCTGCTGGCCGGACGGGTGCTGGGCCGGGTCATGGACATCCAGGCCAAGGCGCCCAACACCCAGGCCCTGCGCGAGTTCGACAATGTGCGCGCCGCCGTTTCCGGGCCGGGGGCCATGGCCCTGTTCGATGCGCCGTGGACGCCGCTTTACCTGGCCTTCTGCTTCCTGCTGCACCCGTGGGTCGGGGTTCTGACCCTGCTGGGCGGGGCCGTCCTGTTCGTCCTGGCCCTGATGAACGAGCGCGACAGCCGAGCGCGGCTGAAACGCTCCATCGACGCCTCCAACGCCGCCTACGCCGCCCAGGAGCAGGTGGCGGGCCAGGCCGAGGTCATCCGCGCCCTGGGCATGCGCGGCGCCAGCGTGGCCAAGCAGATGGCCCAGCGTCAGGCCGCCACCGCCCAGCAGGCGGACGCCCAGCTGACCGGCGGCAAATACACCGGGGCGATCAAATTCGTGCGCATGACCCTGCAGTCGGCGGCCCTGGGCCTGGCGGCCTGGCTGGCGGTCAAGGGCCAGATCTCGCCCGGCGCCATCATCGCCTCGTCCGTCCTGCTCAGCCGCGCCGTGGCCCCGATCGAGGCCCTGGTCGGGTCGTGGCCCGCCCTGGTCCAGGGACGCAGCAGCTGGCGCGCCCTGATCGATCTGTTCGCCGCCACCGGCGGTCAGGAGCGCCCGCGCACCCAGTTGCCGCCCCCCGCCGGCCGGCTGAAGGTCGAGACGGTCAGCGTCCGCTATCCAGACACCGAGGCGCCCCAGTTGCGCGGCGTCGCCTTCGTCCTGGAGCCGGGCCAGACCCTGGGCGTCATCGGCGCCTCGGGCTCGGGCAAGTCCACCCTGGCCAAGGTGCTGGCCGGGGCCATCCGCCCGACCACCGGCCTGGTGCGACTGGACGGGGCCGACTATGACGCGCGCACCGGCGACGACCTGGCGCGGCACCTGGGCTATCTGCCCCAGCATCCCAGCCTGTTCGCCGGGTCGGTCCGGGACAATATCGCCCGCTTCTCGGCCGAGCTGGGGCTGGACCGCGCCGCCGTCGATCAGGCCGCCGTGCGCGCGGCCCAGGCGGCGGGCGCGCATGAGATGATCCAGCGCCTGCCCCGGGGCTATGACACCGTGCTGGGCCCCTATGGCTCGGGCGTTTCGGCCGGGCAGGCCCAGCGCATCGCCCTGGCCCGCGCCCTTTATGGCGATCCGGCCCTGCTGGTGCTGGACGAGCCGAACTCCAACCTGGATCAGGAGGGCGAAAGCGCCCTGATGGCGGCGGTGCTGGCGGCGGCGGCGCGCGGCGCGGCCGTGGTCATCGTGGCCCATCGCGCCGGGGTGCTGGCGCGGGTCGACCGGCTGCTGATGCTCAAGGACGGCGTGGTCCAGATGGAGGGGCCGCGCGAAGAAGTTCTGGCCAAATTGCGCGAACCGGCGGCCGAAGGCGCCGCCGCCCGATGACCGACGCCGCCTCCGCTTCGCCCCCGGCCGTGGATTCGCCCAACCGCGAACTGATGATCGGCGCCGCCGTAGCGGGGTTGTTCTTCGTGCTGTTCATGGGCTTCGCCGCCTTCTATCGGCTGGACGCCGCCGCCTTCGCGCCCGGACAGGTGATGGTCTCGGGCAACCGACAGGCGGTCCAGCACCGCGACGGCGGCACGGTCAGCGCCCTGAGGGTGGCCGAGGGCGACCGGGTCACGCGCGGCCAGATCCTGATCGAACTGTCGGCCGGCGAGCTTCAAGCCGAGGAGCGCGGCCTGACCGGCCAGGTCTACGCCCTGCTGGCCCAGCGCAGCCGCATGATCGCCGAGCGCGACCGCCTGGGCGCCGTGCCGACCCCGCCCGAGTTCACCGCCCTGACCGGCCCCGATCTGGCGCTGGCGACCGAGGCGCTGCGGCTTCAGCGGATGCAGTTCGGCGCCCGCCGCACCGGACGGTCCACCGAACAGGGCGTGCTGGGCCAGCGGGTGCAGCAGCTGGAACAGCAGAAGGCTGGATTGGCCCGCCAGATCGAGGCCAGCATCGAACAACGCCGCCTGATCGAGGAGGAGCTGACCGGCATCCGGTCGCTGGCGGAGAAGGGCTACGCCCCCCTGACTCGCGTGCGGGCGCTGGAACGCGAGGCGGCGCGGCTGGACGGAGAGCTGGGGTCGCTGCGCGCCCAGTCGGCCCGCACCGACGAACAGATCGGCGAGACGCGGCTGCAGTCGTCGGGCGTCACCACCAAGCTGAACGAGGATGTGGCCGAACAGCTGCGTCAGGTCGAGGTGCAGTTGAACGAGCTGCGCCCGCGCCTGGCCGAGGCTCGCGCCCAGCTGGCCCGCACCCGTATCGCCGCCCCCGCCACCGGCCAGGTCGTGGGCCTGAGCGTCTTCACCGCCGGCGGGGTGGTCCAGGCCGGCCAGCTGCTGATGGAGATCGTGCCGGCCGACGCCTCTCAGGTCGTGGTGGCGCGCATCAATCCTGCCGACATCGACAATGTCCGCATCGGCATGCAGTCGGAGGTCCGTTTTCCGGGCCTGCGCGAAAAGGCCCCGCCGGTGCTGCATGGCCGCGTGACCCGCGTCTCGGCCGACAGCTTCACCGACGAAGCCTCGGGCCAGAGCCATTACCGCGCCGAGATCGTGGTGCCCGAGGCCGAACTGGCCCGCCTGGGCGCCGCCGCCGGCGACATCCGCCCCGGCATGCCGGTCGAGGTGCAGGTGCAGCTGCGCCGCCGCACCGCCCTGTCCTATCTGTTCGAACCCCTGGTCCAGAGCCTGTGGCGCTCGGGCGGGGAGCAGTAGCTGTCAATCCTCCCCCACCGGGGGAGGGGAACCGCGAAGCGGTGGAGGGGGCCAGCCCCACACATCGCACCCAGATCAGCCCCCTCCACCATGCTGCGCATGGTCCCCCTCCCCCGATGGGGGAGGAATATTTTCGCCCTTCACCCGCCGCCGAAAGGCGTGCAGCAGCGGCTCGGTATAGCCGTTCGGTTGCGCCGTCCCTTCGAACACCAGCGCGCGCGCCGCCTGGAAGGCCAGGCCGTCGAAGCCAGGCGCCATGGGACGATAGGCCGGATCCCCCGCGTTCTGGGCGTCGACCTTGGCCGCCATGCGGCGCAGGGCCGCCTCGACCTGATCGGCGGTGCAGACACCGTGCAGCAGCCAGTTGGCCATGTGCTGGGAACTGATGCGCAGGGTGGCCCGGTCCTCCATCAGGCCGATGTCGTGGATGTCAGGCACCTTAGAACAGCCGACGCCCTGGTCGATCCAGCGTACGACATAGCCCAGCAGCCCCTGGGCGTTGTTGTCCAGCTCGGCCTCGATCTCGGCCTCGCTCCAGTTGCGGCCAAGGGCCAGGGGCGGGATCAGCAGGGGTTCCAGGCCCGGCGTCGGCGCCTGGGCCACTTCGGCCCGGCGGGCGAAGACATCGACCGCGTGATAATGCAGGGTGTGCAGGGTCGCCGCCGTCGGGCTGGGCACCCAGGCGGTGTTGGCGCCGGTCATCGGATGGGCCGCCTTCTGGTCCAGCATCTCAGCCATGCGGTCCGGCGCCGCCCACATGCCCTTGCCGATCTGGGCCTTGCCCGAAAGGCCGCATGTCAGGCCGATGGCGACATTGCGCGCCTCATAGGCGGCGATCCATTCGGCGGATTTCATCTCGGCCTTTCGCACCACCGGCCCGGCCTGCATGGCGGTGTGAATCTCGTCGCCGGTGCGGTCCAGGAAGCCGGTGTTGATGAAGACGATCCGGTCACGCACCGCGTGAATGCAGGCGGCCAGATTGGCGCTGGTGCGACGCTCCTCGTCCATCACGCCCACCTTGATCGTATGGCGCGGCAGAGCCAGCAGATCCTCGACCGCATCGAACAGCCGGTCGGTGAAGGCGCATTCGGCCGGCCCATGCATCTTGGGCTTGACGATATAGACCGATCCGGTCGCGCTGTTGCCGAACCGGCCCAGGCCGCGCAGGTCGTAAAGGGCGATCAGGCTGGTGACGATGGCGTCCAGCACCCCCTCGGGCGCCTCTGACCCGTCGGGCAGAAGGACGGCCGGGGTGGTCATCAGATGGCCGACGTTGCGCACGAACAGCAGGCTGCGCCCTTTCAGAACGATGGGCGATCCGTCCGGCGCCGTGATCTGGCGATCGGCCGCCAGCGACCGGGTCATCGCCCGCCCGCCCTTGTCGAAGGTCTCGGTCAGGTCGCCGCGCATCAGGCCCAGCCAATTGCGCCAGGCGGCGGCCTTGTCGGCGGCATCGACGGCGGCGATGGAGTCCTCCAGATCGACGATGGTGCTGAGCGCCGCTTCCAGCACCACATCGGCGATCCCCGCCGGATCGGTCGCCCCGACCGGATGGGCGCGGTCGATCACCACCTCTATATGCAGGCCGTGGTGGCGGAACATCCAGCCGCGGTCGCTGCGGCCGATCCGGGCCTCGGGATCGCGCAGGGCGACGGTGTCGACAGCGGCGACATCGGCCCACGCGCCGCTGTCCAGCGGCAGGGCCTGGTCCAGAAAGGCCTTGGCCCGCGCCACCACCCGCGCCCCGCGCGCGACGTCATAGGGGCCGGAGGGCGGCGGATCGCCCAAGGCGTCCGTTCCATAAAACGCGTCATACAGACTGCCCCAGCGGGCGTTGGCGGCGTTCAGAACGAACCGGGCGTTCAGCGCCGGAACCACCAGCTGCGGCCCCGCCATGCGGGCGACCTCGACGTCCACATTCTGCGTGCCGATGACGAAGGGCGCCGGCTCATCGACCAGATAACCGATCTGGCGCAGGAACCGCTCGGTCTCCGCCGCGTCGTGCAGCTGGCCCCGCCGCGCCGCATGCCACGCATCCATCTGCGCCTGAATGTCGTCGCGTATCGCCAGCAGGCGCCGGTTCTCGGGCGCGAACCGGGCCAGAATGTCCGCTACCCCAGCCCAGAAGGCGTCGGCCGCCAGACCCAGGCCGGCCAGCACCTCGCCCTCGATCAGATCGATCACCGGGGCGGCGACCGATAGGCCGGCACGGTCGGAATAGGTCATGGCGTCTCCCCCGGCGCGCGACGTGGGGAGGGCGCACCTGTAACAATGCGTGATCTGACCATTCCGGCCCGCGTGCGGCAAGCCTCGAATGAATGACACCGGTGACAGATGGGGTTAGGCTCTTCCCATGACCAGCCGCAAATCGACTCCTCTCCCCCTCGAGGGGGGAGAGGTTGGGAGTGGGGGTGTTCGCTCCGTCGTCACCAACGAAGCGCGTGAGACTCGACGGCTCAATTTCGATCCACCGTGCCCACACCCCCATCCCCGACCCTTCCCCCCTCAAGGGGGAAGGGGGCTGCAACGACGTTCTCTATTGATTGCGGCTCCTGCGATCCTGTTCGCTTCACGTTCGGCCCGCGCCAATGACGCCCATCCGGTGGCGGCCACGGTCAACGGCCCGGTTCGGGGCGTACGCCAGGATGGCATGCTGATCTTCAAGGGCGTGCGCTACGGCGCCGACACCGGTCCGCGCCGGTTCCGGCCGCCGGTCCGACCCACGCCCTGGACCCGCCCCCTGGACGCCTTCGCCCATGGCGCCGCCAGCCCCCAGCCGGGGTCGGAGCCGAACCAGAGCGAGGACTGCCTGTTCCTGAACGTCTGGACGCCGGGCCTGGACGACCGGCGGCGGCCGGTGATGGTCTATGTCCACGGCGGCGCCTATGCGACCGGATCGGGGTCCAGCCCGCTGACAGACGGGGCGCGGCTGGCGCGGCGACGCGACGTGGTGGTGGTGACGGTGAACCACCGGCTGAACCTGTTCGGCTATGCTTCGCTGGGCCGGTTCGGCGTCTTTCCCGACAGCGGCAATGTCGGCCAGCTGGATCTGATCCTGGCCCTGCAATGGGTGCGCGACAGCATCGCGGCCTTCGGCGGCGACCCGGCCTGCGTCATGGTGTTCGGACAGTCGGGCGGCGGGGCCAAGATCGCTGCGCTGATGGCCACCCCCGCCGCATCGGGTCTGTTTCATCGCGCCGCGACCATGAGCGGACAACAGGTGACGGCCTCCGGCCCCATCAACGCCATGACCCGCGCCCGCGCCTGGCTGGACGCGCTGGACCTCCCGCCGGAACGGGCCGACGAAGCGGCGCGCCTGCCGGTCGATCGTCTGTTGAAAGCGGCCGAGATCCGCGATCCGGTCCTGCCCTATGGCGGCCTGTATTTCGGGCCGGTGGTGGACGGGCGGACGCTGGACCGCCACCCCTTCTATCCCGACGCCCCGGCCCAGTCGGCGGGCGTGCCGATGATGATCGGCAATACGCGCGAAGAGACCCTGGCCTTCACCGGCGCCGATGTGGCGACCCTGGGCTGGGACGACCTGCCCGGCCGCATGACCCTGGCCCAGATGCGGGTGGACATCGCGCCCGAGCCGGTGATCGCCGAATACCGGCGGCTTTATCCCGACTACAGCCCCGGCCAGGTCTTCATCGCCGCCACCACGGCCGCCAGGTCGTGGCGCGCCGCGATCATCGAGGCCGAGCTGCGCGCCGAACAGGGATCGCCCGCCTTCGTCTATCAGCTGGACTGGCCCTCGACCCTGGCGGACGGGCGGCGGGGCGCGCCGCACGGATCGGACATTCCCCTGGCCTTCGACACTGTCGCCGCCGCCGGATCGCGGGCCGTGGGGCCGACGGCCCAGGCCATGGCCGACCGGATCAGCGGGGCCTTCGCCGCCTTCGCCGCCACGGGCGACCCGAACCATGACGGTCTGCCCGCCTGGGCGCCCTATACCCTGCCCCGGCGCCAGACGATGCTGCTGGACAACGCCTGCCGGATGCAGGACGACCCGCGCGGGGCCGAAAGACGGCTGTTCGCCCGCGTGCCTTACGTCCAGCCCGGAACCTAGCGCACCGTCCGCGCGCCCGCGCCGTTCAGCAGGGCTTCGACTTCCGCGCGCGACACCATGGCGCTGTCGCCCGGGGTGGTCATGGCCAGGGCGCCGTGGGCCGCGCCCCAGTCGACCGCCGCCTGAAGATCGCGCCCGTCCATCAGGGCCCAGGCCAGGCCCGAGACGAAGCCGTCGCCGCCGCCGACACGATCGAAGATGTCCAGGTCTCGCCGGACCTGCGCCTCGACCACCTGCCCCTCGGCCCAGGCGACGGCGCCCCAGTCGTTGCGCCCGGCGGTGGTCGGTTCACGCAGGGTGGCGGCGACGATCTTCACATTGGGATAGGCGGCGGCGAAGGCCGGGGCAGCGGCGCGGAACGGCCCCGCATCCAGGCCCGAGGACCGCGCCCCCGCGTCGAAATCCAGGCCCAGGCAGGTGGAGAAGCCGTGCTCGTCGCCGATCATCACATCGACGCTCTGGGCGATGCGGCGGTTCACGCGGCGGGCGGCGTCCGGGTCGGGATGGGCGTTCCACAGGCTGGCGCGATAGTTCAGGTCATAGGACACGATCACGCCGTGGCGTTTAGCCGCCTCCACCGCCTCGACCGCCGTTTCGGCCGTCGAAGACGACAGGGCCGCGAAGATGCCGCCGGTGTGCAGCCAGCGCACGCCTTCGTCGCCGAACAGCCGGTCCCAGTCGATCTCGCCCGGCCGCATCTGGGCGGCGGCGGAGTTGGCGCGGTCCGAAACCCCCAGCGCCGGGCGCAGGCCGAAGCCCCGCTCGGTGAAGTTCAGGCCCAGCCGGGTGTTGCGGCCCACGCCGTCGTGATCGCGCCACAGGATGTGCGACCGATCCACGCCCCCTTGCGCGATCAGATCGTCGGCCAACAGGCCCAGATCGTTACCCGGCAGGGCCGTGATCGCCGTGGCGCGCAGGCCGAACCCCTTGGCAAGGGCGCGGGCGACATTGTATTCGCCCCCGCCTTCCCAGACGTCGAACGACCGGGCGTTGCGCACGCGCCGTTCGCCGGGATCGAACCTCAGCATCACCTCGCCCAGGGCGGCGATGTCCCAGCGGCGGTCAACGGCGGAGGGGATGTTCAACGGTCGCGTCATGAGCCGAGCCTGAGGCCAGATCCCTGCAAAGAAAAGGGGCCGGAGCAGCAAGCCGCCCCGGCCCAGTCGGCGTTCAGGAGAGAACGATCCTCAGAAGCGGTACCGGGCGCCGACGAAGATCTGGCGGCCGGTGTGGTGATAGACCGAGGTGGACTGGCGGTCGTCGTCGCCGACCCACTGGTGGTTTTCCTCGTCGGTCAGGTTCAGCGCCTCGAACGTCAGCACGATGCTGTCGCTGAGGTTGTAGCTGGCGGCGGCGTCGACGGTCATGGTCTCGACCTTGCCTTCCAGGGCGTTGTTGTTGCGCCCCGGCACCTGCTGCAGATAGGCGTCGCGATAGGCCGCCGAGATCCGCGCCGAGAAACGGTCGTTCTCGTAATACAGGGTGGCGTTGTAGGCCTCGGGCGACAGGCCGACCATCTCGTTGACGATGAAGCCCGCCGGATTGGTCGGGTCGCAATCGACGCTGAGGCAGTAGGAGATGTCCGACGACACGCGGGTGTAGTTCAGCTGGATGCCGAAGTCGCTCCAGAAGCCCGGCAGGAAGCTGAAGGGCTGCTGATAGCTGATCTCGAACCCGGTCAGGTCGCCGCCGGGGGTGTTCACCGCCTGGGTCAGTTGGACCTGATCGGTCGGGCCGGAACACAGGGCGTTGTTGGTGCACAGCTCCGGCGCGAAGGCGATGGGGTTCATCGCCGTCAGGGCGGCGTAGTCATAATACTGCCGGCGCAGCTGGACGTAGGTGTTGATGTCCTTGGTGAACCAGGCGAACGACAGCAGGGATTCCGGCGCGAAATACCACTCTAGGCTCAGGTCCAGGGTGTTGGCGCGGTACGGCTCCAGCTCGACATTGCCGATCGAGGCGGTGTGGCCCGAGGCGGCGAAGGCCAGCGACGTCGTCGGCACCAGGAAGTTGGCCCCCGACAGCGAGCTGTTGATCGACGGACGCGCCATCACCTTGGCGGCGCCCAGGCGGAAGATCAGCTGGTCGGTCAGGTCCACCGCCAGGTTCAGCGACGGCAGGGTGTCATCGTACTCATTGGTCCCGGAAACCAGGGTGCCGCCGCCTACCGAGCTGTAGCCCTCGGCATAGAGTTCGGTCTTCACCTGACGCACGCCGATGTTGCCGCGGGTGCGGAAGCCCAGCACGTCCAGGTCGAAGTCGGCCTGGATGTAATAGGCCGTGTCCTCTTCGCGGACCAGGCGGTTGCCGCCGCGCGAGCTGCCGTTCTCGATGGTGTACAGGCGGAAGTCGCCGCCCGGCACGCCGGTGTCGCAGTTGCAGTAGATGTTGAACAGGCTGGCGATGGCGCCCAGGTTCGGAATGACCCAGGACGTCGCCGAACCCGACGGGGTCAGGCCGCTGCCGAAGCCGGTCAGCAGGGTCGAGATGTCGGCCACCGTGGTGCCCGTCGGCAGGCGCGGCACCAGAAGCTCGCCGTCGCTGCCCGTCCCGCGCCGATACTCATAGGCGTCGGATTCATAGGTCTTCCAGTTGCCGCCGAAGCGCAGCGTCCACTGGTCGTTGACGTCGTAGGTGAAGTCCAGCTGGGCCGCGTCGAAGGTGTTCTCCACCCCTTGCGGACGGATGCGGATTTCCGAACGCGGCGCCGACATCGAGTTGGCCGCAGTGCCCAGGGACACGTCGCGCCATTGCCAGGCGTTCGGGTCGGCGACGTCGAAGCCCCAGTTGATCAGCGGGCTGTTCGGATTGCCGCGGAAGTCCCAGCTGAAGCCCTGGGCGTTCTGGCGGTCCAGGGTGACGGTGGTCTGCTGGTCGTTCTTGAAGTCCGACGTGGCGCGGCCCAGGTAGGCGCGCATGCTGAAATTGTCGCTGAACTGATGGTCCAGCGTCAGGCTGTGCTGGACGTATTCGGTGCTCAGGGTGTCGAACCGCTGTTCGGCGCGCACATCGACGTTGTTGAAACGGCCATAGACCAGGGCGCCGTTTTCGACCACCGCTTCCAGAACGTGGATCTGCGGCTGGCCGCCGTTGTCGCGGTTGCGGCTGAACGACAGGGCCTGCAGGAAATTCTCCTGCCGGGTCGAATCGAGGTTCGAGTACAGGAGATCATAGCTGATCGTCGTGCCTTCGCGCGGGCGGAACTGGATGGCGCCGGTGAAACCGGTGCGCTCCTGCTCGTGCACCAGCCGGCCGTAGCGCGGCAGGCGGGGGATGAAGACATTGGCGTTGTTCGCCGTCTGATAGGCCGACACATTGGCCGGGTTGTTGGCCGGGCGCGGAATGCCGGTCACGCAGTTGGCGGCGTTCGAGCCGATGCCCGAGCTGTTGCCCGGGGTGACCGGCGTGACGCCCACGGGGCTGCAGAAGCCGCCGTTCTGGGCCGTGGCGCGATCCCAGCGGACCGTGCTGAAACCCTCTTCGAACAGGCTGCGCTCGCTGTAGGCGACCGAGACCAGCACACCGATCATGCCGTCGGCGAAGGTGTTGCTGATCAGGCCGGCGAAGCGCGGGTTCCAGCTTTCGGACAGGTCGTTGTAGCCGTACTGGACCGAGGCGGCGGCGCGGAAGCCGTTGTAGTCGAACGGCCGCGTCGTCTGCAGATCGATGGTCGCGCCCAGCGAACCTTCCTCGATCATGGCCGCCTGGGTCTTGCGCACCCGGATGTTGTTGAACAGCTCCGAGGCGAAGATGTTGAAGTCGAAACCCCGGCCGCGGTTGGCGCCGCCCGAGGAATCGGTGCCGCCGGTGGTGGCCTGGGCCTCCATGCCGTTGATGCGGGTGCGGGTGAAGTCGGCCGACAGGCCGCGCACCGTCAGGCTGCGGCCTTCACCGGCGTCGCGGTCGATCGACACGCCGGGGATGCGCTGGATCGACTCGGCCAGGTTCAGGTCCGGGAAGTCGGCGATGTCCTCGGCCGAGATGGCGTCGACCATGTCGGTTTCATTGCGCTTGATGTTCAGCGCATTGTTCAGGCTGGCGCGGAAGCCGGTGACGATCACCTCTTCGACTTCCGTGGCCTGTTGCGGCGTGGATTGCGCCGAGGCCGAGACGGCCCCCAGCGTCATGGCGATGGCGAGACCCGAAGTCCCGGCGATCAGCGAGCGGCGCAGGGCGCGGCCCCGCGTATGAACTTGCGACATATGCCTCCTCCCATAGGGCACGGACGCCGGGATTTGCCCCGGTCTGTCTTTTAGTGGAAGCGTCCCCCTTTGGCGGCGCCCCTTGTTGACACCGGTGTCATGATGGGGCGCTATGGCTCCTGACACCGGTATCAAAACGGACCCTAACCCGATGATCGTCGATCTGGCAACCCTGCGTCTGCACAGTCGAGTGACGGGCCGCGCCGTCTGCATCGGACTGGCCCTGTGTGCGGGGCTGGCGGATTCCGTCCTGGCCCAGGACGGCGCCCTGGCCTTTCCCGGCGCCGAAGGGGCGGGCCGATTCTCCCTGGGCGGACGCGGGGGCGTGGTCGCGCGGGTCACGAATCTGAACGATTCCGGCCCCGGCAGTCTGCGCGCCGCGATCGAGACGCGCGGCGCGCGGACCATCGTCTTCGACATCGGCGGGACCATCGTTCTGCAGTCGCCGCTGACCATCCGGCAGGGGCGCCTCACCCTGGCGGGACAGACGGCGCCGGGCGGGGGGATCGCGCTGCGTGGCCAGCCCCTGATCATCGCCGCCGACGATGTGGTGGTGCGTCACCTCCGTGTCCGCCTGGGCGACGAAGGCGGCAGTCAGGAGGACGCCGTATCCATAACGCGCGGGCGCCGCATCATCCTGGACCACATCTCCGCCTCGTGGTCGGTGGACGAGACCCTGTCCGCCGGCAGCCGCTATGATGCGCCCGAACGCGGCATCTATGACGTCACCGTTCAATGGAGCCTGATCGCCGAATCCCTGAACGCCTCGGGCCACGACAAGGGGGCCCACGGCTATGGCTCGCTGCTGCGCGGCGGCCACGGCGCGCGCATGACCTTCCATCACAATCTGTGGGCCAACCATCAGGCGCGCATGCCGCGTCCGGGCAACTATAATCCGCCCGCCGTCGATGCCGAAGGGCCGCGCTTCGAGTTCCGCAACAACGTCTTCTACAACTGGGGCGGGTCGCATGCAGGCTATAACGCCGACACCGACAGCCACGCCGCCTACGCCTTCATCGCCAACGCCTATGTGCCGGGGCCGGATTCGCGCGGGCGCTGGGCGTTCCATGAGAGCAATCCCCTGGCCCGCGCCTGGTTCGAGGCCAACAGCATGGACGGCGCCGTTCCCGACGATCCGTGGCGCCTGGTGCGCGACGGCGACCGCCCCGGCTATCGCCTGCCCGCCCGCCCCGACTGGGCCGATGCGGCGACCCACACGGCGCAAGAGGCCGCCGACGCCGTAATGGCCCGCGCCGGCGCCGGCCCAGTGCGCGACGCGGCGGACGCCCGCATCATCGCCGGCGTGCGCGACCGCACCGGCCGCATCATCGACAGCCAGGCCCAGGTCGGCGGCTGGCCCGATCTGGCGCCGGGGGAACCCTGGATCGATGGCGACGGCGACGGCATGCCCGACGCCTGGGAAATGGCCAACGGCCTGAACCCCGCCGATCCGACCGACGGCCCGGCCGATCGCAACGGCGACGGCTTCACCAATCTGGAAGACTGGCTGAACAGTCTGGCGGACTAGCGCGCCAGCCAGCCGCCATCGACCGGCAGTATGGTCCCGTGCACATAGGCGGCCGCGTCGCTGGCCAGGAAGACCGCCGCACCCGCCAGATCCGCCGGATCGCCCCAGCGCCCGGCCGGAATGCGGCCCAGGATGTCGCGGTTGCGTGTCTCGTCGGCGCGCAGGGCCTCGGTGTTGTTGGTGGCGAAATAGCCCGGCGCGATGCCGTTGACGTTGATCCCTCGCCCCGCCCATTCGCAGGCCAGAAGGCGCGTGATCCCCGCCAGGCCGCTCTTGGACGCCGTATAGGACGGCACGCGGATGCCGCCCTGGAACGACAGCATCGAGCAGATGTTGATGATCTTGCCGCCGCACCCGCCCGCGACCCAGGTGCGGGCCACGGCCTGGGACAGGAAGAAGGCGGTCTTCAGATTGGTGTCGATCACCGCGTCCCAGTCTTCCTCGGTGAAGTCCAGGCTGTCGGCGCGGCGGATAATGCCGGCGTTGTTGACCAGAATGTCCACCGGCCCGGCCTGGGCCGCCACATCCGCGATGGGCGCCGTCGACGACAGGTCGGCCGCGATGGCCTTGAAGCCCCGACCCAGGGCGCGGACGGCGGCCTCGGTCTCGGTCGGCGCCGAACGGCCCACGGCCACGATGTCGGCCCCCGCCTGGGCCAGACCCACGGCGATAGCCTGGCCCAGGCCGGTGTTGGCGCCGGTCACCAAGGCGCTGCGGCCGGTCAGATCAAAGGAAACGCTCATGTCGGGACCGTCCAGGCGGGCTGCGAATTGCTTCGATAGGTAACCGGTGTCATAAGCCTATGCAAACCCCTGGACGTTCGCTCGCCCGCAGACTTCGCCTGGAGACACCCCATGAAGATCGCCCTCATCACCGAAAACAGCCAGGCCGCCAAGAACGGGATCATCCACGAGGCCCTGACCTCGGTGGCCGAGCCGCTGGGCCATCAGGTGTTCAACTACGGCATGTACACGGCCGAGGATAAGGCGTCGCTGACCTATGTCATGAACGGCCTGCTGACCGGCGTCCTGCTGAACTCGGGCGCGGCGGATTTCGTGGTCACCGGCTGCGGCACCGGCATGGGGTCCATGCTGGCCTGCAACAGCATGCCGGGCGTGTTCTGCGGCCTGGTGATCGACCCGACCGACGCCTTCCTGTTCGCCCAGATCAACGATGGCAACGCCATCTCCATGCCCTACGCCAAGGGCTTCGGCTGGGCGGCCGAGCTGAACCTGCAGGACGTCTATCGCAAGCTGTTCGACGGCGAGCGCGGCCTGGGCTATCCCAAGGAGCGGGCCGAGATCATGGCGCGCAATCGCGGCATCCTGAAAGCGCTGAAGTCCGTCACCTGCCATGACATGCTGACGGTGCTGAAGTCCGTCGATCAGGACCTGCTGAAGGCCGCCGTGGCCGGCGAACGGTTCGGCGAATATTTCTTCGCCAACGCCACCGACGACGCTATCCGCGACTATGTGAAGGGCCTGGTCGGCTGACCCGCCGCTGAGACCCCTCGGCTGCGGCGGATGATGAGGCCCGCCGCAGCCTGGGCGGCTTGGCTCAGGCCGGTTCGCCCTGACGGCGCCACAGCATCAAGCCGCCGCCGCCCGCCAGCAGCAACGCCAGCAGGATCATCGCCCATTCCGTCAGGGTCGGCACCGTCGGAACCAGGAAGGACGGCGCGGCCGCCACCGAGATTTCATAGGTGTTGGGCGACCCGCTGCCGACGCCGCCCGAGACGTAAAGGGTGGTGGTGGCGTCATCCAGATAGATGCTCTCGATGCCGTTGACCGCCAGGGCCGAATACTGGACCGGCGTGCCGCCGGCCGGACCGACCGTATAAACCTTGCCCGACCCCAGGGCGCCGCCGTCGGAAATGAACATGATGTTGCTGGTCGGCGAACGCGCCAGCCCCCGCGTCGAGGTCATGCCGCCGCCGCTGGCGAACACCGTCCCGCTGGCGCAGGGCGCAACGCAGTTGGTGGGATAGCGCACGATCCGCAGATTGTCGGAATCGCCAACATACAGAAAGCCGTCCGTCCCGACCTCCAGACCCGAAGGTCCGTTCAGATTCACCGCCGCCGCCGCGGTCGCGAACGTCGTGATGCCCGCGCCGGTCAGGTCCGTCCGGCGCACGATGTCGCCATCGTAGCCGCTGATGAAGACATACGAATTGACCGGATCGACCGCGACGCCATAAACGCCGCCACCGGTTCCCAGCGCCACGAACAGGGTTTCGCCGCAGCCGGCCAGGGTCGTGCAGCCGGCGTTGTACCGATAGACGCCGCCGTTAGTGGAGCCGCCCAGAAGACTGCCGTCCGGCAGCATCGCCAGTTCCCGATATTGACGCGCGCCACTGATCAGCACCGGCGCACCAGCCGGCGTGGGCAGATAATAGAGGCCCGTGTTGGAGGCCACATAGGCCGCCCCGCCGGGCGCCAGCACGATAAGGTCGGTCGGCTGGCCGACGACGGATGAATAGGGCGACGCGGTCTGCGCCGAGGCGACCCCGGCAGAACCGCACAGGGCCACAAGCGACAACAGGCCGGCGGCCATGCTGTTGCACCAGAATTTCGAGATCATTTTTCCCCCCGACCTTGTCGGCGCATCAAGCTTAATCGCGTCGCAAACCCTTCGATAGTGGACATTTTTGAGACGCTCGCGATCACCGATCTGCGAAGCGGAACGGGTGTCGCCTCAGGAAATCCGATGTTCGACCGCCGCCATCAGCGTGGTGAACATGCCCAGAAAATAAAGCGCAAACCCGTCCGCGAAGGCCGGGTTCAGAACCAACACGCCCGTCTTGTCGCCCACGGTCGTCAGGCCGGCGTCGTGCAGCCTCTTCAACAGCCGACGCGCGTGGGTTCGCGATACGCCCAGACGCCGGGCCAGATGGGTGATGTTGACCGACACCTCGCCCTCGGGACGGTCGAAACCCGCCTGAAACGCCGCCTCTGCCAGGGCATAGGCCAGCATCAGCCCCATCGAGTGCGCTCCGATCCCGCCCAGGGGGTCGATCAGCTCCTGATCCAGCGTCGCCGCCGCCAGATGCCGTCGCGCCAGGAAGCCGACGATGTCCTCGAACACCGCCGGGTCGTCATAGGTCTGAACCAGCCGACCCACCCTGGGATCGATCAGGCTCAGGCTTTCCAACTCGATCCGATAGCAGGTGCGATAGGCCTCGATCATGGCCGGTTCGGGCGCATATCGGCGCTGGCGGCCGCTGCGGAAATCATCGCGCGGAACGATCAGGCCGGCCGACTGCATCCGCGCCAGAACGGCCGTGGCGCGCCCGGCGCTGAACAGGTCGCGGGCCGCCTCCTGAAGACCCCGGTGATACAGCCGGTCCGTCGCATGCAGATAAAGCGCCAGCACCCCCAGCGCATAGGTCGGTATGTCGTCCATGCAGCGATAGAAGCCCGGATCCGCGTCCAGAATCGCCAGCGCCCCCCGGATCGAGTGGCGCACGGCGGCGTCGAAACCGGGCGGGATAGAATAGGGAAAGGCTGCGGTCGTGTCGGCTTCAAGCGCCGATCGGGGTGGCGGGACGGACGCCATGGCGCGGACCGTTCGATCAAGAGGGTTGAGGGCGTTGTCCGAAGGCGAAAAGCCATGCCCAAGCCGTGGGCCGGCGACCTTCCGCGCACGGACGGGGTTATCATGCAAGACCCCGATGCGCCACAGATCGCCGTTACGTGATCAGGCGAAACTCAAGATCGAGGCGGGGCCGCGGAATCCCGGACCACCAGCGACGGAATGATCTCCGGCTGGTCCAGGGCGGCGGGGTCCAGGCCCCGGCTGCGGGCCGTCAGCTTTTCGGCCGCCATCCGCCCCATGTCGCGCACCGGCAGGCGCACGGTCGTCAGGTTTGGCCAAACGCGCGACGCCATCGGCAGGTCGTCGAAGCCGACGATGGACAGGTCGAACGGCACGTCCAGGCCCCGGTCGCGCGCCGCCTTCATCACCCCGATGGCCATTTCGTCATTGCCGGCGAAGATGGCGGTGGGCGGGTCCGGCAGGGCCAGCAGATCGGCCGCCGCCTCGGCGCCGGATTCGAACGTATAGGCCCCGCGCCGCACATAGGCCGGGTCAAGCGTCAGGCCGTATTCCGCCAGACCTTCGGAAAACCCCCTGCCCCGTTCGTGTGACGAGCGGAAGCTGTCGGGGCCCGAGATGAAGGCTACCCGCGTGTGACCCAGCTGGGCCAGGTGGCGCGCGGCCTCGGCGGCGCCGCGACTGTCGTTCGTCACCACCATGCGCGCCGGTTCGTCCAGCGACACCGAGGCGATCCGCACATAGGGACAGTCCGCCTGACGCAGCAGGGCCACGACCCGTTCGTCCTCCGACACCGACGGCGGCATGACCACGCCGAACAGCTTTTGCCGCACCACAAAGCCTTCGACATCGGCCAGGAAGCTGTCGGCGGCGCGGTTGCAGGGGTGGACCACCAGCTCCAGGCCCGAGCCGCGCACGGCGTCCAGCACCCCCTGCTGCATGTTCACCACATAGTTGGGGCTGGGATTGTCGTAGATCATCCCCACCAGGAACGACCGCCGGAAGGCCAGGCCCCGCGCCTGAGGGTCGGGACTGAAGCCGGATTCCGCGATCACCGCCTCGACCTTGGCGCGGGTCTCCTCGCGCACGAAGGGCGAGTTGTTGATGACCCGGCTGACGGTCTTTTTCGAGACGCCCGCCAGGCGCGCCACATCATTGATGGTCGCGGGCTTGCCGGGGCGGCGGGGGTCGTTCAAGCGGTCGTCCTTTTCATCGAACGATGAATCTAGCCTCGGTTGCGGCGGCTGTCAGGCCCCCATCAGGTTCCGCGGCGCTGGGCCGGCCGATCCAGCACCTCGTCGCGCATAGGCGTCATGAAGCGCAGATCCCAGTCGTCGGGGTTGAAGGCCTTGCGCGTCGCCTCGGTCACGGCCGGATAACCGCCGACCCGGTCTTCGTGATCGATGATCTCGCCGCGCCCCTCGGCCACCTCGGCGATCAGCAGCACGTCGCGCATGTCGCGGTCCCACGGCCGGGCGCCGACGTTGCGCAGCACCGCCACCTGCACCTGTTCGGCCGGCATGGGCGTCAGGCCGTCCCACCACACCGGCGGGCGGCGGGTCTCGATGATGCGGGCCGGGGCGGTGGTGTAGCGGCCGAACATGCGGATCGGCTCGCCCACCTGGTCCACGGCGATGTTGTCGCGGCCATAGTATTCCACGTCGCCCGCCCCGCCGATCATCATGAAGGCCAGACGGTCGGTCGGGGTCGACGGCCCGGCGCGCAGCACGTTGCCGACCACGCTCATCTTGCCGACCTCGAACGGGACGTCGCCCCATTCCTCGGGCGCCAGGTTGTAATGGATGGCGCGCGGGCCGGGATTGTAGATCAGGTTGTTGACGATCACCCCGTGCACCCCGCCCTTGAACAGGGGGCTGCGCTCATAGTTGTGGGCGTACAGATTGCCGACGATCAGCAGGCCGGCGACATTGTCGTGGATCAGCGACCCCTTGGAATGCTCGCCCTTGGAATGGGTCGAGTGGGCCAGGCTTTCGCCGATCAGATTGTTCGAAAAGGTGATGTTGTGGCTGGTGCCGCGACGCCATTCCTCGGGCGTCGAGCCGGTGAAGCGCGGGCCGGACGCCGACAGGTTCTCGTCGGTGGCCCAGGTCAGGCTGCAATGGTCGATGATGACATTATAGGCGCCGACCGTGGCGATGCCGTCTTCGTCCCAGCCGCTCATCCAGCCGCCGCCGGCCGAGCCGGGGCGGATGCGGATATGCTGCACGATCACGTCGTGGCCGCGGATGTCCATGCCGCCCCGGATCAGGGTGATCCCCGGCGAAGGCGCCGTCTGGCCTGCGATGGTGATGAAGGGGTTGCGCAGCACCAGCGTCTTCTTGCCCAGGTCGATCACACCCCCGACCTCGAACACCACAATGCGCGGCCCCTCGGCCTCGATCGCCGCGCGCAGGGAGCCCGGCCCCTCGCTGTCCAGATTGGTCACGCGAATGATGCGCCCGCCCCGCCCGCCGGGCGTCTGGGCCGCCCAGCCCAGGGCGCCGGGGAAGGCCGGCAGCGCCGCCTCGGCCGTCGCCGGCGTCGCCTGCCGGGCCAGGGCCGGTCCCTGGGGCGTCAGCATCAGGCCGATCACGGCCGCGAGGCCCGCAGCAAGGGCGGGAAAACGGAATCGGGTCATGGCGTCCTTCCTATCGCACCGTCGCCTTAAGGCCGCGACGTTCTGCGTGAAGCCGAACGCGAGGGTTCGACGCAAATGAAATTGACACCGGTTTCCTTCCTGCGCAATGTCTCCCGCAACGGGAGGAAGCGTGAAACACGCAATCGTCAGAATTCAGGGTCCAGCCACGGCCGGGCGCACGGCGTCGCAACGGAGCGCATCGGCATGAGCGTGCCCGCACCGGACACCGGCGCACCCACGGCCGTCGCGGTCGCGGACGTCTTTGTGACCGCCCGGCGCGGCGCCCGCGCGGTGACGGCCTATCCCGGCCCGACGCCGGCCGACATGGCCGCCGCGTACGCCATTCAGGACGCGGCCATCGCCGCCTGGCCCGACCGGGTCGCGGGCTGGAAGCTGGGCCGCATCAACCCGCCGCACGACACGACCTATGGCGCGGGGCGCCTGGCCGGGCCGATCTTCGCGCGCAACATCTGGCAGGCCGGCGCCGCCCCCACCCGCTTCGGCGTCATCGACGGCGGCTTCGCGGCGGTCGAGGCGGAGTATGTGCTGGAGCTGGGCCAGGACGCGCCCGTCCGCGACGACTGGACCGCCCAGGCCGCCGCCGATCTGGTGGCCCGCTGCTGGATCGGGGTCGAGATCGCGGGCAGCCCCTTCGCCGGCATCAACGACCATGGGCCGGCGGTGACGGCCTCGGACTTCGGCAACAACGCCGGCCTGATCCTGGGCCAGCCGATCGATGACTGGCGTGCGCGGCTGGACGGCCTGACCTGCGCCATGCAGATCGACGGGGCCGAGATCGGGCGCGGCGGGGCGGCGTCCATTCCCAACGGGCCGCTGGACTCCCTGGTCTTCCTGCTGAACCTGCTGACGCGGCGCGGTCGTCGGCTGGAGGCGGGACAGCTGATTTCGACGGGCGCCGCCACCGGCGTCCACGCCATTCGCGCCGGACAGTCGGCCCGCGCCGACTTCGGCCCGGACGGCGCCATAGACTGTATGGCCGTGGAGGCGCGGCCGCTGGACTGAAACATCGCCCGCAAGGGCGCGCGGTCAGGTCGCCGTCAGAGCGTCCGCCGCCGGGAGGAAGGGAAACACTGATGACCACCCGTCGAAGCCTGGCCCTGGCCGGCCTGACGCTGACCGGCCTGACGTTGGCGGGCTGCACACGCCCGGCCGCGTCGGACGGCTCTGTCACCTTCAAGGCGGTGGACGTGCACCCCGGCGACTTCCCCACCGTCATGGCCGTGCAGTGGATGGGCGAGGAGCTGGGTCGCCTGACCGGCGGGCGGCTGGGCATGCGCCAGTTTCCGTCGGGCCAGCTGGGCAATGAGGACGATTCCATCGGCCTGGCCCGCTATGGCGCCATCGACATCTGCCGGGTGGCCACCGCCGCCCTGAACAACGCCTTTCCCGAGACGCGCATCCTGTCGCTGCCCTATGTTTTCCGCGACGTGGCGCACATGCGCGCGGTGGTCGACGGCCCGGTCGGCAGCGAACTGCTGAACGTGTTCGAGCATCACGGCCTGGTCGGACTGGCCTATTACGACGCCGCGCCGCGCTGCCTGTACAATGTGCGCCATCCGGTGTCCGAGCCGGGCCAGATGCACGGGCTGAAGATCCGCGCGCCCCAGTCGGACATCTTCATCGAGACCCTGCGCGCCATGGGCGCCAACCCCACGCCGCTGACGTTCGGGGCCGTGTTCTCGTCGTTGCAGACCCATCTGATCGATGGGGCCGAGAACAACTGGCCCGCCTATCAGTCCAGCCGCCAGTTCGAGGTGGCCCGCTACTGGTCCGAGACCGACCACTCCTTCTCGCCCGACGCCCTGCTGATCTCCAAGGCCAGCCTGGACCGGCTGACGCCCGCCGACCGCGACCTGGTGCGCGACGTGGCCCGCCGTTCGGTTCAGGTGATGCGCCAGGGCTGGGACCAGCGCTCGGCCGAGGCGCGCGCCGCCGTCACTGCCGCGGGGGTCCAGGTCAACGCCGTCGACAAGGCCGCCTTCGCCGCCAGCGTGAAGCCCATGCTGGACCGTCACCTGTCCGAGCCGCGTCTGCGCGGCCTGCACGATCGCATCGCGGCCGCCTGACCGGCGCGGCCGACCAACCTTCGACCGACCTTCAGAGGAGGGGTCCGATGTCATCCTTGCAACTCGGCGTGCGGCGCACGCTGGACAGGGTGTCCGCCAGCGCCATGATCTTGGCGGCGGCGGCGCTGTTCTTCATGAGCCTGATCCAGGCCTGGCAGGTGTTCGCGCGCTATGTGCTGAACGACAGCCCCGGCTGGACCGAGCCGGTGGCCCTGTTGCTGATGAGCTTCACCGTCATGCTGGGCGCTTCGGTGGCCGTGCGGCGCGAGGCCCACTTCGCCTTCCAGACCCTGCTGCACGCCCTGTCGCCGATGCGCCAGACGGTGCTGAAGACCGTCAGCCGGCTGATCGCCGCCGCCTCGGGCTTCGGCCTGATGGTGCTGGGCGGGCGGCTGATGATCGATGACTGGAGCGTGGCCATGGCCGGGGCGCCGCTGCCGTCGGGGCTGAAGTTCGCGGCCCTGTGCGTCGGGGGCGCGCTGATCCTGATCTTCTCGCTGGAACGGCTGGCGTTCGGCGACTTCAAGGCCGAGGGGGAAGGCTGACCATGGAATACATCATCCTTTTCGGCACCCTTTTGGTCCTGCTGGCCATCGGCGTTCCCGTGGCCTTCTGCCTGCTGTCGGCCACCCTGGCGACGGTTCTGTATCTGGCCCTGCCGCCCATCGTGGTGTTCCAGCAGATGGGGTCCGACATCACCTCGGTCGCCCTTCTGGCCATTCCACTGTTCATCTTCACCGGCGAACTGATGATGAAGGGCGGGCTGTCGGACCGGATGATCGCCCTGGCGTCCTCCATGGTCGGCCATGTGCGCGGCGGCCTGGGCCAGGTGACGGTGACCGGATCGACCCTGTTCGGCGGCGTGTCCGGCTCGGCCATCGCCGACGTCTCGGCCATCGGCGGCACCATGATCCCCCAGATGCAGAAGCGCGGCTATGACAGCGACTACGCCGTCAATGTCACCATCTCGGCCGCCCTGGTGGCCCTGCTGGTTCCGCCGTCGCACAACATGATCCTGTATTCGGCCTCGGCCGGGGGCGGGGTGTCGATCTCGGACCTGTTCGCCGCCGGCATGATCCCGGCCCTGACCCTGGCGGTCGGCCTGATGATCACCGCCTATATCGTGGCGCGTCGTCGCGGCTATGCGGCCGAGGCCTTCCCCGGCTTCCCGGCCGTGGCCAGCCGCCTGGTCGCCGCCATTCCCGGCCTGCTGCTGGTCGTCATCATCTTCGGCGGCATCCGGGCGGGCATCTTCACCGCCGTGGAAAGCGCCGCTGTCGCGGTCATCTACGCCCTGATCGTGACGGGCGTGGTCTATCGCCACTTGAAATGGAGCGCCTTCAAGGACGCCTGCATGGGCGCGGCCCGCACCTCGGGCATGGTGCTGTTCATCATCGGCTGCGCCGGCGCCTTCGGCTGGCTGATGGCCTATCTGCAGATCCCGGCCGCCATGGTCGATCTGCTGCGCGCCATCACCGACAATCCGATCCTGGTGCTGCTGTTGATCAACATCGTGCTGCTGCTGCTGGGCACCTTCATGGACATGGCGCCGCTGATCATCATCTGCACGCCCATCTTCCTGCCGGTGGCCAAGGCGTTCGGGGTCGATCCGGTGCAGTTCGGGGTCATCCTGCTGCTGAACTGCGGCATGGGGCTGATCACGCCGCCGGTCGGCAGCGTGCTGTTCGTCGGCTCGGCCATCGCCAAGATTCCGATGACGGCGTCGCTGCGCACCATCTGGCCCTTCTGGCTGACCTGTCTGGCGGTGCTGATGCTGGTGACCTTCGTGCCGGCGATGTCGCTGTGGCTGCCGTCGGTGTTCAAATAAGGCGTTCGGCCACGACGGCGGCGTAGGGGCCGAAACCCTTTTCGCCGCCGTTCACCGCCTGGATTGCGCGCCAGCCGTCCGGCAGGCGCCAGTCCACGGCCTCCCCCGTCGGGTTGAACGCACACAGCAGGGCCCCCGCCCCCTGCCCCCGCTGGAAGACGATCAGGGGCTCGGGCGCCTCCACCGGCCGATAGGCGCCGGTCCGCAGCGCCTCATGGGCCTTGCGCAGGGCCACCAGACGGCGGGTCAGGCTCAGCATCGACCCCGCATCCGCATCCTGCGTGGCGACCGACAGCGACGGATGGCGCGCATCGACCGGCAGCCATGGCTCGGCCGTCGAAAACCCGGCCCAGGGCGGCTGCATCGTCCAGGGCATGGGGGTGCGGGCGCCGTCGCGCCCCAGGGTGCGGGGCCAGTTGGCGATGGCCTCGGGGTCCATCAGCCGATCAAAGGGCACATCCGCCTGGGGCAGACCCAGTTCCTCGCCCTGATACAGGAACACCACCCCGCGCAGGCACAGCAGAAGCAACAGGGCCATGCAAGCGGCCGCCTCCCGATCCGCGCCGGGCGCCCAGCGCGACACCGCGCGCGGCGCGTCGTGGTTGGAGAAGGCCCAGGCCGGCCAACCCGCGTCTTCCGGCCACTCAGCCATCGCCGCATGCACCCGCGCGGCGCTCAGGTCCGGCGCATACAGGAAGTCGAAGCCATAGGCGGTGCTAAGCCGCCCCGGCGTCACATAGGCCCGCCGCTCGGCCCCCGAGTCTGCGCCGGGAATCTCGGCCACGGTGAACCGGCCTCCATAGGCATCGGTCAGGGCGCGCACCCGCGCCAGGAAATCCAGCATCTGGGGCTGGGACTGATTATGCAGATGTTGCTGGAAATCGAACGGCCGGGTGCGCGGCCACACCCCCGTGCCCGGCGGCTGGGCCGGATTGTCGGTCAGGGCCGGATCGTGCATGGCGAAATTCAGGGCGTCCAGCCGGAACCCGTCCACCCCCCGATCCAGCCAGAAGCGCGCCACATCCAGCAGGGCGTCCCGCACCGGCCGGTGGTGCAGGTTCAGCTGCGGCTGGGCCGACAGGAAGTTATGCATGTAATACTGGCCGCGCCGCGCGTCCCAGGTCCAGGCCGGGCCGCCGAACACGGACTGCCAGTTGCTGGGCGGCGATCCATCGGCCTTGGCGTCGGCCCAGACGTACCAGCCGGCGCGGTCGCCCGTGCGGTCTTCACGACTGGCCTGGAACCACGGATGCCGGTCCGAGGTGTGGCACCAGACCTGATCGATCACGACCTTCAGCCCCAGGGCGTGGGCGCGGGCCACCAGGGCGTCGAAATCGTCCAGCGTCCCGAACATCGGATCGACGCCGCAATAATCGGCCACGTCATAGCCGAAGTCGGCCATCGGCGACGGATAGAAGGGCGACAGCCACACCCCGTCCACGCCCAGGGATGCGACATGATCCAGCCGGGCCGTGATCCCCTTCAGATCGCCGACGCCGTCGCCGTCCGTGTCCTGAAAGCTGCGCGGATAGATCTGGTACAGAACCCAGCCGCGCCAGTCGTCGCCCGCCATCGCATCCTCCGAACCGCCAGACTGGACCGCATCGCCGGCCCGCGCCAGAGCATGGCTTCCACCGTGTGAACGCCCCCGGCGGCCGGTCGTAAAGGCTTAACCGCGTTCGTGAACGGGACCGCAAGCGGACCGGGCCTAGGGTCTGATCACGGACGAAGAAACGTCCGCGCCAGCCAGGTTTGCTTCATGCTGTTTCTTCTGAACGACGTCGTGTTCGATCTGGACGAGGCCTGCCCGGTCACGCCCGCCGACGCGCGCCGGTTCGAACGGCTGGGCTTCGACTATGTGCTGGAGCTGGGCTGCGAACTGTTCGCCGAAGACCCCATGCTGCACGTCAACGATCCGGGCCGGGCGCGCCGCCTGGCCTGGCTGATCGCCGACCGCGCGCCCGAGATCAACGCCGCCCTGTTCGCCGCCGACGCCGCCGGCTGTGCGCCTGAACTGGTCGAGCCGCGCTTCTGCGCCCTGCCGACCGCCGTGATCGAACAGCTGTCGACCAAGGCCCGCCGCGGCCGCCTGGACGCCACGACCTGCGACAAGGCCGTGTGGAACCGCATGGCGGCCTGAGGCCGGCAGGCGACGCTTGAAGCCACACCGATCCTGCGCTTAGCTTTGGGCTGGGGCTGACGGGATTTCGGGACGACCAGGATGACAATCGGTAAAACCCTGCGCGGCATGGCTGCGACGCTGGCTATGGCGGGGGGGCTTCTGGCCATGGCCGGACCGGCCGACGCCGGATGGCTGCGCGCCGAAAGCCAGCGGTTCATCGTCTATTCCGACGGTTCCGAACGTCCGCTGCGCGACTTCGTGCAGAAGCTGGAAAGCTATGACCGCCTGCTGCGCTTCCGCTCGGGGCTGGATCCAGAGGCGGCGCCGGACCGCAAGCTGCCCATCTATCTGGTGCGCGATCGGCGCGGGCTCAGCCGCGTGGCGCCGGGCATCGGCGACGGCGTGGGCGGCTTCTACACCCCCAGCGACGAAGACATCTACGCCATCGCGGTGAACGAGACGACGACGGCGCGGGGCCGTTCGCCCCAGGCGTTGAGCGGTGAAACCATACTGCTGCACGAATACGCCCACCATTTCATGCTGGGCAATTTCGGACGTCTTTATCCGGCCTGGTTCATCGAAGGCTTCGCCGACTTCTACGGCAACACCGACATCGAGGCCGAGATCACCTACATCGGGCGCCACTCGAACAACCGCATGGCCTGGTTGCGCGAAGGGTCGTGGATCGACATGGAGGAATTCCTGGCGAACCCGATGTGGAAGGTGAACCGCTATCGCGCCGGCACCTACTATCCGATCGCCTGGCTTCTGACCCACTGGTTCATGAGCGACACCGCTCGCACGGCCCAGCTGGCCGAATATCTGCGTCTCTATGGCGACGGCATGGGTTCGGTCGAGGCCATGCAACAGGCCACGGGCCTGACCCCGCAACAGCTTCAGGCCCAGCTGCGCAGCTATTCGCGCGGCGCCTTGAACTATACGGGCCTGCCGATCCGCTGGCCCGAGGCGCAGATCAGCATCACTCGCATGCCGGAATCGGCCGACGACCTGTTGCTGCTGGGCCAGCGCCTGGCGCGGGACAAGCTGCCCGAGGCCCAGGCCGCCGACACCCTGGCTCAGGTGCGCCGTCTGGCGGCCAAATATCCCGATGACGGTCTGGCGCTGCTGACCCTGGGTCACGTCGAAGCGGACTATGGTGACAAGGCGGCCGCCGAAACCGCCTTGAACCGACTGCTGGAGATCGAACCGGGCAATGTGCGGGCGCTTCAGCTGCTGGCGTCCATACGCATGGCCAAGGCCGCCGAAGAGGGCGCCGACAAGCCCGCCTTGATGGGTCAGGCCCGCGCGTATCTGGGCCGTGCTTATCGGCTGGACGACGCCAACTACACCACCTTCCTGATGCTGGCCCGGTCGCGCGAAGGCGCCGAGGGCTATCCGAACGAGAACGACCTGGCGACCTGGGAATTGGCCCAGCAGTTGGCGCCCCAGCTGCCCAGCGCGCGTCTGGGTTATGCCAGCGCCCTGATCGCCGTCGATCAGAAGGACCAGGCGGTGGACCTGCTGCAACCCCTGGCCAACAATCCGCATGATCGCAAAAACGCCCATGCGGCGCGGGTTCTGATCGCGCGCGCCCGCGGGGAGCCCGAACCCCCGGCCGAGGAAGATGGCGAAGAGGACGAGGACTCCTGACGTCCCGGATCGGGGGCGGTCGTGACTTTCAGGCCTTGGCGCGCTAGGTCCGCGCGCGCCAAGGATCCTGCATGTCGAAACTGACCCTGAACGAAGAAGCCGGCCGTCGCCGGACCTTCGCCATCATCGCCCACCCCGACGCGGGCAAGACCACCCTGACCGAGCATATCCTGCTGGCGGGCGGCGCCATCCGCGCGGCCGGGGCCGTGCGGGCGCGCGGCGAGAACCGGCGCACCCAGTCCGACTGGATGAAGATCGAGAAGGAGCGCGGCATTTCCGTCAGCGCCTCCGTCATGACGTTCGAGCACGACGGCAAGATGTTCAACCTCTTGGACACGCCGGGCCACGAGGACTTTTCGGAAGACACCTATCGCACCCTGACAGCCGCCGACTGCGCCATCATGGTGCTGGACGCCGCCAAGGGTATCGAGCCGCAGACGCTGAAGCTGTTCGAGGTCTGCCGCCTGCGCGACATCCCGATCATCACCTTCATCAACAAGCTGGACCGCGAGGCCCAGGACCCCATGGCGCTGCTGGACGAGATCGCCAGCCGCCTGCAACTGGACCCCGCCCCGATCTGGTGGCCGGCCGAAAGCGGCAATCGTCTGCGCGGCATGGTCGAGGTCACGACCGGCCGCTTCCAGCCCTATGCCAAGAAACCCTCGGGCGCCGCCGAGGACCCCGGCCACCCCGAGGCCCTGTCGCTGGCCGAGGCCGGCCAGTATTTCGAGGCGGGCGAGCATGAGGCGCTGATCGAGGCTCAGGAATTGGTCGCGGCGGGCTATCCGACCTTCGACCGCCAGTCCTTCCTGGAAGGCCATATGACGCCAGTGCTGTGGGGGTCGGCGCTGCGCCATTTCGGCATCGACGAGCTTCTGGCCGCCATCGGCGAATGGGCCCCGCCGCCCAGGGTCATGCCGGCGAAGAAGGAAGCCCCGCCCGAGACCCGCAACGCCCCCGCCTCGGTCGAAATGACCGTCGATCCGGGCGCCAGCGAAGTCACCGGCTTCGTCTTCAAGGTCCAGGCCAATATGGACCCCAACCACCGCGACCGCATCGCCATGTTCCGCATGGCCTCGGGCCGGTTCCAGCGCGGCATGAAGCTGAAGGTCCAGAACACGGGCAAACAGCTGTCGGTGAACGCGCCCATCATGTTCTTCGCCAGCGACCGCGAGCTGGCCGAAGACGCCTATGCCGGCGACGTCATCGGCATTCCCAACCACGGCGTCCTGCGCGTCGGCGACAGCCTGTCGGAAAGCGGCATGATCCGCTTCGCCGGCCTGCCCAATTTCGCGCCGGAGATCCTGCAACGCGTCCGGGTCAAGGATCCGCTGAAGGCCAAGCATCTGAAGAAGGCGCTGGAAGGCCTGGCCGAGGAAGGCGTGACCCAGCTGTTCCGCCCCGAACTGGGCTCCGACTTCATCGTCGGCGCCGTGGGCCAGCTGCAGTTCGAGGTCATGGCCGACCGTCTGGGCGAGGAATACGGCCTGGACGTCATCTTCGAGCCATCCCCCTACGCCGAGGCGCGCTGGATCGGCGGCGATCGGGCCGACCTGGAGGATTTCGCGGGCAAATACCGCCCCCAGATGGCCGTCGACATCGACCAGGCCCCGGTCTTCCTGGCCAAGTCCAGCTGGGAGACCGGCTATGTCATGGAACGCTTCCCCAAGGTGGCCTTCACCAAGACCAAGGAACGGGGATAACCCCGCTTTCGCCGTCTTCCCTCCGTCACCGCGTCATGATCTGATGGCGTGATCGACGCTGGGAACGTCTTCGGGGGCGTTTTCTGGGGCGTCGTGGAGAATGGCGATGATGCTCGGCCTCGGCCTGGCCCTGGTTCTGGCGGCGCAACAGGCGCCGGCCCTGACCTCTTACGAGGAGATGGTGCGCTGCGCCGGCCTGACCCAGGCGGCGTCCGAACTGGCGGGCGGCGAAGGGGCCGAGGCCAAAGCCCTGATGGATGCGGCGCTTTACTGGTCGCTGACGGCGCTTCAAGCCGCGACCGCCGCCGGCAAATCGCCCACCGTCGCCGAAGCCGACCAGACCCGCGCCCGCATCCAGTCGGTGCGCCTGCTCAGCAGCGGCGCGCCCGAGGCCCGCGCCGCCCTTCAGACCTGCCGTCAGCGCGTGCCCGACCTGGGCTGATCGAACTTCCGGCCCCGCACGGCGTTGCCCTTGCAACAGGGAGGCTCAGTGCGTGCAAACGGTCCCGTTACGGGACGTAAGGGCCTGCGTTCGATGTTCGAGTTCGGCAAGGATCTGCGAAAGATTTTCGCCCAGGCGCGCGAAAGCGACGACCTGAGCTGGCTGGAGCTGATCGGCGTCGATCTGGTCGAGGTCGAGGCCCGGCAACAGGCGATCGACGCCGGCCGCGTCTCTTGCCGCCACCCGTTCGAGGCGTCGCTGCGGGCCTCGGCCCTGTGGCGCGAACATGCGCGGCGCCGGGGCGCAACGGCCAGCCTGGATCGCGCCGCCGCCGCCGTCGATGAGGCCCGCGCCCGCGCCAATGGTCATCAGGGGATCGAGGCGCATATGGAAGCCGTGCGCATCGACATGCTGCGGTTCGACCTGTGCGGCGGCCCCGATCTGCTGGAGCGCGCCCTGGGCGTCATCGCCGACCTGGGTCGTCCGCGTCGGGAACAGGACGCCTCGGCCGCCGCCGCCCTGCATGCCCGGCTGAGCGCGCGCCAGGCGCGGCTGAGCGGCGATCCGGCGGCCCTGCTGGACGCCGCCGCCCTGTTGGACGCCGCCCTGCACGGCCTGCAATCCGCCCCGGCGGATCATGTCGAGGATGTGCGGCTGGACCGCGCCGCCCTGGCGCTGGAGGCCGGGGTCGTGCGCCGCGATCCGCGTCTGCTGGATCAGGCCGGCCGCGACCTGACCGCCCTGGTGGAGGGCGCCTCGCCCGACTATCGCCCCCTGACCCGCGCCCGCGCCCTGGCCCTGTGCGGGGCGGGCCTGTGCGCCCTGGCGACCATCGCCGAAGACGAGGCCGCGCGCCTTCAGGGCCAGGCCCTGTTCGACGCCGCGGTGGACCAGTTCACCCCCGACCACAGCCCGCTGGACTGGGTCGCCATCCAGATCCTGCAAGCTGGCGATCCGCGCACCCCGCAAAAGGCGCTGGCCCAGGCCGAGACCCTGACGGCCGGCGGCGGCCTGATCCTGGGCGCCCTGGCGCGCGACGCCTGCGCCGAACAGCGGGTGCGCGAGGCCGAGGATCAGGGCGACCTGGCGGCCCTGGCGGCCATCGCCGCGCGCGTTCGTCTGCGGCTTCAGACCGAGGATGCGGCCAAGGCGCCGCTGGACTGGGCCGCCGACCAGATCGCCCTGGCTCGCGTCGGCCGCGCGGTGGAGCGGCTCAGCGGCCACGCCCCGCCGGGCGTCGCACTGGCCCTGGCCGAGGCCGCCGCCATCGCCGGCGAACTGGGCGCCCCGACCCTGGCCCGCCGGGCGGAGGCCCTGATGACGCCTGTCGGGATCAGCCGCCCAGGGCGGTGAACGGCCCGTTCAGCAGGGCCGGCTTGCCATAGCGCAGGGGTTGGCCGTCCGGCGCCAGCACGCGCCCGCCCGCCGCCTCCAGCACCGCCTGGCCAGCCGCCGTGTCCCATTCCGACGTGGGTCCGGTGCGCGGATAGGCGTCGAAGCGGCCTTCGGCGACCAGGCAGAATTTCAGCGAACTATCCATCCCCTGCCAGCCGACACAGCCATGCTGGGTCGCCAGTCGCTCGGCCGCCGCATCGTCCATGCTGTGACTGACCAGGGCGACCGCGCGCTCGGGCCGGGCACGTACGCTGATCGGCCGCCAGTCCTCTCCATAGCCGCGCATGACCGCGCCTTCGCCCGGCCGCGTGGTGGCCCAGGTCAGGCCCAGGGCCGGCGCCGACACCACCCCGGCCACCGGCGCGCCGTCGCGGATCAGGGCGATGTTGACCGTATAGGCCTCGCGCCCCTGGACGAAGCCGCGCGTGCCGTCCAGCGGATCGATCAGCCAGAACAGGGACGCCAGCGATCCGGGCTTGCCGCCGGCCTCGACCTGTTCTTCGCCCACCGCCTGCACGCCGGGCCAGCGGTCGGCCAGGGCGGTCAGGATCAGGGCCTCGGCCTCGCGGTCGGCGCAGGTCACGGGGCTGGCGTCGGCCTTGGTTTCGGCCGCCACGCCGGTGCGCCAATAGGGCAGGATCACCCGTGCGGCCGCCTCGGCGATGTCGGCGATGGCCGGGCCCAGGGCGCTGCTGTCCAGGTCGCGGATCAATTCGGTCGTCATCGACGCTGCCTTAAACCGTTCCCCCGGTTTCAAGAACCGGCAAATCACGTCAGCTTGCCGCCCCATGACCGAGACCGCATCCTCCACCGACCTGGCCACCCTGGTCGCCGCCAAGCTGTGCCACGATTTCATCAGCCCCGCGGGCGCCATCGTTTCCGGGCTGGACCTGCTGAACGACCCGTCGGCCCAGGACATGCGCGACGACGCCATCGGCCTGATCGACCAGAGCGCGCGCAAGATGGTGGCCCTGGTGCATTTCGCCCGCGTGGCCTTCGGCGCCGCCACCACCAGCGAACGGTTCGACGGGCGCGAGCTTCAGGGCCTGGTCGCCGGCATGACCGAGGGCGGCCGCTCGACCGTGGACTGGCAGGTCGATGATCGGTCGTTCTCCAAACCCCAGGCCCGCGCCCTGGTCAATCTGGCCTATCTGACCGCCGCCGCCCTGCCCGCCGGCGGGATCGCCGTGGTCACGGGGCGCGAAGACGACGGCGCCCTGGTGCTGGAAGGCGTGGCCGAGGGCGCCCGCGCGCGCCTGAAACCCGAAGCCGCCGAGGGTCTGGCCGGTCGCCCGCTGAGCGAGGGCCTGCAAGGCCAGTGGATCCAGCCCTACTGGCTGTGGCTGACGGTCAAGGAGGCGGGCGGCGACCTGACGGTCGTGGCCGAGGGAGGCCGTGTGGTCCTGACGGCGCGCATGCCGCTTTAAGGCGGTTCACCAACGGCTCGTTAACCCGCCCCGGTCACACTGACGCGCAGAGCCATGCCGCTCGATTCGCCATGATTTCGCCAGGCGCCGGAACCCGGACTTGACCGTCAGAACCTGCCTCATCGTCGATGACAGCCGGATCATCCGCAAGGTGGCCCGTCGCATCGTCGAGGGTCTGGGGTTCGAGGTCGACGAGGCCGCCGACGGGTCCGAGGCCCTGGCCTATTGCGCCGCCACCCTGCCGGAACTGGTTCTGGTCGACTGGAACATGCCGGTCATGGACGGCCTGACCTTTCTGCGGCGGCTGCGGGCCCTGCCCGGCGGCGATGCGCCCAAGGTGCTGTTCTGCACCATCGAAACCCGCGCGGACCGTATCGCCGAGGCCCTGACCGCCGGGGCCGACGACTATGTGATGAAGCCGTTCGACGGCCAGATCCTGGAATCCAAACTGTCCGGGGCGGGGGTGCTGTGACCGCCATGACCGACGAGGATTTCGACAGACTTCAGGCCCTGATGGCCTCGCGCGCGGGTTATCGTCTGTCGCGCGAACGCCTGTCCCTGGCCGAGCATCGGCTGGGCCCGGTGGCGCGCCGCGAAGGCTTCGAGACGGTGGCGGCCATGCTGCAGTCCCTGTGGGCGCGGCCGGTCGCTTCCCTGGGGTGGTCGGTGATCGAAAGCCTGCTGAACCCCGAAACCTGGTTCAACCGCGACCGGGCGCCGTTCCAGACCCTGACGCGCGATCTTCTGCCGGCCCTGTCCAAGGCCCGCGACGGCCGCCGGGTGCGCATCCTGTCGGCGGGCTGCTCGACCGGGCAGGAAGCCTATTCCGTGGCCATGGCCGCGCTGGAGGCGGGCGCCGAGTTCGAGCTGTCGGCCATCGACCTGAACCCCCGCGCCATCGAGAAGGCCCGCAGCGGCCTCTACACCAGCTTCGAGATTCAGCGCGGACTGTCGGCGGCGGCCATGCTGCGCTGGTTCGATCAGGTCGAGGACCAGTGGCGCGCGCGCGCCGAGTTGCGCCAGCGTGTCCGCTTCGACGCCGTCAACCTGCTGGACCCGCCCGCCGACGAGGGGCGTTTCGACATCATCTTCTGCCGCCATGTGATGGACGACATGGTTCCGGCCCAGCGTCAGCAGGCGCTGGAGCTTCTGGAACAGCGCCTGGTCGATGACGGTTGCCTGTTCCTGGGCCAGGACGAACGCCTGGAAGACGACAGCGTCGCCTTCCGCGCCGTGGCCGGGCGGCCCGGTCTTTATGTGAAATCGCCCGCCTTCGTGCGGCGCGCGGCCTGATTGGGCGCCATCGTCGCCGATCCGCCCTTGCCCCGCCCCACCCCCGGCGGCCTATAATCGCCAAGGTTCGGGAGGGGATGCTCATGCGGCTTGGACTGCTGTTCGGCGTGCTTCTGGTCGCCCTGGCCCTGGCGGCCGTGTCGCTGCGCACGCCCGCGCCGCTTCCGGCAGACGCCCCGGCGACCGAATTTTCGGCCCAGCGCGCCATGGCTGACTTGCGCCAGATCGCCCGCGCGCCCCATCCGCTGGGTTCAGCCGAACATGACCGCGTCCGCGCCTATCTGAACGCCCGCATGGCGCAGCTGGGTCTGTCGCCCCAGGTCCAGACCGGCCCCCTGTCGCCCGAAGCAGTGCGTCGGCTGGAACGCTGGGACATCGACCCGGCCGCCGCCGGCCATCAGGTGCGCAATCTTGTCGGCGTCCTGCCCGGCCGCGACCGCTCGCTGCAACCCATCGTGATGATGGCCCACTATGATTCCGTGCCCGGTTCGCCCGGCGCCGCCGACGATGCAGCGGGGGTGGCCGCCATTCTGGAATCGGTGCGCGCCATCCGCGCCCGCGGCCTGGCCGAGCGGGATCTGGTGGTGCTGATCACAGACGCCGAAGAACTGAACCTGGACGGCGCGCGCGCCTTCTTCGGCGACCATCCGCTGCGCGACCGGGTCGGCGCGGTCATCAATCTGGAGGCGCGCGGCGGCGGCGGCCGGGCCTTCATGTTCGAGACCGGACCCGGCAACGCCGAAACCGTGGCCCGTTTCGCCGATGCGGCGTCCCGCGCGCCGGGCGGGGCGGCGTCCAGCTCCCTGGCCGTCTTCGTCTATGAGATGATGCCCAACGGCACCGACTTCACCATTCCCAAGCGGCGCGGGATCGGCGGTCTGAACTTCGCCTTCATCGGCCGCCCGGACCAGTATCACGCCCATGGCTCCACCCCCGAAGCGCTGGAGATCGGCAGCCTGCAGCATCTGGGCGGACAGGCGCTGGAATCGGCCGACGCCTGGCTGCGCGCGCCCGACCTGCCGCGCGCCACGGTCAACGCCGTCTATTCCGACGTGTTCGGGCGGCTGACGATCCGGCATCCGCCCTTCATGGGCTGGGTGCTGCTAGGGCTGGCGGGCCTGCTGGGCGGCTATGCGGCCTGGACGGTGCGACGGCGCGCCGACCTGACCCTGCCCGACGTCGGGCGCGGTATGCTGGACGGTCTGTGGCTGGTCGCCTCGGGTCTGGTGCTGGCGTCGGCCGTGCGCGTTCTAGGCGGGCCGATGACGGCGCGAGTGGACTCGCCCGACGTCTATTACACCCTGCTGAAGCGCCTGCCGTGGATGGAGGCCGGGGTGGCGCTGGCGCTGCTGGGCGCCTGTCTGACGCTGATGGCCGGGCGGGATCGGGCCGGGCGGCGCATCGTCACCGGCGTGCTGGGCGCGGCCCTGGCGGTCAGCCTGATCCTGGGCGGTTTCAATCCGGTGGTGCTGGGCGCCGCGGCGGCGGCCATTGCGCTGAGTTGGATGATCCGGCGCGAGCCTGCCTCGGTCTGGGGCGGCTGGCTGGGCCTCATCGCCCTGGTGTTCGTGATGGGCTGCGCCGTCCAGGCGGCGGCGCCCCAGGCGGCGCTGATCCTGGTCTGGCCGGTGTTGCTGGCGGCGCTGGCGGCGGCGCTGGCGGCGGGACTGGGGTCCGGCCTGTTCCATGCGCGGGCGCTGGTTCCCGTCGGCGTGGCGGCGGTCTTCGGCGGCGGCTGGCTGATGGCCCTGTCGCACCAGATCTGGCTGGGCGTCGGCATGGACATGCCCGGCGCCCTGGCGCTGATGGCGCTGCTGATCCTGATGCTGATGCGGCCGCTGGCTCCGCGGCTCAGCCTGTCGCGGCCGCTGCTGATCGCGGCGGCGGCCTGTCTGGTGCTGGGCTGCGCCGTATCCGGCTGGGCGCGCATGGCCGAACCGGCCCCGCCCGCCCCGGTCGCGCCGGCTTAACCGGATCGGAAGTCCCGTCCGTTAGGTCAGGCCGCATGAAACTGATCCACGCCCTTCAGGACAACGACAATCCCAACTCGCTGGTGTCGCGCTTCCGCCGCGCCCGCAGCCGCCGCGTCGTCGAACTGATCCAGGCGATCCACGCCGAAAAGGGCGCGGTGCGGATCATCGACCTGGGGGGTGAGGCCAATTACTGGCGTCTGTTCGATCTGGACCTGCTGACGTCGCACCGGGTGCACATCACCCTGATAAATCCCGGCGGAACCGGCGACGTCTGGGATACGGACCTGTTCGACGAGATCGACGCCGACGCCTGTTCCCTGCCGCAATACGCCGACAACAGCTTCGACCTGGTGCATTCCAACTCGGTCATCGAGCACGTCGGCGACTGGGTGCGGATGGAGGCCTTCGCCGCCGAATGCCGCCGCCTGGCCCCGCGCTACTATGTCCAGACGCCCTATTTCTGGTTCCCGATCGAGCCGCACTTCTCGGCCCCCTTCTTCCATTGGCGCAGCGAACAGAGCCGCGCCCGCGCCCTGATGCGCCGCGCCCACGGTTTTTCGCAAAAGGCGCCCGACGTCGGCGCGGCCATGCGCGACGTCCAGCACGCGCGCCTGCTGGACAAGACCCAGTTCCGCTTCCTGTATCCCGACGCGACCCACCACGACGAGAAGGTGGGGCCGCTGACCAAGTCGGTTATCGCGGTTCGCAACCCCACGGTTCCCTGATCCCGCCACTGAAAGACGGACGGCGCCCGGTTTCGATTTCAGAAAGGCAATGACGATGAAAAACGCATCCCTGTTCCTGGCCGGCGCTGTTGCGGCCCTGTGCGTGACGACGCCGGCCCTGGCCATGCCCCTGGTCACGATCCGTTTCGACAGAGCGAATGTGAACTATGAAGGCGCGCTCTACGCCGCCGCGAAAGGTGCCCTGGATAGACAGCCGAACGCCTCGTTCGACGTCGTGGCCTGTAGCCCCGAGGCCAGCACCCCGGGCGCGCAAGCCCTGGCGGCGACCAATGTCCGCCGAAATGCGGAATCTGTGGTCCGCAGCCTGACGAACATGGGACTGTCGGCGAACCGCATTCGCGTCAGCCAACGCACCTGTTCCGACACCCGCACCGCCGAAGTCAGGGTGTTCGTCGTCTGATCGGCCTTCTGCGCCCCGAGAACCGAACGTCAGAAACGGACGTGGCCGCCACCACGGTATCGGTCGCGACGAAAAGAACATATTGGCAACCGGAACAAACCGTGCACATAGTCCGTCTCACACAGGGAGCGGGTCCATGGCGGGTCTCTCCCGAAACCAGATGGGAATCATGGCAAGGGAGACGAAGGCAGTGGCACAGGCGGCATTGAAACTGGTGGGCAAGGAAGACGGCGACAAGCAGCGCGCGCTGGAGGCGGCGATCGCCCAGATCGACCGCGCCTTCGGCAAGGGCTCGGTGATGAAGCTGGGCAAGGCCGGCGTCGTGGCCGAGATCGAGAGCGTCTCGACCGGCTCGCTGGGCCTGGACATGGCCCTGGGCATCGGCGGTCTGCCGGTCGGGCGGGTGATCGAGGTGTTCGGCCCGGAAAGCTCGGGCAAGACCACCCTGGCCCTGCACACCGTGGCCGAGGTGCAGAAGAAGGGCGGGGTCGCCGCCTTCGTCGACGCCGAACACGCGCTGGACCCGGTCTACGCCGGCAAGCTGGGGGTCAATCTGGACGACCTTCTGGTGTCGCAGCCCGACCATGGCGAGCAGGCGCTGGAGATCGTCGACACCCTGGTGCGTTCGGGCGCCGTGGACATTGTGGTGGTCGATTCCGTCGCCGCCCTGACGCCGCGCGCCGAGATCGAGGGCGAGATGGGCGACAGCCTGCCGGGCCTTCAGGCGCGGTTGATGAGCCAGGCGCTGCGCAAGCTGACCGCCTCGATCAACAAGTCCAAATGCATCGTGCTGTTCATCAACCAGATCCGCCACAAGATCGGGGTGATGTACGGTTCGCCCGAGACGACCACGGGCGGCAATGCGCTGAAATTCTACGCCTCGGTCCGCCTGGACATCCGCCGCACCGGCGCGATCAAGGACCGCGACGAAGTGGTGGGCAACACCACGCGGGTGAAGGTGGTCAAGAACAAGGTCGCCCCGCCGTTCCGCGAGGTCATCTTCGACATTATGTACGGCGAAGGCATCTCCAAGCTGGGCGAGGTCATCGACCTGGGCGTCAAGGCCGGGATCATCGAGAAGTCCGGCAGCTGGTTCTCCTATGACAGCCAGCGCATCGGCCAGGGGCGCGAGAATGTGCGCGCCTTCCTCAAGGCCAATCCCGACATCGCCGACGGCATCGAAAAGGCCGTGCGCGCCTCGACCAACAAGATCGCCGACGAACTGCTGGGCACGCCCGAACCCGACGAGGGTCAGGACCTGGAGGGCTGATCCGCCCCCCCACACCCTCCCCGAAACTCCGCCCGGCTGGTCCCTGCGACCCGCCATCCGACCCCGCCGGGATCGGCCTGGGCCGAGCGGCCGCCTGACGTTCGCGTCGGGCGGCCTTTTTCGTGGATCGGCCCTTCCGCGCCGATCACGACCGGGTGATGCGCCGGGCGCGAAAACCCTATATGACGCCCCTTCCCCGTTTCTCCCCCGACCGACCGGCGCCCATGACCAGCCTGAAGCAGATCCGCTCCACCTTCCTCGACTTCTTCGCGGCCGATGGCCACGAGCGGGTGCATTCGGCCCCCCTGGTGCCGCAGAACGATCCGACGCTGATGTTCGTCAACGCCGGCATGGTGCCGTTCAAGGACTATTTCACCGGCGCCGCCACGCCCCCCTATCCGCGTGCGACCAGCAGTCAGAAATGCGTCCGCGCCGGCGGCAAGCACAACGACCTGGACAATGTCGGCTACACCGCCCGCCACCTGACCTTCTTCGAAATGCTGGGGAATTTCAGCTTCGGCGACTATTTCAAGGACCACGCCATCGAACGGGCCTGGCAGCTGGTCACCCAGGATTTCGGCCTGGACCCCAAACGCCTGCTGGTCACCGTCTATATCGACGACGATGAGGCCGCCGCGATCTGGAAGAAGGTCACCGGTTTCGGCGACGACAAGATCATCCGCATCGCCGGCAGCGACAATTTCTGGGCCATGGGCGACAGCGGTCCGTGCGGTCCCTGCACCGAGATCTTCTGGGATTACGGCGACCACGTCCCCGGCGGCCCCCCGGGTTCGCCCGACGAGGACGGCGACCGGTTCGTGGAGATCTGGAACAACGTCTTCATGCAGTTCGAGAAGGAGAACGACGAGATCGTCCGTTCCCTGCCCAAACCCAGCGTCGACACCGGCATGGGGCTGGAGCGGATCGCCTCGGTGCTGCAGGGCAAGAACTCGGTCTTCGACACCGACCTGTTCCAGACCCTGATCGCCGCGTCCGAAGACGCCACGAACACCAAGGCCGAGGGTGATCGCGCGCCCAGTCACCGCGTCATCGCCGACCACCTGCGCTCGTCCGCCTTCCTGATCGCCGACGGCGTCACCCCGTCGAACGAGGGACGCGGCTATGTGCTGCGCCGCATCATGCGTCGGGCCATGCGCCACGCCCACCTGCTGGGCGCCTCCGAACCCCTGATGCACCGTCTGGTCCCGACCCTGATCTCGGAAATGGGCGACGCCTTCCCCGAGTTGAAACGCGCCCAGGCCTTTGTCGAGGACACGCTGAAGCAGGAAGAAATCCGTTTCCGCACCACCCTGTCCAAGGGGATGAGCCTGTTCGACACGGCGGTTCAGGGCTTCCGCCCCGGCGAGATGCTGGACGGCCAGACGGCCTTCACCCTTTACGACACCTACGGCTTCCCGCTGGACCTGACCCAGGACGAGGCGCGCCGGCGCGGCTTCGGCGTCAATGTCGAGGGTTTCCAGGACGCCATGGCCCAGCAACGCGCCCGGTCGCGCGAACACTGGAAGGGCTCGGGCCAGACCGCCAACGCCGGCGAATGGCTGGCCGTGCGCGACCGGCTGGGGCCGACGGTGTTCAGCGGCTATGACGCCGTCGACGGCTCGGGCGAAGTCCTGGCCATCATGAAGGACGGCCAGGCGGTCGATGCGGCTGAGACCGGCGCCATCGTCGAAGTGCTGTTCGACACCACCCCCTTCTATGCCGAAAGCGGCGGCCAGGCGGGCGATCACGGCACGCTGGAATGGCCCGGCGGCGCGGCCGAGGTCATCGATGTGCGCAAACAGGCGGGCGACCTGCACGTCCTGTCGGCCGAGATCACCGCCGGCGCCCTGAAGATCGGCGACCGCGCGGCCCAGTCGGTCGATCCGGCCAAGCGCCAGACCACGCGCGCCAACCATTCGGCCGCCCACCTGCTGCACACGGCGCTGAAGAATGTGCTGGGCGATCACGTGGCCCAGAAGGGCCAGCTGGTCGACGCCGAACGCGCCCGTTTCGACTTCAGCCACAACGCCCCCGTGACCGAGGACGAACTGGCGGCCATGGAGGCCGAGGTCAACGCCGTGATCCGCCAGAACGTCCCGGCCGAGACCCGGCTGATGGCGCCCCAGGCCGCCATCGAGGCCGGCGCCATCGCCCTGTTCGGCGAGAAATACGGCGACGAGGTGCGGGTGCTGACGCTCGGTCGGTCTCTGACCACCGACAACAAGCCCTATTCGGTCGAACTGTGCGGCGGCACCCATGTGTCGCGCACCGGCGACATCGGCCTGTTCAAGATCGTGTCCGAGGGCGGCGTCGCCGCTGGGGTGCGCCGCATCGAGGCCCTGACCGGCGAGGCCGCGCGCCTGTATGTCGAAGGCCAGGCCCGCGTCGCCCGCAACCTGGCCCGCGATTTCAAGGTCCAGCCCGCCGACGTGCCCGCGCGCGTCGAGGGCCTGCAGACCTCGGTCAAGGCGCTGGAGAAACAGGTCGCCGAGCTGAAGAAGCAACTGGCGCTGGGCGGCGGCTCGGGCGCCGATGCGGCCCCGGAAGAGATCAACGGCGTCAAGCTGATCGCCCGCGTCCTGGACGGAGTGGACGGCAAGGGCCTGCGCGGCGTGGCCGAGGACTTCCGCAAACAGGTCGGCTCGGGCGTCGTGGCCCTGATCGGCGTGACGGACGGCAAGGCGGCGGTCACCGTGGCTGTGACGTCGGACATGGCGGGCCGTGTCAACGCCGCCGATCTGGCGCGCGCGGCGGTCCTCGCCATGGGCGGCCAGGGCGCGGGCGGCAAGCCCGACTTCGCCCAGGGCGGAGCGCCGGACGGGTCGAAGGCCGAGGCCGGACTGGCGGCGATCCGCGCGGCTCTGAACTAGGACCTTCGGCGGGGCCGGTTCAGCGCCGGTCCCGCTGGAAATCCACGCCGGTCAGTTTCCAGTCGAACAGGCCGCGCCGGCTCATGACCAGGGCCAGGCGACGGTCCGGCTTATCCTTCCGCGTCAGGGTGACGGCGAAGGTGTCCAGGTTGCGATAGCCCCATGCCTGATGGATGTCGTCGCCGCCGTCATCGGCTGACGCAGGCGCCGTCTCCGGGTCCGCAGGGTTCGGCGCCTGGCCGGTGCGGACCATTTCACCGACGGCCTCGGGCGTGATCAGGGCGTCCACGGCGCCGGACACCAGCGCGGGCGCCAGCAACATGCCCAGTCCCGCCAGCACATCGCCGGCCTCGCCCGCCTGGTCACGCATTTCGTCGGCCAGGGCCTGGTTCAGTTCGTCCTTCAGACTGGCGCGAAAGGCGGGAAAATCGACCAGCCGCTCCAGCGCCGCCGCATCCCCCGCCTTGCCGGCCCGGATCAGGGCCTGGGCCGCGAACACCGGCGACAGGGCATAGGCCCCGACGAAGACGGCGACGGCCGCCACGGCCGCACCGACCCACAGCTTGCGCCTCATATACGCGACTCCCGCCTACTCAACCCTACCCGTGACGACGGTAGCGGTGACTCGCGGCGTCCCGCCAGAGGGATTCGGTCGTCAGTCGGCCTTGGCGGGCGCCGACGGCATGGAAGCTGTGGCCGGGGCCACCCCGTCGGGCAGGCCGACATGGACCAGTTTCCACTCGAACACCCCCTTGCGGGCGAAGGTGAAGACGGTGCGCGATCCGCCCTGGTCAGCCACGGCCATGCGGGCGCTGTTGATCCCCCAATAGACGGGACTGGGAATGGGATCGCCGGTCGAGGGCGCGGCCCCCTGGGCGCTGCGTTGCGAGGCCAGCCGCCCCTCGCCGCGCGTCAGGGCCGACAGGGCGCGCGGGGTCAAATAAGCGTCCACGTCGGGCGCGCGCACGGTCGGCGCCTGTTCCAGTTGATGCCGCACGGCGCCGATGGGGTCTTCCAGAAAGGACGGGGCGGGTTGCAGCGCGCGCGGATCGCCGCCCATCTGGGGCCTCAACGACTGGCGCACCGCCCCGAAATCGACCAGCCGCGACAGGGCTGCCGCGTCATTGGCGTCCCCCGCCGAACGGATGGCGAAGAAGGCCACGCCCGGCGCCGCGAAGAAGCAGACCACCGCCACCACGATGGCCGTCAGCACCAGATTGAACAGCAGCTTGCCCATGCGTCCCTCCGCGTCAGGCCGCCATCAATGCACGAACCAAGGCCGGACGAAAGCGATCCTCCCCCATCGGGGGAGGGGGACCGCGCAGCGGTGGAGGGGGCTGGCGCGCACTGGCCCCCTCCGTCTCGACGGCCGCGCCGCCGATCCACCTCCCCCGATGGGGGAGGATTTAATCAGGCCATCGCCGCCTTCAGATTCTCGGCCACCTTGTCGATGAAGCCTTCGGTGGTCAGCCACGACTGCTGATCGCCGACCAGCAGGGCCAGATCCTTGGTCATGAAGCCGGCCTCGACGGTGTCGACCACCACCTTTTCCAGGGTGTCCGCGAACGTCCCCAGGGCGGCGTTGCCATCCAGCTTGGCGCGGTGCTTGAAGCCGCGGGTCCAGGCGAAGATCGAGGCGATGGAGTTGGTCGAGGTGGCCTCGCCCTTCTGATGCTGGCGATAGTGGCGGGTCACGGTGCCGTGGGCGGCCTCGGTCTCCATCACCTTGCCGTCGGGCGTCATCAGCACCGAGGTCATCAGGCCCAGCGAGCCGAAGCCTTGCGCCACCACGTCCGACTGAACGTCGCCGTCGTAGTTCTTGCACGCCCAGACGAAGCCGCCGGACCATTTGATGGCGGCCGCCACCATGTCGTCGATCAGGCGGTGCTCATAGGTCAGGCCCGCCGCCTTGAACTTGTCGGCGTATTCGGCGTCGAACACCTCCTGGAAGATGTCCTTGAAGCGGCCGTCATAGGCTTTCAGGATGGTGTTCTTGGTCGACAGATAGACCGGATAGCCGCGGTTCAGGCCATAGCTGAACGAGGCGTGGGCGAAGTCGCGGATCGAGTCGTCCAGGTTGTACATGCCCATGGCCACGCCGGCGCCCGGCGACTTGAACACCTCGTGCTCGATCACGGCGCCGTCTTCACCGACGAATTTGATCGACAGGGTTCCGGCGCCCGGCATCAGGAAGTCGGTGGCCTTGTACTGGTCGCCGAAGGCGTGGCGGCCGACGACGATGGGCTGGGTCCAGCCCGGCACCAGGCGCGGCACGTTCGAGCAGATGATCGGCTCGCGGAAAACCACGCCGCCCAGGATGTTGCGGATGGTGCCGTTGGGCGACTTCCACATCTTCTTCAGGCCGAACTCGGCCACGCGGGCTTCGTCGGGGGTGATGGTGGCGCATTTCACGCCGACGCCGTGCTTCTGGATCGCGTGGGCGGCGTCGATCGTCACCTGATCGTCGGTGGCGTCGCGGTGTTCCATGCCCAGGTCGTAATAGTCCAGCTCCAGGTCCAGGAACGGGAAGACCAGCTTGTCCTTGATCATCTGCCAGATGATGCGGGTCATCTCGTCGCCGTCGATGTCGACGATGGGGTTGTCGACCTTGATCTTGGCCATGGTGTCTCTCTGTCAGCGAGGGGAGGTTCGGGTTCGGCGGCGGGTATAGCGAGCCGACGCCCGCCACGCAAAGGGCGCCGCCGACCGCGCCCTTGCCCGACGCCCCCGAATGGAGACTATGGCCGCACGGACAGACGGAGACGGCACGATGCGCAAGATGATCCTGGCCGGCACGGCCCTGCTGGCGGCCTGCGGGTCTCAGGCGCCGGCGAACGGCGGCGAAGCGGCGGCTGGCGACCGCGCAGGGACTGAACGCACGGTTCAGCCCGCCTCGCGCAGCTTCCGCGACTGGATGGTCGGTTGCGACAACGGCGACGACTGCGTGGCCATCGCCGGCCCGGTGGACGGCAGCGCCGGCTGGCTGCGGGTGGCCCTGGGCGCCGGGCCGGACGCCCGCCCCGCGATCATGGCCGGCCTGTGGTCCAATGGCCCCGAGAACGCCGCCGCGCCCCTGACGATCCAGATCGACGGCCGGAGCTTCGGGCTGACGCCGCATGGCGAACTGGGCGAGGCGGGTGTCGGCGTCCTGGCGGCCGATCAGGCGCGCGCGGCCCTGGCCGCCCTGGCGGCGGCGCGGTCGCTGAAACTGGTCAAGGGGTCGGACAGCGTCGATCTGTCGCCCAACGGCGCCTCGGCCGCCCTGTTGTGGATCGACGAACGCCAGGGGCGCCTGGACACGCCGACCGCCCTGATCCGACGTGGCGAACGCGCGACAGATGGCGTTCCCGCCGCGCCCGTCCTGCCGCGTATCCGGCCCGCCGTTGCGGTCGATCAGACCGGCATGCCCGGACCGGATGGCGCCGCGCCCGCCCTGCCCGCCGCTCTGGCCGGCCTGGCCGAGGTCAAACAGTGCGCGGCCAATCTGAGTTGGAACCCCGGCCTGTCCGGCGCCGTCACCCGCTACCGGCTGGATGCGAGGTCCGAGCTGTGGGGCGTGCCGTGCGATGCGGGCGCCTATAATCTGACCATGCTGTACTGGATCACCGGACCCAACGGCGCCAATCCCCGCGCGGCGGCCTTCCGGGGGCTGGACGGCGAAGCCCAGGCCGAGCTGACCAACGCCGCCTACGATCCCGTCGCCCGTACCCTGAGCCAGTTCGCCAAGGGGCGCGGCATCGGCGACTGCGGCGTCTTCCAGACCTGGACCTGGACGGCGCACGGCTTTGTCCTCAGCCACGAGGCGGCGATGGGCGAATGCTGGGGCGTGCCCAGCGAACTGTGGCCGACCCGCTGGCGCAGCCGGACGGACTGACCCGCGGCCTCAGCCCCGGCGCACCCCGGCGGTCCAGTCGTCGATCACCCGTTCCAGCACGGTCAGAGGCACGCCCCCGCCCGCCAGACCGGCATCGTGGAAGCCCTTGATGTCGAACCGGTCGCCCAGGGCCGCACGCGCCTTTTCGCGCAGGCGCACCCACTCCAGCTTACCCACCATGTAGGCGCAGGCCTGGCCCGGCCAGCCGCAGTAGCGGTCCACCTCGGACGTCGAGGCGCTTTCCTGATCGCCCAGGGTCTCGACCATGTAGCGGATGGCCTGTTCGCGGCTCCAGCCCTTGGAATGCAGGCCGGTGTCCACCACCAGGCGGGCGGCGCGGAACATCATCGACTGCAGATAGCCGATGCGCCCGGCGGCATCGTCGGCATAGACGCCCATCTCGTCCGCCAGCTGTTCGGCGTACAGGCCCCAGCCTTCGACATAGCTGGAGAAGAACAGCAGGTTCATCAGCTTGGGCGCCGCCGCGCTTTCCTGCTGCAGGGCGATCTGCAGGTGATGGCCCGGCGCCGCCTCGTGATAGGTCAGGGTCGGCAGGGTCCAGCGCGGCCATTCGGAGGTGTCGCGCAGGTTGATGTAGTAGATGCCCGGCCGCGTCCCATCCAGGCTGGGGCTGTTGTAGTAGCCCAGGGCGGCGCCCGCCTCGATCTCGACCGGCACGCGGCGGATTTCGACCGGCGAGCGCGGCAGGTGGCCGAAATACTGGGGCAGGCGGGCCTGCATGTCCTGCATCTGGCGGTTCAGATCGGCCAGCAGCTGGGTCCGGCCCTCGTCAGTGTTGGCGTACAGATAGCGGGCGTCGTCGCCCAGGGCCGAGATGCGCTGGGCCACCGTGCCCTGGGTCAGACCCTGGGCCTTCAACAGGCCATCCGCCTGGGCCGTCAGTTCGGCCACCTGCTGGCGGCCGATGCGGTGGATCTCGTCGGCGCTCAGCCGCGTGGTGGTGATGTAGTGCAGGCTGTTGGCGTAATAGGCCTCGCCCTGGGGCAGGCGCGAGACGCCGGCCGCGTGCCCGGCGGTGGGCAGCCGGGCCTCCATCGCCTCGACCTGACGGGTCAGGGCCGGATAGATGCGCGTCTCGATCAGGCGCGCGACGCGGGCGCCCCAGTCGCCGCTCAGCCCCTTGGCCTGGGCCCGATTGACGACCGAGGCGACCATCGACGAGTCCGCCGGGGCGGTGCGCAACATGCCGCGCTGCGACCCGATCACGTTCGACAGGATGAAGTCCGGCGGAACCACGCCCAGGGCGTAGTCTTCCAGCATCCGGTCGGTCTCGGCGTTCAGCACGTCGGCGAAGGCGTCGATGCGCGCCACATAGGCCTCGGCGTCGGCGGCCGTCTCGATGGTGTGCTGGGTGTTCAGGAAGTCGGGCGTGGTCTGCCAGGCGCCCGACTGCTGGCTGACGCGATAGATCTGAGGCCAGCCGCCCTGGCCATAGGGGATGTCGAAGGTGGCGATCACCGCATCATAGTTGGCGGCGATGGAATCATAGCGGATGGCGTCCACGCCGCTCAGTTTCGACCGGTCGATGGCGGCCAGTTCGGCGCGGAAGCCGCGGATCAGGGCGCGGCCCTTCTCCTCCTCTTCGCGGGTGGGGGCGACCAGTTGCGACTTGGCGGCGGCGCGGGCGCCGGTGTCCAGGCCGAAGGCGGTGACCGTTTCGGGCGATTCATCCAGGGTGCGCTCGAACACCCGATCCATATAGGCGTCCAGCAAGGCCTTGGTCGCCGGGTCCGAAGCCGCCGGCCCGGCGACCGGCGCGGCCCCTTGCGCGCCCCTGGGCATGGCGGCGCAGGCGCCGGTGGCGGCCGCCCCGGCGGCGGCGGCGGTCATCAGCAGGCGGCGACGGTCGATCATGGGGGCGCTCCGATTTTCAGGCCGCCACGCTAGGCCTGCGTCGGCGCCTTTCGCAAGATCAGTCGGCGGCGGGTTCGGCGCCCAGCCAGGCGGCGCGGAAGGCCATCTGCTCGGCCGTCACCTCGCCGCCGTCGGTCTCGATGCGGACCAGTTCGACCGAGGGATCGCCGGCGAAGCGGATGCGCGCCCGGCCTTCGCGGCCGCGCTGAAGAAAGCGCACCACCACCTCGTCGCCGGGGCGGGCCCGCTCGATCACCCGGTCCCAGTCGGCCTGGGCGTCGATCTGGATGTCGCCGACGGCCACGATCTCGTCGCCCCGGTCCATGCCCGCGTCATAAAGGGCCGTGCCCGGCGCCGTGGCCCCGGCCAGGCGCGCGGTGGTTCCGGCGAACTCCAGCCGCACCGGCCCGGCCCAGGCGCGTTGCGGCGCGCTGCGTTTCAGCACCAGGCCGGCCTGGGCGAACAGGGGGGCGAAGTCCGGCAGCTGGCTGTCCTGAACGCTGCGAGCAAAGAAATCGGCCGCGAACGCCTCGTCTCCCGTCACCGCCGCCAGGGCCGCCCGCAGGTCGTCGGGCGTATAGGGGCGTTCCGTCACCCCATGATCGCGCCACAACCGCCGCATGTAGTCGTCCAGCGTCACGCCGGGGAACCGCTGGCGCAGCGTCAGGTCCAGCGCCAGTCCCAGCACGGCGCCATGGGTGTAGTAGGAGACGAAGATGTTCGGATTGGTCGGGTCGATCGCCGCCGCCGCATCGACGAAGGGCGCCCGCAGGCTCATTTCTTGCGGCGAGCCATAGGCGCGGGCCGGGCTGTTCAGCACGAAATTCACCTGGGCGCCCATTTCGCGCAGGAAGGCATCCGTGGTCGACACCCCCGCCCGACGGATGGTCAGCGGCCCGTAATAGCTGGTGAACCCCTCGGCCAGCCACAGCGACGGCGTGGGATTGGCGCGGGTGTAGTCGAACGGCTCCAACTCGGCCGGGCGCAACCGCTCGACGTTCCAGGCGTGGAAGAATTCGTGGCTCAGGGTGCCGATCTGGCCATAGTTCGCCTCGGCCAGACCCCGTGTCGAGGTGATGATGGTCGAGTTGCGATGCTCCATGCCGTCGCCGCTGACGTGCGGCAGATAGTCGGCCAGGAAGGTGTAGGCGCCGTTCTCGAAATCCGGCACGTCGCCGAAGACGGCGATCTGGGCGTCCACCACACGACGGGCGCGCGCGGCGAATTCGTCGGCCTCGGCGTCGGTTCCGGCGTGATGCAGGGCGATGCGGATGGTGCGCGGCGTGCCCGCATCGTCCACCTGCCATTCGCGCACGACGTGGGCGCTGATCTCCACCGGGCTGTCCATCAGATACTGCAGGTTCGGCGCGGTGAAGACATCGGCGTCCGACGTCGGCGCCAACTGGGTGGCGATGCGCCAGTCGGGGGTCAGGCGGTTGAATCTCAGGCGCACCGGCCGGTCGTCATAACCGCTGGCCCACATCAGGGTCGCGGGCATGTTCAGATGGGCGTGGGTGGCGTCGATCTGGGCGTATGTGCCGTCGCCCCGGTCGGCGAACAGGGTGTAGGTGACGGTGATCGCCCCGTCGTGCCCCTCGACCGTCCAGCCATAGGGGTCGTCGCGCCGGACGGTCAGCGGCCGACCGGCCCCATCGGCGGCGGCGACGGAATAGACGTTCTTGGCGAACTCGTGGATCGCATAGCGGCCCGGTGACGACCGCGACATCTGAAACCGCACCGGCCCCGGCTCCAGCCCGCGATAGGTGACGGCGATCCGCGCTTCATGGTGCACGGCGTTGTCGAAGCGCAGATCGTATTCGACGGGTGCGGGCGCCACGGGGGCCGCCGTCGCGCCTCGGCTCTGCGACAGGGCCGGACCGGCCGCCAGCACCAGAAACGCCGCCATCGCCGCCGCACGCATCCGTCGCATCATCATCACCCTTGCACCCTGAACTCCGAGGAGCCGGACCGTCGCCCGCGAGGCCGACGATTGCAAGGCTGAGAGGCCGCGTCAGGCCGCGTGCAGTTCCTGTTTCACCCGTTCGGCCAGGGTCTTGATGTCCAGCGGCTTGGGCAGGAAGGACACCCCCACCTCGTCGGCCAGCAGGTCCGAGAAGTCGCTCTCGGCATAGCCCGAGATGAACATCACCGGCGCATCGCCCAGATATTTGCGCGCCTTCTTCAGCAGCGACGGCCCGTCCAGCCCCGGCATGATGACGTCCGAGATCAGCATGTCGATCTGACCCGCCCATTCCTCGGCCAAGACCAGGGCTTCCTCGCCGTCGGCCGCCTCGATCACCTCATAGCCGCGCTGGCGCAGCAGACGGGCGGCGATGCCGCGCACGGCGGCCTCGTCCTCGACGAACAGGATGCGGCCGGCGCCCGACAGGTCGCGCGGCTGGCGCACCGTCTTGACCTCGACCGGGGCGGCCTCGGCCAGTTCGGCCTCGCCGGCGGCCGGCAGGAAGATGCGGAAGGCCGCGCCCGCGCCGTCGATGTTGGCCACGGCGATATGCCCGCCCGCCTGCTGGACGATGCCATAGACGGTGGCCAGACCCATGCCCGTGCCCTCGTTCACCGCCTTGGTGGTGAAGAAGGGTTCGAAGATCTTGTCGACCAGTTCGGCCGGAACCCCAGGCCCGGTGTCCGACACCTCGATCAGGGCCACATCCTCGGTCGGCGCCTCCAGCCAGCCCATCTCGCGCGCCTGGTCGCGGGTCAGGCGGGCGGTGCGGATGGTGACCACGGCGTCGCCGGGGGGCGTCACGCCGCGCATGGCGTCGCGGGCGTTGACGGCCAGGTTCATCACCGCCGTCTCCAGCTGGCTCTTGTCGGCCACCACCACCGGCAGATCGCGGCCATAGTCGGTCTCCAGCCGCACATCCTCGCGCAGCAGGCGGCGCAGCAGGACGGCGAATTCGCCCACCAGTTCGCCCAGGTCCAGCCGCTCGCGCCGCACCGTGGACTTGCGCGAGAAGGCCAGCAGCTTGCGCACCAGGTCGGCGGCGCGAATGGCCGTCTGGCGGATCTCGTTCAGCCCCTCGTACGACGGGTCGCCGACCGGGTGCCGTTCCAGCAGGCCCGACAGCTGCAGCTGGATCGCCGTCAGCAGATTGTTGAAGTCGTGCGCCACCCCGCCGGCCAGCTGGCCCACGGCCTGCATTTTCTGGGCCTGCGACAGCTGCAGCTCCATCGACTTCTGGGCCGAGACGTCGAACAGCCAGACGCGACGCGCCTGCCCTTCGGGCGCGACGTACAGATGCAGCATCCGGTCGGGATAGGCGCGGGCCACCAGTTCGATCGGGCCCGACGATCCGGCCGCCAGACGCGCCCGCGCCTCGGCCACGCCCGTCGGTTCGAACAGATGGCCGAAGGCCGCATCGCGCGCCGCCGCCGGACCGGTCAGAACCGCCAGCGCGGCATTGGCCTCCTGGGCGCGGCCGGCGAACAGATCCTCGCCCTCGATCACGGCCGAACCGAACGGCGCCCCGGCGGCCATGGCGCGCGCGTCGCCGGTCTGTGCGACCGGGGCGGCGGCCGGCGCGGGCGCGGCGGGATGCAGATCGGGCGCCTGGCGCACCAGGAAGCGATCGGGTCCGGCGCGGCCGATGGCCACCTCGACCTCGCGCGCGCCGATGGTGACGATGGCGCGGCCCTCGTGCCCCTGTTTCGCCTGGGCGAAGGCCATGTACAGCGCCTGGCCCAGACGGCCGCGCGGCAGGGCGGTGGTGGCGCCGTTCGCCTCGACCCAGGCCGCGTTGAAGGCCAGCACCTGGCCCGAGGCCCAGACCAGGGCCGCCGGTTCGCTGAGGGCGTCCAGCATCTCGACCGCCGCATCGCCGCTGGGCCGGCGCGGCGTCAGGCCGCGACCAAAGGCGAACAGGCCGATCAGCGCCACCGCCCCCGCCGTGCCGATCAGCATCAGTCCCGGCGCCGACCAGGGATCGGACCGGAAGGCCGGATAGGCCAGGGCCGCCACCGCCACGATGAAGCCGACCACCATCAGCCCCGCCAGCAGGTCGAATGAGCGTCGGGGGCTGTGCGCTTCCATTTCGCCTCGCGCGCGAATGATTCGGGCGATGATACCCTGTTTCAGCGGCGTTTCCGCTTCTGCATGACGAAGCCGATCACCTTGGCCGCAGCCTCGAAATGTTCGCGCGGGATGATCTCGTCCACCTCGACCGCGGCGTACAGGGCGCGGGCCAGGGGCACGTTCTCGACGATCGGCACCGAATGTTCGCGCGCCACCTCGCGGATCTTCATGGCCAGGGCGTCGACCCCCTTGGCCACGCACACGGGCGCGGCGTCGCCCTTGTCCGGCTCATAGCGCAGGGCGACCGAATAGTGGGTCGGGTTGGTGACGATGACGGTGGCGGTGGGCACCGCCTGCATCATCCGCTTGCGGCTGCGCTGCATGCGGATCTGCTTCAGCCGCGCCTTGACGTGGGGATCGCCCTCGGACTGCTTGTAGTCTTCCTTCAGCTCTTCCTTGGTCATGCGCATCCGCTTGGCGAAGCGCATCCGCTGCCACAGATAGTCGGCGCCCGCCGTCAGCCCCAGGAACACCAGCGCCGCCGCCAGCAGCGCCGCCACCAGATCGCGCGCCAGCGGCAGCAGGCTGACGGGACTGAGCGCCGCCAGCATCTGGATCTCGCCCGCATGCGGCTTCAGCACCCACCAGCAGACGGCGGCGATGGCGATCAGCTTGGCGAAGGTCTTGACGAACTGCATCAGGCCGTCGGGGCCGAAGATGCGCTTGAAGCCGGCCATGGGGCTGACCTTGTCCCATTTGGGCTTCATCTTCTCGGCGCTGAACACCAGGCCCGACTGGGCCAGATTGCCGCCCGCCCCGCCCAGGATCACCGCGAACATCACCGCCGCGAACAGGGGCGCCGCCGCCCACAGGACCTGGGCGCCCAGGGCCATGCCGCCGTCGCCTTCCAACGCGCCCAGCATGGCGTGCGGCGCGGCGATGAAGGGGACCAGCTGTTCCGCCAGGCTGCTGGCGAACCAGCTGCCGCCCATCAGGATCACCCCCGAGGCCCCCATCAGAGCCAGGGCCGAGCCGACATCGGGCGACTTGGCGACATCGCCCTTCTTGCGGGCGTCCTCAAGTTTTCGCGGGGTCGCCTCTTCTGTTTTGGATTCGGGATCGGCGCCTTCAGCCAAGGACGCCTCCCGAACCCGACGCGAACACCTCGGCCAGGCGGCGATAGCGGTCGATGAAGACCGTCCCGGCCACCCCGAGGCTGAGCGCGAACACCGACAGCCCCAGGATCACGCTGAGCGGGGCGGCGGCGAAGAAGACCTGAAACTGCGGCATCACCCGGCCGATCAGGCCCGTGGCGATGTTGAACACCAGGGCGAAGACCAGGACCGGTCCGGCCAGCTGCACCCCCAGCATGAAGGAATCGCCCAGGGTGCGCACCGCCAGGGTCACGAAATCGCCGGTGACCAGCGGCCGCGCCGGGGCGATCAGCTCATACGACCCCACCATGCCGGCCACGAACAGATGATGGGTGTTGGTGGCGAACACCAGCGTCACGCCCAGCAGGGCCAGAAAGGCCGACAGGGTCGTGCCCGGCTGGGCCTGCAAGGGGTTGGCGGTCTGCGAGAAGCCCAGGGTGGTCTGCAGCGACACGATCTCGCCCGCCGTTCCCAGGGCGGTCATGAAGGACCGCAGCACCGCGCCGATGGCCAGGCCCACGATCACCTCGCGCAGCACCCAGCCGACCACCCCGCCCAGGGTCGCCGGCAGGGCCGGCAGAACGCCCGCCAGCATCGGCCACAACGCCAGGGTTACGACCAGCGCCAGCGACAGGCGCACGCGCGGCGGCACATAGCTTTCGCCGATGCCGGGCAGCATCAGGATGATCGCGCCGATCCGCGCGAAGATCAGGCCGGCGGACCAGACCTGATCGGCTGTGGCCCAGGGCTCCACCCGGCGGCGCCCCTACATGCCCGCGATGCGGGCGGCGATCTGCTGCATGAAGCCGCCCAGCAGGGCGCCCATCAGCGGCAGGAACAACAGCAGGGACATGAAGATGGCGATGATCTTGGGCGCATAGACCAGGGTCTGTTCCTGGATCTGGGTCAGGGCCTGGAACAGGCCGATCACCACGCCGACCACCAGCGCCACCACCAGCGCCGGCAGACACAGCTGGATGGTCAGCCACAGGGCGTCACGCCCCACGTCCAGAACTTCGGCGCCGTTCATTAAGACTCGCTCCCGGGTACTGGGCCGAATTTGCCGGGTGCATGGTTAACGCCGCGATAACGAACGCGGCCGCCCTCCCCTTTGACGAAGGTCGGGTCTATATGCCCCTGCATGACCGACACCCCCGTTTCCCAGTCCGAGGCCGAAGCCGCCGTCCGCACCCTGATCCGCTGGGCCGGCGACAACCCCGATCGCGAGGGCCTGCTGGAAACCCCCGCCCGCGTCGCCCGCAGCTATCGCGAGCTGTTCGAAGGCTATGAGAGCGATCCGCGCGCCTATCTGGAAAAGACCTTCGAAGAGGTCGGCGGCTACAACCAGCTGGTGGTGCTGAAGGACATCCGCTTCGTCAGCTTCTGCGAGCATCACATGCTGCCGGTCGTGGGCAAGGCGCACGTCGCCTATCTGCCGACCGACCGGGTGGTGGGCATCTCGAAGCTGGCGCGGGTGGTGCGCGGTTACGCCCGCCGGCTGCAGATCCAGGAAAAGATGACGTCCGAGATCGCCACCGCCATCAACGAGGTGCTGAAGCCTCAGGGCGTCGGCGTGGTCATCGAGGCGGAACACAGCTGCATGACCCTGCGCGGCGTCAATGCCCCGGGCGCCAGTCTGACCACCAGCCACCTGATCGGCGTGGTGCGCGACGACGCCCGCACGCGGGAAGAATTCCTGCGCCTGGTTCGCGGCTGAGATTGAGCGCCCACACGGCCTGATCCTTGCGGCCTGCGGCCCTGAAAGGGGCTGTGACATGGCTTGGACCGCGATTTCGACCCAGAACGGCACAACGCCCATCGCCCGTGGCGGTTGGCTGGACGCGCTGCGTTTCATCGTGGCCTGCCTGATCGTGGTGCATCATTTCCAGGCCGCCGGTCCGCACGCCCTGGCCGAGACCGTGCACCCGATGTTCGAGGTGTCGGGCTTCCTGCTGACCAACTTCTTCCTGATGGACTCCGGCTATGTGCTGATGCGGGTCTATGGCGAGCAGGTGCGCAAGGGGTCGATGTCGGCCGGCGATTTCGTGCTGAAGCGCGTGCTGCGCGTCGTGCCGGCGCATCTGATCATGCTGACCGGCCTGGTCGCACTGGTGCTGGTGGCCAGCAGCCTGGGCGCCGCGCCGCGCAATCCCGAATGGTTCGCCTGGGACCAGCTGCCGGCCCAGGCCCTGCTGGTCCAGTCGTTCGGCCTGCATGGCGGCCTGGGCTGGAATGCGCCCACCTGGTCGATCTCGGCCCTGATCGGCTGTTACCTGGCCTTCCCGTGGATCGTGCGCCGGCTCAGCCGCGCCCATCCGGTGACGGCCCTGGCCTGGGGCGTCGGCGTCTATCTGCTGGCCAATCAGGCCGCCTGGCTGCTGCTGGATCTGCCGGTGTGGCAGATGCCGATGAAGTACGGCTTCTTCCGCGCCCTGCCGCTGTTCTTCCTGGGGATGTGCCTGGCCCGGTTTGCGGAAGGCGTGCGGATCGATCCGCGCCTGGCGGGATGGAGCCTGCTGGCGTCGTCCGTCGGTTTCTTCGGGCTTCAGCTGGCGGGCAAGTTCGGCCTGGCCTCGGTGGCGCTGATCGCCGTCATCATCGTGGCGGCCGGGGCCGTGCCGGTGATCCGCCCGTCGCGCCTGGTGGAAAAGGCGGCCGTCGTCTCGTTCGCCATCTTCATTTCCAACGAAGTCGTGCGCATCGCCTGGTTCGGCGCCGTCAATGTCGCCGCGCCGCGCCTGAACCTGTCGGAGACCGCGCAATGGGGCCTGTGGACCCTGGGCATGGCGGCGGCCATCGGCTTCGCCTTCGCCTTCCACCAGTGGATCGACGAGCCGATCCAGGCGCGCCTGCGTCGCTGGATGAAGGGCCGCGCCCGCCGCCCCGTCGCGGCGCCGACCCAGCCGGTGGTGTCGCTGGAAGGCTGATCCGCCGGCGCCGCCGTCAGATGGGCATGCGCATGATTTCCTGGTACGCCTGGATCACCTGATCCCGCACGGCCATGACGGTTTCCAGCGACGCCTCGGCCGAGCTGACGGCCGTGACCACGTCGATCAGACTGCCCTGGCCCTGGACCACCTGGGCCATCTGAGTCTCGGCTGCGCGGGTCTGGCCGACCGCCCCGTCCATGACGTTCTGCAACAGTTCGCCGAAGCCCGGGCCGGTGGCCGCCCCGGCTTCGCCCGCCGCGCCGGGCGCCGCAGCGCCGCCGCCCTGCACCGCCTGATAGGCCCGCGCCGCCATCAAGGGATTCATCGCTCAGCCCCTATTTCTTCAGCAGGTCGAGAGTGCGCGTCTCCATGGCGCGCGCCGTCTCGATCACGTTTAGGTTCGCCTCATAGGCCCGCTGCGCCTCGCGCATGTCCATGGCCTCGATCAGGGTGTCGACATTGGGCCGGGTGACATAGCCCTCGGCGTTGGCGGCCGGGTGGCTGGGGTCGTATTCGGTGCGGAAGTCGCTCATGTCGGGCCGCACCTGGGCCAGGGCGACCCCGGTGGCGCCGTCGATCTCGCGCGCCTGAAACACCGGCAGCTGGCGGCGATAGGGCTGGCCGCCCGCCGTGGTCGCGGTCGATTCGGCGTTGGCGATGTTTTCCGCGATCACCCGCATGCGCGACTGCTGGGCCTTCAGGGCCGAGGCGGCCGCGGCCATGGCCGGGTTCCGGGGCGGGATGGGATCAGGCATGGCTCAGCCCCCTTCAGCGGCCCGGCGGCTTGGCCGCCAGCCGGATCATCTGCATGGATTTCTGGTAGAAGCCGATGGCGGCGTCATAGGCCATGCGGCTCTCGGCCATCTTCAGCATCTGCTCTTCGACCACGACCGAATTGCCGTCCAGCGTGGTTTCCGAATCCGGCGCGTCGTTCGAGGCATACCGCGCCACCGGCCCGGCCGGGGCGATGTGATTCGGCGCCGTGCGCGTCATCTGCAGCGGCCCGCCCTGGCCACGCAGGGCGGCGGCGAAGTCGCGCGGTTGGGCCAGGTCGCGCGCGGCGTAACCGGGCGTGTCCGAATTGGCCACGTTCTGGGCGATCACCCGCTGGCGTTCGTCCAGCCAGCCCAGGCGGCCCTTGATCTGGTTCAGCAGCGGCAGGTCGGCGACGCCCATGGCCCGTTTCCCGTGCGGGCGCAGCCGTGCGCCCATCCAACACCCGGCGAAAAATGCCGCCTTCATGGTTAAGGAGTGGTTTCCCTAAACCGGCCGTTAACCCTGGCGGTTAACAGTCGCCCGCGACCGGCGCCGTCACCTGCGCGCCAAATCGGGGCCGCGCATGAATTTCCTCGACCTCGCCCGCGCCGTCTTCGGCCTGGCCTTCACCGTGGGGATCATCGGCCTGTGCGCCTGGGCCGCGCGCCGCTATGCGCCGCAACTGATGGCCCGCATGGGCGCCGAACGGGGCGAGCGGCGGCTTCAGGTGGTCGAGACCCTGGTGCTGGACCCCGCCCGACGGCTGGTCCTGGTCCGCGTCGACGACGAGGAGCGGCTGATCCTGCTGGGCGAAGGCCGCGAACTGATCGAGCCGCGCCAGCCGGGACCGCTGAAATGAAGGCCCTGTTCGCCATCCCCACGCGCGCGGAGCTGAAGCGCGCGGCCTTGCTGTCGCTGGTCGCCACCCTGGCCTGCCTGGTCTTCCCGCTGGCGGCCCTGGCCCAGGAGACGGCGGCGACCGGCAGCGCGATCAACATCGACCTGGGCTCGGGCGCCGGCCTGTCGGAACGGGTGGTGCAGCTGGTCGGCCTGATGACCGTGCTGTCGCTGGCGCCGTCGATCGTGATCATGACCACCAGCTTCGTGCGCATCGTGGTGGTGCTGTCGCTGCTGCGCACCGCCCTGGGCATGCAGCAGTCGCCGCCCAACGCCGTTCTGGTGTCCCTGGCCCTGTTCCTGTCGGCCATCGTCATGGCCCCGACCTGGCAGGACGCCTATGATTCGGGGATCAGACCCCTGATGGACCAGCAGATGGAGCTGCCCCAGGCGTTCGATGCGGCCTCCGAACCGGTCAAGACCTTCATGCTGTCCCAGGTGGACCGATCGGACCTGGCGCTGTTCACCCGGCTGTCGCGGGTCGAGGCCGACACCCCCCTGGCCGAACTGCCGCTGCGGGTCATCACCCCGGCCTTCATGATCAGTGAGCTGAAGACCGCCTTCTCGATCGGATTTATGCTTTTTCTTCCGTTCCTTGTGATCGATCTGGTGGTCGCCAGCGTGCTGATGTCCATGGGCATGATGATGCTGCCGCCGGTGGTGGTTTCCCTGCCGTTCAAGCTGATCTTCTTCGTGCTGGTGGACGGCTGGAGACTGGTCGCCGGCAGCCTGGTCGAGAGCTTCCAGAGGGCGGCCGGCGGGGGCTGAATCCCCAGCCTCAAAGGCTTTCCGTCGCAAGGGCGCTTGCCAAGTCGCCCGAAAAGCGTGTTGATCCTCCGGTCTTCGCCCTGAATCGGGCGACCAACTGGAAACGCCAACATGACCACTCAAGCTGAACTCATCGCCGCCGTCGCCAAGGACGCGGGCGTCAGCCAAGCCGACGCCGGCAAGGTTCTGACCGCCATCGTCGAGAACATCCACGCCTCGCTGAAGTCGGGCGGCGACGTCCGCATCTCGAACCTGGGCGTGTTCGACACCGCGGCCCGCGCCGCGCGCGAAGGCCGCAACCCGGCCACCGGCGCCACCATCAAGATCCCGGCTTCGAAGGCCGTCCGCTTCCGCGTCTCCAAGCCGCTGAAGGACGCCGTCAACAAGTAAGACGGATCAGGCCGCCGGCCTCGCAGGGGCCGGCGCCGACGATGCAGGACGGGCGGGGGCCGCAGGTCGGTTCCCGCCCGTTTTCTGTCTGATCTGGGCCTTCATGCCGGCGACCCAGCCGTTGAAGGTGTCCACCCCGGCCGCCAGGGCCGCGAAGTCGCCGGCGTCGGCCGTGCCGCCCATGCCGTCCAGCCCGTCCAGGGCGATGCGCAGGCCATCGGCGTTGCGCGCCCCGGCGACGAACGGGCGATAGTTCCGCGACAGCCGCGCCAGGGCGCCCGCGTCGCGGCCCAGCGAATAGCCGACCCCCGCCCGCAGCAGCCGCGCCTCTTCATCCGGCGTCAGCGGCGTGGCCGCATCGCGATAGCGTTCGCCCAGCCGCGCTTCGTACAGGGCCGCGGCCTGGGCCCATTTCTCCTGCTTCCAGAAGACGTCGGCCCGCACTTCGCGCGCGGCCGGACCATTGTCGCGCTCCAGCAGATCCAGCGCGTGATCGTAACGGCCCAGCGTCATCAGGGCCCGCGCTTCCAGCGCCCGGCGCTCGGCCGTCATGGCGGCGGGCAACAGGGTGGTGCGCGAGTTCCACAGGGCCTGCAATGCCGCCTCGGGCTGGCGATCCATCAGATAGACGGTGGCCAGATCGGTCGAGACCTGGGCCTTGGCCACGCCTTCCAGCCGGTTGTCGGCCTGGTATTTCAGCAGTTCCGCCGCCTGTTTCAGCAGGTCCACATCGATCAGGCGCCGCGCCAGGCGCCGCACCATTTCGTCGCCATCGGCCCCCACCGGCGTCAGGTCGCGGAAATCATAGAACAGCGCCAGGGCCTGGATCGGCTGCAGCCCATCGGCCGCCCCGTCCAGGAACAGGCTCTTGAACGCCTCGTTCAGATCGGTCTGGATCTGGGCGGCGCCCGGCATCTGGCCCATGCGCTTGCCCGCGCCGCGCAGGGCGTCCAGCGCCTCGCGATAGCGGCCCTGCGACAGATAAAGCTCGCCCAGGGTGCGGATCACCGCCAGTTCGGTCGCATCGCCGCGCCAGCGCCATTTCAGCGATTCCAGCTCGGCCGCCGCCACGTCCGGCTTCATCGTGCCATTGGCCAGGCCCAGACGCACCAGGCCCAGTTTCGCCGGCGTGGCCACGGCGTCCAGCGGCGCCCGGCCCACGGCCTGATAGATGCGCGCGGCCCTTTCGGTCTGGCCCTGCACCTCGAACATCCGCGCCTGGACCAACCGCGCCGCCAGCTGGTCGGCGGCCGGGGCGTTCTGGCTGAAGCCGTACTCCAGCAGCGAGGCCGCCGCCGCCATGTCCCCGGTCTCCAGCGCCGCCAGGGCGTGGGCGGCGCCGAACCGGGCGCGCCATTCGGCCGGGAAGCTGTCGATGACGCTGGCGCCGGCGGCGAACGCCTGGCGCGCGCCGGCCCAGTCGCCCTGTTCGGCGGCGATATAGCCCAGCCAGACCTTGGTCGCCGGATCGCCCGCCACGGCGGCGGCCGAGAAGTCGGCCTGGGCTTCCTCCAGTCGTCCGATCTGGGCGCGGGCGGCGCCGCGCAGGCCGCGAACCTCCGGTTCGCCCAGCATGTTGGGGGTCTTGGTCGTCAAGGCGTTCAGGACGCCGATGGCTTCATAGGCCAGGCCCGATCCGACCAGAAACCGCGCCAGCGCCAGCCGCGCCTCGACCGGCGCGCGCGGATCGTCGCCCGCGTGTATGGTTTCCTCGGACGCCGCGGTCTGCAGGGCGTGATAACGGGCCGAAAAGCCGTCCGCCCCCACATCCGCCCATTGGGTCAGGATCAGCGCCGGATGAGCAGCCTTCTGCGGCGCCGTCTGGTCGGCCGGCGCGATCTCCAACGCCGCCGAGGGCGCCGACAGCGTCAGGCCCTTGGGCCGCGCCATGGTCACCCGATCCGTCTCGGCCGTCAGGGTCAGGTCGCCGACCCGGCTTTCGATAGCCAGGCCCTGGGCCGTGGGCAGAAGGGTCAGGTCCACCGTCTCGCGCCGCCCGGCGAATCCCTTGCCCGGCGCTCGGGCGGTGACGACGGCGAACCGGTCGCCGACCATGGGATCGGTCAGCCAGATGGCCCGCGTCGCGCCCGCCATCCGCGCCACAAGGGCGTCCGAACCGGTGTCGTCGCGCACCACCTGAACGCCGCCCGCCGTCTGGGCCACGCCGCCGATCTGCACCTTCCAGGTCGAGCCTTCGGCCACGGCCGAGACCGACAGATTCTCGGGCGCCGCGACCCGCACGACCGTATAGTCCGGCCCGGCCGCCCAGCGCGCCTCGCGCGCAGGCCCCAGGGCCTTGGCCCCGCTCAGGTCCATGCGGGCGGCGGCGTCGAAGACGATCCACACCGCCTCGCCGCGCCGGAACACGGCCGCGCCCACCGGCGTGGTCCAGTCGAAACTCAGCGTCACCCGGTCGTCGGCCGCCACGGCCTTGACCGGCGCCACGCGCGCCACCTCGGCGGCGGGAGCGGGCGCGGCCGGCGCCTGTTCGGCGGAATAGAGGTTCAGCCACACCGCGCCGTCTGCCGTACCGGTGCGGATGTCGGACCCTTCGGCCAGAGTCAGGACCAGTTCGGTCGCCCCCTGGACGGCGCGCGTCTCGACCGAGGCCACCCCCTTGGGCGGATCGACCCGCAGGCGCGACACGTCCGGCGCGGCGGTCGATCCCAGGCGCACGATCACCGCCTGGCCTTCGCGGCGGATGCGCGAGCGGGCGCCGATCACCCCGGCGAACTCCACGCGGGTGAAGGCGTCATTAGCCCCGACGCGGATCTCGATCGGATCGCCCGAGCCGCCCGGCTCCTGGGCCAGCGGGGTCATCGGCGACAGCACGACAGCGCTCGCCGCGGCCACGGCCACGGTCGACTTCAGGATTCGCTGGGTCGGTCTGGCCCCGGACATGCGCGCGCATGCTCGCGCGTGGGCCTTTCATCGCGGTTAACGCCGATTCATTGTTTTGCCGGCGAGCGGCCAAACGGCTGCGACAAAAGGCGACGCTTGCGCAAACGTCGCCAGGGGCCGACATGCGGATCATGTCCGATCCCGCCTGGCCGCCGCTGAACACCCTGAAGACGGGCCTGGCCTGTCGCTGCCCCCGCTGTGGCCAGGGGCCGCTGCTGAAGGGCTTTTTGACCATCCGCGAGGCCTGCACCGAGTGCGGGCTGGATTATGGTTTCGCCGATCCGGCCGACGGCCCGGCCTTCTTCGGCATGAGCCTGGTCGGCGTGGTGGGCATGGCCCTGTTCATGTGGTTCGAGTTCACGGTCCACCCGCCGATCTGGGTGCATATGGTCGTCACCCTGCCGCTGCTGGCGGTGGCGTGTCTGGCCGTGTTGCGCCCCTTGAAGGGCTGGTTGGTGTCCGAGCAATATGTGCACAAGGCCGCCGAGCCGGAGTTCACCAGCGTCGGCGCCCACGGCGAAGGCTCGCCTTGGAAGAGCCGCGACCCGCGTTAGGTTTCGGCGTCCGCCGGATCCTCACCCTGGTCATCACCCAGGCCGCCCAGCAGGGTTTCGCGCCCCGCCGGATTGACCGCCGCCCAGGTCACCACCGCCAGGATCAGCGGCGCCACTGACAGCGCCAGATACCGGCCCAGGATGGCGACCTGCGCCGCCAGCGGATGCAGCGGCTCGCCGCTCAGACGCCCGCCGGCGCCCGCCTGACCCGCCAGGGCGGGGTTCAGCATCGGGGCGGTTTCACCCCACACGACGCCCGCCACCGACAGCAGGAAGACCACAAGGATCACACCGGCGCCGATCAGAACGGCCCGCACGGGACGGTCGGTGCGCGGCGGCGCGATCATGAAGGCGGCGAACAGGGGCACGCCGAACAGCAGCCGCTTCACCATCTCGTGCGGCATGCCGAAGACATAGGGCCGCCCGTCGGCATGGGTCAGATCGGTGCCGATGGCCCAGCCCCCGTCTTCCAGCGCGCCGATCTGACCGTTCAGGCCGAACAGCCGCAGGAACAGGGCCGCCACAGGCTTCAGAACCGCCGCCGCCAGATCGGCCCCGATCCACCACCAGGCCGGCAACAGAACCACCAGGGCGACCAGCGCCCACAGACCGAACCGCCGGCGCGCCTGTTCCTCGGGCGTCCGGGCTTTCAGCGCCTGGGCCAGCCGGTTCATGCCGCACCGCCTTCGGCGGCGGCCTTGGCCGCGGCCGCCTTGCGCCCCTGACGCTCCTGCCAGCGGGTCCAGAAGAAGAAGATCAGCAGGCCCTCCAGCCCGATCATCGCGTCCCAGACATAGGCGTGGAAGAACTCGAACAAGTGTTCCGAGCCGCGCGACAGATAAAGCAGGCTGATGATCCGGCCCAGATTGACGACCTGAAGCGCCACCACCCCGGCCGCCGCCCCGATCAGCCCGTCCTGCAGCCGACCCGGGAAGGCCAGAATGGCGGCGACCAGCAGGGCGCACACCTCCACCGCATTGCAGCCGGCCAGAACCTGCACCGCGCCGCGACCGTCGCTGAACCGCAGGATGTCGCCCTCGGCCAGCACCCGGCTATCGAACGGACCGATCAGCGCCGCGCACAGATCGACCAACATGCGGGTGAAGGGCTGGGTGAATCCCTTGTCGGCCCAGGGGGTCGACAGCACGCTGAACAGGGCCAGCGCCACGATCGCGAACGTCAGCAGATACCGGACGCCCGGATTGGCCAGAAACTTCTTCAACGGCGTCCCCCCACGCACATGATGCAGGGCCAGTTTCTGCATGGCCGGCCGCCTCAAGACAAGGATCAAAGATCGGCGCGTCGTGTTCGGACGAAACGTCACGGGACTGCGCCGATTCCGTCGTTTGCGCGCCTTTCAAGCTTCGCAGCAGCGTCTTCGTCACCGCCTAGGCAGGACTTCAAAACGCCTGACTGGGGATACGATCATGGCCGACTTCCGACTGCACCTTCTCGCTGGCGCCGCCACGGCCGCCGCCCTGGGCCTGACGGCCGGCCCTGCCCAGGCGCAGGACCCCCAGCAGCCGATCCAGGTCGACGAAATCATCGTCACCGCCCAGCTGCGCGAACAGCGCGCCATCGAAGTGCCGTTCGCCCTGAGCGCCTTCTCGGGCGAGCAGCTGGACGCCCTGGGCATTCAGGAGTTCGACCAGCTGTCGGCCTTCACGCCCGGCTTCCTGGTTCAGAACCAGTCGCCGAACAATCCGGGCTTCGTGATGCGCGGCATCACTTCGGATTCCGGCGAGGCCACGACCGAGCCGCGCGTTTCGGTGTTCCAGGACGGCGTGTCGATCTCCAAGTCGCGCGGCTCCTATGTCGAGCTGTTCGACATGGAGCGCATCGAGGTGGCCAAGGGGCCGCAATCGACGCTTTACGGTCGAGGAGCCCTGATCGGCGCGGTCAATCTGGTGCAGAACCGCGCGCGTCCGGGCCAGACCTCGGCCGAAGCCCGCATCGAGGCCGGCAGCCTGGGCTATGTCATGGCCGACGGATCGCTGAACCTGTCGCTGGGCGACACGGCGGGCCTGCGTCTGGCCGGTCGCCTGAAGACCCGTGACGGCTCGGTCGAGAACCTGCTGGGCGGCGAGGACTACAACGCCATCGAGACCAACGCCTTGCGCCTGTCGGGGGCCTGGGCGCCGTCGGACGCCATGCGGTTCGACCTGATCGCCAACTATCAGCAGGACGACGCTTCGGGCACTTCGTTCAAGTCCATCGCCTTTGATCCCGCCGATCCCGCCACCGGGGCCGTTCTGGGCGGTCGCGCGCCCTGGGACGGCGCGGCCCTGACGCCGAGCGCCGAATTCGACGGCGGCAAGAGCCTGGGCCTGGACCGCGAAGTCTGGGGCGTGACCGGCCTGGCCCGCATCGATCTGTCGGACGCGCTGACGCTGAACTCGACCACCGCCTACCGCGAGTTCTCGTCCTTCGAGACCTTCGACCCGGACGGCGTCTCCCTGCCGATCATGATGGGTGGCGAAGACGCCCGCGGCGAACAGTGGAGCCAGGAGTTCCGCCTGAACTACGACAACGGCGGCGCCATCTCGGCCTTCGTCGGCGCGGGTTGGTTCCGCGAAGAAGGCTCGCAACGCTTCATCAGCCAGTATGACGAGCGCATCGCCCTGGCCCACCTGATGGCGCGGATCAATCCGGCCGTCGGCAGCCTGCTGGACGGTCAACCGGGCGTGGTCGGTCGCAACACCCTGCCGCTGGCCGCCTATCCGGGCGTCGCCACCACCGTGCTGACGGGCATTCTGCAAAGCCTGCTGCCGGCCCCGGCCCGGCCGATGGCCCCCACGCTGGCGGCCGGCATGGCCGGCAACCTGAAGTCGGCCCACATCGAGGAATACACCAACAGCAGCGAGCTGACGTCCTACGACCTGTTCGGCGACGTGAACTTCCGCCCGAACGATCAGTGGGAGTTCGCCGCCGGCCTGCGCTGGACCCGCGACGACAAGACCACCGGCTATTCGGGCCGCGTCGTCAACGGCCGTTCGGCCCTGGGCACCCTGCTGGCGTTGCAGGAAGGCCTGGTTCCGACCGACTTCATCCTCAGCCCCCTGGGCGTTCCGGGCGTGCTGGTCCAGCCCGGCTACGCCACCCGCGCCGGCCTGCCGCTGTTCGGCCTGAACCCCAGCGCCCAGCCGACGATCAACAATGGCGACTTCGTCTATGCCGACCACGAGGATGACGGCCTGACCTGGCGTCTGACGGCGCGCTACGCCCTGTCGGACGACACCAATCTGTACGCCAACTATGCGCGCGGTCGCCGTCCCGAGGTCCTGAACGCCAGCAGCCCCCGCACGCCGTTCGGCGCCCCCGAGTTCAAGGTGGTCGAAGCCGAAACCGTCGACAGCTTCGAGATCGGCGGCAAGTCGGTGCGCATGGACGGCCGTCTGCGGCTGGACGGCGCGGTCTTCTATTACGCCTACGACAATTTCCAGACCACCCAATGGAACGGCGCCAAGCTGGACACGATCAACGCCGGCGAGGCCCAGGCCTATGGTCTGGAAGCGCAGTTCGCCTTCGACGTGACCCCGGACTTCGAACTGTTCGGCGCCTATGGCTACAACCACTCGCGCTTCACCACCGGCGCGCGTGACGGCAACAGCTTCCGCCTGTCGCCGGATCACATGGCCTCGGTCGGCGCGATGTGGCGCGTCACGGCGCCGGGCGGCCAGATCGAGATCCAGCCGACCTACACCTGGCAGTCCAAGGTCTTCTTCGACGACGACAACGACCGCATCGACCTGCAGGCCGGCAACCTGGTCGCCGACTTGATCGTCGACGAATATCAGGACAGCTATGGCCTGCTGAACCTGCGGGTCCGCTATCGGCCCCAGTCGGGCGCCTGGGCCGTGGAAGCCTTCGGCGACAACATCCTGGACGAGGAATACATCAAGGACGCCGGCAATACGGGCGACAACCTGGCCATGCCGACCTTCATCGCCGGCCGGGGCGCCACCTGGGGCGTCGGCTTCACGGTCCGGTACTGAGGCCTGATATGAAACTGGATCGCCGCAGTCTTCTGGGTCTTCTGGGCGCCAGCGCCGGCGGCGCCTGCGCCACGACGCCGACCCAGGCCGCCGACGCCACCGTCGCCTTTTCTCACGGGGTGGCCAGCGGCGATCCGGACCAGACCTCGGCCGTCTTCTGGACGCGCGTCACGCCCTCGGCCCCCGACGCCGGCGACATCGTCGTGGGGCTGGAGGTGGCGCGCGATCCCGGCTTTGCCGACATCGTCGTGCGCCGCGACGACCTGATCGCCTCGGCGGAACGGGATTTCACGGTCAAGACCGACCTGGACGGGCGCGGCCTGCAGCCGGGCCTGACCTATCACTATCGCTTCACGGCCGCGGGCGTGACCTCGCCGGTCGGGCAGGTGCGGACCCTGCCGGAGGGCGCGACGGCCGATGTCGTTCTGGCCGTCGCCTCGTGCCAGCTTTATCCCGGCGGCCTGTTCAACGCCTATGAGGCCATGGCCGGGCTGGAGCGGCTGGACGCCGTGGTCCACCTGGGCGACTACATCTACGAATACGGGGCCGAGGCCGACGACTACGGCATGACCACCGGCGCCGCCCTGGGCCGCATTCCCCAGCCGCCGCACGAGATCGTCACCCTGGCCGACTATCGGACGCGCCACGCCCTCTACAAATCGGACCCGGACCTTCAGGCCGCCCACGCGCGCGCGGCCTTCATCTGCGTCTGGGACGACCATGAGGTCGCCAATGACACCTGGATGGGCGGCGCCCAGAACCACCAGCCCGAGACCGAAGGCGACTTCGCCCAACGCAAGGCGGCGGCCCTGCGCGCCTATTACGAATGGATGCCGATCCGCGAGGCCGCGCCCGGCCGGCTGAAGGAGGCGATCAACCGGTCCTTCCACTTCGGCGACCTGGTGTCGCTGATCATGGTCGAGACGCGGCTTCTGGGCCGCACCGAGGCCCTCAGCTATGGGCAACTGACGCTCCAGCCCGACGGCGCGCCCGATGTGGCCGCCTTCCTGGCCCGCCGCGCCGAACCGTCGCGCGACCTGCTGGGCGAGGATCAGCGCCGCTGGCTGGGCGCCGAACTGGCCGCCTCGCGTCAGGCGGGCCGCCCGTGGCAGGTGCTGGGCAATCAGGTCGTCACCGCCCGCGTGCGCGGCCCCGACGTCACCAAGATGCTGCCGGCCGAACAGATCTCGGCCCTGCTGACCACCCTGCCCGACGATGTGCGCGGCCAGGTGGAGGCCGCCATCGGCCTGTTCCGCCTGGGCCTGCCGTTCAACCTGGACAGCTGGGACGGCTATCCGGCCGGGCGCGAGCGCCTGTACCAGACCTTCCAGGAGGCGGGGGTCGAACCCATCATGCTGGCCGGCGACAGCCACGCCTTCTGGGTCAATGAACTGCACGACGACAGCGGCCGCCGCGCCGCCGTCGAGTTCGGGACCAGCGCCATCTCCAGCCCCTCGCCCGGCGATCAGGTCGGCGGCCTGCCGCTGGGCCCGGCCCTGATGATGGCCAACCCGGAAGAGGTCCGCTTCTGCGACCAGGCGTCCAAGGGCTTCATCCTGCTGACGCTCACCCCCGACCACGCCACCGCCGAACTGCGCGCCGTCTCGACCATCCGCGCCAAGCCGTTCGAGGTGAGCACCGTCGCCCGCTACACCGTGCCGCGCACGGACACGGGCCTGGGGCCGCTGCAGCCGGGCTGACCGGCGCAAGAGCGCTGCGCTGCGGGTCAGCCTTGCATAAAGGAGGGGTGGCGACCCCGGCAGGACTCCAACCTGCGACCTCGGCTTTAGGAAAGCCTTGCTCTATGCAGCTGAGCTACGGGGCCACGGGCGCCGACGTAGCGGCTGTTGCCGCCGCCGCCTAGCCCCAACATCGCGACGCACGTCCTCAGTTGTGGTTAATGCGCTTTAAGATACAATACCTTGTAGGGAACAAATCCCGAATCGGGCCGTGTCAGCGATTCGGTCCTGATTCGTTTCGCGCCTGTTCCGCCGCCATGAACGGCCGCATTAACCGGGCGCGGCGACGCTTGAGGAAGCCGCCGGGAATCGCCACCTTCCAGGGGTCATGAGCGACCGTTCCGCAGGCATGGCCCCGTCGCGCGTCACCGCCGTCCTGGGGCCCACCAACACCGGCAAGACCCATCTGGCGGTCGAGCGGATGCTGGGTCACGCCTCGGGCATGATCGGCCTGCCGCTGCGTCTGCTGGCGCGCGAGGTCTATGAACGGATCGTGGCGCGGCGCGGCGCGGCCGCCGTCGCCCTGATCACCGGCGAGGAGAAAATCGTTCCGCCGCGCCCGGCCTATGTCGTCTCGACCGTCGAGGCCATGCCGATGGAGCGGTCGGTCGACTTCCTGGCCATCGACGAGATCCAGCTGATCGCCGACCCCGAGCGCGGCCATGTCTTCACGCAGAGATTGCTGCATGCGCGCGGTCGGTTCGAGACCATGTTCCTGGGCGCCGGGACGGCCGCGCCGCTGATCCGGCGTCTGGTCCCGGATGTGGAGGTGGTGTCGCGCGAGCGGCTGTCGAACCTGAGCTATGCCGGGTCCAAGAAGATCACCCGCCTGCCCCGCCGCAGCGCCATCGTCGCCTTCAGCGCCGAGCAGGTCTACGCCATCGCCGAACTGATCCGGCGCCAGAGGGGCGGGGCCGCCGTGGTCATGGGGTCGCTCAGCCCCCGCACCCGCAACGCCCAGGTGGCCCTGTTCCAGTCGGGCGAGGTGGACTTCCTGGTCGCCACCGACGCCATCGGCATGGGGCTGAACATGGACGTGGACCATGTCGCCTTCGCGGGCCTGAGGAAGTTCGACGGCCGCCGCACCCGCTGGCTGCACGCGCATGAGATCGGCCAGATCGCCGGGCGGGCCGGGCGGCATCTGCGTGACGGCACCTTCGGCGTGACGGGCGAGGCGGAGGATCTGGACCCCGATCTGGTCGAACAGGTGGTCGAGCACCGGTTCGATCCGCTGGAGGCCGCGCAATGGCGCAACGCCCGGCTGGATTTCGACACCCTGCCGGACCTGTTGCGGTCGCTGACGGTCCTGTCCGGCGTGCCCGGCCTGACCCTGACGGCCCAGGCGCTGGACGAGACCCTGCTGCGCCGCGCCGCCGCCGACCCGGATATCCAGAAGATCGCCCGTTCGCGCGGGGCCGTCATGCGTCTGTGGGAGACCTGCCAGCTGCCGGACTTCCAGAAGACCACGCCCGACGAACACGCCCGGCTGGCGCGCGACATCTTCCAGGCCCTGACGGGCAAGCGCGGCCGCCTGACCCACGACTGGTTCGGCGCCCGGTTCAAGGATCTGGACCGCGACGACGGTCAGATCGACCAGCTGTCGGCCCGGCTGTCCGGCGTTCGGACCCTGGCCTATATCGCCGCCCGCCCCGACTGGCTGGATCGACCGCAGGAATGGCGCGAGGCGGCCCGCGCGCTGGAGGACCGTCTGTCGGACGTGCTGCACGAGCGGCTGACCGCCCGCTTCGTGGATCGCAAGACCACCGCCCTGATGCGCGCCCTGAACGACCGGGCCGACATGGGGACCGAGATCGCCGACGACGGCGAGGTTCTGGTCGAGGGCCAGTCGGTGGGGCGGCTGGACGGGGTGCGGTTCGCCCCGGCCACGGGGGGATCGGTCTTGGCCGACAGGGCCCTGCGCGCCGCCGCCCGCCACGCCGTGGGGCCAGAGATCGCGCGGCGTCTGGGCCGGCTGGCGGGGGATGAGGACGCGGCCTTTTCGGTGGCGCCCGACGGCGCGGTGATGTGGCGCGGCGCCCTGGCGGCCCAGATCACGGGCGGCGATCCGTTTTCACCGCGCATACGCCTGCTAGGCGACCTGGGGCCGGAACCGGCGCGCGAGCGGGCGCGGCGGCGCATCGAGGCCTGGCTGGCGGCCGAGGCCGGGCGCGCCCTGCGTGATCTGCGGCGGCTGAAACAGGCGGTCGAGAGCGGCACGCTGAAGGGCCTGCCGCGGGGTATCGCCTTCCGACTGCTGGAAGCCGGCGGCGTCATCGACCGACGCGAGGTCGAGCGCGACCTGCATGCCCTGAGCCAGGTCGAGCGGCGCACCCTGAAGGCCTTCGCCGTGCGCGTCGGAACCCATTCGGTCTGGCTGCCGGGGGTGCTGAAGCCCCGCGCCCGCATGATGGCCCAGGCCTTCCGCGCCGCCGAGCCGTTCCGGGCGACATCGGTCGGGCTGACGCCGCTGCCGGACCCCGCGCCGTCGATGGGGGCGCTGTCGGCCTTCGGGATGCGGGCCGCCGGGCGGTGGGCCGTGCCCGTCGAGGATCTGGAGCGCGCCGCCGACCTGCGTCGCGAAGGCAAGGGAACGCTGTCGGACGCGGCCCTGACGTCCCTGGGCTGGACCGCCAGTGAGGCCAAGGCGATCTGGGCGGCGCTGAAGACCGTCCGCGCCCAGATGCCCGACCGCGAGGGGCGGCCGGCCGTGGTCAGGGACTCTCCATTCGCCAGGCTGGCCGAACTGACGGCCGCGCCGGCGCCGCCGCGACGCCGACGCCCGAAACGCAAGCCGGCCGCCCGCGCCCCAGGCGGATGACGACCGGCGTCGGCGACGTTACGCCTATCGCTGTTCCGCAATCAGGCTTAACCTGCCCCGCGACCACAGGGGGCTTCCACATGATCCGCGCCATCCTGCCCAGCCTGCTGCTGGCCGCACTCGCCACGCCGTCTTCGGCCCAGGAAATGGGGTCGCATGAGCGGGGCTTCTATGGCGGCGACTATCAGATCATCAGCCGGATGAACGACCTGTGCCTGAACGTCTCGGGCGGTCGCATACATGAAGGCGCGGTCCTGATCACCTGGGACTGCGTCGGCACCGACAATGAGCGGTTTCGCGCCGAACGGGTCGGACCCGACGGCGACATGCGGCTGACCATCGCCGGCCGCGACGGCCTGTTCTGCGTCGATACGCCGTGGCAGCAGGGTCAGCAGTTGCGTCTGGCGCGCTGTCAGTCCGGCTCGCCCGCCCAGACCTGGCGGTTCACGGGTCGCGAACCCTTTGCCATTCGCGGCGCCTATGGGTTCTGCATCAACATCGAGGGACAACGCCAGACGCGCGGAACCCGCGTGATCGCCTGGCGATGCAGCGACGAACCGAACGAGGCCTGGACGTTCAATCCCGTCCGCTAAAGGCCATCCGGTCGACGATACCCTTGCCAAACGCGACGCGCCTGCATTGATGCGGACATGCGCGTCTTTCATCACCTGCTGGCCAATAATCTGGTCGCCAACATCACCAATTTCACGGTGTGGTTCGCCCTGACCTTCTGGGTCTATCTGGAGACGCGCTCGGTCTTCGCCACCGGGGTGATCGCGGGCCTCTATCTGGTGCTGACGGCGGGCCTGGCCTTCTGGTTCGGCAGCCTGGTCGATCACCACAGGAAGAAGCGGGTGATGCTGGGCTCCAGCCTGGTGTCCCTGACCTTCTATGTCCTGTCCTTCGCCGTGCTGAGGGCCGCGCCGCCCGACGGTCTGAGCGGCGTCGCCAGCCCATGGCTGTGGCTGCTGATCGGACTGGTCATGCTGGGGGTCATCGCCGGCAATGTCCGCGCCATCGCCCTGCCGACCCTGGTCACCCTGCTGGTGCCTGAGGATGCGCGCGACAAGGCTAACGGCCTGGTGGGCATGGTCACCGGCATCGGCTTTCTGACCACCTCGGTCATTTCGGGATTCCTGGTCGCCTGGGGCGGGATGACGGCGGCCCTGTCGGTGTCGATGGCTCTGACGGTCCTGGTCTTCCTGCATCTGCGGTTCACGCCGCTGGACGAGCCGGAGCCGCATCCGACGTCGGACGACCAGCGGGCGCCGAAACGCAAGGTCGATCTGCGCGGCACCATCGCCGTCATCGCCGGGGTGCCGGGCCTGTTCGCCTTAATCTTCTTCGCCACCTTCAACAATCTGCTGGGCGGGGTCTTCATGGCGCTGATGGACCCCTATGGCCTGTCACTGATGAAGGTTCAGCACTGGGGCATGCTGTGGGGCTTCGTCTCGATGTCCTTCATCGTCAGCGGCGTCGTGATCGCGCGCACCGGCCTGGGGTCACGGCCCCTGCGCACCCTGATGGTGGCCAATCTGATCGCCTGGTCGGTGGCCTGCGTCTTCACGATCCAGCCGTCGATCCTGCTGATGACCGCCGGCCTAGTGGTCTGGATGTTCCTGGGGCCATTCGCCGAGGCGGCGGAACAGACGACCTTGCAGAAGGTCGTGCCCTATGAGCGTCAGGGCCGGGTGTTCGGCTTTGCTCAGTCGGTCGAGCAGGCGGCCTCGCCCCTGACGGCGTTTCTGATCGGGCCGCTGACCCAGTTCATCGTCATCCCCTTCATGACCGACGGCTGGGGCGCCCAGGCTATCGGCGGCTGGTTCGGGACGGGGCCGGCGCGCGGCATGGCCCTGGTCTTCACCGTGGCGGGCCTGGTGGGTCTGATCGCCACCGTGATCGCCTTCAACTCGCCCCAGTATCGCAGGCTGTCGGCCGCCTACGCTAAGCCTTCATGACCGAGGCCGCGTCCTGCCGCATCGACGTCTGGCTGTGGCGCGCCCGCTTCGCCAAGAGCCGCAGCCTGGCCGCCGCCCTGGTCGAGGGCGGGGCCGTGCGCCTGACCCACCAGGGCCGCCAGGGCCGCGTCGACAAGCCCAGCCGCAGCGTCCACATCGGCGACCAGGTGCTGATCGTCCTGGGCGGACGTTTGACCCAGGTGCGGGTTCTAGCCCTGGGCGAAAGGCGCGGCCCCGCCAGCGAGGCGCGCGCCCTTTATCTGCCCGTGGATCAGGCCGAAGGCTGAAGCACGAACTCGCCTTCGATATGCAGCTTCACCTCGTCGCCCAGCACCGGCAGGGCGTAGGAGATGCCGAAGTCCGACCGCTTGATCACCGCCTCGCCGTCGAAGCCGGCCTTGTAGACCCCGCCCATCGACGGGCCGGCCTGGTTGAACTGGACCTCCATGGTCACCGGCCTGGTGACCCCGCGCAGGGTCAGGTCGCCGACCACGGTCGCCTCGGTCGGATCATCGGCGTCCACGGTGATCGAGCGCGAGACGAAGGTGGCGGTCGGATGGTTGGCGGTGTCGAAGAAGTCCGCCGTCTGCAGGTGGCCGTCCAGACCGTCCGAGTTGGAGTCCACATCGGTCAGCGGGATGGTGGCGGTCAGGCGGCTGGCCGACGGATTGGCCGGGTCCAGCACCAGTTCGGCCTGCACGTTCACGAACTGGCCGAAATAGGTCGAGAAGCCCAGGTGGCTGACGCCCCAGGTGATCTTGCCGTGGTCGGAATCCAGCTTGTAGGCGCCGGCGCGCACCTCGGCCGGAGTGCGGGTCAGTTCAGCGCGGGCGACGACGCCGCCGGCCGTCAGCAGCACGCCGCCCGAGACGGTCAGGGCCAGCGCCAGGGCGGTGGAACGGATCATGGAATGCATGGTGTGGCTTTCTGGGTGTTGAGGGGAAAAGGCGATAACGTAATCGACACCGTTACAGATTGGCGCGCCTTCGCGCAATGCAAGTGCGACACCGTCTTCAGCCGTCCGAAACGGGCGCGGCCCCGCCGCTGGCCATCCTGAGACGCCGGCCGATGCGGAACACCACGATCATCAGCAGCACCAGAAGCACCGGCACCAGGATCGGCGCCAGCAGGGCCAGGATGGCGGTGAAGAAGGCCAGCACGTCCTCGACCAGACTGACCACCGGATTGCCCAGGCCGCCGGTCGTGGCGGTCGAGGCCGCGCGCATTCCGCCCTGGGCCGCATTGAAGGCCAGGGCGGCCGGGGCGCCCACGATCACCCCGGCGACGGCGGCGACCGTGGGGTCCATGCTCCACAGCACGCTGCCGGCCGCCACCGCGCCCGCGACCGGCCGGGTGACGAAGCCCAGGGCGTTCAGCGCATGATCGACGGCCGGAATCTTGTCGCCCGCGAACTCGACCGTGGCGGCGATGGCCAGGGCGGCGATGGTCGGCCATCCCGCCAGCCAGGCCATCTGGTCGTTCAGACGGACGCCCGCGAACTCGAACTTGGCCGCCAGCGCCAGCATCAAGAGCGGCAGAAAGGTGCGCAGCCCCGTCGCCGAGGCCAGGCCCAGCCCCAGCAGAACGGGCAGAACCCAGGTGGTCAGAAACGCCGTCGGGATCGCATCCATGCCCGCACAATGCGCCGGAACCCGGTTCGGCTCCAGCCGCTTGTTCCGGCAAGCCCTTCAGGAGACCCGACTATGGACGACCGCCACGCCGACCGCGCCGAAGACATCGCTGAACGCCAGCGCGCCATTCAAGCGCCCATCGACGCCAAGGACGCGAAGTCCGAAGAGGAAGAAAAGAACGACGGCGCCGTTCAGGCCGGCGCGCGCAGATATCCCGAACCGCCCTTCCCCAAACAGCACCAGAAAAAACCGGGCCAGGAATGGCAGCTGGACCCCGCTCCGATGTACGACGCCCCCTTCTGGAAGGGGTCGGGCAAGCTGGAGGGGATGGCCGCCCTCATCACCGGCGCAGACAGCGGCATCGGCCGGGCGGTGGCTGTGCTGTTCGCGCGCGAAGGCTGTGACGTCGCCATCTGTCATCTGGACGAAGACCGCGACGCCGAAACGACCCGGGCGGCGGTCGAGGCCGAGGGACGCACGGCGATCGTTCTGAAGGGCGACGTGTCCGATCCCGCCTTCTGCCAGACTGCGGTGGAGGCGACGGTGCAAGCGTTCGGCCGGCTTGACGTCGTGGTTCCCAACGCCGCCTTCCAGGAGCATGTGCCCGCGCTGGAAGACCTGACCTACGAGCATTTCGACCGGACGCTGAAGACCAATCTCTATGGCTATTTCAACCTGGTGAAGGCGGCGGTCCCGCACCTGAAGACGGGGGCGGCCATCGTCATGACCGGCTCGATCACCGGCATCGACGGCAACAAGGATCTGCTGGACTATTCCCTGACCAAGGGCGGCATCCACGCCTTCGCCCGTTCACTGGGAACCCATCTGGCGCCGCGTGGAATCCGCGTGAACGTGGTCGCGCCCGGCCCGGTCTGGACGCCACTGAACCCCGCCGACAAGGATGCGGAGAAGACGGCTCACTTCGGATCGCAGACGGTGATGAAGCGCCCCGCCCAGCCCGAAGAGATCGCCCCGGCCTTCGTCTTCCTGGCCTCCCCGCAATGCTCCAGCTACATCACCGGCGAGGTGCTGCCGATCATCGGCGGCTATGGCGGCGGCTAGGTCGAAACCGCCTCAGGCCATGACGTCGCCGTACTCGGGGTGGCGCTTCAACCAGGCGACGGCATAACCGCAGACAGGGTGCAGCTTCAGCCCCTCGGCGCGCGCATGCTCGGCCAGGGCCTGCATGAACCGGCCCGAGGCGCCGCCGCCGCGCAGGGCCGGATCGGCCTCGACATGCAGGATCAGCCGCGTCTGTCCCTGGACGGCATAGTCGGCGAAGACGGCGCGGGTCTGGCCCTGGGCGTCGGTGAAACCCTGCTCGAACCTCTGGGCGGCGGGCACATCGCGGAACTGTGTGGTCATGGCAGGGTCCTGGGTTAGTCTGCACTATCGAACAGAGTGGCCGCGCGGGCGTTCCATGACGGCGTCTGACGAAACCGCGAACTGGAGGGAAGAATGCCGAAACGCAAGATGATCGCCGGAGCCGTGGCCATGACGGCCGCCCTGGCCGTGATTAGCTGCAGCAAGAAGGACGAGGCGGACAAGGCCGGCGACGCCGCCGCCCGCGGCGATCAGGCCCCCGCCACGGCCCAGACGCCCAAGCTGCGCGCCGGGGTGTGGAGCGTCTCGGTCACCGGCGAGGGCCAGACCGGCGCCACCCGCATGTGCCTGAACGACGATGTGCAGGAACGGATGAGCGTCTTCGGCGCCCAAGCCGCCGGCGGATCGTGCGACAAGACCACCCTGATTCCGAACCCCGGCGGCGGCTGGCGCTATCGCACCACCTGCGACTATTCGGCCAGCGGCGGCGGCGTCAGCGTCAGCGAAGGCGTCATGACCGGCGACATGAAAACCCGCTACACCAGCCGCTCGACCGTCACCACCACCGGCGCTTCGGTGGCGCACATGAACGGCACGATCACCGTGGTGGGCGAAGGAACCTATGAAGGCGCCTGTCCGGCCGACATGAAGCCGGGCGACATAGTCATTCCCGGCGGCATGAAGTTCAACATGCTGGAAATGGCCGACATGGCGGCCAAGATGGCCCCGCCCAAGCCGGCGACCTGACGACGACCGAGGCCGGGCGTCCGTCCGATCAGGGCGCCCGGTCGTTCAACAGCGCCAGCAGGCCCAGCACGCTCTTCACCGTGAACCAGACGCTGACCAGGAACCACAGCGCGATGAAGAGCAGCAGGAAGGGAATGCCGATCAGCACCAGCGACAGCACGCCGCTGATCAGGATCAGGATCCACAGGGCCACGGTCCACCAGAAGACCGACCAGAACAGCTGGATCTGGGCGTCCATGTGGGCGCGGGCGACGCCGACCGCCTGGCCGCGCGCCGCATAGGCGACCACCAGGCCCACCAGCACCAGGATGTTGGCGCTGGGAATCGATAGGATGTACAGCGCCCAGGCCACCAGGGCGGCGGCCTTGCCTTCGCTGTCGTGGCCGGACTGGAACCGGGGTTGGTCGGTCATGGCGGGGCCTTTCGCGTTCAGAACAGCCAGTGGCGGGGATCGGCGATGGCCTGTCCGGCCTTCAGGCGCATCACGCCGACCGCGCCGCGCGCCATCATCCACAGCGCCAGCACGAACAGCACGAAGACGCCGATATTGACCACGATCAGTATGGCGCCCAGCAGGGCCGCCAGCGCCGCCGCCCACAGGGTGCGCTGCTGATAGATGAAATGGCTGCGGGCCACCGGATCGGCTGGCGGCTCGCGCCCCGTCACCGCCAGCAGGCCGATAGCCGCCGACACGCCCAGGGTCGGCACCGCGAACAGGATCAGCACATAGATGCTGTACAGGCCCAGCACGCCCTGCGGCTGGACCGGCCGGCGATCGGGCGCGGGCGTTTCGACCGCCCATGCCGGCGTCGCGGCGGCCATGGCGGCGGGGGCCGGGTCGATGGCGGGCCGGGGCGCCGGGTCGAACAGATCAGGCTCCGGCTCGGCCGCGATGACGGGCGCCGCGGGCTCAGGCTCAGGCTCGGCTTCAGGCGCGGCGTCAGGCTCGGGTTCGGGTTCCGGCTCGGGAACGGCCGCCGCCTTCAGACTGGCGGGCGTGCAGAAACCGATCTGGTCGTCGTCCCAGTCGGGGGCCGCCGTGGAGGCGGGTCGGTTCGGATCGCCGGGTTCGGCCATCATGGTCCTCAAACACATCGCCACGCGACACAGCCGACAATGGCGGCCGCGCGCGCCGGGCGCAACCGTTCAGCGGGCGAAGGCGACCGTACAGCCCGCCGCCTCGGCGCCGTCCAGGGCGCCGGGCTTGTCGATGACCACCTCGACCCGCTGGACGCGCGGATCGTCCAGGCAGGCCAGGGCCAGCCTTTGGGCGAAGGTCTCGACCAGGCCGACATGGCCTTCGGCGGCGATGGCGCGGGCGGCGGCGGCCACGGCCTCATAGTTGACGGTGTCGGACAGGCGTTCGACCCGCCCCGGCGCCAGGGTCAGGACGGCCGACACCACCAGGGTCTGAAGCCGCCCCTGTTCGTGGTCATAGACGCCGATGCCCGCCTCGATCCGCAGGCCGCGCACATGCACGGTCAAGGCTTCGGCGCGCGGGCTGTCCGGGGCGGGAAAGGCGGCGACGGGCTGGCTCACGCGCGGGTCACTCCGGGTCCAGGATGTCGGGGGTGCGCCAGGCCAGGTGCTGGCCCCCATCGACGGCGATCATCTGGCCGGTGACGTGTTCGGCGTCAATCAGCCACGACACCGCCCGCGCCACCGCCTCGGGATCGACCGGGCGCTGCAACAGGGCGCCGGCGGCCTCGGCGGCGAACTCTTCGGGCGTCTGATACACGGACGGCAGTGTCGGGCCGGGGCCGACGCCATTGACGCGGATGCGCGGCGCCAGGGCCTGGGCCAGGGTTCGCGTCACCCACCACAGGCCATTGCGCGACAGGGCGTAGGAGAAGAAGCGCGGATCCGGCTTGAGAACGCGCTGGTCCAGCAGATTGACGATGGCCGATCCGTCCGGGGCCTGGGCTGCAAAGGCCTCGGCTAGGACCACCGGCGCGCGCAGATTGGTCTGAAGATGCGCATCCCAGGTGGCGCGATCCAGGGCGCCGACGCGGTCGTCGCGGAACACCGAGGCGTTGTTGACCAGGGCCGACAGCGGCCCCAGCGCCTGGACCGCCTGGGGAACCAGATCGCGCGCCTGCGTCTCGTCCGCCAGGTCGGCGCGCAGCACGGCGGCGCGCACGCCCAGAGCGCGGGCGTCGTCGGCCGTCTGTTCGGCCTCGGCTTGCGACTGGTGATGATGAACGGCGACGTCCCACCCGGCGCGCGCCAGGGTCAGGACGATCGAACGGCCGATGCGCCGCGCCCCGCCCGTGACGAGCGCAGAGCCGCGACGGACGGCGGCCTCAGTCAACCCGGCCGAACTCGACGAAGTTGATCAGGGCCAGAACGGCGACGAAGCCGAGGATGACGGCGATGGCCAGCATGGGAAGCACTCCTGTCTTTCGCCCGCAATAAAGCGGCGGACGCGGGGGTTCAAGCAGAGGGATGCTCCCGGCTCCGTCATCCTCGGGCTTGCCCCGAGGATCAGAGGCGGCTGCCAACGCAGTGAAGGAGGAGTGGCGCCGGCGGGGCAAACGGGCGCCGCCCAGCGCGCGGATGGTCTGATCCTCGGGTCAAGCCCGAGGATGACGATGGAGAGGGTATGGGCGCTACTCTCACGCGCCGCATTGGGCTAATCCTGCCCCCATGAATCCCATGATCTTCTCCCTGATCGCTGTCGTGCTGGCGGGCGGCGCCACGGCCCTGCAGGCGCCGACCAACGCCAAGCTGATGACGGCCGTCGGATCGCCGGTGAACGCCGCCTTCGTCTCCTTCGCCGTGGGGACTGTGGCGCTGGGCGTGCTGGCGCTGATGATGCAGGCGCGGCCGGACATGACGGCGGCGCGCGCCCTGCCCTGGTATGCCTGGATCGGGGGGCTGTATGGGGCGATCTTCGTGGTGGCGGCGACCTGGGGCGTGCCGCGCCTGGGCGTGGCCCTGACCATCACCCTGATGGTGGCTGGGCAGTTGCTGGTCGGACTGGTGCTGGACCATTTCGGCGCCTTCGGCCAGCCGGTGCAGCCGCTGAACCTGGGCCGGATCGCCGGCGTCGCCCTGGTCATCGCCGGGGTGGTGATGGTGCGCCGGTTCTGACCCGCTGCACGGCGGCGCGGCTGGGCCTATATTGGCGGCGATGACCGAGGCGACGCCCGAAACCGAATCTACCCTGAAGGCGGCCGATCTGATCCGCGACGAGGCGCGCCGCGCGCCGGACAAGCCGGGCGTCTATCGCATGTATGGCGAGGACGGGTCGTGCCTGTACGTCGGCAAGGCGCGCAGCCTGAAGAAGCGCATCCTGCAATACGCCCAGGGGCGGTTCCACACCCAGCGCATCGGCCTGATGGTGTCGCAGACCCGGTCGATGCAACTGGTGGTCACGGCGACCGAGACCGAGGCCCTGCTGCTGGAATCCAACTTCATCAAACAGCTGAAGCCGCGCTTCAATGTGGTGCTGCGCGACGACAAGTCGTTCGCCGAGCTGATGATCCGCAAGGACCATCGCGCGCCCCAGGTGCGCAAACATCGCGGCGCCCACACGATCAAGGGCGACTATTTCGGCCCCTTCGCCTCGACCTGGGCGGTGAACCGGACGCTGAACACCCTGCAGAAGGCCTTTCTGCTGCGCTCGTGTTCGGACAGCGTCTACGAGACCCGCACCCGCCCCTGCATGCTGCATCAGATCAAGCGATGCTCGGCGCCCTGCACCGGCCTGATCGGGCTGGACGAATACGGGGCGCTGGTGGACGAGGCCGAGGCCTTTCTGCGCGGCAAGTCGCGGGCGGTGATCGGCCGACTGTCGGCCGAGATGCAGGCGGCGTCCGACGATATGGATTTCGAACGCGCCGCCCGGGTGCGCGACCGTATCCGGGCGCTTTCGGCCATCAGCATGGAGAATTCCGTCAGCGCCGAGGGCCTGGCCGAGGCCGACGTCTTCGCCCTGCACGCCGAGGGGGGACAGGCCTGCGTCCAGGTCTTCTTCTATCGCGGGGGCCAGAACTGGGGCGGCCGGGCCTATTTCCCGCGCGTGGACAAGAGCGACGCCGACGCCGCCATCCTGTCGGCCTTCCTGGGCCAGTTCTATGAGGACAAGCCGGTCCCGCGCCTGATCCTGGCCAATGTCCTGCCGCTGGAGCAGGCGCTGCTGGAAGAGGCGTTCTCGCTGAAGGCCAAGCAGGACGACGGCCGACGCGTGGTCTCGATCGAACAGCCCCGGCGCGGCGACCGCAAGGCCCTGGTGGACCACGCCCTGACCAACGCCAAAGAGGCCCTGGGGCGGCGCCTGGCCGAGAGTTCGGCCCAGGGCAAGATTCTGGACGAGGTGTGCGAGGCCTTCGGCCTGGACGCCCGGCCCGAGCGGATCGAGATCTACGACAACGCCCACATCCAGGGGACCAATGCGGTCGGCGGCATGGTGGTGGCGGGGCCAGAGGGTTTCAGGAAAAGCCAGTACCGCAAGTTCAACATCAAGGGCGCCGACCTGACCCCGGGCGACGACTACGGCATGATGCGCGAGGTGATGCGCCGCCGGTTCAGCCGACTGGTCAAGGACGAGGACGAGGGCGAGGCGGTCGAGCGGCCGGACCTGCTGCTGATCGACGGCGGGGCGGGACAGCTGGCCGAGGTGCTGAAGGTCATGGCCGATCTGGGCGTCGATGACATCGCCGTGGTCGGGGTGGCCAAGGGGCCGGATCGGGACGCGGGGATGGAGAAATTCTTCATGCCCGGCAAGCCGCCCTTCATGCTGCCGCTGAAGTCGCCGGCCCTTTATTACCTGCAACGGCTGCGGGACGAGGCGCACCGCTTCGCCAACGGCGCCCACGCCAAGCGCCGGTCGATGGACATCACGCGCAATCCGCTGGACGAGATCGAGGGCGTGGGGCCGGGGCGCAAGAAGGCCCTGCTGCACGCCTTCGGCTCGGCCAAGGGGGTGTCGCGCGCCAGTATCGCCGATCTGGTCAAGGTGGACGGCGTCAGCCAGGCCCTGGCCCAGCGCATCCACGATTTCTTCCATAAGGGCTGAGGCCATGTCGCACGGCGTCGGAATCCTCTAGCTACAATCTCCTCATGACCCTGACCGCCACCAACACCTTCGCCGGAAACCCGCTGGACCGCGCCGGCGATCGCCGTAGCGACCCCGACTGGCTGGCCCAGCAGGAGGCCAATCCCGAGGCCCTGGCCCTGGTGCTGTGGGAAGGCCGGCCGCTGATCGAGGATCACGCCGAAGGCCCGCGCCTGGCGTGGCTGCCGCTGGACCATGCGCGCGACCTGGTCCCGGACCGGGAGATCTTCCTGGGCCTGTGGAAGGACGCGCCGGTGTTCGCGGTCGAGATCGAAGGTTCGGTCGATCCCGCGCAGGGACCGGTTCAGGGCCTGGGCGATTTTCACGAGATGCGCGCGGCGGCGGCGATGTTGTCGGGACCGGATGCGGCCATGGCGGGCGGGGCCAAGAGCCTGTTCGACTGGCGCCGGCGTCATGGCTTCTGCGCCGCCTGCGGCCGGGCTACCCGCGACGCCGCCGGAGGCTGGAAACGCGCCTGCGAGGCCTGCGGGACCGAACATTTCCCGCGCGTCGATCCGGTGGTCATCATGCTGGCCATCCATGACGGCCCCGAAGGGCCGCGCTGCCTGCTGGGCCGTCAGGCCGCCTGGCCCGCCGGGCGGATGTCGGCCCTGGCCGGCTTTCTGGAGCCGGGCGAAAGCATCGAAGAGGCCTGCGCCCGCGAGATCGCCGAAGAGGCGGGCCTGACCGTCACCGCCGTGCGCTATCACTCCAGCCAGCCGTGGCCATTTCCGTCGCAACTGATGATCGGCCTGATCTGCACGGTCGATTCGGACCAGGCGCGGCCGGACCAGACCGAGCTGGAATCCGTCGCCTGGCTGACCCGCGACGAGGCCGCCGCCTGTCTGGCGGGCGCCCATCCCATCAAGCCGCCCCCGCCCGTAGCCATCGCTCGCACCCTGATCCGGGCCTGGGTGGAGGGGTTCGAAGTGGGGACTAGGGATTAGGGACTAGGGGCTAGGTGGGATCGGAGAGTTTGGATCGTAGGGCGTTCAACATGCGTGCGATCTCTTCCGTTCGGCTCAGCAGAGCATCCAGGTGATCGGTCGGCGCCAGATTCAGTCGGCCGATGACGATCAGGAAGGTTTCCAGCTCCGCCGCCGATCCCCGGGCGATGCTGATGAAATGGGCATAGTCGCGACGTGTCGCGCGCCCGTTGCCCTCGGCGATATTGGCAGCGATCGATGTGGACGCGCGAATGATCTGGCCCGAAAGACGATAAGTCTCCTCCTTGGGCATCAGGCGTGTCAGCGCGTAGATATCACAGGCCAGATCGACGCTTTTCTTCCAGACCGTCAGATCCCTGTAGGACTGCACCCCCATCACGCCCCCTAATCCCTAGTCCCTAATCCCCAGTCCCTCAAACCAGCGCCCGCGCCGCCTCCAGATCGGCCGGATTGTCGACCGACAGGGGCGCCGCATCGATCACCGCGCCCCAGATCGACAGGCCCATCTCCAGCGCCCGCAGCTGCTCCAGCTTCTCGCGCGTCTCCAGCGGCGATGGCGGGGCGGCGCAGAACCGTTTCAGCGCCTCGCGGCGATAGCCATAGACGCCTATGTGCCGCCAGACGGGGCCGTCGCCGTACAGGGTCGAGCGCGTGAAATACAGCGCCCGGCCGGTCACCGCGCCCGGCGCCAGGGCCAGCACCGCCTTGACGACGTCGGGGTTTGACCGATCCGAAGCGTCCGCCTCGGCCGCCACCAGGGTGGCGATGTCGCACGACGGCTGATCGGCCAGCAGCCGGGCGCAGGTGGCCGCGATGGACGGCGGGGCGAACGGCATGTCGCCCTGCAGATTGATGACGGCGTCGTGCCGCCCGTCCGGGTCGATCGCCTCCAGCGCCGCCATGATGCGGTCCGAACCGCTGGGCAGGGCCGGATCGGTCAGGACGGCGCGACCGCCCGCCGCCTGGACCGCATCGACGATCTCAGCGTCGCCCGCCGCCACCGCGACCGGCAGGCCCGAGGCGGCGGCGGCTTCATAGGCGCGCACGATCATCGGCTTGCCGCCGATGTCGGCCAGCGGCTTGCCCGGCAGGCGCGTCGCGGCCATGCGGGCGGGGATCAGGACCAGCGGATTGGGCGTTGCGGCCATGGGGGGATCGCTCCTTTAGGCGTCGCGCGGGCGGTTGCTGCCTTCGGCCCGGTTGCGAAGGCGGCGCTAGCGTGTCAGAGACGCCCACGCAAGGATACGCCCGCGCCGAACGTGCGGCCGGGCACTGATCAGGGATGCGACGACGCGATGAGCGGCGATCTGAAGTGGAACAAGATTTTCGGCGCCGGTCTGGCGACCGCCTTCGCCATCGTCGGCCTGCAACAGGTCACGGGCGCGGTGTATCACACCAAGAAGCCTGAAAAGATGGGCTATTTCGTCGATGCGCCGGAAGAGTCCGCCGGCGCCGAGGCGGCGGCCCTGCCGATCGACTGGGGCACCGTCCTGCCGACCGCCGACGTGGCGGCGGGCGAGGCGGCCTTTGCGCGCTGCAAGGCCTGTCACACGGTCAACACCGGCGGCCCCAACGGCATCGGCCCGAATCTGTGGGCCGTTCTGGGCGGGCCGGTGATGCACGCCGCCGGTTTCGCCTATTCGGACGCCATGGCCAAGCACAAGGCCGAAGCCCCGAGCTGGGGCTATGACGAGATGGATCATTTCCTGACGGCGCCGGGCCGCTATGTGCCGGGCACCAAGATGTCGTTCGCCGGCATCCGGGACGAGCAGACCCGCATCAATCTGATCGCTTATCTGCGCAGCCAGGGTTCGTCGCTGGGCGTGCCCGCGCCCGATCCGGCCCGCCAGCCGGGCGCCGCCGCCCCGGCCGAAGGCGAGGCCCCGGCCGCCGAGGGCGCCGCCGCGACGGAAGCGGACGGCGGCGCGGCCCCCGCTGCGGCCGCCCCGGCCACGACCCAGGCCACGCCGGCGGCCCCCGCCGCCTGACGCCCGGTCACGACTGAGGATTTGAAGGGCGGTCTTCGGGCCGCCCTTTTTTCGTCAGGCGGCCTGTTCGTCGGCGCGGATGCTGTGAATCCGCTCCTCGCCCGCAAAGACATGGGCGGCGACGCCGCTGGCGTGCTGGCGCAACAAAGCCTCGGCCTCCAGGCGCGCCTCGTCCGCCGTCTGGGCCACCAGAGGCTCCATATGCGGGACGCTCAGAATGTCGGATTCGATAAAGCAGAAATAGGTCACAGGCCTCTCCCAGAACCTCAAAAGGCGGGAGTGTGCGGCGTGCGCTACCGATCTCTTCCAGCCGCAGGCGCCCGGAGAGTCTCGTGCTTGCGATGCCTCAACCCTAGCGCGACGCCCCGTCGAACGCCAGTGAAAACGATGCAAAACAACGTGATGCCGGGTCAGACCCGGCGGCACATCGGTGAAGAGAAGCCGTCGTCGGCGTAACGAGCCCTGGCCTGGACCAGCGGTTCGACAACCACCGCGCCGGCATGGCCCGTGGCGTGGATCACATGGTCGGCGTCGTACAGAAGGGCCGAATGGCCGCCCCAGGTCGCCAGGCCCGGCTTGAGCCACAGCACCAGATCGCCGCGCCGTGCCTGGTCCGCATCCACCGCGCGGCCCAACAGGGCCTGATCGGGCGTATAGCGGGCGCCCGGCAGGCCGCAGGCGGTCAGGGCCTGCTGAACCAGGCCGGAACAGTCGGTTGCGCGATCCGTGCGCCCGCCCAGAACATGCGGCGTTCCCAGCAGGCGCTCGGCCGCCGTGGCGGGATCGGCGTCGAACACGCCGAATGACGCCACGACCGCCTCTTCGACCCAGCCCGCGCCGACGATTTCGATGAAGCCGTCACGCCGGGCGCGCGTCTGCACCAGGGCGTTCCACGGCAGGGTCAGCACCACCTCGGCTTCGGGCGATGCGGTGCGGCGCACCGGGGTGCGCGGGGCGTTGATGCGGGCGTCGGGCGCCGCCACCGGCCCCAGGGCCGCGCGGTCGATCCAGCCCACGGCCCCGTCGCGGCGGGCGCGGCCCCAGGCGCGCGGCCCGCGGCTTTCCAGCACGTCGAAGGCTTCGCCGAACACGATTTCGCTGATCCGGGCGGCGTCGGGATCCGACCCGTCGCGCACCTCGGCCTGGGGCGTGACGATCTGGAAGCCGGTCGTGGGCCGATAGGCGGTGGCGCGCACCAGCCCTTCGACCGCCTGTTCGGCCAGGTCGGGCCGCGCCAGAGGGCGCGCAGGGATCAGGGCGGAAACGTCGGTCAAACGAAAGGCTCGTCCGGTTGAGACGGCACCGTGACATGCCAGGCCCTAGAGTCCCGTTAACAGCAAAACGAGAACGGGCGCCGATTCTCCCTCCCCCTTGTGGGGAGGGAGAAGAAAAGCGTCACGCCTTCGCGTACCTCGCCTTCAGCATGGCGTAGGCGGCGCGCACGCCATAGACCTCGGCCCCCTCGGGGCGGCCCGGCCCGGCCTTGGGGTTCCAGCCGAACACGTCCAGGTGCGCCCAGGCGCCGGTCGTCGGCGCGAATTTCTGCAGGAACAGGGCGGCGGTGACGCAGCCCGCCTGGGCCCAGGCGGCGGAATCGTTCTTGGTGTCGGCGATCTCGCTGTCCAGGGCGGCGCGATAGCCGGGCCACAGCGGCATGCGCCACAGGGGATCGCCCACCCGCCCCGCCGCCGCCAGCAAGTCGCGCGCCAGGGCTTCGTCGTCGGTGAACAGGGGCGGCAGCTCCGGCCCCAGGGCGATGCGCGCCGCCCCGGTCAGGGTGGCGTAGTCCAGCGTCAGGTCCGGCCCATGCTCGGCCGCCCGCGTCAGGGCGTCGGCCAGGATCAGACGCCCCTCGGCGTCGGTGTTGCCGACCTCGATCGTCAGGCCCTTGCGGCTCGACAGGATGTCGCCGGGGCGGAAGGCGTCGCCCGACACCGCATTCTCGACCGCAGCGACCAGCACCACCAGCCGCACCGGCAGGTCCGCCTGCATCACCAGCCGCGCCAGGGCCAGGACGTGCGCCGACCCGCCCATGTCCTTCTTCATGAACCGCATGCCCGCGGCGGCCTTCAGGTCTAGACCGCCGGTGTCGAACACCACCCCCTTGCCCACCAGGGCCACCAGGGGGGCGTCGGTCCGATCCAGGTTCCAGCCGATCTCGATCAGGCGCGGCGCCCGGTGCGGGGCGGCGGCGCGGCCCACGGCGTGGACGGCCGGATAGTTCTGCTCCAGCAGGTCGTCGCCGGTGACGACGGTGAAGGCCGCCCCGTGCGCCTCGGCGATCTCGCGGGCGATGGTCTCGATCTGCAGCGGCCCCATGTCGGCGGCCGGGGTGTCGATCATCTCGCGCGCCAGATCGCAGGCGGCGACGATGCGCAGGGCCTCGGCCACATCCAGTTCCGGCGGCGCGACCAGACGCGGACGCGGACGCTCGGACCGGTCCTTGTAGCGATCGAACACATAGGCCCCCAGGGCGAAGGCCAGGGCGGCGGGCGCGGCCTCATCGCCCGCCAGTTCCAGCCGATAAAGGCCGGTCGGCAGTTTTCCGGCCAGGGCGCGCACGGCCTGGGGGTCGAACGCCTTGCCCGTTCCGACCAGCACCTGATCCAACCCGCCGCCCGCGCCGGGGACCAGCAGCATCTGCCCGGCCTTGCCGGCAAAGGCGTTCAGCCCGGCCCAGGCGGCGACATCGGCCGGGATCGGCGCCTGGGCGCCCAGGAAACGGACGGGTGTGGCGTCGGCCGCTTCGGCGGCATCGGCGGGGATCAGGACGGGGGCGTGGGCGCTCATGCAGACAGCCTTTCGGACCGGTCGGTCGTTAACCAGTGATTGACGCGGGCGGGCGATTCTTAACGCGACCGCCGGATCGTCAGGATCATCCCCCCATGTCGCGCACCGCCCTTCATCTCGCAACCGTCGCCGGGCTGATGATGATCGCCGCCCCGGCCCTGGCCCAGCAGCCGCCTGCGGCCGCCCAGCCTGCCGCCCAGCCCGCGCCCGCGCCGCGCGCGCCGGCCGGCGCCCAGGAGCGGGCCGCCTATGACCGCATGGACCCGCTGTCGCGCTCGGTCTTCTGGGCCGCGCAGCATGAGATCAATCCCGCCGACGCCGAGGCGGGGGTCAAGCTGACCCAGGCTCTGCTGGAGATGGGGGCCAACGACCAGGCGGTCGATGCGGCCCAGCGGATGCTGGTGCTGCAGCCCGACAATGTCGACGCCCTGATGCTGGCCGGGCGCGCCCATATCGCGCGGGGCCAGGCCTTCTATGGCATCGCCGCGCTGGAGAAGGCGCGTGGCCTGGCGCCAGACGACTGGCGGCCCCTGTCGCTGCTGGGCGTGGCCTATCAGCAGGTGCGTCGCACCGACGACGCCCGCGCCGCCTGGAACGAGGGCCTGCGCCTGTCGCCCGACAATCCCTCCATCCTGACCAACGCCGCCATGGCTCTGGCCGCCTCGGGCGAGGCGGCGTCGGCCGAGACCCTGCTGCGCCGGGCCGTCGCCCGCCCCGAGGCGACGCTGAAGACCCGGCTGAACCTGGCCATGGTGCTGGGCCTGCAGGGCAAGACGGCCGAGGCGGAACAGATGCTGCGCCGCGACCTGCCGCCCGAGGCGGCCGACCGCAACCTGCAATGGCTGAACGCGCGGCTGCAGGAAGCGCGCGCGGCGCCCGTCGCCGACACGGCCCGCACCTGGGCCTCTCTGCAGTAGGGGGCTTCCCTGCAATAGGGGCCTCCCGTTTCGGGGCGCCATCGCCTATGTTCCGGCCATGATCGACGACCTGTACAGCGCGCGCATCCTGGCGCTGGCGGCCAACATGCCGCATGCGGGCCGCCTTGCCGCCCCGCACGGCACGGGCGAGCGCGTGGCCAAGCTGTGCGGATCGCGCGCCGTAGTCGATGTGACCCTGGACGGCGCCGGGCAGATCGAAACCTTCGCCCAGGAGGTCAAGGCCTGCGCCCTGGGCCAGGCAGCGGCGGGGGTGCTGGGCCAGGCGGTGATCGGCGCCGATGTCGCGGAAATCCGCGCCGCCCGCGACGCCATGATCGACATGCTGAAATCCGGCGGCGACGGCCCCAGCGGCCGGTTCGAGGGCCTGCGCGCCCTGAAACAGGTCGCCGACTATCCCGCCCGCCACGCCTCCACCCTGGTGGCGGTGGAGGCGACACTTGAAGCCGTGGAGCAGGCGATGGCGCGCCGCGCGCCGGACACGCGAACTAGTCTCGCCGGCGCGGCGTGATCCCGGATGGTTGCCCCGGCCGGCCCGGCGGGGGATAAGCCCGGCGACATGGCCCGCACCGGCTCTCTCTATGAACGCGGCGTCCGCACGGCCCACCGGGCCTATAAGCTGACGCTGTCGCCCCTGATCGGCCAGTCGTGCCGATTCCTGCCGACCTGTTCGGACTATGCGCGTGATGCGCTGATCCAGCACGGCGCGGCGCGGGGGGGATGGCTGACGGTGCGGCGCCTCTGTAAATGCCACCCCTGGGGCGGGTCGGGCTATGATCCCGTTCCGCCGCCCTCCGTGAAGACAGACTGATGATCGACCTGAAGTTTCCCGACGGCGCCGTGCGCCAGTTCCCGGCCACGGCCACGGGCCGCGACGTGGCGGCCTCCATCTCGCCCAGCCTGGCCAAGCGTGTGGCCCTGGTCGAACTGAACGGCCAGCAGCGCGACCTGGACCGGCCGCTGGAGACCGGCGGCGACTTCCGCCTGCTGACCCGCGAAGACCCTGACGCGCTGGAGACCATCCGCCACGACGCGGCCCACATCCTGGCCCAGGCGGTGCAGGAGCTGTTCCCCGGAACCCAGGTCACCATCGGCCCGGCCATCGAAGACGGCTTCTATTACGACTTCGCCCGCGACGAGCCGTTTTCGACCGACGACTTCACCGCCATCGAAAAGCGGATGGCCGAGATCGTCGACCGCGACGAGAAGCTGGTCCGCGAGGTCTGGGAGCGGAACGAGGCGATCGCCCATTTCGAAACCATCGGCGAAAGCTTCAAGGCCGAGCTGATCCGCGACCTGCCCGAGAGCGAGACCATCACCGTCTATCGCACCGGGAACTGGCTGGACCTGTGCCGCGGGCCGCATTTCCCGACGACGAAATTCGTCGGCAAGGCCTTCAAGCTGACCAAGCTGGCCGGGGCCTATTGGCGCGGCGACGCCCGCAATCCCCAGCTTCAGCGCATCTATGCGACCGCCTGGGCCAATCAGGCGGACCTGGACGCCTATCTGCACCGCCTGGAAGAGGCCGAGAAGCGCGACCACCGCAAGCTGGGCCGCGCCATGGAGCTGTTCCACATGCAGGAGGAAGGCCGCGGCATGGTCTTCTGGCACCCCAAGGGCTGGGTGCTGTGGCAGGTGATCGAGGCCTATATGCGCCGCCGCCTGACGGCCGCCGGCTATGTCGAGGTCAAGACGCCCCAGGTGCTGGACCGGAAGTTCTGGGAGGCCTCGGGCCACTGGGACAAATACCGGCCCAATATGTTCGTGTGCGAGACGGTCGAGGGCGAAACCCTCAGCCTGAAGCCCATGAACTGCCCCGGCCACGTCCAGATCTTCGATCAGGGCCAGCGGTCGTATCGCGAACTGCCGTTGCGCATGGCCGAGTTCGGCGCCTGCCACCGCTATGAGCCGTCGGGCGCCCTGCACGGCCTGATGCGGGTGCGCGGCTTCACCCAGGACGACGCCCACATCTTCTGCCGCGAGGACCAGATCGTCGAGGAGACGGCGCGGTTCATCGAACTGGCCCGGTCGGTCCACGCCGACCTGGGCATGGAGACGGCCTACATCAACCTGGCCACCCGGCCCGAGACCCGCGCCGGTTCAGACGAATTCTGGGACAAGGCCGAGGCCCAGATGGCCGAAGCGGCCCGCGCGGCGGGCGTCGAACCGGTGATCGCCGAGGGCGACGGCGCCTTCTATGCGCCCAAGCTGGACTTTGTGGTCAAGGACGCCATCGGCCGCGAATGGACCTGCGGCACCATCCAGCTGGACTATGTGCTGCCCGACCGCCTGGGCGCCGAATACATCGCCGAAGACGGCCAGAAGCACCGGCCGGTCATGCTGCACCGGGCCATCCTGGGCAGCTTCGAGCGGTTCATCGGCATCATGATCGAGAACTACGCCGGGGCCTTCCCGCTGTGGCTGTCTCCGGTGCAGGCCGTGGTGGCGACCATCACTTCGGACGCCGATCCGTATGCGGAGGACGTGGCCGCCAGGTTCCGCGCCGCCGGCCTGCGGGTCGAGACCGACCTGCGCAACGAGAAGGTCGGCTACAAGGTGCGCGAACACTCGGTGGCCAAGGTTCCGGTCATCGCCGTGGTCGGCCGCAACGAGGCCGCCGAAGGCAAGGTCGCCATCCGCCGTCTGGGCAGCCAGGCGCAGGAACTGCTGACCGTCGAAGAGGCCATCGCCGTCCTGACGCTGGAGGCCACCCCGCCGGACCTGCGCCCCGCCTGATCGGTCAACGCAGTACGGTTTCGGCGTCCACCATCTGCACGTCCGACATCATGGACAGATAGGCGTCGAACCACGGCTTGTGCGAATAGCCGACGATGACCAGAACCCGCGCGCCGGGATGGTGGGCCGTGACTTCGCGGATATTGCCCGCCTGGCGCAGATTGCGCGCCTCCCAGGCGGCGACCTGGGACCGGCCGATATTCTCCGGTGACGGACGATCCATCATCGTCAGCCATTGGGTGTCGGCGTCCAGCCGGCCGATGCGCGGGCTGTTGACCATGCGATAGATGTCCAGCGTCGCCTGGGCCGTGGTCATCCGCTGGGCCGAGGACGCCGGATCGCGGAAGGCCGGGGCGTTGAACACGGCCTGCAACTCGGGCTGTTCGATGAAGTCCATCAGCAGTTGGACGCGGGGCTGGACCACATCGCCATAGGCCTGGTCGTCGCTGGCGTGCACGCGGTCATGCCCCAATCGGGCCGCCAGCCGGGCGCCGATCAGGTGCGATTCGTTCCGCCCCGACCCCACGCGATCCAGATAGTCGGCCAGGCCGCGCCCCAGGCCGTCGCCCGGCTTGCGCTCGCTGGCGTCCAGACGCCACCATTGGATCAAGGCCGAATACAGGTCGCCGGCCGAGGCCAGCACGGCCGCCAGGCGTCGGCGCTGGGCCGGGGTCGGCGCTTGCGGCCAGTCTTCGCGCAGAAGGCGCCGGGCCTCGGCCTCGGCCTCGGGTACCTCCAGCCCAGTGCCGGACTGGCCCAGGGCCGCGGCCACCAGCAGATGCCGCCCGAACATGTCAGCCGCGCCGGGATAAAGGGCGCGCCACGCCCGCAAGGCGTGAACCGATTCCCCCGACAGATTCTCGATCACGATGACGTCGGGCGCATAGGCCGCCAGCCGTTCAAGCACCGGCTCCAGCACCGCCGGATCGAACCCTTCGGCGGCGTTTGACAGGTGTGGCGACCCCAGGACCAGGATCTGCGTCTTCTCGCCATGCAGCCGCGACTGGTACTCGCGCGGGTCGAACGGTCGGTCAGGATCCTGAACCTGGGCCTGGGCCTGGCCCAGGCTCAATCCCAGCATAAGAGCCGCCAAGCCCCATGCGCGCTTCGTCATGCCCGTTTCTCCCCCTCGACATTGCCGTAAGGGAAGCGGCTTTCCGCGCCGGGATCATCTTAAATCGCCTTAAGATACCCGACGGCAATTGCCGTTTGGTCAGATGTGGATGGCGTGGCCCAGGGCGCGCAGGGACGCCTCGTGGAAGGCCTCGCCCAGGGTCGGGTGGACGTGGATGACGCCGGCCACATCCTCCAGCACCGCCCCCATCTCCAGCATCTGGGCGAAGCTGTTGGACAGTTCCGACACGTGCTGGCCCACGGCCTGGACGCCCAGCAGGCGGTGGTCGGTCTTGGACGCGATCACCCGCACGAAGCCGCCGTCGTCGCCCGCCTCGATGGCCAGGGCGCGGCCGATGGCCATCAGGGGAAAGACCGCCTGGATCACGTCGTCGCGGCCCTCGACATCGTTCGGACCCAGGCCGGACGAGACGATCTCCGGCTCGGTGAAACAGACGGCCGCGATGGTCACCGGATCGAACCGGCGGTCATGGCCGGCGATGATTTCGGCCACCACCTCGCCCTGGGCCGAACCCTTGTGGGCCAGCATGGGTTCGCCGGTCAGGTCGCCGATGGCCCAGACGTTCTTCATGCTGGTGGCGCAGAGGTCGTCGATCTTCACGAACGGCCCGGCCATGGCCACGCCCATGTTCTCCAGTCCCCAGCCCTTGGTGCGCGGACGGCGGCCGACGGTGACCAGAACCTTGTCGGCCTTGAGCTTGACGGCCTGGCCGTCCTTGTCGGTGACGTTCAGTTGGCCCTTTTCGAAGCCGCCGGCCTTGGCGCCCAGCATCAGGGTGACGCCATGCTTCTCCATCCATTTGGCGACGGGATCGGTCAGGGCCTTGTCGTAGAGCGGCAGGATGCGCTCGGCCATTTCGACCACCGTGACCTCGGCGCCCAGCTTGCGGTAGGCGATGCCCAGCTCCAGCCCGATATAGCCGCCGCCGACGACCACGAGTTTCCCAGGAACCTTGTCGAGCGACAGGGCCTCGGTCGAGGAGATGACGTCGCCGCCGAACGGCAGGAAGGGCAGTTCGACCGGCTCCGACCCCGTGGCCAGGATGACGTGTTCGGCGCTTATCGTGATCTCGCCGTCATCGGTTTTGACGGTGCAGGTCTTGGCGTCCGAGAAGGTCGCCCAGCCCTTGATGACCTTGACCTTGGCCTTCTTCAGCAGGCCCGCGACCCCGGCGTTCAGCTTTTTGACGATCCCGTTCTTCCACTCGACCGTCTGTTTCAGATCAACCGACGGCTTGGACGCCGTGATGCCCAGCGTCCCGCCGTTCGCCGCCTTGGCCACGGTCTCGAACTTGTTGGCCGCGTGGATCACCGCCTTGGACGGAATGCAGCCGACGTTCAGGCAGGTCCCGCCCAGCCCCTCGGACGCATCGACCAGCACGGTCTCCAGCCCCAGCTGGCCGCAACGGATGCCCGCGACATAGCCGCCGGTCCCGGCGCCGATGATGAGGACTTTGGTGGTGAGAGATTGGGTGGTCATTGGGCTACATCACGTTGGGGGTTCTTCGACCTCTTGACGCGCGTCTTGACTGCAAAAATGCCGGCGATAGTGGCGAGTGTTGCGAGCGGCCCGAGAATGAGGTTCGGATTAGCGCCGAGGCCGAATGCAAGCCCGATCATCAAAGCCGCGATGATGGTCGTGGCGATCCAGACGCCCTTCCAAGATTGGACCATCGCGCCCGCAAAAAAGCTGGGAATGAGACGGACCGGGTCGAGCAGGCAGCCTAGAAATACGACTAAGATGGCGTCCATCACACGCCCATCCACAGCGTCGCCGGGTGTTCCAGCAGGCCCTTGATCCGTTGCACGAAGA
>NZ_CALMFB010000024.1 GCF_937863155.1 uncultured Brevundimonas sp. | reverse complement strand
CGCGGTCCCCCTCCCCCGAGGGGGGAGGAGTTTTCGCGATGAAGCCCCTGGCGGTGTTCGACATCGACGGCACCCTGGTGGACAGCCGGGTGCTGATCCATGAGGCGACGGTGGCGGCGGCGCGGCGGGTGGGCCTGGCCGATCCGTCGTATGACGTCGTGCGCCAGACGGTGGGCCTGTCGCTGCATGAAGCTATGCGCGCTATTCAGCCCGGCCTGACCGATCCCGAGCTGGCCGAGTTCGTCGCCGGTTTCCAGGCCTTCTTCCGCGCCCGATACGAGGCGGGGCATGAGGAGCCGTTGTATGCGGGGGTCGAAGACACCCTGCGGCGGCTGAAGCGCGACGGCTGGCGGCTGGCCCTGGCGACGGGCCAGAACCGGCGCGGCGTGGCCCGCAACATGGCGCGCGCGGGCTGGGCCGACCTGTTCGTCTCGACCCATTGCGCCGAGGACGGGCCGGGCAAGCCGGACCCTGCCATGCTGATCGCCGCCATGGCCGCCTGCGGGGCCTGCACCGCCACCACCATCATGATCGGCGACACCGGCCACGATCACCGCATGGCGGTGGCGGCCGGCGCCGTGGCCCAGGGCGTAGGCTGGGGCTTCCACACGGCCCAGGAGCAGATCGCCGCCGGGGCCGTTCATGTGGCGCTGGACCTGCCCGAGCTGGAGGCCGCGCTGGACCGTTTCGCCGCCGGACAAAGGGCCGCCTGATGCATATTCCGCCGCTGGACCCCCAGGTCGCCGCCCGCAAGGGCTTCCGCGAGGCCGAAGACCGCACCAAACGCTTCTGGACCGATGTGGACGTGCGCGAAGGGCAGGGGGGCTGGTCCGTGCTGCTGGACGGACGCGCGCCCAAGACGCCGGCGGGGGCGCCGCTGGTGCTGCCTGCCAACGCCGCCGCGCGCCTGGTCGCTGACGAATGGGCGGCACAGGGCGAGTTCGTCGAACCCGCGACCATGCCCGCCACCCGCCTGGCCTCGACCGCCATCGACCGGGTGTCCCAGGTGCGCCAGGCGGTGGCCGAAGAGATCGCCGCCTACGCCGGGTCGGACCTGTTGTGCTATCCGGCCGAGGCGCCGCGCGGGCTGGTCGAACGCCAGGCCCGCGACTGGACCCCCTGGCTGGACTGGGCCGCGCGCGAACTGGATGTGACCCTGGCGCCGTCCAGCGGCATCGTGCATCGGACCCAGGATGCGGCCGCCCTGGCGCGGGTTCAGGATCATGCCCTGGCGCTGGACGATTTCGCCCTGACCGGTCTGGCGACCCTGACGCCCCTGCTGGGTTCGGCGATCCTGGCCCTGGCGGTGCAGCGCGGGGCGCTGGACGCCGAGGCCGCCTTCGACCTGTCGCGGCTGGAAGAGGCGTTTCAGGAAGACCAGTGGGGCGTCGACGCCGAGGCCGCCGAACGCACCGCCGCCCGGCGGGCCGAGGCGGTGCTGGTCCAGCGGTGGCTGAACGCGCTGTAGATCAGACGCGCAGCTTGTTCAGCGCCACCCAATAGACTTCGGAACTGCCCTTGCGGCTGGCCTGGGGCTTGATGGTCTTCACCGTCTCGAAATGGCTGCGCAGCCGGTCCAGAACCCCGCCGGCGTCGCCGCCCTGGAAGCTCTTGGTCACGAAGGCCCCGCCCGGCCGCAGGGTGCGGATGGCGAAGTCGGCGGCGATCTCGATCAGGGCGATGATCTTCAGGTGGTCGGTCTGGCGGTGGCCGATGGTGTTGTGCGCCATGTCCGACAGCACCAGATCCGGCGCCCCGCCGATCAGGTCGATCAGCTGCTGGTCCACGCCCGGCGTGGTGAAGTCGGCCTGGATCAGTTCGCCCCCCGCGATATGTTCGATCGGCAGCAGATCCACTCCCGCCACGGCCGCCGCCCCGCGCTTCAGCGCCACCTGGACCCAGCCGCCGGGCGCCGCGCCCAGGTCGATCACCTTGGACCCCGGCCGGATCAGACGATGCCTGTCGTCGATCTCCATCAGTTTGAAGGCCGCGCGGCTGCGCCAGCCCTCGGCGCGCGCGCGGTCGGACCAGGGGTCGGCCAGCTGCCGCTTGATCCACTGCTGGCTGGACATCGACTTCTTGTCGGCGGTCTTGATCTTCTGGCCCATGCCGCGCCCGGCCGCCGTGCCGCCGGTGGGCGGGCGCACCATGCGCCGCCTTTCGGCTTGGGGGCGTTCGGGGGGCTTTTCGTCCTGGCTCATGCCTATTCCATAGCGGTCCCGGCCATCTGCCGCTATGACCCGCGCACATTCGATCACTGAGGAGCCGCCCCATGGCCGACACCCTGACCTTCACCGTCGACACCGGCGCCGGAACCGGCGACGTGGTCATCAAGCTGCGTCCCGACCTGGCCCCCGGCCACGTCGCCCGCATCACCGAACTGGCCAGCGAAGGCTTCTATGACGGCGTGGTCTTCCACCGCGTCATCCCCGGCTTCATGGCCCAGGGCGGCGACCCGACCGGCACCGGGACCAGCGGCTCCAAGAAGCCGAACCTGAAGCAGGAATTCAGCGCCGAGCCGCATGTGCGCGGCGTCTGCTCCATGGCCCGCACCTCGGACCCCAACAGCGCCAACAGCCAGTTCTTCATCTGCTTCGACGACGCCACCTTCCTGGACCGCCAGTACACGGTCTGGGGCCAGGTCGAATCGGGCATGGAGCACATCGACGCCCTGCCCAAGGGCGAGCCGCCGCGCAGCCCCGGCAAGATCGTCAAGGCCACCGTGGGCTGACGCCGTGTTCTCCGATGCGGTTCGTCGGGACCTGATCGCGCGTCACGGCGAGCCGCATCGGCATTATCACACGCTGGAGCACATCCAGGACTGCCTGGACCAGGTGCAGGCGAGCGCCGATCTGGACGATGCCCAGCGACGGCTGCTGACGGCCGCAGTCTGGTTCCACGACGCCGTCTATGACCCGACCCGCAACGACAACGAGGCGCAGAGCGCGGCCCTGGCCATCCGCACGCTTGGGTCTGAAGGCTGGACCGACAGCGATATCGCCGAAGTCGAACGCCTGATCCTGCTGACGGCGGGCCATCAAGTGCAGGCCGACGATCCCACGGGCGCGCGTCTGATCTCCATCGATCTGTCGATCCTGGGCGCAGACCCGGCGCGCTATGACGCCTATGCCGCCGCCATCCGGCGCGAGTACGCCCACGTTCCAGACGCCTTGTACGTCGCCGGCCGGGCCATGATCCTGCAACGGTTTCTGGACGCGCCCGTCCTGTTCGCAGACGCGGCGTGGGCCGCGCGGCTGGACGCGCCGGCTCGCGACAATCTCAAGCGCGAGATCGCGGCCCTGACGGCCTGATCAGTCCCCCGCCCACCAGCGCAGGCGCACGGCCTGCGACCGGCCTGCGACGTTCAGCGTTCCCGACAGCACGGGTGTCTCGTCGCCCAGGTTGCGGCGCGCTTCGGCCAGGGCTTCGGGGTCCAGCCGGCCTTCGAACCGCACAACGCCCAAGGCCTCGGACCGCCCCTCGAACCGCACCCGGTCGTCGCTGACGCTGTAGGAGGTCGGCAGGATGCGGGCCCGGCCGCTGCGGCTTTCGCCCATCTCGGTCTGGACCATGGGGCTGGAGGCGTCCTCGAACTCGATCATGATCGGGGCGAAGGTCGCGCTGCGCCGGCCCGCCTCCCAGGCCTCGAAATCCGACGCCTGGCCAATGAAGACGTGGTGGAAGGTCCAGCCCGTTCCCGCCCCCTGATCCGCCGGGATGTAATAGCCGGACAGATCGTCTTGCTGACTGCTGGCGAAGGCCCTGGCCGGCGCGGCCGCACCGCCGCCTTCGCCCGTCTTGCCCGGGGCCGGCGGTTCACAGGCGGCTAGGGCCAGGGCCAGGGCGGCGGCGGACAGGATCAGGATACGGCGCATCGTTGTTCCTTCAGTCAGGGCAGATAGGCCAGTACATGCAGCCAGCCTTCGCTCTGGGCCGTATCGATGGCCTCGAACAGGGGGATGGCGATCAGGAACGCCAGCCCGTCCCGAAGGGTCAGCAGGAAGAAGGCGGGTCGCACCACCAGTTCGTCCTCGTCGCGCCAGGCGGAAAACCGCGGCATGAAGCGCGGCGTGCGAGCCATATAGGCGGCATAGGTTTCGCCGAACTGTCGGCTCAGCCAGGCTTCTTCCTTGCGAACCGTGGCCCGGAAGATCACCCAGGCCGTCAGAACGAACAGCGCCGCAACCGTGACCTGTCCCGTCTGGGCGCCGATGCCGAACGCGCCGATGAAGCTGAAGACATAAAGCGGATTGCGGCTCAGCGAATAGGGGCCGCGATCCACGATCTCGGCCTTCTTGCGCCCGCCGATATACAACGAACACCACGCGCGCCCGACGATGGCCAGGGCGATGGCTCCCAGCCCCACCGCCTCGACCGCCTCATGCCAGTGGCCTTCGACCCCGCCGGGCGATTGCAGGAACAGGGTGGCGCCGATCAGCGCCAGACCCAGAAGCAGCACCGCCAGCTTGCGAAGCTTCTGGACCGCCTGAATGTCGAACAGGGACGGAACGACCGACATCAACACACTCCAACCGAAGAGATGCACACCCTCGCGCCGTGGCGCGAGGGCGTCAACGCAATCAGCGGCTCAGCGACCGGTCGATATTCTGGAAGGCGCTCCAGGCCAGTTCGGTGACGCTGATGAAGACCGACGGGGTGATCCGCTCGAAATCGTCGGTCGGCTGGTGATAGTCGGGGTGATAGTTCACGCCGAAATACAGGAAGGGCAGGCCCGCCCGGTGAAAGGCGCCGTGGTCCGACGCCATGACCCAGTTGTCGGCGCCCTTGTCTTCCGGCGTGTCCTTGCCGAACGCCAGGCTGATGGCGCCGTTGGCCGGTATCGGCTCGAGCAGCGGACGCAGGTTCGGATGCTGGTACGTGCCGGTGACCCACAGCTTGTTATCGCTCTCGGCCCGCGCGGTCATGTCGTAGTTCAGGTTGATGGCGATGGCGGTCAGGGGCATGGGCGGCGCCTCGACGAAATGGCGGGCGCCCAGAAGGCCGCGCTCCTCTCCGTCCAGGGCCACGATCAGCACGCTGTGCTCCGGCGGGGCGGCCTTCAGCCGGGCGGCGATCTCCAGCATGGTGGCCACGCCCGAGGCGTTGTCGTCGGCGCCATTGTAGATCTGGCCGTCCTTGACCCCTTCGTGGTCATAGTGGGCGGTCAGCACGATATAGCGGTCCGACACGCGCGTGCCCGGAATGACGCCCAGCACATTAACGCCGTTGAAGGTGCGGGTCGCGCCGTCGCGGCCGTTCACCGTCGCCTCGAACGGCTGCAGCCGCCCCATGGCCGGCGCGGCGATGCCCATGGCCTCCAGCCGTCCGACGATATAGTTGCGCGCCGCCTCATTGCCCGGCGTGCCGATGGCGCGTCCGGCCATGTCGTCGGCCGACAGGATGCGCAGGTCGTCCATCATCCGGGCATAGGGGTCCGGCTGGGGCGCGACGGGTTCGGCGGCGGGCGCCGTCGCCTGGGGCGCGCCGAAGCACGAGGCCAGCGCCAGGGCGGTCAGGCTGACCAGGGCGAAACGGGCGAATGTCGGGCGCATGCGGAATCCTTGAAAGGGGCGATACGACGGGCATCCTATCGGCCCGGTCTTCAGGCGTCAGCTTAACGTCCTGTCATGGCGGCGCTAGAACCTCTGTCCAGTTTCCGCCGTTTGCGATTCCCATGGCCCCCATTCCCGTCGACGATCTGACCGAAGACCAGGCCCGGCAGGAGCTGGCGCGCCTGGCCGACGAACTGGCCCATCACGACCGCCTGTATCATCAGGACGACGCCCCCCAGATCACCGACGCCGACTATGACGCCCTGCGCCAGCGCAACGCCGCCATAGAGGCGCGGTTTCCGGCCCTGGCCCTGGCCGACAGCCCCAGCCTGAAGGTCGGCGCCGAGGTCTCAAGCCAGTTCGCCCCGGTGCGTCACGCCGTGCCCATGCTCAGCTTGGACAACGCCTTCGACGATGGAGAGGTCACGGACTTCGTCGCCCGCATCCGGCGCTTTCTGAAGCTGGACCCGGCCGAAGCCGTCGCCTTCGTGGCCGAGCCCAAGATCGACGGCCTGTCGGCCAGCCTGCTGTATGTCGACGGGGTGCTGGAGCGCGGGGCCACGCGCGGCGACGGCAAGACCGGCGAGGATGTGACCGCCAATCTGCGTACCCTGGACGACATTCCCGAACGCCTGTCGGGCGACGGCTGGCCCGCGCGGATCGAGGTGCGGGGCGAGGTCTACGCCCCCAATGACGCCTTCGACGCCTTCAATGCGGCGGCCGAGGCGGCGGGCCAGCGCACCTATGCCAACCCGCGCAATTTCGCCGCCGGGTCGCTGCGCCAGAAGAAGCCCGAGATCACGGCGACTCGGCCCTTGCGCTTCTTCGCCTATGCCTGGGGCGAACCGGCCGAAGGGTTCGCCGAGACCCAGCATCAGGCGCTGGAAAAGCTGGCCCAATGGGGGTTTCCCACCAATCCGCGATCCGAACGGGTCGAAGGGGCCGACGGGCTGATCGCGGTCTATCGGCGGCTGGAGGCCGACCGCGCGACCCTGGGCTATGACATCGACGGCGTGGTCTACAAGGTCGACCGCATCGACTGGCAACAGCGGCTGGGCTTCATCGCCAGAAGCCCCCGATGGGCCATCGCCCACAAATTCCCGGCCCAGCAGGCGACCACGGTGCTGGAGGGCATCGACATTCAGGTGGGCCGCACCGGCTCCCTGACCCCCGTCGCTCGCCTGACGCCCGTCACGGTCGGCGGCGTGGTGGTGCGCAACGCCACCCTGCACAACGAAGACGAGATCGCCCGCAAGGATGTGCGCATCGGCGACACGGTGGTGCTGCAACGCGCCGGCGACGTCATCCCCCAGATCGTGACCATCGTGCCGGATCGACGCCCCATCGACGCCGCCCCCTATGTCTTCCCGACCCATTGCCCCGTCTGCGGCTCCGAGGCCGTGCGCGAGGAAGGCGAGGCGCGTCGCCGCTGCACCGGCGGCCTGATCTGCAACGCCCAGATCGTCGAGCGACTGAAGCATTTCGTCGGCCGCCGCGCCTTCGACATCGAGGGGCTGGGCGAGAAACAGCTGATCGCCTTCCACGAACGCGGCTGGATCCGCGAACCGGCCGACATCTTCCGCCTGGCCCGTGATGAGCAAAAGCTGGCGGCCCTGCGCGCCGAAGACGGCTATGGCGAGACCAGCGTGCGCAACCTCGTCGCCGGCATCGCCGCGCGGCGCACCATCGCCCTGGACCGCCTGATCTTCGCCCTGGGGGTGCGCGAGATCGGGGAACAGACCTCCCTGCTGCTGGCGCGCGAGTTTGGAAGCTGGGAGGCGTTTCACCAGGCGGGTCTGGAGGCGGCGGCGGGCGTGCCGTCCGCCGACTGGACGGCGCTGAGCCTGACGCCAGGCATATCGCCGCGCGTCCTGTCCATCCTGGCCGCCGCCGAACCGGCCGAGACCGACCCCTGGCCCGAGGCGCCGCTGGATCAGAAGATCGCCCTGGCCTTTCCCGGCCTGGCCGCGCCCGCCCGCCGCGCCCTGGCCGAACGCGCGCCCGACTGGCCTGCCTTGCGCCGCCTGGCCCGGATCGCGCGGGACGAGCGGCCGTCCGAAACACTGGGCCGCATCGCCGGGATCGCCGGGGTCGGCCCGGTCGCCGCCCGCGCCATCGCCGACTTCTTCCACGAAGACCACAACAAGGACGTGGTCGCCGCCCTGGTCGCCGAACTGGAGCGGGTGGAAGACGCCGAACGGCCCCAGACCGACACGGCGGTGGCGGGCAAGACGGTGGTCTTCACCGGCGCCCTGGAGCGTTTCACCCGCGACGAGGCCAAGGCCCGCGCCGAAAGCCTGGGGGCCAAGGTGTCCGGCTCGGTGTCGAAGAAGACCGACTATCTGGTCGCCGGCCCCGGCGCCGGATCGAAACTGGCCGAGGCCCAGAAGCACGGGGTGAAGGTGCTGACCGAGGACGAATGGCTGGCCCTGATCGTGGGGTAGACCTTCCCGACCCGCTCATCCCCGCAAAAGCGGGGATCCAGTGTTTTGGGCGATCCAGATTATCCATCAGCCCTCGGACAGAGATCCCAGACATCGTGCGTCGCAACAGGACTGGATCCCCGCGGTCGCGGGGATGAGCGGCTATTGGATTGCGCCCTGGTCACAGATGCCGCGCCACCCGCTGTTCCAGCAGGGTGACCAGTTCGGGCTGCATGAAGGCGTAGTCGTCGGGGATATCCAGGCACACCACCCGCTTGCTCCGCAGCCGGTCGCGGAACCGGCGGTTCAGCTTGGCCCGATGCGACCGCTCCATCACGAAGATGACGTCGGCCCAGTCGATATGGTCGGCGTCCACGACCTCTTCCGCATCCGGCGCCAGCCCGGCCGACGCCGTCTCCACGCCCGGCCGCCCGGCGAACACCCGCTCGGCCGTCGGCGAACGCAGGCGGTTACGGGCGCAGAGGAAGAGGAGGTTGGTCAGGGCCGCCGCCGCGTCAGCCAGGCCCGGAGCGCGACCTGCGCATCAGCTGTACCGACCGGGTCGTCCGCACCGAAGATCGAGTCAGATTCGAGCCATTCGATCAGCATGTCCAAAATCGCCTCACGCTGGTCGGCCTGCCAACTATCGAAACCGGCGTAATCCAGCTTGTCGGCCAGCACTTCGGGAACCGTGATCCATCCATACGACGGTGCAGCGGCGCTACGGATCAGGAAAGACGGCAACACCCATTTGAAAGTCTCCGGGCCGCCTATCGTCGTCTGGGCGCGGGACATCACGACATTGATGTCTTCGTGTGACCAGCCTGCGCGATCACTCGCGAGCATCCGCGCAACACGCTCGTGATCCTCGTCGCGCGCGGCATGGAGGGGGGCTTCTGGACGAACGGCATCAAACGCGCGCGGAAATCTCACAGCGGAATGTTATCGTGCTTCTTCCACGGATTGCTCTGGGTCTTGCCCTTCAGCGTCCGTAGCGCCTTGATCAGCCGCCGCCGCGTGCCGTGGGGCATGATGACGTCGTCGATATAGCCCAGTTTGGCCGCCACGAAGGGGTTGGCGAAGCGGTCCTTGTATTCGGCTTCGCGCGCCGCCAGGGCCTCGGGGTCGCCGGCCTCTTTCCTGAAGATGATCTCGACCGCGCCCTTGGCGCCCATGACGGCGATCTCGGCGCTGGGCCAGGCGTAGTTGACGTCGCCGCGCAGGTGTTTGCTGCTCATCACGTCATAGGCGCCGCCATAGGCCTTGCGCGTGATGACGGTCAGTTTCGGCACCGTCGCCTCGGCATAGGCGAACAGCAGCTTGGCCCCGTGCTTGATCAGGCCGCCGTATTCCTGGCGCGTGCCGGGCATGAAGCCAGGCACGTCGACGAAGGTGACGATGGGGATGTGGAAGGCGTCGCAGAAGCGCACGAAACGGGCGGCCTTGCGGCTGCTGTCGATGTCCAGCACGCCCGCCAGCACCTGGGGCTGGTTGGCGACGATGCCCACCGGCGCGCCGTCCAGGCGGCCGAAGCCGCAGACGATGTTTTTCGCATAGTCGGCGCCGATCTCGAAGAAGTCGGCCTCGTCCACCGTCTTCAGGATCAGCTCCTTGATGTCATAGGGCTGGTTCGGATTGGCGGGCACCAGGGTGTCCAGCGACGCCTCGTCGCGGTCGGGGTCGTCATAACTGTCGCGCACCGGCGGCTTTTCGCGGTTCGACAGGGGCAGGAAGCCGATCAGGCGCCGCACCTCGGCCAGGGCCTCCAGGTCGTTCTCGAAGGCGCCGTCGGCCACGCCCGACTTGCCGGCATGCACCCGCGCGCCGCCCAGGTCTTCGTGGCTGACGACCTCATTGGTGACCGTCTTCACCACGTCGGGGCCGGTCACGTACATGTACGATGTGTCCTTCACCATGAAGATGAAGTCGGTGATGGCGGGCGAATAGACGTCGCCGCCCGCGCACGGCCCCATGATGACGCTGATCTGGGGGATGACGCCCGAGGCCAGGGTGTTCTGCAGGAAGATGTCGGCATAGCCCGCCAGGCTCTCGACCCCCTCCTGGATCCGGGCGCCGCCGGCGTCGAACAGGCCGATGATCGGCGCGCCATTGGTCAGGGCCATGCCCTGAAGTTTGACGATCTTGGCCGCATGCGCCCCCGACAGAGACCCGCCGAAGACCGTGAAATCCTTGGAGAAGACATAGACCAGACGGCCGTTGATCGTGCCGCGGCCGGTCACCACCCCGTCGCCGGGGATGCGCTGCTTCTCCATGCCGAATTCGTGGCTGCGGTGCTCCACGAACATGTCGGTTTCCTCGAAACTGCCTTCGTCCAGCAGCACCTCGATCCGCTCGCGCGCGGTCAGCTTGCCCTTGGCGTGCTGATTGGCGATCCGGGCCTCGCCCCCGCCCAGTTTCGCGGCGGCGCGGCGGGCTTCCAACTGGTCCAGGATGTCTTGCATGGGGCGGGTCTCCTCAAGGGTTGGGATAGGCGCCGTTCCCACAAGACGCAAGCGATCGGCGCCCGGCCGCACGTGCGCGGTTGACACCACGCCCGGCGCAGGGGATACGCGGCCCGCAAAACGGAGGCTCCTGATGGAGATACGCGAAGGCCTGACCTTCGACGATGTTTTGCTTGAACCCGGTCCTTCCGAGATAATGCCCGCCGATGCGGACGTCTCGACCCGGCTGACGCGCGACATCCGGTTGAACATGCCCCTGACCTCGTCCGCCATGGACACGGTCACCGAGGCGCGGCTGGCCATCGCCATGGCCCAGGCCGGGGGCTTGGGCGTCCTGCACCGCAATCTGACGGTCGAACAGCAGGCCGACCAGGTGCGTCAGGTCAAACGCTACGAAAGCGGCATGGTGGTGAACCCCGTCACCGTCACGCCCGACACCACCCTGGGCCAGGTGCGCCAGATCACGGCGGCCAAGAAGATCACCGGCTTCCCGGTGGTGGACCCGCAGTCGGGGCGTCTGGTCGGCATGCTGACCAACCGCGACATGCGGTTCGAGAGCGACCTGAACCGCAAGGCCGCCGATCTGATGACCACCGGCCCCCTGTTCACCGTGCGCGAGGGCGCCGGGCGCGACGAGGCCATCGCCATCCTGCGCGAGCGCAAGATCGAGCGGGTCATCGTGACCGACGATCAGGACCGCGCGGTTGGCCTGATCACCATGAAGGACATCGAGAAGGCCCAGGCCTTCCCCCACGCGGCCAAGGACGACCAGGGCCGGCTGCTGGTGGGCGCGGCCTCGACCGTTGGCGACAGCGGCTATGAGCGGTCGATGGCGCTGGCGGATGCGGGCGTGGACGTGGTGGTGATCGACACCGCCCATGGCCACTCGGTCCAGGTCGCCCGCGCGGTCGAGCGGGTGAAGCGCGAGAGCAACCGCATCCAGGTCATCGCCGGCAATGTGGCCACCTATGACGCCGCGCGCGCCCTGATCGACGCGGGCGCCGATGCGGTGAAGGTCGGCATCGGCCCGGGCAGCATCTGCACCACCCGCATCGTCGCGGGCGTGGGCGTGCCGCAACTGACCGCCATCCTGGAGGCCGTGCGCGCGGCCGGCGACAGCGGCGTGCCGATCATCGCCGACGGCGGCATCAAATATTCCGGCGATCTGGCCAAGGCCATCGCGGCGGGCGCCAGCGTGGCCATGATGGGCTCGATGTTCGCCGGCACCGACGAAAGCCCCGGCGAGGTCTTCCTGTACCAGGGCCGGTCCTACAAGTCGTACCGCGGCATGGGTTCGGTCGGCGCCATGGGCCAGGGCTCGGCCGACCGCTATTTCCAGAAAGAGGTCGAGGCCCAGAAGCTGGTGCCCGAAGGCATCGAGGGCCAGACGCCCTACAAGGGGCCGATCGCCCCGGTGATCCACCAGCTGGTCGGCGGCCTGCGCGCGGCCATGGGCTATGTCGGCGCCGGGACCATCGACGAATTCCAGAAGCGGGCGAAATTCGTGCGCATCACCGGCGCGGGCCTGCGCGAAAGCCATGTCCACGACGTGATGATCACGCGCGAGGCGCCCAACTATCGTCAGGGCTGACCGGGGAGGGTCGAGACCATGGATATGACGCCTGAGTTCATCATGCTGGCCTTCACCCTGATCCTGGCGCTGGTCCAGATCATGTGGGCGGCGTCGGCGCGGACGTCCGAGCTGGGGCTGAAGTGGAACGCCGGCGCGCGCGACGGCGTGCCGCCGCCGCCGGGGCCTCTGGCCGGGCGTCTGATGCGGGCCCAGGCCAATCTGTTCGAGACCCTGCCGATCTTCGCCGCGGCGGTGATCATGGCCCATGTGGCGGGCGAGGACGGTCAGCTGACCTTCGTCGGAACCCACCTCTATTTCTTCGGGCGGCTGGCCTATCTGCCGCTCTATGCCTTTGGCGTGCCCTATATCCGGTCCGTGGCCTGGGCGGTCAGCCTGGTGGGGCTGGTCATGGTCATCGCCGCCCTGTTCGTCTGATCCCGAGGTTCCGTGACCCCTGCCGCCCGTCTCGCCGCCGCCGCCTCGGTTCTGGACTCCATCGCCCAGGGCCGCCAACCGGCCGAGGCCGTGCTGAAGGCCTGGGGCCAGGCCAACCGCTATGCCGGGTCCAAGGACAGGAAGGCCATCGCCGACCGGGTTTACAAGGTGCTGCGCGCCCGCGCCCGACTGTCGTGGGCCATGGGCGGGCGCGAGGACGGGCGGGCGCTGGTGATCGGGTCGCTCAGCCTGATCGACGGACTGGCGCTGGATCAAATCGAGGCCCTGCATTCGGGCGACGGCTATGGCCCGCGTCCGCTGTCGAAACAGGAACGGTCGCGGCTGACGGCGGCGGGCGAGGGGGATCTGCCTGGCTGGGTCGCGGCGGGCTTGCCGGCATTCGTAGTCGAGGATTTCAAGGCGACCTTCGGCGACCGCTGGGCCGAAGAGGCGCAAGGGTTGATGGCGCCGCGCGCGCCGATCGACCTGCGGGTCAATACGCTGAAAGCGGATGTAGAGGCCGTGCGCGCCGAACTGGCCGAAGCCGGGCTGGAGGCGACGCCGACGCCGGGATCGCCCGTGGGCCTGCGCCTGGCCTCGGAGCCGCCGCCGAACATCCAGGCCACCGACGCCTTCAAGGACGGCCGCATCGAGATCCAGGACGAGGGCAGCCAGATCGTCTGCGCCCTGGCCGGGGCCGCGCCGGGCATGACGGTGGTCGACTACTGCGCCGGGGGCGGCGGCAAGACCCTGGGGCTGGCGGCCATGATGTTTCCTTCCCCCCTCGCGGGGGAAGGTGTCTCGCAGCGCGAGACGGATGGGGGGGCTGTCGGCGACACACCCGATCATCCTGCAGACGAGACGAGGGACCAGCCCCCCCATCCGAGCGGCTCCGCCGCCCACCTTCCCCCGCGAGGGGGGAAGGGACGATTGATCGCGTCCGACGTCGTGCAGAAGCGTCTGGACAATATCCGGCCCCGGCTGGCGCGCGCGGGGGTGGAGGCGGACCTGCGTCTGCTGGGCCAGAACGGTGGGGGGATGGAGGATCTGAACGGACAGGCCGATCTGGTCTTCGTCGATGCGCCGTGCAGCGGATCGGGCACCTGGCGACGCCGGCCCGAGGACGCCTGGCGGCTGACGGCGGATGAGGTCGCGCGGCTGCACGCCCTGCAGGTGCGCATTCTGGGCCAGGCGGCGAAACTGGTGCGGCCGGGCGGGCGGCTGATCTATGTCACCTGCTCGATGCTGGCGGCCGAGAACGAGGCCAGCGCCGACGCCTTCGAGGCCGCGCATCCCGACTTCCGGCCTGTGGCGCTGGATCATGCGAGTGCCGTGGGCCATCGCCTGCGCCTGTCGCCGGCCAGCACCGACACCGACGGCTTCTTCGCCGCCCTTTATGAGCGGTCGGCATGAGGCTGGAACGCTATGGCCCGGTCGTCGTCCTGCCGGTCATGGCGGCGCCGGCGGAATATGGCGCGCATCTGCAGGCCCGCATCGACCCCTTGATGACCGGCGTCGGCCCGGTCGAGGCGGCGGTGGCCCTGACAGCCGCCCTGGCCAGGCTGGAGGCCCAGGGTCAAACGCCGGACCTGATCGTGTCGCTGGGCTCGTGCGGGTCGCCGACGCTGGATCATGCGGCCGTCTATCAGGCGTCGTCGGTGGCCTATCGCGACATGGACGCCAGCCCGCTGGGGTTCGAGAAGGGGATCACGCCCCTGCTGGACCTGCCGGCCGTCCTGGCCCTGCCGTGCCCCGTTCCGGGCGTGCCCTGCGCCCGCCTGTCGACCGGAGCGAACGTGGTGTCCGGCGCCGCCTATGGCGCCATCGACGCCGAGATGGTGGACATGGAGACCTGGGCCCTGCTGCGGTCGGCCCAGACGTTCGGCGTGCCCCTGGTGGCCCTGCGCGGCGTGTCGGACGGGCGAACCGAGCTGAAGGCCCTGAGCGACTGGACCGACACCCTGCATCTGGTGGACGCCCATCTGGCCGTCGCCCTGGACGCCCTGGCCGAGGGGCTGCGCACGCGCGGCCTGGGCCTGCTTGAAATCCCGGCCGGACACGGCCAAGACCCCGCCCATTCACGCTCCCTGGACCTGATCCCATGACCACCGCCGCCCACCAGAAGGTCCTGATCGTCGATTTCGGCAGCCAGGTGACCCAGCTGATCGCCCGGCGCCTGCGCGAGGCGGGGGTCTATTGCGAGATCCATCCGTTCGACAAGGCGGGCGCGGCCCTGGCGAAGATGCAGCCCCAGGCCATCATCCTGTCGGGCGGACCGGCGTCCACGACCGAAGCCGAAAGTCCGCGCGCCGATGCGGCCCTGTTCGAGGCGGGCGTGCCGGTGCTGGGCATCTGTTATGGCCAGCAGGCGATCTGCGCCCAGCTGGGCGGCAAGGTCGAAAGCGGCCACCATCGCGAGTTCGGTCGCGCCGAGATCGCCGTCCAGAAGGACAGCCCCCTGTTCGCCGGCCTGGCCGCGCCGGGCGAGGCCGAGCCGGTGTGGATGAGCCACGGCGACCGCGTCACCGCCATCCCGCCGGGGTTCGAGGTCATCGCCACCAGCGAAGGCGCCCCCTTCGCCGCCATCGGCGACGAGGCGCGGAAAATCTATGGCGTCCAGTTCCACCCGGAGGTGATGCACACCCCGCGCGGCGCGACGATCCTGAAGAATTTCACCCACCGGATCGCGGGCCTGACCGGCGACTGGACCATGGCCGCCTATCGCGCCGAACAGGTCCAGAAGATCCGCGCCCAGGTCGGAACGGGCAAGGTGATCTGCGGCCTGTCGGGCGGGGTCGACAGTTCGGTGGCGGCGGTGCTGATCCACGAGGCGATCGGCGACCAGCTGACCTGCGTCTTCGTGGACACCGGCCTGTTGCGCAAGGACGAGGCCAAACAGGTCACGACCCTGTTCCGGGAACACTACAACATCCCGCTGATCCACGTGGACGCCTCGGCGGAATTCCTGGGGGCGCTGGCGGGCGTCTCGGACCCGGAGACCAAGCGCAAGACCATCGGCAAGATCTTCATCGACGTGTTCGACCGCGAGGCGAACAAGATCGAGGGCGCCGAATTCCTGGCCCAGGGGACGCTGTATCCCGACGTGATCGAGAGCGTCTCGGCCAGCGGCGGCCCCAGCGCGGTGATCAAGAGCCACCATAATGTCGGCGGCCTGCCCGACTATATGAAGCTGAAACTGGTCGAACCCCTGCGTGAACTGTTCAAGGACGAGGTGCGGGCCCTGGGCCGCGAACTGGGCCTGACCGACGCCTTCGTGGGCCGCCATCCGTTCCCCGGGCCGGGCCTGGCCATCCGCATTCCGGGCGAGATCACGCCCGACGCCGTGGCGACCCTGCAGGAAGCGGACGCCATCTATCTGGACGAGATCCGCAAGGCGGGCCTGTATGACGAGATCTGGCAGGCGTTCGCGGTGCTGCTGCCGGTCAAGACGGTGGGCGTCATGGGCGACGCCCGCACCTATGAGAAGGTGCTGGCCCTGCGCGCCGTCACCTCGACCGACGGCATGACGGCGGACTTCTTCCAGTTCCCCTGGGACGTCCTGGCCCGCACGGCGACGCGGATCATCAACGAGGTGCGCGGCGTCAACCGCGTCGTCTATGACGTGACGTCCAAGCCGCCGGGGACCATCGAGTGGGAATAGGGGACGGCGCGGCCGTCCCCTGTCCGTAGATCAGATTTCCACAGCGCGGGGCTGGGTGCTGCTGGAGTCCTGGGGCTCGGCCACGCCGCCCTTGGCCATGATGGCGCGCATCGGCGTCCACATCGAACGCGCGGCGTTGGTCTGGATCATGATCAGCTCGGCCGCCGCCCGCAGCTGACCCAGCTTGGTCAGCATCATCGGGTTGCGGGCGATATTGTTGACCAGGGTCGGCGCCTGCTGGGCCAGGCGCACATTGCGCACCATGGCCAGCGAGAAGTTGAAGGCCGCGTTCAGCATCAGGCTGCGCTGGTCGCTGGAGGCGCCGTCGAAACGGGTCTGCCAGACTTCGGCTTCGGCCGCATTGGCCGACAGGGCCTGCAGGTCTTCCTGGAAGGCGGCCTTGTGGGCGTTCAGTTCGCCGACATTGGTGGAGCCGTTCAGCTGGGTGATGCGGGCGCGATACTGTTCGCGGTTCTCGCGCTCGTCGCTGGCGGCGCGCAGGGCGACGGCGGCGATCATCATCATCTGGGTGGTCTGAGCGGTTTCAGCCAGGAAGGCGTCCGGGCTGTAGCTGGCGGCGTTGCCGCCGCCGACGCCCGGCACCAGGCCGCGCAACTGGCCCAGTTGGCCCAACTGGGCCTGGGCCGAACTGGCGACGAGGCTTAGCGCCACCGCCCCGGCGATGAGGCCGGCAGTATGAGTCTTGTTGGTTTTCATGGCTTTTCCCTCCCAATAAGCCGTGGATCAACGCGATGATGGCGGCGCGGTCTCGCGCGCGGCCCGTGACGCCAGGCCGGCGGCGGCCTCGGCGATGTCGGCGACGATGGAGCGTTCGACCATCTCGGCCGGCGCTCCGGCGCTCAGGGCCGCAGGCGTCAGCGTCTGTTGCAGACCGCGGCCGGCCACCCGTTCGCCGTTCTGTTTCAACGTATAGCCGACGGTCAGGTCGTAGCGGCGGCCCGACCGTGCGTCCGCAGCGGCCGGCTCGATCTGATTGACCGGCTCGAAGCAGATGTCGGGCGACCGGGGCGACAGCACGCCGGCCTGGGCGTCCGACTGAAAACCGCCATCGCCCAGGCGCGCGGCCAGCACGGGGGCGAACTGCGGGATATGCACGGCCCCGCCGAAACCGGCGGCGAAATTGTTCAGGGCGATCGGCTGGAAATGCACCGGCGCGATCGAACCGCGCTGGCTGATCGAAGGGGCGCCATTCGGCGCGAGGCACTGGGCGAAGACCGCGCGCGACGACGAGCCGACGCCCGACGCTTCATAGGCCAACTGGTCGCCCGAACGGATCGCGGGCTGTTCGACGTCGGCATAGCGGGCGAAACCCTGGCCGCCCGACACCTCGGCCACCTCGACGCGGGTGACGGGAGCCCAGACCTCGCCCTGGACGCCGGACACCGAGCCGATGCGGCGCAGGATCACGCCGTCCACGCCCGGCGACAGCCGCTGGCCCGCGTCGCGGATGGTCGCGCCGCCCGAGGCCGGCGACACCGGCACGCGCAGGCGCGCAGGCTTGAAATTCGTCCCCACCGCCTGCGACAGTCGGGTGATGGCGTTCTTGATGGCCGTGTCGCGGTCCTGGGCCGCGCCCAGGCCGCCGCCGTCGACAAGGTCGCTGTTCAACTGGTCCGCCGCCTGGGCGGCGAAGACGACGCGCCCCTGGTGGTTCAGGATCTCGACCATGGCGCGGGCGTGGGTGGTGCGCCGGCGGATGTTGGCGACATTGGTGCCGGTTTCGATCGGGTCGAAGGCCACCACCGAGACGCGCGCAAAATAGTCGGGCCAGGTGCGCGGGCGGGGCGAGACCGAGGCGTTGCCCAGGGCCTCTTCGCGGATGCGGGCGAAACTGGCGTTGACGGGGGTGACGGCCAGGCCCGCCGAGGCGGCGAAGGCGTCTTCGGCCATCTGGGTCAGATAGGCGGGCGACTGTTCCTCGGGCGCATCGACGACCACGACCAGGACCGACGGCCGTTCCAGCACCTCGACCGGCTGGGCGACGTGTCGCGCTAGGGTCTGGCCCACCGACAACTGGCCCAGCATCGGCTCGACGATGGCGTAGTCGGCGTCGGCGAAAACCACCGAGGCGTCGCCCAGGGCGTCGCCTTCGCGCACCCCCTGGCGGCGGCCGATATTGACCACATAGCGGTCGCCCGCGCGTCCGCGCACCGTGCCGGTCACGGCGTGAGGACGGAATTTCGTCGCGGCGTCATTGACCAAATGCTGAAGCTCCTGGTCGATCAGGGCCGGCAACTGGCGCGCGGCCTCGGCCTCGAAGGTGCGGTCGGCCAAAACCCCCCCGACGATGGTCGAGCGGCTGACGGTCAGCAGCACCTCGCCGGTCAGGGCGTTCGAGAAGGTGATGCTCATGGCCAGGGGCGTGATCGCCTCGGACCCGGAGGATTTGCGCACCCGCCACAGGTCGGCGCGGGTCAGGTGCAGGGTGGCGACCACCGTGCCGGACAGCATGGCCTCGCGCGTGACGCCCGGGGGCAGGGCGTCGTTCAGCCCGGCCGGGCCGTCGGGAAAGCGCTGGCGCATCAACTGGTCGAAGCGCACCCCGACCTGCCGGCTGGCCTGCGGCCCGAACAGGCCGCAGAAGGCCGAAGCGATCCGCACATTGCGGGCGCTCTGGGGAATCGAGGCGCAGTCCGAGGCTTCCGGCCCGTAAAGGCCCGGCGACGGGAAGACCCGCAACGCCGGGGCCTGGGCGGCGGCCGGCGCAGCCAGAAGGGCGGCGGCCACGCCAGACATGGCCAGCCGCCGCATGATCAGCAGGTCCCGGACAGGCAGATCAGCACGGATTGCGGCGCCGCTTCGGCCTTCATTTCGGCGAAGCGAGCGTTGGCGCGCATGCGCTGGTACAGGGCCAGGTGCAGCGGGGTCGAGCCGGTGTAGCGGACCTGGAACGTCATCTGGTCGCCCGACTGTTCCAGGAAGGCCGAACCGGAAATGCCCGGAATCGCCGACAGAACGTCCAGGATATCCGCCTGCATCGCCAGGTCCGACGCACCGCGGACGGTCAGGGTGTAGTCGGTGGTCCCGGTCGCGGCCTGCACGGCGCCGGCGCGGGCGCGGGTCTGGTTGCGCCAGAAGCGCTGGATCTGCGGGCCCAGGGTTTCGGCCGCCTGTTTCGACAGCGATTCCGCCAGCTGGCTGGCGCACAGCTCATAGCTGGCGGCCGAGGCGGCGCCCGATTTGGTGGTCGAGCCGATGTCTTCATAGCTTGCCGAGGCATAGGCCTGGGCGGCGATTTCGCCGGTGCAGCTGGGCTGGCCCGTGGCGGGGTTCACGCCGTTGTCGCGGATCGAGAAATGCCCGCCCATGAAGAAGGGTGCATTGCGCGACACATGGGTCATGAAGTCACGCAGGCGACCGCTTTCCTGCAGGTCGGCGTACAGGGGCTGCATGCCCGGCGCGAAGTCGGCCATGGCCGGCACGGCGTTGCTGGTGGCGATGTCGTAGTTGATCAGTTCGCCCGTCAGGGCCGCCACGGCGGCGCGGCCGGCGGCGGTCGACGCGGTGGTCTGATAGGTGATGCGCTGGCTGAAGCGGACATTGTCGTGGGCGCTGGCCTGGACGTTGTTGGCCACGGCCAGATCCCGCGAGGACGAATAGGCGGCGGAGCTGCTGCCGCGAACGGCGCTGGAGCGCGAACCCGAGGCGCGGCTGGCGCCCGAGCCATAGCCGTCCGAATAGCCCGAGGCCGACGAACCGCTGGCGCTGCTGCCGGCGGCGTAGCTGCTGGACTGGCCCGCACGCTCACGCTCGGACAGGGCCATGCGCGAGGTGTCGCTGTATTGGGCGCCGCTGTCGCGCGAGTATTCGGTCACGACCTCGGCGGGCGCCTGCAGGTCGCGCGCGGCGCCGACCACTTCGTCCAGCATGACCAGGATGCGCTGGCGCTCGCCGCCGCCGCGACGGCTGGACGACTGGATGCCCTCGTCGTCCAGACGGGCGATGACCCAGGACCGATCGACCCGCGCCGACACGGTGGTGCGGAACTCGCGCCCGACTCGTTGCGACGAATAGTCGACGATCATTTCCGGGCGGATCTGGTTGGCGATGCGCAGGATGACGTCCGACGACAGTTCGCCCATCCGCTCGGCGCCCAGAATTTCGCGGGCCAGCGACCGGATCAGGTCCGCGCGGGCCGCGGCCTCGGCGGCGGCGCGCGTGGCGTTGGCGTCACGCGTCACGGCGGCGGCGCCCGTACCGGACACGACGCCGTCCTGGGCCAGGGCGGGAACAGCGGCCGCAACGGCCAGGGCGAATACGGAAACGGCGGCGAAACGACGCATGATTGGCACTCTTGGCTGAATGTCGGGGGATTTAGTTGGAATCGCGCAGGACGACGTCGCCGGCGCGAACGACGCCGCCGTTCGGGCCTTCGATGATCTCGACGTTGCCGGCGCGGATCCGGGTCTCGGGCGCGCGTTTGCGGGTGGTCGAAGCGGCCGACGCAGCCTTGGCCGGCGTCTCCGGGGCCATGGCGGCCTTGACCGCGCGGAACGGTTGCGAGCTGCGGACGGAATCGAACACCGGCTCGGCCAGGGCCGCCTGCGCGTCGGGCAGTTCAGCCGCCAGAGCCTGCAGGAAGGCGGTCGCCGAAGCCTTGGCGTCGCCCTTGGCGGCCTCGGCCTGGGCGCGTTGCAGGTGCGCCGTCGGATCTTCTGGGCGGGCGGCCTGGGCCATAGCGGCCATCTGGGCGGCCTGGCCGAAATTTTGCGCCGTCATGGCGCCGTCAAAGCCGGACAGAGCGGCCGCTTCCCCCTGAGCACCGTCCGCACCGGCCGGCGAACCCAGCCGATCACAGCCCGAAACCGCCAGCGCAGCCAGTGTGAAAGCAAGCGCAAGGCTGCGCCCGTTAATGTGTTTGTGCATGAAAAAGCCCCTGAATGGCCATGATCTAGCACTGTTCGGTCGGGCTGCGTCAAGCCTGCGTTAACGCCTCCGTCAGGGTTCGTCAGGCCATCAGGGGCGTGCCCTGACTAATCTTCATCGCGATTATGCGGATATGTAAACGAATTGTGCGGGCTTCCGGCGCGGGCGGAATGGCGTCACGACCCATGGATGACGCGCCGCAATTGTCTCGCGTCATGCGTGTGTGGGCGTCGGTTCTCATCACCCGAAAACGCTTGATCCCCCTGCGCGGGGCCGCCAGATGCGGAGGCATGATCACCCTGTACGGAATCCCCAACTGCGACACGGTCAAGAAGGCCCGGACCTGGCTGGACCAGAACGGCGTGGCGCATGTGTTCCACGACTACAAGAAGGCCGGGATCGACCGGACGCGGGTCGAGGCCTGGGTCGGCGAACTGGGCTGGGAGACGGTGCTGAACCGCGCCGGCACGACGTTCCGCGCCCTGCCGGATGCGGACAAGGCGAACCTGGACGCCGGGCGCGCGGTCGATCTGATGCTGGCCAATCCGTCGATGATCAAGCGGCCGATCCTGGACACGGGCGCGCGCCGCGTGGCCGGGTTCAAGCCGGACGTCTATGCGGGCCTGGACCTGGGCTGAAAAACTTCAGTCGTTCTGCATCCGATCGGCACGGGCGTGACGACTAGGGGGTGAAGGACGATCCGGCGAACCGGCCGGCGTCAGGAGGATGAGACGATGGAAGACCTGTTCCGTTCCTACTGGTGGCTGATGTTCCCCATGGCCTGGTTCGTGGTCGGGGGCTTCACCAGCTTCCTGAACTATCGCCGCCAGAAGGAGACGTTGGACCTGCTGCGGACCTATGCCGAGAAGGGGCAGGAGCCGCCCGAGGCCCTGTTGAAGGTGCTGAACCGCCCGATCGACAGCGACACCGAGTTCTTCGGCGGCGCCTATGACGCTCCGTCCAAGTCCAATGAAGGCAACTGGTTCTCGGTGGTGCTGTTCGGGCTGCTGGCGGCCGGTTTCGGCTATGCCGCCTGGGCCGACATGTATGGCGCGGGCCAGGCGTTTCTGATCGTCGCCTTCGTGCTGGGCTCGGTCTGCGTGGCCTGCCTGGTCTCGACCCTGATGAAGCGGGGGCGTCGCCGGGGCGGCGAGTGATCGCGGGGCGACGGGGCAGGGGAGGCGGCCTTGAGCGACGAGGCCGAATGGGTGCGCCGCGCGCAAGGCGGATCGGACGTGGCCTTCGCCCGTCTGGTCCAGCAGCATCAGGCGCCGGTGCGGGCCTTCCTGCGCCGCACCCTGGGCGGCGGCTGGGCCGAGGCGGACGATGTGGCGCAAGACACCTTCATCGCCGCCTGGACGACGCTGCGGGCGCTGAAGGAGCCGGCGCGTTTCCGGTCCTGGCTGCTGGGCGTGGCGTGGCGGCGGGCGCAGGATCACATCCGGTCCCGACGCCGGGGCGCCGCGCGCGACGCCGCCTGGCTGGAGGCGGCCGAGACGCCGCCGGGGGTGTCGCACGAGGACCGCATGGCCATGGCGCGGGCGATGGGCGACCTGGCGCCCGATGTGCGGGCCTGTGTGGCCTTGTGCCTGGCCGACGGCTGGTCGCATTCCGAGGCGGCCTCGGCCCTGGGCTTGCCCCTGGGCACGGTGAAGTCGCATGTTGCGCGCGGACGCACGCGCCTGCTGGCGGCGCTGGGAGGGTCCGATGACGCCTGAGGACACGCTGAACCGCCTGTTCGCCGCCCAGAGGCCGCCCGCGCGCGACCTGGCGTTCGAGACGGCGGTGGCCGAGCGGATCGCCCGGCGGCGCGCCTGGGGCGCGGTCGGGGCCATGGCGCCCTGGGCCGTGGCGGCCACGGCGGCGCTGTGGGGGCTTCAGCCGGTGGCGGCGACCCTGGGCCAGACGCTGGGCCAGGCTTTGGCGCCCACGGCGGCGATGCTGGTGCTGGGCGGGCTGACGGCGACGGCGGCCCTGCGGCTGACGCGCCGGTTCAACGCAGGCTGACGGTCGCGGCCACGCCGAAATGGTCTGACGGATATTCGCCCTGGGTCGGCTGGTCGCCGATGCGCCGGGCGCTGACGGGCGCAAAGGCCGTCTCCTGAGCGAAGATATGGTCGATGACCCGGTTCGGGTGGCCCTTGGCCGGGTTCAGGGTGGTGTCGACGCTGTTGCGGGGCAGGGCGCTGAAGAAGCCGGGGCCGGTCAGGGCGTTCAGGCCGGCGTCCTCCTGAACCGCATTGAAATCGCCCATGACGATCAGCGGCGTCCGGTCCCGGGGCAGCCAGGCCATCAGGTCGGCGATCTGACGCGCGCGCACTGCCTGGGCGTCGGCCTGCCAAGCCAGGTGGGTGTTGACGATGTCGACGGCGCGGCCGCCGACCCGGACCCGCGCCCGGATGGCGGTGCGATAGTCGTCCAGCGGCTCCAGCTTCTTCCAGTCATGCTGGATGACCGGCAGGCGCGACAGGATGGCGTTGCCATACCGACGCGGCGCCCCCTCGGCGTCGGTTGAGCAGAAGTGCACTTCGTATCCCCCTAGCGCTTGCGCCAGGTCGCGCGCCTGGTTCGGCAGGTCGACGGCCGCATCCTCCAGCACCTCTTGCAGGCCGATCACGTCGGCGTCGGCGTCGCGCAGCGCCTGGATCAGCAGCGGCCGTCGCGCGGCCCAGTCGCCCTGATTGTGCCAGATGTTGAAACAGGCCAGCTTCAGAGAAGGCGCGACGCCGGTCGCCCGCGTCGTGGCGCAACCGGCCACGGCGGCGGCCCCCAGGCCGGTGATCAAGGTGCGGCGGGCGATCATGGCGTCCTCCCAGACGACGATTTCGGCGCCAGTGTAACCGGTTTCACGAACCTGTCGAAAGTTTCACCTTGGGCGACGCATCCATCGGCGGGGTTCGCAGTCTCTTGTTGTCAGAAGGCCCCGGCATCACGCTGGGGCGCACATGATCCAAAGCGGGGAGTTCAAACATGGAAGACTTCATTCCGGTCATCGCCATCCTGTCGGTCTTCGGCACCATCACGGCCATCATCGTCGGCCCGACCTATTTCAAGACGCGCGAGCGCCGCGACATGCAGAAGACGGTGCGCGCCGCCATCGACAAGGGCCAGCCCCTGCCGCCCGAGGTGATCGAGGCCCTGTCGAACGAAGCGGCCCGCGCCCTGCCGTCGCGCACCCGCGACATCCGCCGGGGCATCATCTGGCTGGCCGTGGGCATCGGCACCATCGCCTTCGCCCTGGTGAAGGACTTCAACTCGGTCAACGGCGGCTGGGAAGACGGCGTCAGCAACGGCCTGCTGGGCCTGGCCTGCATCCCGGTGACCATCGGTCTGGCCTATATCGTCCTGAGCTTCTTCAACAAGAACAAGGACTGAGGCGCGCGGGCGAGGGGGCGACGGCATGGTTCCGTCCATCAGAGACCTGCATGACACCGAGCTGGCCGCCCTGTCGGCGGCCGGCGGGCGGCGCGAGTTCGGCGAACTGGTCCGGCGGCACGGTTCGGCCGTGCGCGGTCTGCTGCGCCGGATGGGCGCCGCGCCGTCCCTGGCCGACGACGTGGCCCAGGACGCCTTTTTGCAAGCGTTCGAGAAATGCGCCGAGTTTCGCGGCGACGGCCCCTTCGCGGGCTGGGTCAAGCGGATCGCGGCGCGGCTCTATCTGAAGCGCATCGCCCGCGAGGCCCGCTATGTCGATGCGATCGAGACGGATCAGGCGGCCCCGGCCGCCGATACGGACGGCCGCATGGACCTGGACGACGCCCTGAAGGGGCTGAGCGAGGTCGAACGTCTGTGCGTTTCATTGTGCCATGGCGCGGGTCTGTCCCACCCGGAAATCGCCGCCGCCATGGATTTGCCGCTGGGAACGGTGAAGTCTCATGTCAAACGTGGTCTGGATAAACTCCGCGCCCGGCTTCAGCCGCAGGCGCAGCCCGGGAGGACGGCCGATGTCGGCTGACGAGTTCGATCCCTTCGTCGAGCGTCTGTTCGCCCAGACGCCCCCCATGGCCGACGCCGATCTGTTCGCGCTGGAGGTGCAGGGGCGGTTGGCCAAGCGTTCGCGGGTGCGGACCGTGGTTCTGGGCGTGGCGGGCCTGCTGGGCGGGCTGACGGCTGTGCGCGAAGTGGCCGGCATGGACCTGGCGTTCGGCCGCGCCGCCATCGGCGGCGGCCAGATGACCGAAGGCGCCCGTTCAGTCGTGGCGGCGGCCCAGTCGGATATCCAGGGATCCCTGGATCAGATGGGCCTGGCGAACCTGAGCCTTGGATCGATGGGGGCGATGCAGCTATTCTGGCTGACGGCGGCGGCGCTGGTCGCCTTGCTGGCCGCCGGCGCCATGAAGCTGTCCCAGGAGATGTAGTTGTCCAGCCAGAAGCAGGAGACGGTCCGCCGGATCGCCGCACCCGACATCCTGGCGCGGAAAGGGGGCGAGCCGATCGTCTGCCTGACCGCCTATGACGCGCCGACGGCCGAGATCCTGGACGCCCATTGCGACCTGCTGCTGGTCGGCGACAGCGTCGGCATGGTGGTGCACGGCCTGCCCAATACGGTCGGCGTGACGCTGGAGATGATGATCCTGCACGGCCAGGCGGTCATGCGCGGCGCCCGGCGGGCCATGGTCGTCATCGACATGCCCTTCGGCAGCTATGAGGGCGGCAAGGAGCAGGCGTATGAAAACTGCGCCCGCGTGATGAAGGAAACGGGCGCGCAAGGGGTCAAGCTGGAAAGCGGCCCGACGGTGCCCCAGACCATCGACTATCTGGTCCAACGCGGCATTCCGGTCATGGGCCATGTCGGCCTGCGGCCCCAGGCGGTGCTGACCGACGGCGCCTTCAAGGCCAAGGGGCGCACCGAAGAGGAGCGCCTGCGCGTCATGGCCGAGGCCGAGGCCACCGCCGACGCCGGCGCCTTTTCGGTGGTGATCGAGGGCGTGGCCGAAGGGCTGGCGCGCGAGATCACGGCCGCCATCGACAAGCCCACCATCGGCATCGGCGCCTCGTCGGCGTGCGACGGCCAGATCCTGGTGGCGCCCGACATGCTGGGCCTGTTCGACTGGACGCCGAAATTCGTGCGCCGCTATGCCGGACTGCGTGGCGAAATCGACCGGGCGGTCGCCGAATACGCCGCCGACGTGCGCGCCCGCCGTTTTCCTGCCGAAGTCGAGACCTACTTCTCGAAAAAGCCGGTCCAGCCGTGATCGTCCGCGTTGCGGCGACGGTTGCAAGCCTCTAGGGTCGCGCCGGTTTTTGCTGTCAGCGGTTTTTGGGGCGACGTTCCGTGGTTGATGTCTTCGAGCAGGTCGAGGAAGACCTTCGTTCCGACCGCTATCGCCGCATGGCGCGCGTCTGGCTGCCGATCGTCGGCGGTCTGCTGGCCGTGGCCCTGGCGGCCGCCCTGGCCTGGTGGGCCTGGGACAGCTTCCAGACATCCAATGCGTCCAAGGCGTCGGTCGCCTATGACCGCGGCATGGAGGCCCTGCAGGCCCAGGACCTGAACGGCGCCAAGGCCGCCTTCGAGGAGGCCGCCAAGGTCGGCGGCGGCGCCTATCGCGTTCTGGCCCTGACCCAGCAGGCCGGTCTGGCCGTCCAGCGCGAAGACGTCCCCGAGGCCATCCGCCTGTATGACGAGGCCGCCAAGGCCTCGCGCGATCCGCTGCTGACCGACCAGGCCGCGCTGAAGGCCGCCTGGCTGGTGATGGAAGGCAAGCTGGACAACGCCAAATTCGCCGATGTGCAGAAGCGTCTGGAGCCCTTGACCCAGGAAGGCCGTCCGCTGCGTCCCTTCGCCCAGGAAGCCCTGGCCATGGCGCAACTGCAGATGGGCCAGATCCAGCCCGCGCGCTCGACCTTCGTCCAGCTGCAGCTGGGCCAGGACGTGCCCGAACAGGTGCGCCAGCGCGCCCAGGCCGGCATTGACACCATCGATTCGGGCACGGCGCCGGCCCTGGCCCGAATCGTGGACGAAATGGACCGCCTCGGCGTCCAGGTCGCTCAAGCTCAGGCGCAAGCCCAGGCCCAGGCCCAGGCCCAGGCCCAAGCTCGGGCGCAGACGAGCCAGGCCGCGCCTGCCGCCGCCGCGCCTGCCCAGTAACCGTTCGGAATAAGAGCGAAAGACCGCCCATGTCCCGCGTCCTGAAAGTCGCCCTGATCTGCGGCATGGCCGCCACGGTCGCGGCCTGCGGCACGGTTCGCCGCGCCCTGCCGTTCAACCTTGGCGGCTCCGAGGCCCCCACCGCCGTCGCCAGCCAGGGCGAGCGCATCTCGGTGCTGGATTTCGAACAGAGGCTGGCCCCGTCGGCCGCCCTGTCGGGCCGCGACTTCTTCCTGCCGGGGCCTCAGGCCGCGACCGCCTGGACCCAGCCGGGCGGCAACGCCGAGAATGCGGTCGAACATGTGATCGCCGCCGCCGACTTCACCGTCGCCTGGCGTCGTGACATCGGCGTCGGGTCCGGCCGCACCACCCAGGTGATGGCCCCCATCGTGGCCAACAACGGCCGCGTCTTCGTTCTGGACGGCGATTCGACCGTCACGGCGGTGGACGCCGCCACCGGCGCCGTCGCCTGGAAGGCCAGCGTCAAGCCGAATGAGCGCGAGCCGGGCTCCGGCGTTCTGGGCCTGCCGCTGATCAGCGGCGGCAGCGGCGCCGTTTCGGGCGGTTTCGGCGGCGGCGTGGCCGTGGCCGGGGACAAGGTGTTCGTCTCATCCGGTTATCGCACCATGACGGCGCTGAACGCCGCCACCGGCGCCGTGGTCTGGAGCCATCGTGTCGATGCGCCGATCCACGGCGCGCCGACCGTCGCAGGCGGACGGGTGTTCGTGGTCGATATCGACAACCAGCTGTTGGCCTTCGACGTCAATACCGGCGACCAGCACTGGACCTATCGCGGCATCACCGAGCCGGCCCGCGTCATGCGCGCCTCCAGCCCGGCGGTGACCGGCGACACGGTGATCGCGCCCTTCTCTTCGGGTGAAGTGGTCGCCCTGCGCGCCTCGAACGGGCAGCAGCTGTGGCAACAGGTGCTGAGCCGCACCAGCCGCACCAGCGCCCTGTCGGAAATCCGCGACATCGCCGGCCGTCCCGTCATCAGCCGCGGCAATGTCTATGCCGTCAGCCATTCGGGCGTGCTGTCGGCCATGGACATCCGCTCGGGCCAGCCGCGCTGGCAACTGCCGGTCGCGGGCGTCAATGCGCCCCTGCCGGCGGGTGATGTGGTGTTCGTCGTCTCCAAGGCGGGCGAACTGACCGTGGTCAACCGCGAAACCGGCCAAGTCTACTGGACCCGCGACCTGAACGAGGGTCGGGTGCGTCAGGAAGGCGGCTTCCTGGGCGTGTTCGACCGCACGGTGCGCCCCGACTGGGCCGGGCCGCTGCTGGCGTCCAACCGGCTGGTGCTGGTCAACTCGGATGGCGAACTGGTGGGTCTGAACCCCAAGACCGGTGCGGTCGAGGCGACCCTGCGACTGGGCGCGGCGTCCTACATCGCGCCGGCGGCCTATAATGGCGCGCTTTATGTGCTGACGGACAAGGGACAGTTGGTCAGCATCCGCTGATCGGCCTATAGGCTGACGTCATGGCATTGAAGGTCGCCATCGTCGGCCGCCCCAACGTGGGCAAGTCGACCCTGTTCAACCGGCTGGTGGGAAAACGGCTGGCGCTGGTCGACGACCGGCCGGGGGTGACGCGCGACCGCCGCTATGCCGACGGGACCATCGGCGATCTGGACCTGACCCTGATCGACACGGCGGGCTATGAGGACGTCACCGACGAAAGCCTGGAAGCCCGCATGCGCGAGCAGACCGAGGCGGCGATCGAGGACGCGGACCTGATCCTGTTCATGATGGATGCGCGCGAGGGTGTGACCGCCCTGGACCGCATCTTCGCCGACCGTCTGCGCCATCAGCACAAGCCGGTGGTCATGCTGGCCAACAAGTCCGAGAGCCGCGAGAGCGGCGGCGGCATCGGCGAGGCCTACGCCCTGGGCTTTGGCGAACCCGTCGCCATCTCGGCCGAGCATGGCGAGGGCATGGCCGATCTGTACGCCGCCATCGTCGCCGGTTCCGCCGACATCTTCGTCGAGGAAGAGGACGCGCCGGACAAGCCGATCCGCATCGCCGTCATCGGCCGCCCCAACGCCGGCAAATCGACCCTGATCAACCGCCTGATCGGCGAAGACCGCCTGCTGACCGGTCCCGAGGCCGGGATCACGCGCGATTCCATCTCGGTCGACTGGGTCTGGGAAGACCGCAACATCCGTCTGGTCGACACCGCCGGCATGCGGCGCAAGGCGCGGGTTCAGGAAAAGCTGGAGAAGCTGTCGGTCGCCGACACCATCCGCGCCATCACTTTCGCCGAGGTGGTGATTCTGGTCATGGACAAGGACGACGCCTTCGACACCCAGGATTTGCAGCTGGCCGACCTGGTCGAGCGCGAAGGCCGCGCCCTGGTCTATGTTGCGGCCAAATGGGACCTGGAGGACGAGCCCCAGGCGCGCCTGGCCAAGCTGAAGGCCACGGCCGAGGACAAGCTGCCGCAACTGCGCGGCTCGCCCTTCGTGGCCCTGTCGTCGCACTCGGGCCGGGGCGTCGAACGCCTGATGCCGGCGGTGATCCAGGCCTATGACACCTGGTCGGTGAAGGTGAAGACCAAGGATCTGAACACCTGGCTGGCCATGGCTGTCCAGCGCCACCCGCCGCCCGCCGTGGACGGCAAGCGGATCAAGCCCAAATACATCGCCCAGACCAAGGCCCGGCCGCCCACCTTCGTGATGATGGCCAGCCGCGCCGAGTCCCTGCCGGACCATTACAAGCGCTATCTGGTCAACAGCCTGCGCGAGAGCTTTGAGCTGCCCGGCACGCCGATCCGCCTGACCGTCAAGTCGGGCGGCGCCAACCCCTATGCCGAGGGCGGGGCCAAGTCGGGGCCGGAACGCTACAAGGGCGACGCCAAGACCGCCCCGCGCCGCGTCAAGAAGGCCGAGAAGGAAGAGGCCCTGTCCAAACTGCCCGGCAAGGCGCTGGAGCAGAAGAAGGCCCGCGTCGCCAAGCCCAAGGTTCTGGGCGCCCTGAAGGCCAGCGCCTCCAAGAAGGCCGGGTCCAGCGTGGCGATCCAGAAGGGCGCCCGCGGCGGGGCGCGGCAGGTGTCGCGCTCGGGGCGGATACGCACCGGCCAGAAGAGCGGACCGAAGAAGCGTTAAACCAGCGCCGCCGCCGTCGGGCCGGCCTGCCATTCGCTGAATTTGACGCTCAAGGGCGGGGTCAGGTCGGCGCGGGCCAGTTCGACGATCAGGGGGGCGATGTCCGACGGCGGGGGCAGGGCGGCCGGGTCCTCGCCCGGAAAGGCCTGGGCGCGCAGCTGGGTGCGCATGCGGCCCGGATCGACCACGGCGACGCGGATGGCGGTGCTTTCGATCTCGTCGGCCCAGGTCTTCATCAGCGCCTCGGCGCCCGCCTTGGTCGCGGCGTAGGCGCCCCAGAAGGCGCGCGGGCTGGCGGCGACGCTGGTGGTCAGGTGGATCACACGCCCGGCGTCCGAGGCGCGCAGAAGCGGCTCCAGCGAACGGATCAGGCGATAGACCCCGGTGAAATTGACCTTCTCGACCTTGGCGAACTCGCGCGGTTCGGCGTGGGCCACCGGCGTCAGGCCCGACGGCCCCATGATGGCCGCCGCCTGGACCCAGACGTCCAGCCGTCCGAACCGTTCGTAAAGGGCGCCGCCCAGCCGGTCGATGGCCCCGCCGTCCACCAGATCGAACGGGATCAGGGTTGCGTGCCGGCCCGTGGCGGCGAAGATGGCGTCGTCCAGTTCTTCCAGCCCGCCCTGGGTGCGGGCGGCAGCCACGACATGGGCGCCGGCCCGGGCCAGGCCCAGGGCGCTTTCATAGCCGATGCCGCGCGAGGCGCCGACGACCAGGGCGATACGGTCTTTCAGAGGCAGGTCCGTCATGGCGCGGTGGTAGGGATGGCTGAAGGTCCGGTCAATGTGTTACATTGTGATGCATTCGATGGAGCCGGACATGGCCAAGACCGCGACTTTGACCTTGCGGGTCAGCGAATCCCTGAAGGAAAAGCTGGGCCGCTATGCAGAGCAGACCCATAGAACCCCTTCGGCCGTAGCCGAGCGTGGACTCGAAGCCTTCCTTGACCGCGAAATGGAAATGCTGGAGGCGATCGAGCAGTCCCGAGCCGATTTCCGGGAGGGGCGAACCGTGTCCCATGAAGAGGCCATGGCGCGCCTACAGGCCACGATCGACCGGCACAGGGCGAAGATATGAGGTCCGTCCGGTGGTCGGATGCGGCCATCGACCAGTTGGACGCGGCCGTCGATTATCTCAGCGATCGCAATGCTGACGCGGCTCAGGTCCTCAAGGATCGGATCATGGACACGGTGGCGGCTCTCGCTACACGCCCGATCGGCCGCCCTGGCTATTGCGATGGAACATATGAAAAGGCTGTCCTGCATACCGCCTATGTCATCGTCTATTCGCTGGTCGGCGGCCCGGACGACGCCCTGCATGTCCATCGGGTCTTTCACACGGCCCAAAACTGGACCGGGTGGTCGCCAAACCCTGAAGACGAGGTTCAGTAACCCTCGGCCGATTGCCACAGGCTGAAACTGGTTCCCTGGTCGTCGCAGACCACGGCCGACAGGCCCGACGGACTTTGGGACGGAACGGCCGCCTTGCCGCCCAGTTCGACCACGCGGGCGCAGGCGGCCTGGATGTCGTCGACCCGGAAATACAGATTGGCGTATGACCCGGCCCGCTCGGCCTTGGTGAAGCCGAACTCCGGCGCGCCGCCGACGACATGGGCGTAGGTCGCATGGCTGCTGCCGTCATCGAAGGTCCAGCCGAACAGGGCGGCGTAGAAGGCGCGCGCCTTGTCGATGTCGGGGGTGTCCAGGGTGAAATAGCCGAGGCGGGTCATGCCCGCTTAAGCGCTCACCAGCAGGGAAAGTTGCCGACCCGAGGCGTCGCGCCCGCCCTCGGCGATTTCGCGGTCCAGCAGGCGGGTCGGATAGTCGCCGGTGAAATAGTGGTCGGTGAACTGGGGCGCGGCGTCATTGCGCCCGTCCTGACCCAGGGCGCGGTAAAGGCCGTCGACCGACAGGAAGCCCAGGGTGTCGACCTCCAGATACTGGCGCATCTCCTCCAGCGACTTCTGGGCGGCGATCAACTGCTCCCGTTCCGGCATGTCGATGCCATAGAAGTCGGGATACAGGATCGGCGGGCTGGCGGACCGCAGATGCACCTCTGCGGCGCCGGCGGCGCGCACGGCCCGGACCAGCTTCACGGAGGTGGTGCCGCGCACGATGGAATCGTCGATCAGCACCACCCGCTTGCCGGCCAGGGCGGCCTTGTTGGGGCTGTGCTTCATGCGGACGCCTTTTTGCCGGGCGCCCTGGCTGGGCTGGATGAAGGTGCGGCCCAGATAGTGGCTGCGGATGATGCCCATCTCGAACGGGATGCCGCTTTCGTGGGCGTAACCCAGGGCCGCCGGCACGCCGGAATCGGGCACAGGCACCACGATGTCGGCCTCAACCGCGTGTTCGCGGGCCAGGGCGCGGCCCATGGCCTTGCGCACCTCATAGACCGAGCGGCCGTCCACCACCGAATCGGGGCGGGCGAAATAGACGTATTCGAACAGGCAGGGCCGGGCGGCGCGGGCCGGGAAGGGCTTCAGCGAGGTCAGGCCGTCCTCGTCGATCACCACCACTTCGCCGTGTTCGATGTCGCGCACGAAGTCGGCGCCGATCATGTCCAGGGCGCAGGTCTCGGACGCCAGAACCCAGGCGTCGCCCGCCTTGCCCAGCACCAGCGGGCGGATGCCCAGCGGGTCGCGCGCGCCGATCATCTTCTTGGTCGTCTGGGCCACCAGGGCGTAGCCGCCCTCGATCTGGCCCAGGGCGTCGATGAAGCGATCGACGATCTTGGCCTTACGGCTGCGGGCGATCAGATGCAGGATGACCTCGGAATCCGACGTCGACTGGAAGATGGCGCCTTCGCCCACCAGCCGGTTCCGCAGGTACAGGAAGTTGGTCAGATTGCCGTTGTGAGCGATGGCGATGCCGCCGGTGTCCAGGTCGGCGAACATCGGCTGGATGTTGCGCAGGAAGCTGCCGCCCGAGGTGGAATAGCGGGTGTGGCCCACCGCCGCCGGGCCGGGCATGCGGCCCGACAGATCGGCGCCGCCGAAGGCTTCGCCCACCAGGCCCATGTGCCGCTCGGTATGGAACCGGTCGTCGCCGACGCTGGCGATGCCACAGGCTTCCTGGCCGCGGTGCTGCAGCGCGTGCAGGCCCAGGGCGACGATGGAGGACGCCTCGTCCGCCGCGGCGCCCCAGACGCCGCAGACGCCGCATTCCAGACGGGGACGGTCGTCGTCGGCGTCGCGCTCATGCGGGCGATGCACGACGGGATCGGCGATGTGGTGGATCATCGACGTCGTCTCCGGTCAGCCGGGCAAAACTCAGGATGGCGGCGAGTTAGTCCCCGATTGGGGCCGGGGCAAGGCCCTGTCGCCGGAAAACCCTTCGCGGGCGGATGAAGCGACGACGGGCGACACCGCGTCCATGCCCCGGCCGATGCCCGGCAGAATGGTCTGGATCAGGCGGGCCGAGCCGGCGCTGATCTTGTAAAGACGCGCGTCGGTCAGCCAGCGCGGGGTCTTTTCGCCCGGCATGGCGGCGACCACGACCAGATGGATGGCCCCCAGCAGCACCAGCGCCCGCGCCGCGCCCACGAAGACGCCGATGACCCGGTCCACCCCGCCCAGGTGCGGATGGGCCTGGGCCTTCTTCGACAGCTGCGAGCCGAACAGGCGCACGCCCCAATACAGCGCCAGGAAGCTGACGACCGCCGCCAGGATTGACCCGGCCCAGTCGGGATCGACCAGCCCCCGCCCGATCGGCGCCGTCAGCGGCAGGGCGATCAGGGCGACAAAGGCCGCCAGCACGAAGCTGAGCAGGGTGATAACCTCGCGCACCCCGCCGCGCACCCAGCCGGCGGCGGCCGAGGCCAGGATCAGAATGACAGCCAGGGCGTCATAGCCGGTCATGCGATCTTCCCTCTCCTCATCCGACTAAACCAGTTCCGGGTAGCCCTGATGCATCGCCAAAAATCTGGATCTATGGCGACGTTATCTCTGTCTATCTGGATGCCATCGGCTTTGAGTTTCCGGTCCATGTTTCCAATAGCTTCGCGAGCTCTCGTCCTCGCATTGTCCAGTACAGCTAGATCATTGCCTGGATTTCTGCGCTGATCGATCATCTCAGCGGTATCCCAAAGGAGTCGGACTTGGAGTAAGTCGTTAAGCCAGGATGTCGGCGTCACCGCTGTGGTGTCGATCGCATCCAGTCCGAATTTGGTGCTAGACCAATCAGATGCGGCTCTAGTCTGGAATTTCCCTTCGGTTATATTTTGCGCAACATCTTCGACAAATCGAAACGCAAAGTAAGCCAGATTTCGGTGAGCAACTCTGTTGGAGATACGTCTCGCCGTGTCCGCCCGTTGGGATATAAGAAGCGCGGCTAGTGCGACCAAGGCCGAGGTCGCAGCTATCCCATTTCCAATATCAGCCCGGACAACCTCAATCATCGAAGCCTTCAATAGCGGCTTTCGGAGATTCTTTCGACGGCTTCGGACAGGCGGGTCACGGCGGTGACGCGCGCGGCGCCGGCCTTGCCGTTCAGGGGCGGGGACAGGGCCTGGTCGAAGCCCAGCTTCATCGCCTCGCGCAGGCGCGCCTCGGCCCGGCCGACGGCGCGCACCTCGCCCGACAGGCCGATCTCGCCGAAGACGACGCAGCCTTGCGGCAGGGGCATGTCGGTCGCGGATGAAATCAGGGCGGCGGCGGCGGCCAGGTCGGCGGCCGGTTCGTTGACCCGCAGGCCCCCCGCCACGTTCAGATAGACGTCCCGGTCCCCGAACCCCAGGCCGCACCGCGCCTCCAGCACCGCCAGAACCATGGCCAACCGCCCGGAATCCCAGCCGACGACCGCTCGGCGCGGCGTGCCGTATGCGCTGGGCGCCACCAGGGCCTGGATCTCGACCAGCACGGGCCGCGACCCTTCTATGCCGGCGAAGACGGCGGCGCCGGGCGCGCGCTCCTTGCCCTCGCCCAGGAACAGGGCCGACGGGTTGGCCACTTCGCGCAGGCCGCTGTCGCCCATTTCGAACACGCCGATCTCGTCAGTGGCGCCAAAGCGGTTCTTGCCCGCGCGCAGAATGCGGAACGGATAGCCGCGCTCGCCCTCGAAGGTCATGACGGCGTCGACCATGTGTTCGACCACGCGCGGCCCGGCCACCTGTCCGTCCTTGGTGACATGGCCGACCAGGATGACGGCCGGCCCGCCTGCCTTGGCCAGGCGCACCATCTCGGCGGCGCAGGCCCGGACCTGGACGATCGACCCCGGCCCGGCCTCGTGCACGTCGCTCCACAGGGTCTGGATCGAATCGATGACCACGATGTCGAACCGCTCGCGCTTCAGCGTCGACAGGATTTCGCGCAGGGCCGTGGCGCTGGCCAGTTCGACCGGCGCCTGGGCCAGACCCATGCGGCGCGCGCGGCTGCGGATCTGTTCGATGGCCTCTTCGCCCGAGATATAGGCCACCCGCCGTCCGGCCAGGGCCGCGCGGGCGCAGACCTCCAGCAACAGGGTCGACTTGCCCACCCCCGGATCGCCCGACAGCAGGATGGCCGAACCCGGCACCACGCCGCCGCCGCACACCCGGTCGAACTCGGCCACCCCGGTGACCAGACGCGGCGGTTCGGGGTTTTCGGACTGGAGGGTCTCGAAGTTCAGGCCGCGTGAACGGCTTGTCGCGGCGGGCTTCAGGGCGCCGGGCGGGGCGCTGCGGGCCTCTTCGACGATGGTGTTCCACTGGCCGCAGGCGGCGCATTGCCCGGCCCATTTGCCATGCACCGCCCCGCAGGATTGGCAGACGAAGATCGCAGAGTCCTTGGCCATGAAGACAGGCTTACAGGATCAGCATCGGCCGGGGCAGGGGGCGCAGGCCGGCTTGCGACCGATCCTGACGCCGTCAGTCGACGTAGACGCGCGGCACCCGCCGGCTGATGCTGGTCAGCAGCTCATAGGCGATGGTCCCGGCCGCCTGGGCCGCGTCGTCCAGCAGGCGGTGCGCGCCATACAGTTCGGCCGCATCGCCGACCGCGACGTCCAGGCCGGTCACGTCCACGGCGCAGACGTCCATCGACACCCGGCCGACGATGGGGCGCAGTTCGCCGCCGATCCAGACCTGGCCCGCGCGCCCGCCGGAATAGGCCCGCAGCACGCCGTCGGCATAGCCGGCCGCGACCGTGGCGACCCGGCGCGGCGCCTCGGCCACGAAGCCGCGCGAATAGCCGACGCTGTCTTCGGCCGGCACGTCTCGCACCTGCAGCACATCGGCGCTCAGGGTCGCCACCGGGGCGATGCGCGGATCGGGCCGCCCCTCGGGGCCGCCGCCGTACAGGCAGACACCCGGCCGAACGGCGTCGAAAGCATAGTCCGGGCCCAGGAAACACCCGCCCGAGTTGGCGAACGAACGCACGGCGCCCGGATAGCGCCCGGCCGCCGTGGCGAAGGCGTCACGCTGGCGCCGGTTCATCGGCTGGGCCGGATCGTCGGAACAGGCCAGGTGGCTCATGACCAGCGTCAGCCCCTCGAATGACAGGGGCGCCTCCTCGGGACGGAAGCCCAGTCGGTTCATCCCGGTGTCGATCTGGACGCCGCAGGCGCCGCCGCCCGCCGCCCGCCAGTCGGCCAGTTGCACGCCATGGTTAAGCACCGGACGCAGGTCCGCCGCCTTCAGGTCCTCGGCCGTCCCCGCGACGCAGCCGTCCAGCACATAGATGACGGGTGCGCTCCCCAGCGCCTGCCGCAGAGCCACGCCCTCGGCCGCGCGGGCGACGAAGAAGGTCCGCGCGCCCTCGGCCATCAGGCGGCGCGCGATGGGGATCGCCCCCAGGCCATAGCTGTCGGCCTTGACCACCGGATGCACCGGCGCCCCGGCGATGGCGCCGACGGTGTGGAAATTGCGGGCCAGGGCGGCCAGATCGACGGTGAGGCGGGCGGGGGAAGGGGCCATGCCCGCCCACTATGCCGCAAGTGCGAAGCGATGCGAAAGCGTCAATCGTTACCGTAGCTGTCGTAACGCCCGTCGCGCGCCAGATTGCCGAACCGCACCGTGTCGTCGTGGAAGGACATCTTGACCGTGCCGATAGGGCCGTGGCGCTGTTTGCCGATGATGACCTCGGCGGTGCCGCGCACGGCGTCCATGTCCTGCTGCCACTTCAGGTGTTCTTCGGTGCCCTCGCGCGGCTCGCCCCGGCTCAGGTAATAGGCCTCTCGATAAACGAACATCACGCAGTCGGCGTCCTGCTCGATCGAGCCGGATTCGCGCAGGTCCGACAGCTGGGGCCGCTTGTCGTCGCGCTGCTCGACCTGACGCGACAGCTGCGACAGGGCGATGATCGGCACCGACAGCTCCTTGGCCAGGGCTTTAAGCCCGCCGGTGATCTCGCTGACCTCCTGCACTCGGTTCTTCTGGCTGTTGCCTTCGCCCGTGGTGATCAGCTGCAGATAGTCGACGATGATCAGGTCCAGCCCATGCTCCATCCGCTTCAGCCGCCGCGCGCGGGCCGCCAGCTTGGAGATGGACAGGCCGCCGGTGGCGTCGATGTACAGCGGGCTTTCCCCGATCTCGACCGCGGCATCGCGGATGCGGCCGAAGTCGGCGGCGTCGATCTCGCCCTTGCGCAGCTTGTCGGACGACACGCCCGAGGCGTCGGCCAGAATACGCATGGCCAGCTGTTCGGCGCTCATTTCCAACGAATAGAAGGCGACCACCCCGCCGGACACGGTCTTGCGCCCCTCCGGCGCCGGCTCCCAGCGATAGTTGCGCGCCACATTGAAGGCGATGTTGGTCGCCAGGGCCGTCTTACCCATCGACGGGCGTCCGGCCAGGATCAGCAGGTCCGACGGGTGCAGTCCGCCCAGCTTCTGGTCCAGATCGTCGAAATAGGTGGCCAGGCCCGCCAGCTTGCCGTCGCGCTGATACGCCTCGCCCGCCATCTCGACCGCGCCGGCCAGGGCGTTGGAGAAGCTGACGAAGCCGGACGACGGCTGGCCCGTCTCGGCCAGGGTGTACAGCGACTGTTCCGCCTGTTCGATCTTGTCCAAGGCCTGGGTTTCGGGGTCCGGCGCATCCTTGATGATCTCGCCGCCGATGCGGATCAGGTCACGGCGCAGGGCCAGGTCATAGACCACGCGAGCATAGTCGGGGGCGTTGGCGGCCGGGGGCGCGCGGTCCACCAGATCGGCCAGATAGCGCAGGCCGCCGAACTCCTGGAACGCCGGGTCCTGCTTGAACCGCTCCATCAGGATGGTCGGTTCGGCCAGCAGGCCCTGGCGGATGTGGTCCTCGATGGCGTCATACAGGCGCTGGTGGAACGGCTCGTAGAAATGCGCGCCGCGCAGCCGGTCGGACAGGCGCTCGAACACCGCATTGTCGAACATCAGCGCGCCCAGAAGCGCCTGCTCCGCCTCCAGATTGTGGGGCAGGGACGGGATGGACGCGGGGTCCATGCCAGGGTCGAACGGTATGGGGGCGAGCAGGGTCATCGGTTAACGCAATACCCCTGACAGACCCCTGCGACAGGATCGGTGGCGCCCTCTGTCGTGGACAGAATCAGCCTTCTGGGGACAGGCCGAAAATCCCTATGCGGATCAGTCGGCGCTTACGCTCGGCAGGGATAGCCGTCGACCAGCCAGGCGCGGAAGCCGTCGCGCACGCTCATCCGCGCGCGACGTGGCTGGGGGATGGCGTTCAGGAAGCGCAGCACCTGCTGGGCGTTGACCTGGATCTTCTCGGGCGGGCAGGCGCCGTTGGGGCGACCGGCGGCCTGGGCGGTGCGGGCTTCCTCGACCACGGCGCCCATGGCAGTGCTGGCCTCGGTCATCAGGCGGCGGGCGCTGGGGCGCAGCATGGCGGTGGCGTTCATCGGGATGCGGTTCGCATCGGCGACGAAGGCGTCCAGGGTGCGGGTCGGCTGGGCCGCCGCCGGCATCGGCGCGGCGATGGCGGCGCACAGGGCGGCCAGAACCAGAAACAGACGACGGATCATGCGTTTTCCCTCCCGATGACGCGCCAGCTTGACCGCGTCCGTATGGCCGAACAAGGGCGGCCGAATTGAAAAGGGGCGCCGTGGTTTCCCACCGCGCCCCTTCGCATCAGATCGCCAGAGCGATGAAGCCGATCAGGCCTCTTCGCCCAGGTTTTCCTGCTGACCGGCGCCGCCGGCCAGCATGTCGGCGGCGGCTTCTTCGGCCGCGGCGCGCTCTTCAGAGAATTGCGCGGCGATGACGTCTTCGCCCTTGGCCTGACGCTCGGCTTCTTCGGCCGAACGGGCGATGTTGATCTTGACCTTGGCGGTGACCTCGGCGTGCAGGCGGACCGGCACTTCGTGGACGCCCAGGGTCTTGATGGCGACGTTCAGGACGACCTGCGAACGCTCGACCTTGCCGCCTTCGGCCTGGATGGCCTCAGCGACGTCGCGGCCCGCGACCGAACCGTACAGCTGGCCGGTTTCGCCGGCCTGACGGATCATGACGTAGGTCTGGCCGTCGATCTTGTCGGCGACCTTCTGGGCATCGGCCTTGTTCTTCTCGTTGCGGGCCTCGATGGCGGCGCGCTCGACTTCGAAGGCTTTCAGGTTGGCGCTGGTGGCGCGACGAGCCTTGTCGCGCGGCAGCAGGAAGTTGCGGGCGAAGCCGTCCTTGACGGTGACGACGTCGCCGATGGCGCCGAGGTTCTCGACGCGTTCAAGCAGAACGACCTTCATCTTACTTCACCACATAAGGCAGGAGGGCCAGATAGCGGGCGCGCTTGATGGCCTTGGCCAGTTCGCGCTGCTTCTTCTGGGAAACGGCGGTGATGCGCGAGGGCACGATCTTGCCGCGTTCGGAGACGTAGCGCTGCAGCAGCTTCACGTCCTTGTAGTCGATCTTCGGCGCATTGGCGCCCGAGAATGGGCACACCTTGCGGCGACGATAGAAGGGGCGACGAGCCGGGCCAGAGCCGACCGGAGCGCCCGGCACGGGAGCGTTGGTGTCAGTCATGTTCCAGGTCCTTTAGGCTTCGACTTCGGCGTCGGCGTCTTCACGCGGGCCGCGTTCACGTTCGCGCTCGCGTTCCCGCTCGCGGCGGGCCAGCAGCGGCGACAGCTCCAGGTCCAGTTCTTCGACGCGGACGGTCAGCCAGCGCAGGACGTCTTCGTTGATCGACAGCTGACGCTCGACCTCGGCCATGGCGGCCGGGGGGGCGTCGACGGCCAGCAGCGAATAGTGCGCCTTGCGGTTCTTCTTGACCCGATAGGTCAGGTTGCGCAGACCCCAGTATTCGATCTTGGCGACCGAGCCGCCGCCGGCTTCGATCAGGCCCTTGATGGTGTCGTTCAGGGCTTCGGCCTGTTGCGCGCTGATATCCTGGCGCGACATGACCGTGTGCTCGTACAGAGCCATTCGTCATCTCCCTTTGCGGAGGTCGGCGAGATGCGGCCGGGTAAGCCGAAGCCCGATGGTTCTCGATGCGGCGAACGGGATGATCCCGCCCCTTTGACGTTCCGCGAAAGAGACCGACGTCCTGGAAAGCGGGCGCGTATAGGGGAAAAGCGGCGTGGGGGCAAGGCGCGACGGGCCTGTTCCCTTACTCCACGCGCATCCAGCCCAGGGGCTTCAGCATCTCCATGGGGCGGAAGCGGGCCTTGTAGTCCATCTTGGGCGAGCCTTGGACCCAGTAGCCCAGATAGACATAGGGCAGGCGCACGGCCGCCGCCTGGCGCAGGTGGTCCAGGATGGCGAACACCCCCAGGCTGCGCTTCTCCAGCGCCGGATCATAGAAGCTGTAGACCATCGACAGGCCGTCGTTCAGCAGGTCGGTCAGGGCGCAGGCCACCAGATCGCCGGGGCCGCCGTCGTGGGACGGCAGGCGGTATTCGATCAGATGGGTGCGCACGGCCGTGTCCTCGACCATGGCGACATAGTCGGCCCAGCCCATGTCGCTCATGCCGCCGCTGGGGTGACGCCCCTCCAGATAGCGGCGCAGCAGGTCGAACTGCTCGGGCGTGGCCTCGGCCTCGACCAGGGATCGCGACAGGTCGGCGTTGCGGGCCAGCACCTTGCGCTGCCCGCGCGAGAAGGCGAAGTCGGCCACCGGCAGGCGCACCGACACGCAGGCGGCGCAGGTCTCGCAGGCGGGGCGATAGGCGATGTTCTGACTGCGCCGGAAACCGGACTGGGTCAGTTCGTCATTGACATGCGCGCCATCGGAAAACGGCAGGTTGGCGAACACCTTCCGCTCGGTCTGGTCCGGCAGATAGGGACAGGGCGCGGTCGCCGTCAGATAGAATTGCAGCTGTCGGTGCGGGATGTGCCGGGTCATGGCCGCAGACCCTGCGGACCGCGTGGCGCGCACTGTGCCGAACGACGCTTCATGGCGATGATGTGAGGCCGTTTCGGCCCCGGCCGCAAGGTGTGGCGCCTTGCAGCCGAAACGATCACAGGCTGGTGTCCGTGGGCAGGACCGGCGCCTCGCGCAGCAGGACGATGGCGATGCGGCGGTTGCCGGCCAGGCTGGGGTCGTCGGGATACAGCGGATCGGACCCCGCCTTGCCCGACACCTGATAGACCCGGTCGGGATCGACGCCCGCGCCCTGCAGCACCAGGCGCGAGGCGTTGGCGCGCGCCGACGACAGGGTCCAGTCGTTCGGCCCGGAAGCGCGCCCGGACCCGGCCGCCGCGCTGGTGTGACCGGTGATGGAGATGCGGTTGGGCAGCTGGTTGATCACCCGCGACACCGCCCGCAGCAGCAGATTGGCGCGCGCGTTCGGCCGGCTGGAGTTGGTCTCGAACATCGAGCGGCCTTCCTGATCGACCAGCTGGATGCGCAGACCCTCGGGCGTCTGGTCGACGATCAGCTGACGCGACAGCTCGGCCAGTTCCGGCATGGACTGCATGGCCTGACGCAGGGATTCGGCGGCGGAGGCGAACTCGGCCGCCTCGCGCCGGGCGATCTCTTCACGCAGGGCCTGTTCCGAGGCGGCGGCCAGGTTCGAGCTTTGGCCCGCGTCCTGGGGCGCGTCCGGCGGCGCCTCGGGGGCCAGCTGGTTGATGACCGACATCGAGCCGGACCCCTTGGCCCCGTCGTCGCCCAGGGCCGTACCGCCCAGGATGCCGCCCGAACCGCTGGTGGTCTGGCTGACGCTGGCGGGGGCGAAATATTCGGCGATGCCGCGCTTCTGCTCCGGGTCGGTGGTGTTGATCAGCCACATCAACAGGAAGAAGGCCATCATGGCGGTCACGAAGTCCGCATAGGCCACCTTCCAGGCGCCGCCATGGTGGCCGCCGCCGGAGACCTTCTTGATCTTCTTGATCAGGATCGGGCGATCGCTGGCGGACATTCGGGGCACACGGGCGCAAGGGGAAGAACAGGCTTAATGATCGCGCCGGGCCGTTAAGAAGGCGTTTGCGATAATCGGCCCTGGCGTCTTGGTTTGGCGCCCCCCTGATTGGCGCCCCCCGACCGGCGCTCTTGCCGCGTGGCGGGGGCTGGCCTAGGGGACGGGAGTGTCCGACGCCCCTGTCCCTTCCGAACTTCGCCGCGCCTATCGCGACGCCCTGGGCGTCTTTTCGACCGGCGTCTGCGTGGTGACGGCCCATACGCCGGACGGGGCGTTCGGCATCACGGTCAACTCCTTCACCTCGGTCTCGCTGGACCCGCCGCTGGTGCTGTGGTGCCTGGACCAGGCGTCCGAGCGGCACGATCTGTTCGCCGCCGCCGACCGGTTCGCCGTCCATGTGCTGCCGGTCGAGGATCGCGAGATGTCCGACCGTTTCGCCTGGGGCGTCTGCCGCCTGTCGCCGGACGAGTTCGACACCGAAGACCCGGCCCCGCCGCGCCTGAAGAACGCCTTGGCGCGGCTGGACTGCACGACCGAACAGCGCGTGCCCATGGGCGACCATCTGACCATCGTCGGGCGGGTGCAGGCGTTCGACAGCCGGGCGGGCGACGCCCTGACCTATTACCGGGGCCGCTATGGGGTGGCCGTCGATCCGAACGGGGCGTCCGAATGACCATCGCCTTCGCCGGCCTGGGCGTCATGGGCGCCCCGATGGCCCGACACCTGATCGGCGCAGGTCACGCCGTCACCGGCTATAACCGCAGCCCCGACAAGGCCCGCGCCTGGGCCGATGCGACCGGCGGCCGCTTCGCCGCCACCGTGGCCGAGGCGGCCGGTGGCGCGGACATCCTCATCCTGTGCGTCGGCAATGACGACGATGTGCGCCAGGTGGTGACCGAGGCCCTGCTGCATCTGGCGCCCGGCGCGGTGATCGTGGACCACACCACCACCTCGGCTCGCGTGGCGCGCGAGATGGCCGATCTGGCGGCGGCGTCGGGCCGTGCCTTCATCGACGCCCCGGTGTCGGGCGGACAGGCGGGGGCCGAGAACGGCACGCTGTCGGTCATGGCCGGGGGCGATGCGGACGCCCTAGGCAGGGTCCAGCCGGTACTGCGCGCCTATGCCAAGGCGGTCCAGCACATGGGACCGGCCGGGGCGGGCCAGCTGACCAAGATGGTCAATCAGATCTGCATCGCCGGGGTGGTGCAGGGCCTGGCCGAGGCGGTGCATTTCGCCGAAAAGGCCGGGCTGGACGCCGACGCCGTCTATCAGGCCGTGTCCAAGGGCGCGGCGCAAAGCTGGCAGATGGACAACCGCTGGGCCACCATGGCCGACGGTCGGTTCGACTTCGGCTTCGCCGTCGACTGGATGCGCAAGGATTTGGGCCTGGTGCTGGACGAGGCGCGGGCCAACGGTTCGCACCTGGCCATGACCGCCCTGGTCGATCAATTCTATTCCGAAGTGCAGTCCATGGGGGGATCGCGATGGGACACGTCGAGCCTGGCGGCCCGGTTGCAGCGCCGGTCAAACGACGCCGCCGACTGACGCCCATCTGGCGTGAAGGCCAGGCGCCGCATCCGGTCTGGGATCTGTGGTGGGCGCTGAAAAAGCGCTTCAGCCTGGTCGGCGCGCCCGCCAGCTGGTTCGGTACGCCCGGCGCCTGGACCTATTTCGGCAATGACTTCGTCACCGGCCTGCGCCGCAACGGCTCGACCCAGGACGCCTTCGACCTGATGGACGCGCGGCCCGATCTGGTCGAGGCGGTGCGCGACCTGGCCCTGCTGAACCTGAAGCGGCAGGAACAGATGTTCCAGTTCATCGCCCTGCTTTACGTCTCGGTGCCGGTGACCCTGGTGCTGGGCATGGCGCAGCTGATGCCCCAGGCGCTGATCCGCCTGGCCACCGAACAGAGGACCGGGACCATGATCCTGGTCGGCGCCCTGACGGTCGGGGCGCTGGTCTATCTGGTGGGCATGTGGCGGGCGCGACAACTGGTGTCGGTGATCGAGCTGTGGCGGATCGAGCGGGGACCTGTGAAGCCGGCTCAGCCCAGCCGACGCGCCGCCTCGGGCGCGAAATAGGTCAGCACCCCGGCGCAGCCTGCGCGCTTGAACGCCGTCAGGGTCTCGATCATGGCCCGGTCGCCGTCCAGCCAGCCGTTGGCGATGGCGGCCTGCATCATCGCGTATTCGCCCGACACCTGATAGGCGAAGGTCGGCACCTTGAAGGTCTCGGACACGCGCCGCACGATGTCCAGATAGGGCAGGCCCGGCTTGACCATCACCGCATCGGCGCCCTCGGCGATATCCATGGCCACTTCGCGCAGGGCCTCGTCCGAATTGGCGAAATCCATCTGATAGGTCTTCTTGTCGCCGCTCAGCATCTTCGCCGACCCCACCGCGTCGCGATACGGTCCATAGAAGGCGGAGGCGTATTTGGCGGCGTAGGACAGGATGAGGGTGTCCTGAAACCCATTGGCCTCCAGCGCCTCGCGGATCGCCTGGACCCGGCCGTCCATCATGTCGGACGGCGCCACCACATCGGCCCCGGCGTGGGCCTGGATGAAGGCCTGTTCGGCCAGCCGCTCCAGGCTGGCGTCGTTCAGAACGCGCCCGTCCTCGACCACGCCGTCGTGGCCGTGGTCGGTATAGCAGTCCAGCGCCACGTCGCAGATGACGCCGATCTCGGGCGCGGCGTCCTTGATGGCCTTGATGCAGTCGGGGATCAGGCCGTCCGGGTCGGTCGCGCCCGTGCCCACGGCGTCCTTGGTCGCCGGATCGACATTGGGGAACAGGGCCACCGCCGGAATGCCCAGATCGCGCGCCTCTTTCGCCGCCTCGGCCGCCGCCCTGGGCGACAGGCGGAAGACGCCGGGCATGGAGGCCACCGGAACGCGGTCCTCGGCGCCGTCATGCACGATCAGCGGCCAGATCAGATCGGCGGGCGTCAGGGTCGTCTCGGCCGTCAAGCGCCGCACCCACGGGCTGGCCCTTAACCGGCGCGGCCGGGCGAGCGGGAAGGGGGCGGGGGCGAACGGCTGCGTGGTCATGGGGCGCTCCATATCGCCCTTCTCCCGCTGGGAGAAGGTGGCCTGGCGCGAGCCAGGTCGGATGAGGGTCGGCTGTATCCGTCGGCGTGAGCCGTGGCGGAACAGCCAACCCTCACCCTTGCGCGCCAGAACGACGGCGTCGCCGCCGTGCGCTCAAGCCCTCTCCCATCGGGAGAGGGTAGGGGGTAGAACCCCGCGCAAAGACTCGAAGGAAACGCCCCATGGACTTCGCCCTGACCGACGACCAGCGCGCCATTCAGGACGCCGCCCGCGCCTTTGCAGCGGCCGAGCTGGCGCCGCACAGCGCCGAGTGGGACGAGACCAAGACCTTTCCGGTCGACACCCTGCGCGCCGCCGCCGAAATGGGCTTCTGCGGCATCTATGCGGGCGAGGAGCACGGCGGCATGGGCCTGGGCCGGGTTGAGGCGGCGGTGATCTTCGAGGAGCTGGCGGCCGGGGACGTGTCGACCGCCGCCTTCATCTCGATCCACAACATGTCCACCTGGATGATCGACCGGTTCGGGTCCGACGACCTGCGCGGCCGCTATGTCCCGGCGCTGACGGCAATGGACAGGATCGCCAGCTATTGCCTGACCGAGCCGGGTTCCGGCTCGGACGCCGCCGCCATGCGCACCACGGCGGTGCGCGACGGCGACCATTGGGTGCTGAACGGCTCCAAGGCCTTCATCTCGGGCGCGGGGACCAGCGATGTCTATGTGGTCATGGCCCGCACGGGCGAGCCGGGGCCGAAGGGGATTTCAGCCTTCGTCGTCGATCTGGGGACGCCGGGCCTGAGCTTCGGCGCGCAGGAGAAGAAGATGGGCTGGAACAGCCAGCCCACCGCCATTGTCAGCTTCGACGACTGCCGCATCCCGGTCGCCAATCTGCTGGGCGACGAAGGGGCGGGCTTCCGTTACGCCATGATGGGTCTGGACGGCGGGCGGTTGAACATCGCCGCCTGTTCGCTGGGCGGGGCGCGGCTGGCGCTGGAGACGGCCCAGGCCTATGTCGCCACGCGAAAACAGTTCGGCAAGGCGCTGAACGAGTTTCAAAATACGCAATTCAAGCTGGCCGACATGGCGACCCAGCTGGAGGCGGCGCGGTTGATGGTTCTGCGCGGCGCCTGGGCCATCGACACCGGCCATCCCGAGAAGACCAAATGGTGCGCCATGGCCAAGCGGCTGGCCACCGACGCCTGTTTCCAGATCGCCGACGAGGCGCTGCAACTGCATGGCGGCTATGGCTATCTGAAGGACTATCCGCTGGAGCGGATCGTGCGCGACCTTCGGGTGCACCGCATCCTGGAAGGCACGAACGAGATCATGCGCGTCATCACCGCGCGGGAGATGATGCGCGGATGAGCGACGAACCCGAAATCCTGACCCGCGTCGAAGCCGGCGTCGGCCGCATCACCCTGAACCGGCCCAAGGCGCTGCATGCGCTGAACCGGGGCATGTGCGAGGCGATGATCGCGGCGCTGCTGGACTGGCGCGCGGATGAGGCGGTGAAGTCGGTGCTGATCGACCATGCCGGCGAGCGCGGCTTCTGCGCCGGGGGCGACATCCGCATGATCGCCGAAAGCGGCGCGGGCGATGCGGCCGAGGCCCGGCGCTTCTTCGACACGGAATACAAGCTGAACCACCTCTTGTTCACCTATCCCAAGCCGGTGACGGCCCTGGTGGACGGCATCGTCATGGGCGGCGGCGTGGGCATCAGCGAACCGGCCGAGGTGCGCATCGCCACCGAACGCACCACCTACGCCATGCCCGAGACGGGGATCGGCCTGTTCCCCGATGTGGGCGGCGGCTGGTTCCTGCCGCGCCTGCCGGGCCAGACGGGCGTCTGGATCGCCCTGACCGGCGCACGGCTGAAGGCGGCGGACACCGTCTTCCTGGGCATCCACACCCACTATCTGCCGACCGATGCGCTGGAGGCGTTCCGCGCCATCCTGGCCACCGATCCGGCCCACCCGGCCGACATCGCCGACGGGCTGGAGGATGACGCAGGCGAGGCGCCGATCGAACCGCATCTGGAGGCCATCGACCGCCTGTTCGCCCATGACACGGTCGAGGCGATCTTCGCCGCGCTGGAGGCCGAAGGGTCCGACTGGGCCCAGGCGCAGCTGGCGATCCTGAAGACCAAATCGCCCCAGTCGCTGAAGGTGTCGCTGCGCCAGATCCGCGCCGGCGCCGCCCTGACCGACTTCGCCGACAACATGGCCATGGAATACGCCCTGGGCGGCCGGGTTGTGCGCACCCACGACTTTCAGGAGGGCGTGCGCGCCGTGATCGTGGACAAGGACAATGCGCCCCGGTGGTCGCCCGCGACCCTGGACGGCGTCAGCGACGCCGACCTGGACGCCCTGTTCGCGCCCCTGCCGTCCGATCAGGCGTGGCGTCCGCTGGATTGAGCTTGCGTCGCGGGTGAAACAGCGTCCCTATCCCTGCGCCGTTGCAGGAGGCCCTCATGAGAACCGCCGTATCCGCCGCCGTCGCCGGGGCGATCAGCCTGGCCCTGGGCGGCTGTGTCATCATCGCCAATGGGCCGGGGTCGCATGACGTCATCGTCAACGCCGCGCCTGAAACCGACCACGCCGCCCTGTACGCCGAAGCCGTGGCCGACCCGCGTCGTCCGGCCGACGAGGTGGCGCGTGACCCGCTGCGTTATCCGGCCGAGATGCTGGCCTTCATCGGCCTGCAGCCCGGCGACGTCATCGCCGACATCCGGCCGGAGGAAGGCTATTTCACCCGCCTGTTCGCGCCCGTGGTCGGGCCGACCGGCCGAGTTTTCGCCTTCGTGCCGAACCAGACGGCGGCGCGCGAGAATGTGCACGGCGACACCCTGGCCTCGACCTATCCGAACGTCAGCCGCATCACCGCCGCCCTGGAGGACATGCCGTTCGGCCGCCCGGTGGACGTGGTGTTCACGGCCCAGGAATACCACGACTTCGTCATTCCTCGCTTCGGCGTGGACGTGGCGCGGATGAATGCGGCGGTGTTCGCGGCGCTGAAGCCCGGCGGCCTGTATGTCATCCTGGATCACCAGGCCGCGCCGGGGGCGGGGCTGGAAGTGGTCGCAACCCTGCACCGGATCGAAGGCGCCGCCCTGCGTCGTCAGGTCGAGGCGGCGGGTTTCGTGTTCGAGGCCGAGACCAAGGTGGTGGCCAACCCCGACGACGACCACAGCCTGAACGTCTTTGACCCCGCCATTCGCGGCCGGACCGACCAGTTCGTCTATCGCTTCCGCAAGCCGGGCTGAGGCGGCGCGGACCCGGCATGAAAAAGGCCCCGGACGGATCGACCGTCCGGGGCCTTTGACATTCAGGCGTTCAGATCAGCGCTTGCCGAAGATGGCGTCGCCCAGCTTGGCCCAGAAACCCTTGGGCGCCGGCTTGGCGGCGGGCTTGGGCGCGGCGGCGGCGGGCGCCGGAGCCGGAGCGGGGGCCGCAGCGGCGACCGGCGCGGGCTTGGGCGCAGCGGCGGGCTTGGCGGCCGCCGGCTTCCTGGCGGCGGGTTTCGCCGCAGCCTTCGGAGCGGCAGCCTTGGGCGCGGTCGCCTTCGGGGCCGCGGCCTTGGCGGCCGGTTTCGCGGCGGTCTTGGGCGCAGCGGGCTTCTTGGCGGGTGCAGCCTTCGCGGCGGGCTTGGCCGCCGTCTTGGGCGCAGCAGCCTTGGCGGCCGGCTTCACAGCGGCTTTCGGAGCCGTCGCCTTCGGAGCCGCAGTCTTGGCGGCGGCCGGTTTCGTGGCGGGCTTGGCCGCGGCGGGCGCCTTGGCGGCGACGGGTTTCTTTGCGGCCGCAGGCTTGGCGGCGCTCGACTTCGCGGCCGGTTTAGGCTTGGAAGCGGACTTTGGTGCTGACGGTGATTTGGCCATGGACTCCCCGACCCCTCGGTTTGGACGAAGGCGCGCTGGACCGCATTGGACCGGGTCGCGCCGAATAGCTGCGATTCGGCATGATAACGGGCTTTAGGAAATGTCACAGACCGCAGTTCAGATAATCGCACATGGCGACCGAGAAGTCGCAGAGGCCGCCGCCGCGGCGCTGGACGCGGACCCCCTGCTGGAAGGCGCGACCTATTCCATCCTGGAGGAAGACGAGGACAGGGGCGTCTGGCGCATCGACGCCTTTCCGACCACGGACGAGGAGGCGGACGGGGTCGCCGCCGCCCTGCGTGCGCACGACGGCCTGACCGTGGTGGTCGAAAAGCTGGCCGACGCCGACTGGCTGGCCATGTCGCTGTCGGGCCTGCCGCCGGTCGAGGCGGGGCGGTTCTTCGTCTATGGCGCCCATGACCAGGGCAAGGTTCCGGCCGACCGGGTCAGCATCAAGATCGACGCCGGCGCCGCCTTCGGCACCGGCCATCACGGCACCACGGTCGGATGTCTGGAGGCGCTGGAGACGGTGCTGACCACGGCGGGCGCGCCGCGGAGGGTGCTGGACGTCGGGACCGGCACCGGGGTCCTGGGCATCGCCGCCAATCTGACCGGAACGCCGGTGGTCGTGGGGACGGACATCGACAGCCCCTCGGTTCGCATCGCGGGCGAGAACGCCGAGATCAACGGCGCCCAGGCGGTGTTCGTCGAGGACGGGGACCTGAGCCATCCGGCGGTGACCGGCCAGGCGCCCTATGACCTGGTGTTCGCCAACATCCTGGCGCGGCCTCTGATCGAACTGGCGCCGGCGATCACGGCGCGGATGACGCCGGACGGGCGCGCCATCCTGTCGGGCCTGCTGCGGACCCAGGAGGCCGAGGTTCTGGAGGCCTATGAGGCCCTGGGGTTCGCGGTCGAGCAGACCATCCATCACGATGCCTGGTCGGCCCTGCTGCTGCGCCGGGGCGGATAGGGAACCGGGGGCCAAGCGAGGCCGTTCTGCGGGGCGAACACCAGGAGGTCCGCCCGTGAGCCAGTATGATCCCGACCTGAACCCCTCGACCCCGCCGCCGGCCCAGCCGGTCTATACCGAGACGGTGGTGGTGCGGCCCGAGTCCAACACCGGCTGGTGGGTGGCGGGCGGCTTGGCAGTCGCCGTGCTGCTGGTGGTGATCTGGCTGCTGGCCTCCAACAACGGCGCGACCAGCCAGGCCGAGGTCGAAACCCGCCTGGCCGAGGCCCAGGCCGTCCAGGCTCAGGCCCAGGCCGACGCCGCCAGCGCCTCGGCCCAGGTCCAGGGTCAGATTGCGGGGGCCCAGGCGGGGGTGGCCATCGCCCGCGCCGACGCCGCCCGCGCTCAGGCCGAGGCTGCCCGCGCCGCCGCCGAGGCCCGCGCCGCCGAGGCCCGCAGCGAGCCGGCGCCCGGTGCGTCGACGGGCGCGGCTCCGGTCGTGACCTCGACCACGCCTCAGCCCTGATCATCGACGCCTTTCCCGGCGGCGCATGGCGGTGCTAGACCCGCCGCCATGCGCCAGACCTTTGACGAAGCCACCGACCCGTCCTTCGGCCGGAAACACCTGCCCCTGCTTCGCGCCCGCATGGCCGAGCAGGGGCTGGACGGCTTCCTCATCCCGCATGAGGACGAGCACCAGAACGAATACCTGCCCGAGGCCAACGAGCGGCTGGCCTGGATCAGCGGCTTCACCGGCTCGGCCGGCGCGGGGGCGGTGCTGACCGATCGAGCGGCCGTGTTCGCCGACGGCCGCTATACGGTGCAGGTGCGGGCCCAGGTCGATGCGGACCAGTTCGAAATCCTGGCGCTGGAAGACAACGGTCTGGCGCGCTGGCTGGAAGGCGCGCCCAAGGGATCGGTAATCGGCTATGACCCACGTTTGCACAGCCCGGACGCCCTGGCGGGGCTGAGGGCGGCGGCGGCCAGGGCGGGGGCTGAGCTGAAGCCCGTTCAGGTCAATCCGCTGGACCTGGCCTGGGGTGATGATCGCCCGGCGCAACCCATGGCCCCTGTGGTCCCCCACGAAGACCGCCATGCGGGCGAGAGTGCGGCGTCAAAGCGCGCCCGGATCGGCAAGGCCATCGCCGACAAGGGCGCGGATGCGGCCGTCCTGACGGCGCCATCCTCCATCGCCTGGCTGTTCAATGTGCGCGGCGGCGACGTGATCCGCTCGCCCCTGCCTCTGGCCCAGGCGGTGGTCCAGGCCGATGGTTCGGCCAGCCTGTTCGTCGATCCCAGGAAGGTGACCAATGAACTGCCCGGCTGGCTGGGCGACGCCGTCTCGGTTCAGTCGCCCGAGGCGCTGGACGGGGCTCTGGAGGGGCTGAAGGGCCGCCGGGTGCTGATCGATCCGTCGCTGTCCTCGGCCTGGTGGTTCGACCGGCTGGCGGCGGCGGGGGCGACCGTGGTGCGCGGGGCCGATCCCTGCACCCTGCCGCGCGCGGTCAAGAACGCGGTCGAGATCGAAGGCTCGCGCCAGGCCCACATCCGCGACGGGGCGGCGCTGACGCGCTTCCTGCACTGGGTCGATACGGTGGCGCAGCAGACCCTGCCGGACGAGCGCCAGGTGGCCGAGGCGCTGGAAGGCTTCCGCGAACAGACCGGCGCGCTGAAGGACCTGTCGTTCGACACCATCGCCGGGGCCGGGCCGAACGGCGCCCTGCCACACTACAAGCCCGTGACCCGAACGATCCGACGCATGGAGCGCGGCTCTCTGCTGTTGGTGGACGGCGGCGGCCAGTATCTGGATGGGACCACCGATGTGACGCGGACCATGGCCGTGGGCGACCCCAGCGCCGACCAGCGCCGCATGTTCACCCTGGTGCTGAAGGGGCATATCGCCATGGCGGTGGTGAGGTTCCCGGCCGGGACCAACGGCATGCAGCTGGACGCCCTGGCGCGTCTGCCGCTGTGGATGCAGGGGTTCGACTACGACCACGGCACCGGCCACGGCGTCGGCAGCTATCTGGGCGTGCACGAGGGGCCGCAGCGGATCGCCAAATGGGGGACGACCCAGGCGCTTCTGCCCGGCATGATCGTGTCGAACGAGCCGGGCTATTACCGCGAGAACCACTGGGGCATCCGCATCGAGACCCTGCAGGTGGTGACCGAGGCGCAACCCATCGCGGGCGGGGAACGGCCGATGCTGGGGTTCGAGCAGCTGACCCTGGCGCCGCTGGATCGCAAACTGATCGACGTGGACCTGCTGACGGCCGACGAACGCGCCTATGTCGACGCCTATCACGCGACGGTGCTGGCCCGGGTCGGGCCGTTGCTGGATGGCGATGTTCTGGACTGGCTGACGGCCCAGTGCGCGCCGCTTTAGGCCATCAGCCGATCAGCTTGGCCCGCTCGTCCGGCGTCAGCATGCGCCATTGCCCCTCTGGCAGGTCGCCCAGGCCCACCGGGCCGATGCGGATGCGCTTCAGGTCGGTGACCTCCAGCCCCACCAGTTCGCACATGCGGCGGATCTGACGGTTGCGGCCCTCGCGCAGGATGAAGCGCAGGCGGCGGGGTTTCAGCTGGGTCACCTCGGCGGGTCTCAGCATCCGCCCGTCCAGCGACAGGCCGCGACGCAACAGCGCCAGCTTGGCGTCGGTCACATCCCCCGCGACGCGGACCAGATACTCCTTGGGCAGGTCCGACTCCGGTCCGATCACCGCCTTGGCCACCACGCCGTCCGTCGAGAATAGCAGCAGGCCGCGCGAATCCTCGTCCAGCCGCCCGATGGGGGGCACGGAGGCGTCGGCGGCGATGTCCGCCGATCCGTCCTGGGCGTTCACGGCGGTGAGCAGGCGCACGGCGGGGATCTTGTCCGGCTCGGGCTGGCCCGAGACATAGCCGACGGGCTTGTGCAGCATCAGGGTGAAACCGGCGTCCAGGGCGCGGGTGGCGGCGTCGTTCAGCGTCAGGGTTTCGCCCGGCGCGATCTTGCGCCCCGCGTCGGTCACCGTCGCCCCGTCGATGCTGACCAGACCCTCGGCGATCAGGCCGTCCGCCTCGCGCCGCGAACAGACGCCCGACTGACCCAGCCATTTGTTGATGCGAACCGGCTCAGGCCCGTCATAGGTGCGGGTCCAGGCCATCAGACGCGCCGCAGCAGCAGGCTGAGGTTGTTCGCCGGCATGGCGACCCGCAGCGTCAGCGCCAGGCCGTGATCCTTGGCCAGGGCGGCCACATCGGCCACGTCGCGCAGGCCCCAGGCCGGGTCGCGGCGTTTCAGGTCGGCGTCGAAGGCCTCGTTCGACGGCGCCGTCTGGACCCCCGCCTCGCGATAGGGGCCATACAGAAACAGCAGGCCGCCGGGCGCCAGCGCGCGCTGGGCCAGCGCCATCAGACCCTCGGTCGCCGCCCAGGGGCTGATGTGGATCATGTTGATGCAGGTGATGGCCGCGAACGGGCCATCGGGCCAGGTGGCGGGGTCCAGACAGTCCACCTCCAGTGGAGGGTTCAGATTGGCCGGACCGGCCGCGCCCCGCCAGGCGGCGATGCTGGCGCGGGCCTGGGGGCTGGGGTCGCTGGGCGTCCAGTCCAGGCCGGGCAGGGCGGTGGAGAAGGCCACGGCGTGCTGGCCCGACCCGGCCGCGATCTCCAGCACCCGGCCGCGCGCCGGCAGATGGGCGCGCAGCACCGCCAGAATCGGCTCGGCGTTCCGCTGGGCCGCGGGCGAAGCCAGGGCGCCGTCGGGGGCGGCGGTCGGGGAATTCATCGTCTGCATCCGTTCCCGATACCCGGCCTGCGACAGGGCGAAAAGTGCGCATCGACGCGACCGGCGACTTCACACGGGGTTGAAACGTGCATCGGTTGACGCGGCGTCGACTTGGGTGTCTTTCCCCTGAAACATTGCGTGATGCGTCACGCGGAGGAAATCGGCCACGGCGGCGTCAGATCGCCGGGCCGGCACGTTCAGGAGCGTCATCGTGACCCAATCGATTCCCGGCCTTCATCCGGCCCCGACCGCCCACGCGCGCCTTGTCGCCTGGGTCGAGCAGATCGCGGCCCTGACCAAGCCCGCGCGCGTCCACTGGTGCGACGGTTCCGAGGCGGAAAAAGAGGCCATCGCCGCCGACCTGGTGGCCAAGGGCACGCTGAAGCCTCTGGACCCCGCCAAGCGCCCCGGCTGCTATTACGCCGCCTCCGATCCGCGCGACGTGGCGCGGGTCGAAAGCCGCACCTTCATCTGCCCCGCCGATCCGGCCGACGCCGGTCCGACCAATAACTGGGCCGAGCCGGTTCAGATGCGCGCGCGCCTGAACGGCCTGTTCGACGGCTGCATGGCCGGGCGGACGATGTATGTCGTGCCCTTCTGCATGGGACCGCTGGGATCGCCGATCAGCGCCCTGGGCGTCGAGATCACCGACAGCGGCTATGTCGCCGTGTCGATGGGCGTCATGACCCGCATGGGCAAGCCGGCGCTGGACCTGCTGGGCGCCGATGGCGACTTCGTGCCGGCGGTGCACACCCTGGGCGCGCCCCTGGCCGAGGGTCAGGCCGATGTGCCCTGGCCCTGCAACGACGACAAATGGATCGTCCATTTCCCCGAGACGCGGGAAATCTGGTCCTATGGCTCGGGCTATGGCGGCAACGCCCTGCTGGGCAAGAAATGCTACGCCCTGCGCATCGCCTCGGTCATGGCCCGCGACGAGGGCTGGCTGGCCGAGCATATGCTGATCCTGAAGCTGACCAGCCCCGAGGGCCGGTCCAAATACGTCGCCGCCGCCTTCCCCAGCGCCTGCGGCAAGACCAATCTGGCCATGCTGCAGCCGGCGCTGGACGGCTGGAAGGCCGAGACCATCGGCGACGACATCGCCTGGATGCGCTTCGGCGACGACGGCCGCCTGTATGCCGTGAACCCCGAAGCCGGCTTCTTCGGCGTGGCGCCGGGCACCAGCCGCAACACCAACCAGAACGCCCTGGCCACCCTGACGCGCAACACCATCTTCACCAACACGGCCCTGACGCATGACGGCGACGTCTGGTGGGAGGGCCTGTCCAAGCCGGCGCCCGAGGGCCTGACCAACTGGAAGGGCCAGCCGCACGATCCGGCGTCGGGCGAACCCGCCGCCCATCCGAACGCCCGTTTCGCGGCCCCGGCGCATCAGTGCCCGACCATCGCGCCGGAATGGGAAGACCCCAAGGGCGTGCCGATCGACGCCATCCTGTTCGGCGGCCGCCGGGCCAGCGCGGTGCCGCTGGTGACCGAGGCCTTCGACTGGGAGCACGGCGTCTTCCTGGGCTCGACCGTGGCGTCCGAGGGCACGGCGGCGGCCGAGAACAAGGTCGGCGAACTGCGCCGCGACCCGTTCGCCATGCTGCCGTTCTGCGGCTACAACATGGGCGACTATTTCGGCCACTGGCTGAAGATGGCCGAGGGGCGCGACGCCTCGAAACTGCCGCGCATGTTCTTCGTCAACTGGTTCCGCAAGGACCAGGACGGCGGTTTCATCTGGCCCGGCTTCGGCGACAACATCCGCGTGCTGAAGTGGGTGACCGAGCGTCTGGATGGCGTCGCCGAGGCCGTGGACACGCCGGTGGGCCGTCTGCCGACGCGCGCGGCGCTGGACCTGTCGGGCCTGGACCTGACCGAGGCGCAGCTGGACACCCTGCTCAGCGTCGACGCCGAGGTCTGGACCGAAGAGGCCTCGCTGATCCCCGAGTTCTTCGCCCAGTTCGAGGACCGACTGCCCCAGGCCCTGTGGCGCCAGCACGAGGCGCTGACCCAGCGTCTGGACGCGGCGCGCGCGGCGGCCCTGGCGGCCGAATAGGGGCTTGATCGAACGCCGCGTCCGGCCGATTGGACCGGGCGTGGCGTCTTCTTCCCTGAACATCCTGATCGTGGGCGCGGGCGTGCTGGGCCTCAGCACGGCGGCGACCTTGCGCGCGCGGGGCCATGCGGTCGCCGTGGTCGATCCGGGCGGGCTGAACGCCTCGGCCGTCGCGGGGGGGATGATCGCCCCGGCCATGGAATGCGCCCTGGACAATCCGGGGCTTCAGCGCGCCCGCCTGCTGCGCACCGCTCTGGACCTGTGGCCCGCCTTCGCCGCGCAGACGGGGGTGGAGCTGACGCCCGCCCAGGCGGAATGGCGCGGAGAGAATTGGCCGTCGCTGGCGGCGTGTCTGACGGCCCATGGCTTCGTGGCGGAGCAAGTGGCCGGCGGGGTGCGGGCGCCCGACGACCTGCGCCTGTCGCCGCCCCAGGCCCTGGCCCGAATGGCGCGGGGCGTCGAGATGATCCGGGGCGCGGTCACGGCCGTGACCCGCACCGACGACGGCTGGCGGATCACCCTGGACGACGGCGCGACGCGGGATGCGCAGGGACTGATCCTGGCGACCGGGGCCGAGACTCAGATTTCCGGCCTGCCGGACGACGCTCAGGCGATTCTGGACCGGGTGTCGCCGGTGCGCGGCCAGATCGGCCTGGTGCGTCAGCCCCTGTGCGACCGCACGATCCGGGGACCGGGCGGCTATGTCACCCCGGTGGATGACGGCGTGCTGATCGGCGCGACCATGGAGGCGGGGCGCCGCGATCTGGCGCCCGAGGCGGCGACGTCCCAACGCCTGCTGCGTATGGCCGAGACCCTGCTGGGCCGCGCCATCGATCCGGCGGATGTGGAATGGCGCGTGGGCCTGCGCGGAAACTCGCCGGACGATCAGCCGATGGCGGGCCGGGCGGCGCCGGGTCTGGCGGTGGCCCTGGCGCCGCGCCGCAACGGCTGGCTGATCGGGCCGCTGATCGGCGCGGTGGTGGCCGACGCCGTCGAAGGCCGCGCACCCCGAGCCGAGGCGGCGGCCTTCGATCCTCTGCGGTTCAGCCCTCCGGCAGGGTGAAGCGCACACCGACATCCACATAGGCCCCATCGACGGCGCGACCGTCCACGGCGCCGGGGTTCATGCGGAAATAGCGGCTCAGGCTCATGGCCGACCGGCCGAAGCCGTATCCGCCCGGCGTCTCGGCGGTGACCGCGCAGCCCGTCAGCGTCCCGTCCAACCGCACGGCGCATCGCAGGGTGGCCGAGCCGCCGACCTCGTTCCGCAGCGCCCGGTCGGGATAGGCGTTCAGCAACTGATCGCCCGTCGGCTTGCGCAGCCAGCTGGGGTTGGTGATGACGGTGGTGCGGGCGACCGGCGGTTCAGGCGTCACGGCCACGCCGGTCGCATCGCTGGGAACCGCATGGCTCAGGTTGATGGCGGGGCCCGTCACCGGCGCCGGATTGTCGATGGGCGGCACGTTCAGGGTGTCGGTCGGCGCGGTGGGCGGGGCCGTGCGGTGGACCGGCGGGGTCGGCGCCGCCGGGGCCGGGTCGCTGGCCACGGGCGGGGGCGGCTTGGGCCGGAACATGTCGACCTCGATGGTCGGGCCGGGGTCGGTGGGCGCGGGCGTCGCGATCTCGAACCGCTGTTGATACAGGGCCACGCCGATGGCGGCATGCACCAGAAGCGAGGCCCCCACGGCGCCCCAGGCCCAGCGGGGCAGCGGCTTCTTGCGTTCGCCAAAATCCAGGGGGCTGACCAGAGCCGGTCCGCCCGCAGTCTTCATCATCATGGCCGTCACTCCCATTCGGAAGCCCCCGCAGCCAAGGCGAATGGTGGCGCTTACCTTGCGGCAAGTTTGTGGCGTGCCGGGTCGTTAACGATTCAGGTTTCGTTAACCATGTTCGCCCAGCGTCCGGCCCAATGACCGTAGGCGCGATTCCATCTACGACAGGGGTAGAGGCCGCCATCCGGCGCGCTTCCGACACGACCGGCGTGGACTTCGACTTCCTGGTCCGCACCGCGCGGCGCGAAAGCGCGATGAACCCTCAGGCGAAGGCGCGCACCTCTTCGGCGGCGGGCCTGTTCCAGTTCATCGAACAGACCTGGCTGGCCACCGTGAAGAAGGCCGGGGCGCGCCATGGCTATGGCCAGTACGCCGATCTGATCCATCGGGGCGCCGACGGGCGCTGGCGGGTCGAGGGTTCGGCGCGAAACGTGGTGCTGGACCTGCGCTTCGATGCGCGCGCGGCCTCGGCCATGGCGGCCGAGCTGACGGCGTCCAACGCCGCCTATCTGCGCGGGCGCACCGGGCGCGAACCGGGCGCCGGCGACCTGTATGCCGCGCATTTCCTGGGACCGGCGGGCGCCGCCGAGCTGATGGAGGCCATGAGCACCCGGCCCGGCGCCAGCGCGGCGTCGCTGTTTCCCGAGGCGGCGGGGGCCAACCGCTCGATCTTCTATCGCGACGGCCGCCCGGCCACGGTGGCCGAGGTGCACGCCAATCTGAACCGCACCGCCGGCCAGGGCGCCCCGGCGTCCAGCGCCGGCCAAGCCGGAGAGGTCGAGGGCCTGCTCAGCGACCGCGACCGCGCCCTGGCCGCGCGGCTGGACCGGTTGCGTCAGGACCAGAGCCTGCTGGCCCTGCTGCTGGGTCAGCCGGGCGAGGGCGGAACCGGCGCGGGGGGCGGCTTCGGCGGCGCCTTCGCCCCGCCGCCGATCCGCGACACTTCGGTCTGACGCCCACAGGCGCGTGGTGAACGGCCCGTTAATCATGGCGGGCTGATGCTAAGGTCTGCATCGAACCGATTCCGCCATGAGCCGCCCATGACCGCCTATCGCGCGCGACTGACCGACGCCGACATCCATCGCCTGATCAAGGCGACGGACGACGACGACCGCGCGGCGGCGGCGCACAAGCTGTGCCGCAACATGGACCGCGCCGAACTGACCGAGGCCGACCGCGCCGCCGCCCAGAAAATCCTGCGCGTCCTGGCCGAGGACGCGGCCGAGCTGGTGCGACGGGCCATGGCGGTGACGCTGAAGGCGTCTGACCTGATCCCGCGCGATGTGGCGCGACGCCTCGCGGCCGACGTCGACAGCGTGGCCCTGCCGATCATCGGGGCTTGCCCGGCCTTTACCGATGAGGATCTGATCGAGATCGTGCGCGCCGGTTCGGCCGTGCGCCAGACCGCCGTGGCCGCCCGCCCGCGCGTCAGCCGCGACGTGGCCGACACGGTCGCCGAGGTCGGCTGCGAGGCCGCGGTCCGCACCCTGGCGGCCAATGACAACGCCGACATGTCCGAGCGGGCGCTGGATCGCGCGGTGGACCGTTTCGGCCAGTCGGGCGAGGTGGTCGCCGCCATCGCCTATCGCCAGGTTCTGCCGCTGGGCGTGACCGAACGGCTGGTGGCCCTGGCGTCCGATGCGGTGCGCGAGCATCTGGTCACCCGCCACGCCGTGGCGCCGGAAACGGCGATCCGTCTGGCCCAGTTCGCACGCGAGCGGGCGACGGTGGACCTGATCGACGAAGCGGCGTCCAGCCCCGACATGGCCCAGTTCGTGGCCCAGTTGAACGCCCGCAAGGCGCTGACGGCGTCGCTGCTGCTGCGCGCCCTGGCGCGGGGGCAGATGGCGATGCTGGAGCATGGCCTGGCCGAACTGGCCGGCGCGCCGCACCAGCGCGCCTGGCTGATGGTGCATGACGCCGGGCCGCTGGGCCTGAAGGCGCTGTATGATCGGGCGGGCCTGCCGCCGCGCCTGTTCCAGGCCTTCCGCGCCGGCGTGGATGTGTGGCGCCAGCTTCAGGCCGAAGGCGCGGACACCTCGGGCGAGGCGTTCCGCATCCAGATGCTGGAGCGGTTCATGACCCAGCGCCCGAATGCGCCGCGTGATGATCTGGCCTATCTGATGGAACGGCTGGACCAGGCCCCGCAAGAAACCGCGCCCCGGGCCGCCAACGCGGCCTGAGGGTTCAGAAGCCGTCGCCTGGGGTCAGCCCAGGTGTTCGGCGACCTTGGCTTCCAGGGTCTCGGCCAGGATGCGGCCGGTGGGGTGGTCGTCGGTCTGGATGCCGTCGCGCACCACCGCGCGGATGGCGTCGATATGGGCGTCCAGGATCATCATCGGCGCGCCCATGCGCTTGGCCGGATCGTCCAGCATCTTGCACAGCGAACCGGCCATGCGGGTCACCAGCGGATACTGATAGGTGGCGCCCAGGCCCTTCAGGTCGTGGGCGCGGAAATACAGGGCCTCGGCCGTTTCGGGCGTGAAGCCCTTGGCGCGGATGTCGGCCTGGGCCGCGTCCAACTTGTCGATCTCGTCCTGAAGCCACTGGCCGAACTGGCCGGACATGGCTTTAAGCGCTTCTTCGGCGCGTGCGATGGCGCTGGCGTCGATGCCGAAACCGCCGCCGACCTTGGCTTTCAGCGCGTTGGGGGGACGGATGACCTGGGCGGGATTGCTCACGGGCGGGCTCCACTCTTGAGCGTCCAGCCTGCATGAGGCGTGTTAAAATCCGGTTTCGCCCCGGTTCCGCCCCCGATTTCGCGCCCAGTGTCAGGCCGCGAACTGTTCGGCCAGCACGCGCTCCTCGAACGACCGGCCGGCGTCGAACAGCATGGTCAGGGCCAGGTCGCGCCGTTCGTGCACCTCGACCCGGGCGACGTGGCGGACCTCATAGCTGTCGGCCGTGGCGCTGACGGGCCGCTTGTCGCCCTCCATCACCTCGAACCGCACCCTTGCGGTGTGTGACAGCAGGGCGCCGCGCCAGCGCCGGGGCCGAAACGCGCTGATCGGCGTCAGGGCCAGGATCTTGGCGTCCAGCGGGATGATCGGACCGTGGGCCGACAGGTTGTAGGCGGTCGATCCGGCCGGCGTGGCCACCAAGCAGCCGTCGCAGGACAGTTCCTCCATCCGCACGCGATCATCGACGGTGATGCGCAGCTTGGCGCTCTGGCGCGTCTGGCGCAGCAGCGAGACCTCGTTGATCGCCAGGGCGGAATGATGCTCGTTCGCCTGGGTCACGGCGTCCATCTGCAGCGGATGGATGCGCGTGGGATCGGCCGCGGCGATGCGGGCGGGCAGATCGTCCTCGTTATAGTCGTTCATCAGGAAACCGACCGAGCCGCGATTCATGCCGAACACCGGCGCACCCCGGCCCAGCACGGCGTGCAGGGTCTCCAGCATGAACCCGTCGCCGCCCAGGGCCACGATCACCTCGGCCTCCTCGAAGGCGGCCGAGCCATAGCGTTCAGCCAGGCGCGCGCGCGCCGCCTGGGCCTCGGGCCGGTCGCTGGCGACAAAGGCCAGGCGGGAAGGGGGGGCTGCTGTTGGCGCGTTCACAGTGTTGAACGGACCCGAGACTGCGTCGCGCGTCAACCGCCCGCGCGTTGCTCGTAGCGGCGGAACAGGCGCGCGGCGTCCGCGGCCGACACGGCGTGGGGCGTCCACGGGCCGTGCGCCGTCTCGCCCGTCCAGCCGCCGGTCATCTTGCGCAGCGAATCGAGCATGGAGACGAAGACCATCCGGTCGATGCCCACGGCCACACAGGCCAGATAAAGCGGCTGGGGCGTGTCGGCGGTCATGGCCATCCGCACCTGATCGAGCGGGAAATCGCCCAAGGCCGCCAGGGCGTGTTCGAACAGGCTGCGGCGGTCCTCGCGCACGGCGCGCACGACGAAACCGGCGCGCAGCTGGCCCGCGGCCTTCAGCTTGTCGACCAGTCGGCGCTCCATCTCGGACTGGATGGGATCGACCGGCTTGGGCGAGGTCTGGGCGCCCCAGGTGGCCGTTCGGCTGGCCACGGCGGAATCGACCGCCTGGGCCAGGGCCGTCTCGTCGATGCGGAAACGCTCTCCGATCGACTGACGCAGGGCCTGGCCGACCCACTGGTAAAGCTGGCCCGCCAGCTGTTCGTTCAGGCGCGGATGGCGCACCAGCGGCGCCCGCAGGCCCGCGACCCGGCGCGAGTGATCCACCAGCCGGCGCAGGCTCTCGTCGCTGATCTCGGCGGTGCGGTTGCCGGCCAGGGCGGTCAGGGCGGCGGGTTCGGCCTGGTCGATCACGGCGTCGGCGACGCGGCCGGACAGATGCGGCCGGCGCGCCACCTCGATGTGATGCTCCAGCGTCGCCTCCACCAGGATGCGCAGCAGGTCTTCGTCCTTCAGCAGCGGGCTGGCGGCGATGATGGGACGGGCGATCTCGATGTCGTCAAGCGCCAGCATGTGGATCAGGGCCGGCGGCGCCCATTCGGCGGTGGCCAGCCGGTCGGCCAGGACGGCGCGGATCTCGCGCTCGGCCTGCTGGGCCAGGGCCATGAAGATCTCCGACAGGATCGGCGACAGCTCGACCCCCGGCGGATTGGCGTCGCACAGGGCCGCGACGGCCAGCAACAGCCGCTGGCGATCATCGGTGGAGCGGCTGCGCGCCAGGGCGATCAGGCGAGAAAACTCGCTGTGCGAACCTTCGGAAGAGGCGGCCAATGCAACGGCGGCGTTCACCGGGCGATCTCCTACGGGCGTCGCGGTGCGCGAGCCGGAGCTTCAGTAGAACCCCCAGGTCATGAAAACGCGGTTAACGAACGCTGAACAGGCGCCGCCTTGACGCCGCGCGCGCGAGGGCGGACGTTCAGGTGAACAAAGATAAGGGAGGCCGACATGGCGGATGGCGCAACGACGTCGCTGAAATCCAGGGTGTCCGAGGCCGAATGGCAGGTGCGGGTCGAACTGGCGGCGCTGTACCGGCTGGTGGCCCTGCACGGGTGGGACGACATGATCTTCACCCACATCTCGGCCCGCGCTCCGGGGCCTGAGCATCATTTCCTGATCAACCCCTACGGCTGGTATTTCGAGGAGATGACGGCGTCCTGTCTGGTGAAGGTCGATCTGGACGGAAACATCGTTCAGGAGACGACCAGCTTCATCAATCCGGCGGGCTTCACCATCCATTCGGCCGTCCATGCGGCGCGCGAGGATGCGAAATACGTCATCCATCTGCACACGGTGAACGGCGTCGGCGTCGCGGCCCAGCAGCATGGCCTTCTGCCCATCAGCCAGAACGCCTGTCTGTTGCAGCATCAGGTCGCCTATCACGGCTATGAGGGGCTGGCGCTGAACCATGACGAGCGCGAACGCCTGGTCGCGGACATGGGCGACAAGTCCCTGATGCTGCTACGCAATCACGGCACCTTGGCGGTCGGGGAAACGGCGGCCCAGGCCTGGATCGGCATCTTCTTCCTGGAACGGGCCTGCGCCCAGCAGGTGGCGGCCCTGTCGGGCGGACGCGAACATGTGCTGATCGCCCCGGATGCGGCCCAGGCCGAGACCAAGGAACAGGGGCGGGGGATCGGCTTCATTTCTTCCCTGGCCTGGCCTGGCGCCCTCAGGACGCTGGACCGCAAATCGCCGGGCTACGACGCTTGAGACTGGCCGCCGCCGCCCTTCTGCTGGCGGCGGCGCCGACCGCCGCCCAGGCCAGCGCCTGGACCCAGGACAAGGGTCGCGGTCAGGTCATCGTCAAATGGGAGGACATGCGCGCCACGCGCGGTTTCGGCCCTGACGGCGCGCTGATCGACCTGCCGGCGACCCGCGCCGACCAGACGCTGGGCGTCTTCGCCCAGTACGGCGTCACCGATCGCCTGACGGTCCAGTTCAAGGGCGACTGGCAGGACGGGCGCGACTATTTCGTCGATTATCAGGGCCGGGGGCCGCTGGAGCTGGGCGTCTGGTGGTCCGCCTATCGCGACGACAAGACCGCGATCAGCCTCTATGCCGGCCATGCCGATCCGGGCGACGGCCGCAACGCCGGATACGCCGCCCCGGGCCAGGGCGGCGGCGACTGGGAGGTGCGCGGCGCCATCGGCCGCAATCTGAAGGGGCAGGGCGGTCGCTGGGCGCCCGACAGCAGCTTTGTCGAACTTCAGGCCGGGCGACGCATGCGGGCCGGCCTGCCCGACGAAACCCGCGTGGACCTGACGCTGGGCGGCCATTTCGGCCCGGACTGGATGGTGCTGGCCCAGGCCTATGGCGGCGTGACCGACGGGGATGGCGCGCGCTGGCTGTCGGTCGAGACCTCGGTGGTGCGGCGGCTGGGCGACTGGCATGTCCAGGCGGGATGGCGCGACGCGGTCGCCGGGCGCGAGTTCGCCGACAGCCGGGGCTGGGTCGTGGCGGTCTGGCGACGGTTCTAGAAAAACACCAGAAGGCGCGACGGATTGCGGAATCCGCCGCGTTGCACAGACTTTAGTTGCGTCGAGACGCGGACCCGCTAAGTCGGGCGCGTCGTCGTCCCAGAGACCAGCCGGAGCGTTCCAAGCGTGATCAAGCGCCACTTCTTCTTCGTCGGGGCGGCGGTGCTGCTGGGCCTGATGGTGCTGGCGGCCGTGCTGCGCATTGCGCTGGCCGATGACGAAAAGGGCGGCGGACAGGGCGGCCCCGGCGGTCGGGGCGGACCCGGCGGCGGGCGCGGCCAGGCCGTGGCGGCCGTGACGGTCCAGCCGCGCGAATTCTCGGACACCATTCAGGTGCTGGGCGTGGCGCGCGGGCGCCGCTCGGTCAACATCACCTCGTCCACCACCGAACTGATCACGCGCGTCCTGTTCGCCGACGGCCAGCGCGTCGCGGCGGGCACGCCCCTGGTCGAGCTTCAGGCCAATGAGGAAGACGCCGGCGTCATCGAGGCCCGCGCCCGCCTGGCCCAGGCCCAGCGCGAATACGACCGCTATTCCGAACTGGCCGAACGCGGCATCGCCCCGCGCGTGACCGCCGAAACGGCCGAGACGGCGCTGGAATCGGCGCGCGCCAGCCTGACCGCCGCCCAGGCGCGGCGCGGCGACCGCATCATCCGTGCGCCCTTCGCCGGTGTCATGGGCCTGACCACCGTCACGCCCGGCACCCTGATCAACCCCGGCGCGGTCATCTCGACCCTGGACGACACCAGCGTGGTGCGCGTCGATTTCCCGGTGCCCGAACGGTATCTGGGCCAGCTGCGGGCCGGCACGCCGATCGTGGCGACGTCCGACGCCTATCCGGGGCAAAGCTTCTCGGGGCGCATCGCCCTGATCGACACGCGGGTGAACGAACAGACGCGGGCCGCCACGGCGCGGGCCGAGTTCGCCAATCCGGGCGGCCAGATTCGCCCCGGCATGCTGATGCGGGTCTCGGTGCGGCAGGGCGCCCGCACCAGCGCGGCCGCGCCCGAGGCGGCGGTCCAGTATGAAGGCCAGCGCGCCTATGTCTTCCGCATCGCGCGTGGCGAGCGCGGCATGAACGCCCAGCGCATCGAGATCGAGGCCGGGGCGGTCGAAAACGGCTTCGTCGAAATCCTGTCGGGCGTCGAGACGGGCGAGCGCCTGGTCGGCACGGGCCTGAACCGGATCCAGCCCAACGCCCCGGTCACCATCGCGGGTGAAAACCAGGGCCAGAGCCAGGGTCGAGGCGGGCAGGGCGCGGGCGCCCCGCGGAAGGCCGCGCCATGATGCTGTCCGACCTTTCGGTCCGGCGGCCGGTATTCGCCGCCGTGGGCGCCATCGTGCTGTGCGTCGTCGGCGCGGCGGCCTTCTTCTTCCTGCCGGTGCGCGAACTGCCTGACGTCGATCCCCCGGTGGTTTCGGTCAGCACCAGCTACGCCGGGGCTTCGGCCGAGGTGATCGAGAGCCGGATCACCGAGCCGATCGAACAGCAGATCGCCGGCATCCAGGGCGTTCAGCGCATCAATTCGACCAGCCGCGACGGCCGCTCGAACGTCAATATCGAGTTCAACCTGGATCGCGACATCGACGACGCGGCCAACGATGTGCGCGACCGCATCAGCCGCGTCGCCGCGCGCCTGCCCGACCAGGCCGATCCGCCCCAGGTGTCCAAGGCGGATTCCGACAGCCAGCCGATCATCATCCTGTTCCTGCGTTCGACCAGCATGAACCGGCTGCAACTGACCGACTACGCCGACCGCTATCTGATCGACCGTCTGTCGACCGTGAACGGTGTGGCCCAGGTGCAGATCTATGGCGAGCAGCGCTACGCCATGCGCATCTGGCTTGACCCGGCCGCCATGGCGGCGCGCGGTCTGACGGTCCAGGACGTCGAAAGCTCGCTGACCAGCCAGAACGTCGAACTGCCGGCCGGGTCGCTGGAATCCACCGACAAGGACTACACCGTCCGCGTGGCGCGCAACTATGCGACGCCCGCCGACTTCGCCAACCTGCCCATCGGCACGCGCGGTTCGGCGTCCCAGGTCAGCGGCTCGGGCGCGGCGGCTCTGATCGCCGGGGCGCCGACCTATGTGACGCGGCTGGGCGACATCGCCCGCGTCGAAGAAGCGCCGACCGACCATCGCCGCCTGTTCCGGGGCAATGGTCTGGACCAGATCGGCCTGGCCGTGACCCGTCAGGCCCAGTCGAACGATCTGGCCATTTCCGACGGCGTCAAAAAGCTGCTGGCCGAACTGCAGCCGACCCTGCCCGAAGGCACCGAACTGGTCGTCGGCTCGGACAATTCGGTCTTCACCAAACACGCCATCGACGAGGTGTGGATCACCATCGGCATCGCCATGGCCCTGGTGGCCCTGGTCAATTTCATCTTCCTGGGCAGCCTGCGGGCGGCGCTGATTCCGTCTGTCGTGGCGCCGATCTGCCTGCTTGCGACCTTCATCGTGCTGGCGCCGCTGGGCTTTTCGCTGAACCTTCTGACGCTGCTGGCGCTGGTGCTGGCCATCGGCCTGGTGGTGGACGACGCCATCGTGGTGACCGAGAACATCCAGCGCCGCCTGGACCATGGCGAGCCGCCGTTGGTCGCCGCAGAGCGCGGCGCGCGTCAGGTCTTCTTCGCGGTCGTCGCCACCACCGTCGTGCTGCTGGCGGTGTTCGCCCCGCTGCTGTTCCTGCCGGGCTATGTCGGGCGCCTGTTCGTGGAACTCGCGGCGGCCATCGCGGCGGCTGTGGGATTCTCGGCCTTCCTGGCGCTCAGCCTGTCGCCGATGCTGGCGTCCAAGATCCTGAAACCGGCGCAAGGCTCGGGCTGGCTGGCGCGCCGGGTCGATGCGGTGATGGACTCGGTCAAGAATTCGTACCGCAACTCGCTGGAGGCCCTGATGGGCCAGCGGCTGGCTGTCGTCGGCGTGTCGGGTCTGATCCTTCTGGTGGCGGCGGGCGCGGCGGGGGTGTTCATGGTGCTGCCCGACGAACTGGTGCCGCCCGAAGATCGCGGCCGCGTCATGGTTCGTGTCCAGGGGCCGGAAGGCGCCGGCTTCGACTACACCCGCAAGATCATGATGGGGCTGGAACCCATTCTGGCCGAATACAAGGACGGCGGCGAGGTGGAGTCCTATCTGGTGTCCGCCCCCGGCTTCGGCGGCGGCAGCTTCAACTCGGGCAACGCCACCCTGACGCTGAAGGACTGGTCCGAACGCAGCCGCTCGGCCGACGAGATCGCCCAGGAGCTGAACGGCAAGCTGCGCGGCACCCAGACCGACGCTCAGGTGAACGCCAGCGTCCCCGGCGCCTTCCAGCGCGGCGGCGGCAACTCCAACTCCATCGAAATGGTCGTGACCGGCCCCGACTATGAACAGCTGTATCAGTGGCTGCAGCCCGTTCTGGCCTCGGCCCAGGAAAACCCCGGCTTCTCGCGCCCGCGCCTGAATTATGAGCCGAACGCCCCGCGCCTGCTGGTCGATGTCGATCCGCAGAAGGCGGCGGCCCTGGGCGTCTCGGTCCAGCAGGTCGGTCGCACGCTGGAGACCATGTTCGGCTCGCGCCGGGCCACCACCTATATCCGGGGCGGTCAGGAATATGACGTCATCCTGCAGACCAACCGCGACGTGCGCCGCAACGTCAGCGATCTGGAGGCCCTTTATGTCGCCACCGGCTCGGGCCAGCTGGCGCCCCTGTCGGCGGTGGTGACCACCAAGACGTCCGGCGATACGCCCGACCGGCGCCGCCTGGATCGCCAGCGCGCCATCACCCTGTCGGCCGATCTGAACCCCGGCACCACCATAGCGGACGCCATGACCTTCCTGACCGACGAGGTGGCTCAGCAGCCGCAGGGCCTGGCCACCATCCGCTGGGGCGGTGCGGCCCGCGATCAGCAGGAGGCGGGCGGCGCGGTGGCGGCGGCCTTCGGCCTGGCGCTGCTGCTGGTCTTCCTGGCGCTGGCGGCCCAGTTCGAAAGCTGGATCACCCCGGCGGTCATCATGCTGACCGTGCCCCTGGCGGCGGCGGGCGGCCTGTTCGGTCTGCTGATGGCGGGGTCCAGCCTGAACATCTATTCGCAGATCGGCCTGATCATCCTGATCGGGGTGGCGGCCAAGAACGGCATCCTGATCGTCGAGTTCGCCAACCAGCTGCGCGACCAGGGCCGGACGGTGCGCGAGGCGATCATCGAATCGTCCACCCTGCGCCTGCGCCCCATCATCATGACCTCGATCGCCACCGCCTTCGGCGCCCTGCCGCTGGTGCTGTGGCAGGGGGCGGGCGCCGGCAGCCGCCAGACCATCGGCGTGGTCATCTTCGCCGGGGCCATCTTCGCCACCATGCTGACCCTGTTCGTGGTGCCGGTGATCTATGGCGTCTTGGCGCGCTTCACCCGCTCGCCGGAATACACCGCCCGCAAGATCGAGGAGTGGGAGGCCCAGGAGATCGCCGCCAACGACCCCCGGCCCGCCGCCGCCGAGTGATCCCGCCCTCGCGCGGCTCTGTTCGACCCCGGTCTGTGCGGGTAAGAACCGGGGCGTACTGAGAATCTGCGGAGATCACCATGTTCGACCTCACCGGCAAGACGGCCCTGGTCACCGGCGCGACGGGCGGCATCGGCGGCGCCATCGCCCGCGCCTTGCACGCCCAGGGGGCGACCGTGATTCTGTCCGGCACGCGCGAGGCGGTGCTGAACGACCTGGCCGGCCAGCTGGGGTCGCGCGCCTTTGCGGCGGCGGCGAACCTGTCCGACGCCGAATCGGTGGACGGCCTGGTCGGGCGGGCGGAAGAGGCGGCGGGCGCGCCGCTGGACATCCTGGTGGCCAACGCGGGCATCACCAAGGACGGCCTGCTGATGCGGATGAAGGACGAAGACTTCCAGTCGGTCGTGCAGATCAACCTGGAATCCTATTTCCGTCTGACCCGCGCCGCCGTGAAGGGCATGATGAAGCGCCGGGCCGGCCGCATCATCGGCGTGACCTCGGTGGTGGGGGTGACCGGCAATCCGGGCCAGACCAACTATTCCGCCTCCAAGGCCGGGATGATCGGCTTTTCCAAGTCGCTGGCCCAGGAAGTCGGCAGCCGCGGCATCACCGTGAACTGCATCGCGCCGGGCTTTATCGCCAGCCCCATGACCGATGTGCTGAACGATCAGCAGCGCGAGGCCATCCTGGGCAAGATACCCGCCGGTCGGCTGGGGACGGGCGACGAGATCGCGGCGGCGGCGGTGTATCTGTCGTCGGACGAAGCGGCCTATGTCACCGGCCAGACGCTGCATGTGAACGGCGGCATGGCGATGATCTAACCCCTTCCCCAGCGGAATGACTGTGCTAAAGGCGGTCGCAACCGCCTGCGTCCAGACCCGTTATGGTCTTGCACAAGCGGCGCCGTCGCCGTACGGCAAGGATTGAGACAACAGCCGCCCCCGGGCGGCGCTAGAAGGCAGACAGAACATGTCCGACACCCTGGAACGCGTCCGCAAGATCGTCATCGACCACCTGGACGCCGATCCGGACAAGGTCACCGAAAAGGCCAGCTTCATCGACGACCTGGGCGCCGATTCGCTCGACAACGTCGAACTGGTCATGGCCTTCGAGGAAGAATTCGACATCGAGATCCCGGATGACGCCGCCGAGCACATCCAGACGGTCGGCGACGCCGTGAAATTCATCAACGAGAAGTCGGGCGGCTGATTTCAGCCCCGCCTTTTCGACAAGGCTTCTGATGGCCGCCGTGGCGCGCCCCTAGCGGGCGGGTCCGGCGGCCATTAGTGTTTCTGCACCACGGATTCTGCGAAGGAGCGACCGCATGCGCCGCGTCGTCGTCACCGGCATCGGCCTTCTGACCCCCCTGGGCTGGGGCGTCGAAACCACCTGGAAGGGCATCGTCGAGGGGCGGTCGGGCATCAAACCGATCACCAATTTCGACACCGAAGGCTATGGCTGCACCATCGCCGGGGAAATCCCCAGCGTGGACGGTCGCGGCGGCGGTACGCCCGACACGCCCGGCGTCTTCGACCCTGAAAAGGTCATGTCCGCCAAGGACCGCAAGCGGGTCGACGACTTCATCATCTATGGCATCGCGGCGGCGGACGAGGCCCTGGCCGACGCCGGCTGGAAGCCCGAAACCGACGAACAGCGCGAACGTACCGGCGTCATGATCGGCTCGGGCATCGGCGGGCTGGGGCCTATCGCCGACACCGCCATCGTGCTGAAGGAACAGGGGCCGCGCCGGGTCAGCCCCTTCTTCATTCCCATGTCGCTGATCAATCTGGTCTCGGGCCAGGTGTCGATCCGGCACGGGCTGAAGGGGCCTAATCATTCCGTGGTCACCGCCTGCGCCACCGGCGCCCACGCCATTGGCGACGCGGCCCGGATGATCGCCCTGGACGACGCCGACGTCATGGTGGCGGGCGGGGCCGAAGGCTCGATCGTGCCGATCGGCATCGCCGGCTTCCTGGCCTGCAAGGCCCTGTGCACCGCCTATAACGACACGCCCGAAAAGGCCTCTCGCCCCTATGACCGGGGCCACGCCGGCTTCGTCATGGGCGAGGGCGCCGGCATTCTGGTGCTGGAGGAATACGAACACGCCAAGGCGCGTGGGGCCAAGATCTATGCCGAGGTCGTGGGCTATGGCCTGACCGGCGACGCCTATCACATCACCGCGCCGTCCGAGGACGGCGAGGGCGGCCGACGGGCCATGGAGATGGCGCTGAAACGCGCGGGAATGACGCCTGCGGACCTGGATTACGTCAACGCCCACGGCACCTCGACCATGGCCGACTGGATCGAGCTGAAGGCCATCGAGGGCCTGGCCGGGGACCATGCGAAAAACCTGGCCGTGTCGTCTACCAAGTCGATGACCGGGCATCTGCTGGGCGCCGCCGGGGCCATTGAGGCGGCCTTCTGCGTCCTGGCCATCCGCGACCAGATGGCGCCGCCGACCATCAATCTCGACGACCCGGAGCATGAGACGCCGATCGATCTGGTGCCGCACAAGGGCAAGTCGATGAAGATCGATGTGGCCATGTCCAATTCGTTTGGTTTTGGCGGCACCAACGCCTCGGTGATCTTCAAGAAGGTCGCCGGGTGAGCCGCGTCGACCGCAAGCCCCGGTCGGGCCTGATGGTGGCGCTGCTGACGGCGTCGGCGACGGTCAGCCTGTTCCTGATCGCGGCCCTGGCCATCGGCTGGAGCGTCTATTTCGGCCCCGGCCCGGCCGCGCGCGAAGGCGAGGCCACGGTCGTCAGCCTGCCCAGCGGCGCCGGGGTTTCGGCCATCGCCGCCAATCTGAAGGCGGCCGGGGTGATCCGTTCGACCGACATGTTCCGGGCCGCCGCCACCTTCACCGGCGCGGACCGCCGCCTGAGGGCCGGGGAGTATGAGGTGCCGTCGCGCGCCTCGCTGAAGACGGTGCTGGGCCTGCTGGTCGACGGGCGGGTGGTGCGCCATTTCGTGACCCTGCCCGAAGGCTGGTCCTCGGCCCAGGCGGTCGACATCCTGATGAAGAACGAGATGCTGACCGGCGAGTCGCCGCCCGTGCCGGCCGAAGGCTCGCTGTGGCCCTCGACCTATGAGATCACGCGCGGCGAAAGCCGGGCCTCGGTGATCCGGCGCATGCAGGCCCTGGCCGAGCAGAAGATGGACCAGCTGTGGCCCCAGCGCGGCCCGCGCAGCGTGGTGCGCACCCCGGAAGAGGCGCTGATCCTGGCCTCCATCGTCGAGAAGGAGACCGGCGTGGCCGCCGAACGCCCGCGCGTGGCGGCGGTGTTCACCAACCGTATCCGCACCGGCATGCGGCTGGAGAGCGATCCGACCATCGTCTATGGCATCACCCAGGGACGGCCGCTGGGCCGGGGCATCCGCCTGTCGGAACTGCGGCGCGAGACGGCCTGGAACACCTATCTGATCGACGGCCTGCCGCCGACTCCCATCGCCAATCCGGGCGAGGAGGCGATCAAGGCGGTGCTGAATCCGCCCGAGACGACCGACCTGTTCTTCGTCGCCGACGGCACGGGCGGGCACGTCTTCGCCCGCACCTATGACGAGCATCTGCAGAATGTGGCCCGCTGGCGCGAGATCGAACGCCGCAAGGCCGGTCTGCCGCCCGCCGCGCCCGCGCCGGCCACGCCCGAAACGGCGTCCGAGACGCCGGCTCCGCAAGGCCAGGCCGTCATCACCATGCAGGCGCCCGGCGCGGTCACCCCGTCGCGGCCCCTGCGCCCCGCCACCCCGGCGAACGACGACATCGCCGCCGCCGCCGGGTCCGGGGCGCGCGGCGGGTGAGCGCGATCTCGGGCATGACCGGCTTCGGCCGGGCCGAGGGGGCGCAGTCCGGTGCGGGCGGCGACTGGAGCTGGTCGGTCGAGGCGCGCTCGGTCAACGGCCGCAATCTGGATGTGAAGTTTCGCGGCCCGCCGGGGTTCGACGGGCTGGAGGCCGCGGCCAAGGCGGCGGCGCAGGCCCGGTTCGCGCGCGGCCAGGTGACCATCGGCGTCCAGGCCAAGCGGGCCGAGGCGGGGGCGGCGGGCCTGATCGTCAACGCCGAGGTTCTGGACCGCTATCTGAAGCTGGCCAACGACCTGGTTCAGGGCGGGGCCGCGCCGGCGACGGCGGACGGCCTGTTGTCCCTGCGTGGCGTGCTGGAAATCCCCGAGGAGGTCGAGGACGAGGCCGCGCGCGCAGCGCTGCAATCGGCCATCGCCGCCGATATCGACCGGGCCCTGGAGGCGCTGAAGGCGTCGCGGGCGCGCGAGGGGGCGCAACTGGCGCCGGTGATCGGCGGCTTCATCGACCGGATCGAGGCCCTGACCGCCGACGCCGAGCGCGAGGCGGGCGCGCAAGTTCAGGCGATCCGCGACCGGTTCGCCCGCCGCATGGCCGAACTGGCGCCCGATGCGCCGGGGCTGGAGGAGCGCATCTATCTGGAGGCGGCGGCCCTGGCGGCCAAGGCGGACGTGCGCGAGGAGCTGGATCGTCTGACCGCCCATGTCGCCAGCGCCCGCACCCTGTTGCAGCAACCCCCCGCCGGGCGGAAACTCGACTTCCTGATGCAGGAATTCATGCGCGAGGCGAACACCCTCTGCTCCAAATCGGCTACCACCGCGCTGACCGCGACGGGCCTGGACCTGAAGGCGGTGATCGAACAGTTGCGTGAACAGGTGCAGAATGTTGAATGAACGCACGCCTCGCCGGGGTGTCCTGCTGATCGTGGCCAGCCCGTCGGGCGCGGGCAAGACCAGCCTGTGCCGCCGCCTGATGGCCGATCACGCCGGGCTGGAGCTGTCGGTGTCGATGACCACGCGCGACATCCGGCCGGGCGAGGTGGCGGGCCGCGACTATAATTTCGTCGAGCGCGCTCCGTTCGAACGTCTGATCGCCGAAGACGCCTTCCTGGAATGGGCCGATGTGCACGGCAATCTGTACGGCAGCCCGCGCGCGCCCATCGACCGGGCGCTGGCCGAAGGCCGCGACGTGCTGTTCGACATCGACTGGCAGGGCGCGGCCGAGATCGCGCGTAAATGTCCCGGCGACGCCGTGCGGGTCTTCATCCTGCCGCCCAGCCTGGAGGAACTGCGCCGTCGCCTGGTGACCCGGTCCCAGGATGCGGACGAGGTGATCGAGCGCCGCGTCGCCAACGCCAAGGGCGAGATCGAGCGCTGCGACGACTTCGACTATGTGCTGGTCAACGAGGACTTCGACCGGTCCTATGCCGAACTGGCCCACATCTATCACGCCGAACGCAGCCGCCGGGCGCGCAATCTGTGGGTGGCGGGCTACCGCCAGGCCCTGCTGAACGAAGTGGTTTGAGGGACCGGCGGCTCAGGGCAGAACGTCCGCCAGCCTGAGGAAGCCTGCCAGGTCGATGGTTTCGGCCCGCGCGTCCGGCTCGATCCCCGCCGCTTCGCACAGGGCGCCGCCGCCCAGCTGTTTCAGGCTGGACCGCAGCATCTTGCGGCGCTGGCCGAAGGCGGCGGCGGTGACGCGCTCCAGCCGTTTCAGCCGCTCTGGCGCCGGGCGGTCCGCGTGGGGAACCAGATGCACCACGGCCGAGGCGACCTTGGGCGGCGGGGTGAAGGCGGCGGCGGGCAGGTGCATGACCAGCCGCGCCTCGCACACGGCCTGGGCGATGACGGCCAGGCGGCCATAGGCGTCGTCGCCCGGCGCGGCCACGATCCGCTCGGCCACCTCCTTCTGGAACATCAGGGTCAGGGCGTGCGGCGTCCACGGCCCCGTCAGCCATTTGATCAGCAGGGCGGTGCCGACGTTATAGGGCAGGTTGGACACCAGATGGGCCGGGCCGTCGACCAGATCGGCCTCCTTCACCCGCAGGGCGTCATCCTGGATGATGGACAGGCGGCCCCAGCCGTCGTCCAGTTCGGACAGCAGGGGGACGAAGCGCGGATCCTTTTCGACCAGCACCACCCGACCGGCGTCGGATTCGAGCAGGGCGCGGGTCAGGCCGCCGGGGCCGGGGCCGACCTCGATCACCGCGCGGCCCTCGAACGGCCCGGCCAGGCGCACGATCTTTCGCGTGACGTTCAGGTCCAGCAGGAAATGCTGGCCAAAGCTCTTCTTGGCCGACAGGCCGTGGGCGTCCAGGGTTTCGCGCAAGGTCGGCAGGGTCATCGCACGCGGCCCCCGGCCCGGCTGGCGGCCATGTCGGCGGCCAGACGCAGGGCGGCGATCAGGCTGTCGGGCCGGGCCAGCCCCTTGCCGGCGATGTCGAAACCGGTGCCGTGGTCCGGCGATGTGCGCACGATCGGCAGGCCCAGGGTGGCGTTGACCCCGCCCCAGAAGTCCAGCGTCTTGACCGGGATCAGGGCCTGGTCGTGATACAGGCAGATCGCCGCGTCATAGGTCCGCCGCGCCTCGTCATGAAACAGGGTGTCGGCCGGCCTCGGGTCGGTGATGTCGATCCCCATCTCGCGCAGGCGGGTGGCGGCGGGGCGCAGCACCTCGATCTCCTGCATGCCCAAGGCGCCGCCTTCGCCGGCATGGGGGTTCAGCGCCGCCAGGGCCAGGCGCGGCCGGGCGATGGCGAAGTCGCGCCGCAGGGCGTCGTCCACCACCTGGGCCGTGCGCATCAGCCGCTCGGCGGTCAGGAGTTCCGGCACCTGGTCGAAGGCGACATGGATGGTCACCAGACAGGCCCGCAGATCGCGCGCCGTCAGCATCATCACCGGCCCGCGCACCCCGCTGAACGGCGTGTCGATGGTCAGTTCGGCGATGAACTCGGTATGGCCCGGAAACCGGAAGCCCGAAGCGTACATGGGGGCTTTGGCGATGGGGCAGGTGACCACGCCCCCCGCCTCGCCCGACAGGGCCAGGGACACGGCCTCTTCGATCCAGTCGGCGACCACCGGGGCGTTGGCGGGGTCGGGCGCGCCGGGCGTGACGGGCGCGCGCAAGGGGCGATGCAGGACGGGCAGGGCGCGGCCGAATACCGCCGCCGCATCGCCCGCGTGGGTGACCTCCAGCACGGGCGCGTGACGACGCAACAGCTCGGCGTCCCCGATCACGGCGAAGATGGGGCCCGACGACGACAGGGCGCGCCAAGCGTCGGCGGCGATCTCCGGCCCGACGCCGGCCGGATCGCCCAGCGTCAGAACGAGCGGCGCCGCCCCAGCGGTCACTTCAGTTCGATCAGGGCGTCAGCGCGCAGGTCGCGCATATAGCGCCGCGCCAGCATCGACAGATTGGCCTGGCGCAGACGGAATTCGATCTCCTGACGCGCCGGGATTTCGGGGCCGCCGACGCGGCGCCCGCACACCGCCACCAGATGCAGACCCAGGGGGGTGCGCACAGGGGTGGAGATCGAGCCGACTTCGGCCGAGCGGGCGATCTGCTGGAACTGGGGCGCCAGGTTCGAGACATCGGCCTCACCCAGATCGGACCCCAGCAGGCCGGCTTCGGACGTGGCGCGGCCCAGCATGGTGTCGCAGGTCAGTTGCGGTTGCAGCGCGGTCAGTCGCTGGGTGGCGGCGGCGACCTCGGCCTCGCCCGCCGTTTCGGGCAGTTCGATCATCACCTGCTTCAGGCTGACCAGGCTGGTGGCCGCGCCCGAACGCTTGTCGCGCATATAGATGATGTAGACGCCGCCATCGACCGGGATCGGGTTCGACAGCTGGCCGACCTCCAGCGTGTCCAGCGCCGCCTGAAGTTGCGGATTCACCGAACCCTGGACCACCCAGCCGGCGTCGCCGCCGTTGGTGGCCGACGGGGCGGCCGAAAACTGGCGGGCCACGGCCATGAAGGGCGCGCCCTGGACCATCTGACCGACCAACTGCTGGGCGCCGTTCATGGCCGCCTGCTGGCCGCCGACGCGGGCGGCCTCGATGTAGATTTCGCCGATCAGATACTGGGGCTTGGAGGCCGAAGCCTCGGCCTGGCGCACGGCCTGATCGACCTGGGCCTGGCTGACGCGCGACCGCGCGTTGAAGCGACCGCCGACCAGTTCGCGCCAGCCGATTTCGGTGCGCAGCTGTTCACGCAGGGTCGAGGGACGAATGCCCGCCTCGCGCAGGAAACCCATGTAATTTTCCGGCGTGGTTCCGACCTGTTGGGCGCTTTGGGCGATCTCGCGATCGACCTCTTCGTCGCTGATGATCAGGGTCTCGTACTTGGCGATCTCGTCGTTCTGAAGCCGCTGTTCGATCAGGTCGTTCAGCGCCTGCTGTTGAATGGCGGGCAGGTTTTCCTGCGTCGGCTGGACCTGGGTCATGGCGATCAGCAGCAGCATCGCCTGACGCAGGTCGAAACCGGTGATGATCTTGTCGTTGACGGTGGCGACGATGCCGTCGGCCATCTGGAACTGAGGCTGGGCCGCGGCGCCTTGCGGCGCCGCTTCGGCGCCGGGGTTCAGGGCGCCGGCCGCCGCCGGTTGCTGGCCCGGAACCTGCGCCAGAGCCGTGCCCGACAGAAGCGCGGCGATCGTCATCGCCGTGGTGGAAAGCCTCAAACCCATGGTTCGTCCCGATTCCTCAAAACCCTGGCCTCGACCCCGTGCGACGGAGGAGGTTCGGTCCCATTAGCGCCTTACCAGCGCGTTTCGCCCCGTCCATACCCTGTACCGCCGAAAGTGGCGAGGTTTAGGCGTATGAACACCCCTTCGGACGGTCCCGACGGGCGCACGCGGGTGTTGTCGCGCCGGAAGCCGATCTCGAAACGGAAGCAGTCGTCGTCAAACACGATGCCCGCCTCCGACCGCGTGATGACGTCGCGTTCCAGGTCGGCGATGCCGTTGACCGTCACGCCCCAGTTGCCGAACACGAACTGCTGGGCCGTCAGCTGAACGAATTCATAATTGCGGTTTGCCGGCCCGCCCAGCGGATTGGAGCGGTCGACGATATAGCTGACGGTGGCCAGGTCGCGGCGACCCCAACGCCCGTCCACGGCGGCCTCGGCCCGGCGCACGTCGCCCGAACCGTCGACGGTGGCGTGGAACCAGCCCCGAATGCGGTCGGACGGGCTGAAGGCGCCCTGAACCACCCAGTCCGAGGTCTTGGCCGCCAGACCGGTGGGGTCGTACAGGCGCGTCGGATCGTCGGGAATGGGCGTGCGGAAGGCGTCGTCCTCCTTGCCCCGGCTGGAGCGGCCGACGAACAGGCTGGCGCTGCGCCCGTCGTCCCAGCGCACGGTGGCGCGCACCCCGGCGGTCACGCGGAAACCGCCCTCGATCAGATCATGGCCCGGGAAACGGTCCATGCGGAACAGCGAGGTTTCGTCCAGCTCGATCGTCTGGCTGTCCTCGTTCGGAATGCGCGGGTCCTGATCGACGCTGGTGCTGAATGACAGCTGGCCAAGAGGCTCCAGGATCAGGTCGGCCCCGGCGCCCAGCGGGCGCACCAGCGGATAGGCGACATCCAGCCCCGCGCTGGCGCGGGTGCGGGTCACCGTCTCGTCGCCCAGGCCGGGCAGGGGCGGCAGTTGGTCGATGGAATAGGCGTCGGCGCGCAGATCGACGAACGGCTCCCACCGCACGCCGGCCGGGCTGATGAAGGCGCGACGCCAGTCCATCTGGCCGGTCACCCGGCGGGTGTCCACGCCCTCCAGCCCCGTCGTGGGACCGGGGGGAATCAGTTCGGGCCGCAGGACCGGCGATCCGACCCAGGCGTCGCGCGTCAGCGACACGGCCGACCCCCGCAGCCGCAGGCGACCGCCGAACACCGGCTGGTTCGGCTCCCACCGCGCCTCGACGATGGGGGCGACGATCGGCAGGGCGTTGTCGCTTTCAAAGACGTTCAACGCCGGCGTGACCGGATCGAAACGGGCGACCCGCAGGCTCTGGATCGCGAAGGTCGCGACCGACACATAGGAGCGGCGGGTCTGATGCTCGGCGTAGATCTGGCTGATCAGGCGGCGCCGGTCGCCGTAATACAGGCCGTTGTCCTGATACGGATCGCGGATGTCATAGCGGTCGAACAGCGTCTTGTCCGACACCCGCTCGGCCGTGAAGCCCCAGCGCCAGGGACCGTCCGGGTCGAACCGGGCGTGTGCCAGCAGATAGCTGCGGTTCGTCGCATCGCCGAATTTGACGTTGCTCTCGGGTCGGCCGTCGCCGTTCAGGTCGAAGTCGCCGAAATTGCGCTCGTGCGTATAGCCGCCGCGCACGACCACCGTGCCGTCGTCGAACCGGCGGCGCCATTGCAGGTTCAGCAGCGGCGCGACGCGGTGGTTGAACTGGGGGCTGATCAGCCAGTCTTCGGACGGCGAGACGACGTGCAGATAGGGCGTCTCGATCGACACCCCGCGCCCTTCGTCATAGGCCGGAATGGGCGGCAACAGGCCCGAGGCGCGCTCGACCGTCGGGTCGGGGTGGGCGAAGACCGGCAGGAAGAAGACCGGCACGCCGCCGACGCGGAACACGGCGTTGCGGTACAGAATGGCCCGCAGTTCCTCGTTCTGGACGACCTTTTCCGCCTGGATCGAGACGCTGGGCGTCTTGGGGCCGTTCTCGTCGCAGATGGGGCAGGGGGTGAAGACGGCGTAGTTCAGCTCGTTGACGTTCTCGCTGCGCCGCACGGCCGTGGCGGCCATCAGGCTGGCGCCGTTCGACAGGCGGGTGGCGAAATCGACGGCCACCCCCGCGCGCATCTGGTCGTCCAGCTCCAGCCGGCTGGCGAACACCACATCGTTGTTGGGCGAAATCAGCTCGACCTGACCCGAGGCGGCGCCGACGCCGGCGGCCAGATCATAGCGGATCGATTCGGCCCTGAGCGTATGGTCGCGGAAGCGCGCCACCGCGCGATCTGCGCCCGGGCCGCCATTCAGGATCATGACGTCGCCCTGGCGTTCCGCGCTGCGGGCATCGACCAGGATCGCTTCGGGCGTCAGACCGTCCGCGCCTGTCGGCGGGACTTGCTGGGCCAAGGCCACGCCGGGCGCGCAGGCCAGCCCCGCGCCGGCCAGAAGCCAGCGACGATAGCCTGGTCCGCGAAAGGCGCGGCGATCACCCTGCATGCATGGTCACTCGGATAGGGTCGGGAAGGCGGATTAGCCGTCTTCGGTATAGAACAGCAAGGTGAAGGCCGCGAGCGCCGTCAGAACCGGCGGCAACCAGGCCGACAGGAAGGGCGGCACCACCTCGGCCGATCCCATGGCCGCCGAAAACTGGTTGATGAAGAAGAAGGCGAAGCCCAGCACCACGGCCGCCGCGCTCATCCGCGCCAGATCGCCCAGCCGCATCAGCCGCAGGGAAAAGGCCGCCGCCAGGATCGACATGGCCGCGAACATCAGCGGCGTGGCCAGCAGCTGTTGCAGCCGCAGGCGATAGGCGGTGGACGAAAACCCCGCATGTTCGATGCGCCGGATCTGGCCGGGCAGGGACCAGAAGGGCGTGGATTGCGGGCGCGCGAACTGTTCGAACGCCTCTTCGTCGGCCAGACTGGAGATCAGGTCCAGGGTCGCATAGCGCACGGCCCGCTGGCCCGTCTGGGCGCCCACGGCGTCGGTCAGGCGCCAGCGGCCGGCCGACAGGCTGGCGGTGGCCGCGTCGATCCGCTCGGTGAAGGTGCGCCGCCCGTCGTCGCCATTGGCGTAGATGAAGAAGGTGACGTCCAGCAGCCGGGCGTTGGCGCGGTCCTGGCGGCCGGCGCGGATGATCATCTGGCGCTGGTCGTCGCCTTCGCGCAGCCAGACGGTCGTCTGGCGGGCGCCCGGCACGGCGCCGGAAATACGCGCCCGCTCGCGCTGCCACAGGCCGTCGCCCGCCGCCGCCAGCGGACCCAGGGCCGTGACCGTCAGAACCCCGACCGCCAGGGCGGCGCCCGCCGCCGGCAGCACGAAGCGCCAGGCCGAAATCCCCGACGCCCGCATGGCCACCAGCTCGCTGCGCCGGTTCAGGCCGATGAAGGCTGACAGGCTGCCGAACAGGAACACGAAGGGCAGAAGCTGCAGGATCACGCTGGGCGACTTCAGCAGCACCAGGCCGAAGATCCGCGCCGCCGACAGATCGACGTCCGATCCCACCCCGCGCGACACCTCGACGAAGTCGATCAGCATGATCAGGGCCGAAATCACCGCCAGCGCCATGGCCAGCGCCCGCGCCTGGGTGACCAGCACATAGCGTTCGATGCGGCCCAGCCGCAGACGCGATACCGGCAGGCGAAGGTCCAGACGGCGCGCGGTCATGCGAACCGCGCCTTCAGCCGGGCCAGCGGTCCCCAGGGCCTGTGGACCTTCAACGGCTTGAACAGCTGCCGCAGCGCCAGGGCCGTCGCCACGACGGGCAGCAGATATTGCAGCAGGTTCAGCCACGGGTTCCAGGCGCTGGCGGCGACCAGGCCGTATCCGGCGATGCGCAGCAGCAGGAACAGGCCCGCCGCCTTGGCGATGCGCATCGCATAACCGGTGCGCGAATAGGCGCCGCCGATGATGGCGTGCAGCGCCAGGGCCATGGCCATCAGGGCGTACAGCGGCGCCGACAGCCGCGAATGCGCCTCGGCCGCCAGTTCGCCGCGCGCCGCCACCCGATCCAGGGTCGCCGGCGAGGGGTTCAGCAGTTCGGTCAGATACAGGTCGGCGGGCTTGTAGCGGATGGTCTCGTCCGTCTCGGTGAAGCGCGCCAGCGGGAAATTATAGCCGTCGAACGACAGATATTCGAGCACGCCGTTGTTCGAGAACCGCTGCCACGATCCGCCGCGCATGGTCAGATAGGGCTCGCCGTCGATGCGGCCGAACCGCGCCTCGGCCGCGTCCCAGGTGGTGACGCGGTCGCCGTCCTCCAGATAGACGAACAGGTTCTTCAGCAGGCCGTTCTGCTCGACCTGCTGGACATAGACGGTCAGGCCGTTTGGCCCCTGGACGAAGCGCCCTTCCTCGACCAGCAGGGCGGCCAGGTCGGTGCGCACCGCAAAAGCCTGATTGCGGGCCTCGCGCTGGGCCATGGGCTGGATCAGCGCGCCGATCAGCAGGGTCAACACCGCCGCCGCCGCCGCGATCAGGGCCGCCGGGCGGATGACCTGCCAGCGCGACACCCCGCCGGCGAACACGGCCGTCAGCTCCTGTTCGCGCTGCAGCCGCGTCAGGGCCACCAGGGCGCCGACGAACAGGCCGATGGGCAGGATGACCGCCAGAAGTTGGGGCAGGGCCAGCAGCGTCAGCTTGGCCATCACCCAGACGCTCTGACCGCGTTCGACGATGACTTCCAGCTGATCCAGGCTCTGGCTCAGCAGGCCGATTCCGCACAGGGCGCCGACCGCCGCGGACACGGGCAGGGCGACCTGACGAAAAAGATAGCCTTGAATCAGGGTCATGGGCGGAAAGAAATCGCCCGGTTGCAGGCGGCGTCTGGGAAGCGCATCTAATAGCACATCAAAAAGCGTCCGCGACTGTCGCGCGACGTTTTCCTTAGTGTTTTTGAAAACCAAGACCGGGGCGGCCAAGCCCCGGCTGGAGTGGCTTATGATCGTCCAATTCGTCGCCTCGCCCGGTTCCGCCGAGATCCTGGCCCTGTTCGTCACCGAAGGCGCGGAGGCGCCGGGCGGCCTGGCGGCGGCGGTGAAGGCCAGCCGGTTCAAGGGCGGGCGCAATTCGACCCTGGCGGTTCCGGCCCCGGCGGGCCTGGACGCCGGCCTGGCGCTGCTGACGGGCCTGGGCGATGCGGCCAAGGTGGACGACCTGGCCATCGAGACGGCGGCGGGCGCGGCCTATCAGGCGGTGCGCAACAGCGGTCTGGAGACCCTGACCATCGACGCCTCGGGCCTGAGCGCCGAACAGGCCGCGCGTGTGGGCTTCGCCGTGCGTCTGGCGGCCTATCGCTTTGACAAATACCGCACGACCCAGAAGGCCGAGAAGATCCCGTCGGTGAAGACGGTGCGCGTGGTCGCCGCCGATGCGAAGGCCGCCGAAGCCGCCTTCGCCCCGCTGTCGGCCGTGGCCGACGCCGTGCTGTTTTCGCGCGATCTGGTGTCCGAACCCGCCAACGTCCTTTACCCCGCCGAGTTCGCCAAACGGGTCAAGGCGCTGGAAAGCCTGGGTCTTGAAGTCGAGATCCTGGGCGAGGCCGAGATGGACAAGCTGGGCATGCAGACCCTGCTGGCCGTCGGCATGGGCAGCGAGCGCGAAAGCCAGCTGGCCGTGATCCAGTGGAAGGGCGGCAAGGCGGGCGATCAGCCCATCGCCTTCGTCGGCAAGGGCGTCTGCTTCGATACCGGCGGCATTTCCATCAAGCCCGCCGAGGGCATGGAGGACATGAAGTGGGACATGGGCGGCGCCGCCGCCGTGGCCGGCACGATGATGGCCCTGGCCGGCCGCAAGGCCAAGGTCAACGCCGTAGGCGTGCTGGGCCTGGTCGAGAACATGCCGGACGGCAAGGCCCAGCGTCCGGGCGACGTGGTGGTGTCCATGTCGGGCCAGACGGTCGAGGTCATCAACACCGACGCCGAGGGCCGCCTCGTTCTGGCCGACGCCCTGTGGTACACGCAGGACCGCTTCAAGCCGAAATTCATCATCGATCTGGCGACCCTGACCGGGGCCATGATCATCTCGCTGGGCCTGGAATACGCGGGTGTCTTCTCGAACGACGACGCGGTGGCCCAGGGCATTCTGGACGCCGGCCCGCTGGTGGGTGAAAACTACTGGCGCATGCCGCTGCCGGACATCTACGACCGGCACATCGACAGCCCGATCGCCGACATGAAGAACATGGGCAACGGCCGGGCCGGCGGCTCGATCACTGCCGCCCTGTTCCTGAAGCGGTTCGTCAACGACACCCCCTGGGCCCATATTGACATCGCCCCGACCGCCTGGAACCCTAAGAGCCAGAGCCCGGTCGTGCCCGACGGCGCCGTCGGCTTCGCCGTGCGCACCCTGGATCGCATGGTGGCGGACAAGTACGAGGTCTGACGCCGCCGTGAGCGAGGCCGGGCCGGAAATCTGGTTCTATCACCTGGAGCGCTCGTCGCTGGATCAGGTGCTGCCCGGCCTGTTGGAAAAGACGCGGGAACGGGGGTGGAAGGCGCTGGTGCGGGCCGACGATGCGGCGCTGCTGGCCCATGTCGACGATCATCTGTGGACCTGGCGGGACGACAGTTTCCTGGCCCACGGTCGGGCGGATCAGCCGAACGCCGAGCGCCAGCCGGTGCTGTTGAGCGAATCGGGCGAGAACCGGAACGGCGCTCAGGCGCTGTTCATCCTGGACGGCGCAGACATGGGTCAGACGGAGGCGTTCCAGCGGTGCTTCATCATCTTCGACGGTCGGGACGAAACGGCGCTGAACGGCGCGCGCGCGCGGTGGAAGACGCTGAAGGACGCCGGCGCGGACCTGGCCTACTGGCGACAGGATGGCGACGGGCGCTGGGAGCGGGCGGCCTGACGGCCCTGTTGCTGGCCGCCGCCTGTTCCTCGACATCCTCGGTCGAAACGCCCGCCTCGCGCGCGGTCGAACACGCCGAACAGACCCGCCCCATCGGCGACCGCCAGCCCCCGGCCCAGGCCGATCAGTGCAGGGCCGGCGAGATGCAGTGGCTGGTCGGCAAACCCCGCACCGAAATCCCCGTTCCGGTCGAGGTGGTAAACCGGCGTGTGACCTGCACGACCTGTCCCGTCACCGAAGATTTCTCGGCCTATCGTTTGAATATCTTCTACAATCAGGAAACCGGCATCGTCGAGCAGGTGCGCTGCGGCTGAGCCGGCCATAGGAGGCGACCATGCGTAGATATCTCGCGCCCGCGCTGATGCTGGCCTTTGCGGGGGCCGTCGCGGCCTGTGCGCCCACGTCCGGCGGCGGCGACATCGCCCCGCCCACGGACGGCCAGGCCGATCAGTGCCGCACCTCGAAATACCAGGCCTATATCGGCCGCAACCGGTCCGAGCTGCCGCCCAAGCCCGAGGGCGAAACCTGGCGCGTGGTCTGCTCCACCTGCGCCATGACCATGGATTATCACGCCGGCCGGCTGAACATCGTCTATGACGTGGACACGAACATCATCCAGCGTCTGAGCTGCGGCTGAGACTTCCGCCGACGAAACAAAGGCCCGGATGGCGACATCCGGGCCTTTTTCCTGGGGCCAATGCGCGGATCAGCCCGCCGTTTCGTCCTCGGTTTCGCGCGCGGCTGCGCCCGCCGCGCCGGTGATGTCGAAGGCGATCTTGCCGTCCTTCAGCTCCACCTTCACATGGCCGCCGCGCACCAGCCGCCCGAACAGGATTTCGTCGGCCAGAGGCCGCTTGATCGCATCCTGAATGACCCGGGCCAGGGGCCGCGCGCCATACAGTTCGTCGAAGCCGTTCTTGGCCAGCCAGTCGGCCGCCTCGTCGGTCAGTTCGATGGTGATGTTGCGGTCCGCCAGCTGGGCGTCCAACTGCATCACGAACTTGGTCACCACCGACTTGATCGTTTCGGCGTCCAGCGCCTTGAAGGCCACGATGGCGTCCAGGCGGTTGCGGAACTCGGGCGCGAACAGGCGCTGAATGGCCTTGTCGTCCTCGCCCTCGACCTTGCCGCGACCAAAGCCGATGGAGGCGCGCGCGTTGTCGGCGGCCCCCGCGTTGGTGGTCATGATCAGTATGACATTGCGGAAATCGACCTTCTTGCCGACCGCATCGGTCAGCATGCCGTTGTCCATCACCTGAAGCAGGATGTTGTAGACGTCCGGGTGCGCCTTCTCGATCTCGTCCAGCAGAACGACACAGTGCGGATGCTGGTCCACCGCATCGGTCAGAAGCCCGCCCTGGTCATGGCCGACATAGCCCGGAGGCGCGCCGATCAGGCGGCTGACGGTGTGGCGCTCCATATATTCGGACATGTCGAAGCGCTGCATCTCAATGCCCAGGGTGGACGCCAGTTGCTTGGCTACCTCGGTCTTGCCGACGCCGGTCGGGCCGCTGAACAGGAAGCAGCCGATCGGCTTGTTCGGATCGCGCAGGCCTGCGCGGGCCAGCTTCATCGAGGCCGAGACCTGTTCGATGGCGCCTTCCTGGCCGAAGACGGCGCGCTTCAGATCGCGTTCCAGGTCGCGCAGGCTTTCGGTGTCGGACTTGCTGACCGACTTGGCCGGGATGCGGGCCATCTTGGCGATGACGGCCTCGACCTCCTTCTGGCCGATGACCTTCTTGCGCCGGGATTCGGGCAGCAGCATCTGGCTGGCGCCCGCCTCGTCGATGACGTCGATGGCCTTGTCCGGCAGTTTGCGGTCGGTCATGTAGCGGGCCGACAGGTCCACCGCCGTACGGATGGCCGCCTCGGTGTAGCGCAGCTTGTGGTGCTGCTCGTAATAGGTCTTCAGCCCCTTCAGGATCTTGACCGTGTCCTCGATCGTCGGCTCGTTGACGTCGATCTTCTGGAAGCGGCGGACCAGGGCGCGGTCCTTCTCGAAATGCTGGCGGTATTCCTTGTAGGTGGTCGAGCCCATGCAGCGCAGGGTGCCCGACGCCAGCGCCGGTTTCAGCAGGTTGGACGCATCCATGGCCCCGCCACTGGTCGCGCCCGCGCCGATCACCGTGTGGATTTCATCGATGAACAGGATGGCGTTGTCATGCGTCTCCAGTTCCTTGACGACCTGTTTCAGCCGCTCCTCGAAGTCGCCGCGATAGCGGGTGCCGGCCAGCAGGGCGCCCATGTCCAGCGAATAGATGGTGGCGTCCTTCAGGACATCCGGCACCTCGCCATTGACGATCTTGCGCGCCAGACCCTCGGCGATGGCGGTCTTGCCGACGCCAGGTTCCCCGACCAGCAGGGGATTGTTCTTGGTGCGGCGGCACAGGATCTGGATCGAGCGCTCGACCTCGGCCATGCGGCCGATCAGGGGATCGACCTTACCCTGGCGCGACTTCTCGTTCAGATCGACGCAATAGGCTTCCAGCGCCTCTCCGCCCTGTTTGGCGGCCGAGGCGTCTTCGGCGTCCTCGGGGCTCTGACCACTGCGGACGGGGCGGGTCTCGCCCGAACCGGGCGTCTTGGCGATGCCGTGGGCGATGAAGTTGACCGCGTCATAGCGGGTCATGTCCTGCTCCTGCAGGAAGTAGGCGGCGTGGCTTTCGCGCTCGCTGAAGATGGCGACCAGAACGTTCGCGCCCGACACCTCTTCGCGACCCGACGACTGGACATGGATCACCGCGCGCTGGATCACGCGCTGGAACCCGGCGGTCGGCTTGGCGTCCTCGCCGTCGGCCGTGGCCAAGGCGGCCAGGTCGTTGTCGACATACAGGGTCAGGGCGGTCTTCAGCGCCGTCAGATCGACATTGCACGCCCGCATCACGCCCGAGGCGTCCGGGTCATCGATCAGCGCCAGCAGCAGATGCTCCAGCGTGGCGTATTCATGCCGGCGCGCGTTCGCATAGTGGACCGCGCGGTGCAGGGTTTCTTCGAGAGGACGGGAAAATGAAGGCATCGGGTAAGGCTCCTCTCAGTCCTTTTCCATCGTGCATTGCAGGGGGTGCTGGTGGCGGCGCGCCGTCTCGATCACCTGGGCGACCTTGGTCTCGGCCACTTCATAGGTGTAGACGCCGCACACCCCGACCCCATGCTGATGCACATGCAGCATGATGCGGGTCGCGGCCTCGCGGTCCTTCTGGAAGAAGCGTTCCAGCACATAGACGACGAATTCCATCGGCGTGTAGTCGTCGTTCAGGATCAGCACCCGATACAGCGAGGGCTTCTGAAGCTTCGGCTTGGTTTCGGTGACCGTGGCGGTTCCGGAACCGCCGCCCGCATCACCGGGCCTTTGGATGGGCATTCGTTATCCGTCTTGGGGGGCTCGATGGATCAGATAGGGAATGATGGCCTGATTTGTAGATGCGTCCAGTCACACCGTGCGTGATCCGTGCCAGACGCGGCGATGAGACGCCCCGACCCGCTTCTGAGTCCGGTTTTGCGCTCTTGGGCCTGTTTCGTATCGATGTTACGCAAGGGGTGGCCGACAGGAGGCGACGATGCGCGCAGTGATGGGTCTGATGCTCGCCGCCCTGGGCCTGGCGGCCTGTTCCCAACCTGCGTCGCCGCCCACCGAGACGGTTCAGTTTGATCGGGTCAGCGCCCATCTGGTCGAACATGGGCGCCGGCTGTCGGCGGTCCTGGGCTGTTCCGGGTGTCACGGCGCCGATCTGACGGGCGAAGACTGGTCCGAGCCGGGCTTCGGGCGCCTGTGGACGTCCAATCTGACGCGCGCCATCCCGGCCTATACGGACGCCCAACTGGAGGCGACCATCCGGCACGGGCGTCGGCCCGATGGTTCGGACCTGTGGGCCATGCCGTCCCACCTGTTCACCCAGCTTTCGGCCGACGACATGGCCGCCGTGATCGCCTATCTGCGCACCAGGACGCCGGCGGGCGAGGTGCATCCGGTTCCTGCGTTCGAGGCGGGCGGTCGGGCCGAGATCGCGGCCGGAACCCTGAAGACATCTGCGGCCGAGGTCGCCGCCACCGACGCCGCCCTGCCGCCGGACATGGGCCCTGCCCACGACCTGGGCCGCTACATCGCCCGGGCCACCTGCGCCGAATGTCACGGCATGGATCTGAAGGGCGGAACGCCTTACCCCGGCGCGACGGCCAGGCCGGACCTGCGCATGGTCACGGCTTATGACGCGGCCCAGTTCGACCGGTTGCTGCGCACCGGGGCGCCGATCGGGGATCGCAAGCTGGATCTGATGAGCGAGGTCGCGCGCGGCCGGTTCAGCCATTTCACCCCCGGCGAGATGCAGGCCCTGCATCAGTATCTGCAGCGGGTCGGCGCCGAACCGGCCGACTGAACGCCAAAAGGCCCCGGCGTTTCCACCGGGGCCTCTCAGTTACGCCTACTCAAATCGCCAGCCGCGTCGGGTCGGCCCGTAGGGCGACCGCGGCCGAACCAGGATGCCTTAGCGGGCGGCCTGGAAGCGTTCGACCGAGGCGGTGACGCGCTCGTTGATCGGCTTGAAGCTGTCCTTGACCGAGGCGGTCAGGGTGTCGGCCATCTTGTTGGCTTCCGACAGATAGGTCTCCATCGCCGACTTGGCGAAGGTGGTTTGCAGTTCGATCAGTTCCTGGACCGAACGGGCCTGGGCCAGCGACTGGGTGGCGGCGACGCCGTCTTCCCACGACTTCTTGGCATAGGCGACCGATTGGGCCGACAGGGCTTCGGCGCCCTTCTGGGCGGCGCTGGCCGAGGCGACGACGGCTTCCAGGTTGCGCTGGCCTTCGGCGTTCAGCTCGGTGATCGAGGCGATCGACTTGTCCATGGCTTCGCGGGCGGCCTTGGCGCCGGCGGCCTGCATCTTCTCGGCCTGGGCCTTGACGGTCTCGGTCTGAGCCTTGACCTGGGCGGTGGCGGTTTCGACGGTCTTCTTCACGGTTTCGGCGGCGTCGGCCATGATGGTCTCTCCTGATCGGGTCGCGGCGTTGCGCGTGTGATTTTTCCCGCTTCCGGGGATTCCGGTGCGGCAGAGGCTCATATGGTGCAAGTGCGAACAAACGTCAAGGGTTATTGTGCGCTGCACAAAAACGTCGTGCGATGGGTCAAATCTACGTTGACGCGCGGTTAACCGACGTGAAACCGGCGGGCTTCATGCTAGGGTCAGTTCTTGCGTCGCGCCGGGGGGGCGTCGCCGCGCCACAGTAGACGAAGGTAGTCGCCCACTGATGTTCGCATTCGCCCGTCGCGGAATCCTGGCCCTGATCGCGCTTGCGATGCTGACGGCTGCGCCGTCGCCCGGACCCGGTCCGGTGGCCCAGGCCCCCAATGTCAAATACGCCGCCATCGTGGTGGACGCCGAAAGCGGCGAGGTGCTGTTTGCGCGCCATGCCGACAGCCGGCGTTATCCCGCCTCGATCACCAAGGTCATGACCCTGTATCTGGCGTTCGAGGCCCTGGCCGAAGGACGGGTCAAGGCGGACGACGTGCTGACCGTCTCGCCGCGCGCCGCGTCCCAGCCGCCGTCCAAGCTGGGCCTGGGGGCAGGGCAGACCATCACCCTGGACAACGCCATGAAGGCCACGGCCGTGCGCTCGGCCAACGACATGGCGGTGGCCATCGCCGAACATGTGGGCGGGTCCGAGGCGCGCTTCGCCGCCATGATGACGCTGAAGGCGCGCGAACTGGGCATGACCGACACCCGCTACGTCAACGCCAACGGCCTGCCCGACAGCCGTCAGATCACCACCGCACGCGACCTGGCCGTTCTGACCCGCGCCATCATGCGCGACTATCCGCAGTACTACCGTTATTTCGGCCTGCACGACTGGAGCTTCAACGGCCGCGAATATCGCAACACCAACGGCCTCTTGGGCTCGGGCCATGGCTATGACGGGCTGAAGACCGGCTACACCAATGCGTCGGGCTACAATCTGGCGGCCTCGGCGGTGCGCGACGGGCGCCGGCTGATCACCATCGTTCTGGGCGGCCGCAGCAGCGCCACCCGCAACGTCCATGTGGCCGAGCTGATGGACGTCGGCTTCGACGTCGAGCGGATGCGGGCGCGCGGCGAACTGATCCCCGTCGCCCAGACGGTGTTCGAGGCGCGGGGCTTTGGCGTCGACACCCGGATGGACTCCGGCCCGTTCCAGTACGCCGCCAACACCGCGTCGGATGAAGACCAGGGTGGATCGAACGCCGTCTCCTACGCCTCTCTGCCGGCCGCCCCGCCCGAGATCGAACGCGTGACCCCCGCGCCGTCGCAGGTGCGCACCGTCTCGGCCGGCGACGTCACTTCGGCCCTGAACGGCGCCCCGGTGACGGCCCAGCCCCGCCGCACGACCAGCGCCCCCGCGCGCGAGGCGGCCCGTCCGCCCGCCGGCCGCTGGGCCGTTCAGGTCGGCGCCTTCCGCGATGAACAGGTGGCGCGTGACTGGCTGACCGAGGTGGCCCGCCGCTTCCGCACCCAGTTCAACGGCGCGACCCGCGACATTCAACGGGCCGGCGAATGGCGCCGTTCGCGCTTCACCGGCATGACCCAGGACGCCGCCGAGGCCGCCTGCCGCGCCCTGGCCGAACGCCGGGTGACCTGCATGGTGGTTCGGCCGGACTAAGCCGCTCGGTAAGGGCTCAAATCCGCCGTCATGGCCGCGATCTCGGCCTGAACCGCAGGGCGTTCGCGCTGCAGATAGTCGGCCACCGCCGCGCGCAGTCCGTCATGGGCGATGTAGTGCGCGCTGTGCACCGGCGTCGGCAGATATCCGCGCGCGATCTTGTGCTCGCCCTGGGCGCCCGCCTCGACCCGCGACAGGCCGTGTTCGATGGCGAAGTCGATGGCGCGGTAATAGCACAGCTCGAAATGCAGGAAGGGCCGGTCTTCCAGCGCCCCCCACTGCCGCCCATACAAAGCGTCGCGCCCGATCAGGTTCAGCGCCCCCGCCACCGGCGTCCCGTCGCGAAACGCCATCACCAGGGCGATCCGGTCGGCCATCGTTTCGCCGATGCGGGCGAAGAAGTCGCGCGTCAGATAGGGCCGCCCCCATTTGCGTGCGCCGGTGTCCATATAGAAGGCGAAGAAGGCGTCCCAGTGCGCGGGGGTGATGGCGTCGCCGGTCAGGGTGCGGATATCCAACCCGGCCTGCGCCTCGCGCCGCTCGCGCCGGAGGGTCTTGCGCCGCGACGACGACAGGGCGCCCAGGAAGTCGTCGAACGACCCATAGCCCCGGTTGGTCCAGACATATTGCATGTCCAGCCGTTGCAGCAGGCCCGACGCGCCCATGGCGTCCCATTCCGCCGTCGTCGGGAAGTTCACATGCAGGGACGACAGGCCCATCTGTTCCGTCAGGGCCATAGCCCCCGCCAGCAGCGCCTCACGCACCACGGGATCGGCCGCCAGCAGGCGCGGCCCCGTCACCGGCGTGAACGGCACGGCCGACAGCAGTTTCGGGTAATAGGCGCCGCCCGCCCGTTCCAGCGCCTCGGCCCAGGCGTGGTCGAAGACATATTCGCCCTGGCTGTGCCCCTTCAGATAAAGCGGCATGACCCCGACCACGGCGCCGGCGTCATCGCGCACGCTCAGGTGCCGCGCGGCCCAGCCCTGGCGCGGCGTGGCGCTGCCCGACGCCTCGCAGGCGTACAGGAAGTCGAAGCTGACGAAGGGATCGCCGGTCGGCGCCGCATGGGCGTCCCAGTCGGCGCGGCCGATGTCGGCGATGCTGTCGTGCGTCTGGACCTGAAAGGTCACTTCACCTCGACGATGGCGTCCACCTCGACGGCGAAGCCCAGCGGCAGGCGATAAACGCCCACGGCCGAACGGGCGTGGCGACCCTTGTCGCCGAACACCTCGACCATCAGGTCCGAACAGCCGTTGATGACCGCCGGAATGGCCTCGAAATCGCCCGCCGCCTGGACGAAGCCGCCCAGTTTGACGATGCGCACCACCCGCTCCAGGTCGCCGTCCAGCGCCGCCGACATCTGGGCCAGCAGATTGACGCCGCACATCCGCGCCGCCTCCTGCGCCCGCTCGGGCGACACATCGGCGCCCACCGTGCCTTTGACCCCGCCGGCGGCGTCGTTCGACAGCTGGCCCGAGATGTGGACCAGGTTTCCGCTGCGCACGAAGGGCACATAGTTGGCCACCGCCTTGGCGGGTTCGGGCAGGGCGATGCCCAGTTCGTTCAGGCGGTCGGCGATGCTCATGGGGGCGCTCCTCGGGCTTGTGGGCGGCGGTTTAGCGCGCCTGTGCGCCGACTTAAAGGTTCGCCAACCCCGATATGCGACGCTGGCGGTCATGGATATGCAGATCACGCCGCCCGCCGCCCGCTTCCAGGCCGTGTTGAGCCGTCTGAAGCCTGTTGAACTGGCCGCCGTTCAGGCCGCCGCCGAACCCGCGGCCCAGGCCGCCGCCGCCGCCGCCGCCCACTGGGACTTCTCCCTGCCGGCCGCGCGCGTGGATCAGGTGCTGGGCCAGGACGCCAGCGACGTTGTGCGCCGAGGCCTGATCGCCCACTGGGCGCTGACCACGCCCGAACGCGCCGCTGCGGCGGGCATGCCGCCGGCGGTGATGGACCTTTATCCGTTCTGGCTGGACAAGCTGGCGGGGTTCCTGGACCTGGCCGACGATCCCTATGACGCCGACTTCTGGGCCAAGGACGTGCGCTTCGTACTGGCGCTCAGCGTGCCGGGCGCGCGGTCTCAGGTGATCGACCTGTCCTCGCCCATGGGGCCGGGCCAGGTGATCCGCCATGTCCGCGAAGGCTGGGGATTCAAAGCGATCTTCGACTATCTGCGCGCTGGCCATCGCAAGACCTGGCTGGAGGTGCATACCGAAAGCCGCCATCTGGACGACTTCAACGAAGACGGCTGGAACCGCGCCTGGGCCACGGCGGCCGAGATCTGCCGCGCCCGGCCCGATCTGGCGGGGATGATCGGCTCCAGCTGGTTCTATGATCCGCCCCTGACCGAGATCAGCCCGCGCCTGGCGCACCTGCGCCTGAACCCGCTGAACGGCGGCGCCTTCATGGTCCATCAGGGCCCGGCCGAGATTCACACCCAGCGCGCGGCCACCGCCTCGCCGACGCGCAAGGCCCTGATCGACAGCGGCGAATACACGGCCCGCTCGTGGCTGATGGTCTGGCCCCGCAAGGCCCTGATCGCCTGGGCCGACGCGCGTCGGGCCTAGGCCGCCATCCGGTCCCGCGCCGCCCCGACCGGCAGGATGTCCAGACCCGCCCCTTTCGCCAGCCGGATCAGCCGGTCGATGTCTTCGGCGCGACAGCCATAGGGGGTCGGCCGGTCCGACACATCGTGGCCATAGGCGATCAGCCAGCCGCGCCCCTGGGCCGCCTGCTGGACCATGGCCTCCAGGTCGTATCCGGGCAGGCGGCGCGATTCCATACCGATGGCCTGCAGGTTCGCCCGATCGGCCCGCCCGGCGTTGACCCCGTCGCGCACCCCGCGCCCGCAGCGGAAGCGCCGGTCGATCACCGCCTTGGCCCCAAGGGCGCAATCGCCGAACGGATAGGCGAAGGTGGTCATGCGATAGCCGTCCAGCCGCTCGGCCACCCAGGCGGCGTTGCGGGCCAGACTGGCCTCCAGTTCAGCCGGGTTGAGCGTCAGGGTCGAGACATGCTCGAAGGTATGGCAGCCGACCTCATGCCCCGCCGCATGCAAGGCCTGTAGATGCGGGGTCTCGAACTGCGGCAGATCCAGATTACGCCCGCCCGCCAGGCCGCCACAGACATAATAGGTCGCCTTCACCCCATGCTGGGCCAGCACCGGCCCCGCTTCGGTCCAGGCCGAAACCGGAATGTCGTCGAACGACAGGCTCAGCACCCCGCGTTCGGGAGCGACCGGCATGGGCCGGACATCCAGATAGCGCCCGGCGCGCCGTCGCATCTTGTCGATGAAAGCCTGCATGGCCTCCAGACTAGGCGCGACAGCTTAAGGCCCCGTTGAACGCGGATCAGCGTTTCAGCGCTCGCCCGGCGATCACCGCGTTTCGCCCGAATTTGTCACGCAGGGCGTCGATGGCCGTCTCGGCCTTCAACGTGCGGGTCTCGGCCGTGTCGAACAGGGCGGCGGGGGCGTCTTCGGCGTCCTGCACATCCGCCATGCCTATGCCGATCAGGCGATAGGGCCGGCCCAGTTCGGGCTTCAGCAGCGCGCGGGCCGTGGCGAACATGGCGCGGGCGGTCTGCACCGGCTCGGCCGCCGTGGTGCGCCGGGTGATGATCTTGAAGTCCGTGCGCCGCAGCTTCAGCACGATGACCCGGCTGGCCACTCCGTCACGCCGCGCCTTGGACGCCAGCTTCTCGCACAGGGGCCACAGCTCGGCCTCCAGCGCCTCGGCGTCGGTCAGGTCGTGGTTGAAGGTGGTTTCGGCGCTCATGCCCTTGCGATCATGGTCGGGATCGACCCGGCGGTGGTCGCGCGCATGCGACAGGTCGTGCAGCCGCAAGCCATGCTCGCCATAGCGTTTCATCAGATCGCGCGGATCGGCGGCGGCCAGATCGCCGATGGTGGCGTAGCCGTCGCTGCGCAGGGTCTTGCCGAACACCGGCCCGACGCCGGGCAGGGCGGTGACCGGCCGGGGCGCCAGAACGGCCATGGCCTCGGCCGCGCCGACGACCGAGAACCCGCGCGGCTTGTCCATCTCGGACGCCATTTTCGCCAGGAACCGGTTGGGCGCCAGGCCGATGGAGACGGTCAGGCCGGTCTCGTCTTCGATGCGCTTCTGAAGACGCACCAGTTGCAGGGCGGGCGGCCCGCCGTTCAGCCGCTCGGTCCCCGCCAGATCGATCCACGCCTCGTCCAGCGACAGGGTCTGAACCAGGGGCGTCAGCTCGCCCACCATGCCGAAGATGCGGCGGCTCTCGGGCACGTATTTCTCGAACGACGGTTTGATGACCACGGCGTCGGGGCAGGCCTTCAGCGCCTTGAACATCGGCATGGCCGAGCCGACACCGTACAGACGGGCCACATAGCAGGCGGTCGAAACCACGCCCCGCTTGCCGCCGCCCACGATCACCGGCTTGTCGCGCAGCTCGGGCCGGTCGCGCTTCTCGACCGAGGCGTAGAAGGCGTCGCAATCCAGATGCGCCAGCGACAGTTGGTCCAGTTCGTCATGGACCAGCAGCCGTTTCGACCCGCACGCCGGACAGCGCCGGTCCGCCGGCCCTTCGTCCCCGGTCCAGAAACAGTCGCGGCATATGGCCTTCACGGCGGCGTCCTTCAGCTTCACGTCAACTTAAGACAGGCGCGCGACAGTGCCAGTCGAGAAGGCGCAAAGGCCCGTCCGAAAGGCGACCAGCAGGGTGATGTCCAAGAAGGTCCTCATCGTCGAGGATAACGAGCTGAACATGAAGCTTTTTCATGATCTGCTCGATTCCCAGGGCTATGAAACCCTGCAGACCCGCGAGGGGCTGCAGGCGCTGGCCCTGGCGCGCCAGCATCGTCCCGACCTGATCCTGATGGACATCCAGCTGCCGGAAATCAGCGGGCTGGAAGTCACCAAATGGCTGAAGGACGACGAGGAGCTTAGCCACATCCCCGTGGTCGCCGTCACCGCCTTCGCCATGAAGGGCGACGAGGAGCGCATCCGCCAGGGCGGCTGCGAGGCCTATATCTCCAAGCCGATCTCGGTGATGCATTTCCTCGACACCGTTCGGAAGCACCTGGGGTAGGGCGGGGATGAGCGCGCGCATCCTGGTCGTCGACGATGTGGAGCCGAACGTTCGGCTGCTCGAAGCCAAGCTGACGCTGGAATACTATGACGTGGTCACCGCGACCGACGGGGCGGGCGCCCTGGTCCGCGCGGCGGCGGACCAGCCGGATATCATCCTGCTGGACGTGATGATGCCGGGCATGGACGGGTTCGAGACGTGTAAACGGCTGAAGGCCGATCCGGCGACGCGTCATATTCCGGTGGTGCTGGTCACCGCCCTGGACGGCCGCGAAGACCGTATCCGGGGGCTGGAGGCCGGGGCCGACGACTTTGTCACCAAGCCGATCGACGATGTGATCCTGTTCGCGCGCGTGCGGTCGCTGGTGCGGCTGAAACAGGTGATGGACGAGCTGCGCGAGCGCGAGGAAAGCGGCCGCCGCCTGGGCGTCAACGCCGACGGCGCGGGTCGGCTGCGCGGCTCGGGCGGGCGGGTGCTGGTGGTCGACGACAATCCGCGCCAGGTGGAAAAGATCGGCATGCAGCTGGTCAAGGAGCATCGCCCTTCGTTCGAAACCCTGCCCGACGCCGCCATGGTCGCGGCCGCCGGGCCGATCGACCTGATGATCGTCAATGTCGCGGCCGAGAGTTTCGACGGCCTGCGCCTGATCGCGCGGGCGCGCACCGACCGGGCCACACGCAAGGTTCCGATCCTGGCCGTGGTCGACCCGTCCGACCGCCCGCGCCTGGTCAAGGCGCTGGAACTGGGGGCCAACGACATCCTGTTCCGCCCGGTCGACGCCGAAGAGATGGCCGCGCGCGTCCGCACCCAGGTGCGGCGCAAACGCTATGCCGACTTCCTGAAGGAAAAGCTGGACTACAGCCTGGAGATGGCCGTCACCGACGCCCTGACCGGCCTGCACAACCGCCGCTACATGGCCGGACAGCTTCAGGCCCTGGTGGGCCGGGCGGTCCAGGGGGGCGAGCCGGTGGCGCTGCTGGTGCTGGACATCGACCACTTCAAGGCGGTGAACGACGGCTTCGGCCACGACGCCGGCGACGAGGTGCTGCAGGAATTCGCCGTGCGCCTGGCCACCAATGTCCGCGCCATCGACCTGCCGTGCCGCCAGGGCGGGGAAGAGTTCGTGGTGGTCATGCCCGGCTCGACCCTGGAAGACGCGGTGCATGTGGCCGACCGCATCCGCCGCGACATCGCCGGGGCGCCGTTCCCGGTGCTGGGCGGCAAGGAGATGCTGAACATCACCGTCTCGATCGGCGTGGCGGCGACGACGGGGGCGGGCGACACGCCCGAGGCCCTGATGAAACGCGCCGACGAGGGCGTCTATGCCGCCAAGGCCGCGGGCCGCAACGCCGTGATCGCGCGCGCGGCCTGAAACTCAAGCGGCCTGAAACGCAAAACGCCCGGCTGATCCAGCCGGGCGCTTCGCAATCCGCAAGGGGTGAAACCCTTACTTGATCTTGCCTTCCTTGAACTCGACGTGCTTGCGCGCGACCGGGTCGTACTTCTTGACGACCATCTTTTCGGTCATGGTGCGGGCGTTCTTCTTGGTGACGTAGAAGAAGCCGGTGTCGGCCGTGGAGTTCAGGCGGATCTTGATGGAAGCCGGTTTGGCCATCGGACAATTACCTTTGCGACGGCGAAAGCCGCTAAATGAGAGGCGCGGAACATACTCAGGACGCCTGCGAAGTCAACCGCGCCACGCGCCGCATGTCCACGGCGGCGACAAGACATAAGGTGACACCATGAGCATCATTGCCCTTTCGGCCGTTCTGGCCTTCGCCGCGCCCGCCGCCGACACGCCGCAGGACGCCTTTTTCAACAATCTGACGGCCCTGTGCGGCCAGCGGTTTCAGGGGCGGGTGACCACCGATGACGCCGCCGATGCCGATTTCCGCAGCCAGCGGCTGACCATGCATGTGCGCGACTGTTCGCCGACCGAGATTCGCATCCCGTTCCGCGTCGGCGACGACCGCACCCGCACCTGGGTCATCACTCGCACCGAGACGGGCCTGCGGCTGAAGCACGACCACCGCGACCCGGAAGACGGCCACACCCACACCCTGCATTGGTACGGCGGCGACACCGCGTCGGCGGGCACGGCCGAACGTCAGGAATTCCCGGTCGATGACGAATCCATCGCCCTGTTCAACGCCAACAACGCCCAGGTCTCGACCACCAATGTCTGGGCCGTCGAAGTGCATCCGGGCCAGAGCTATGTCTACGAACTGAGCCGCGCCAACCGCCTGCTGCGCGTCGAGTTCGACACGACCCAGCCGCTGACGGACTGATCGACGCCGGATTGTCGGGGGATCAGGATTGTCAGGGGATCAGGATTGTATGGGGACCAAGCCGCCGCCTTCGCCCGAAAGGGCGGGGGCGAGTGGCTCCGCGGGTAGGATTCGAACCTACGACCAGCCGATTAACAGTCGGCTGCTCTACCACTGAGCTACCGCGGAACGTGCTCGGGAGGCGGGCCTATAGCAGCGGGTTCGCGCGTCGTGCAATGGGTAATGCACCTGAAAAATGACGCACCAGACCATCATCGATCCCGACGACCCGCGCGTGGCGGCCTTCCGCCAGGTGCAGGAGCGCGACCTGACCGGCCGCCACGGCCGTTTCATCGCCGAGGGCAAGGTGGTGGTGCGGGTGCTGGCCTCGCCGGCCTCCCTGTGCGGGGTCGAGGCGCTGCTGCTGGCGGAAAACCGGGTGGCGGCCATGGCCGACGTCATCGCAGGCCTGCCGGGCGACGCCACGGCCTATGTGGCGGCTCAGCCGGTGCTGGACGCCATCGCCGGCTTTCACCTGCATCGCGGCGTGCTGGCCCTGGGGCGAAAGCCTGCGCCCCTGGCGCCCGCGACCTTGCTGGCTGCGGCGCCAGAGACCTGTGTGGTCGTGTGCGCGGTCGGGGTGGGCAATCACGACAATATGGGCGGCCTGTTCCGCAACGCGGCGGCGTTCGGGGCGCATGGCGTGCTGCTGGACAGCGGCTGTTGCGATCCCTTCTATCGCAAGGCGATCCGCGTTTCGGCCGGGGCGGTGCTGCGGACGCCCGCCGCGACCGCGTCCTCCGCCGAGGCGATGCTGGATGCGCTTGAGGCCGCGGGGTTCCAGGCCCTGGCCCTGACGCCGGGCGCGGTGCAGCCTCTGGCGGCGGTGCGGGGCAGGGGGCGCCAGGCGCTGATCCTGGGCGCCGAGGGGCCGGGCCTGCCCGAAACGATCCTGAAGCGGTGCCGACCGGTGGCCATACCGATGGCGGGCGGGTTCGATTCGCTGAACGTGGCGGCGGCTTCGGCAGTGGCCCTTTATCAGATCACGCAGGCGTCAACGCGTTAACGCTTTATACACCTTGTCGTTTTGCCGGAATGTGGCAACTTGGCGCCCACGGGTTGGGAAGTCGGCGTCATGGGCATTCTGTATTTCATCCACCGCAATGCGCGGATCGTGATCGTGGCGGCCATCGTGGGGGCGGCGCTGGGCGCGGCCGGGGCCATCGGCTGGATCACCGCACCGGTCTGAATTGACTGCAGGAACAGGGGTTTGGTCGCCGCCTGCGCGGTGGTTTTCGCGCGCCCTGTCTGAAAATCGCGATGGAGGCCTGACCGGGAATCGAACCCGGGTGCAAGGATTTGCAGTCCTCTGCGTCACCACTCCGCCATCAGGCCATGCGCCCCGAAACCGGGGCCGCGCCATCGCGAGGGGCGTTCGCTATCAGATCGGATTGTCCGCTGCAACGCAGAGACCTATAAGCACGCGCAATTCCCGTTCCGCCGCCAACAGAAGGCTTCCCGATGGATTTCGCCGCCGCGCGCAAGGTCATGGTGGACTCGCAGGTCCGCGTGAACGACGTCACCGATCGCGCCCTTCAGGCCGCGCTGATGGCCGCCCCGCGTGAGCGGCTGGTCCCGGCCGAGCGGGCCTTCATGGCCTATGCCGAGACGACGCCCGAAATCGCCGCCGGCCGCTTCCTGATGCCGGCGCGCGACATCGCCAAGCTGTTGCAGGCCGCCGATCCCCGCGCGGACGAGCGGGCGCTGTGCCTGGCCGCGCCCTATGCGGCGCTGGTGCTGGCCCGCATGGGTCTGACCGTAACGGCCCAGGAGGCCGAGGCGGCGGTGTTCGACGTGGCTGGCGCGGCCCTGGCCGACGACGGCGTGCAGACTTCGGTCGGCGCTCTGACGGCGCCTGTGGGCGAAGGTTGGGATCTGATCGTCAGCGAGGCGGCGGTTCCGGTGCGGCCCGACGCCTGGCTGGCGGCCCTGCGCGAAGGCGGCCGCCTGGCGGTGGTCGAGCGGACCGGCCCGGTCGGCAAGGCGGTGCTTTATGTGAAGGGTCGCGACGGCGCGGCCTCGCGCAAGGTTCTGTTCGATTCCACGCCGCCGATTCTGGCGGAACTGACGCCTGAGCCTACATTCGCCCTGTAGTTAGCCCTGTAGTCTGCCGGCCGCGACGGAAACGGCGCGCCGGCGCGTGAAGAAAACTTAACTGGCGTTGGCGCACATCCATCGTCACGAAACACCGAACGAACCCGTAATTTTTGACGCATCCTCCCCCGGGCGTCAGGCAGGAACAGATGATGTTGAAACGTTCGCGTGCGCTCGCCTCGGTCGCCATGGCCGCCGTGCTGGCCGGCGTGGCGGGCCCGGTGCTGGCGGAAGACCTGCGGGACGCCCTGGCCCTGGCCTATCAGACCAACCCGACCCTGCTGGCCCAGCGCGCCAACCAGCGCGCCCTGGACGAGACGGTGGTTCAGGCCCGCGCGGGTCTTCGCCCGACGCTGAGCGCCAACGCCGGTGTCGATTACACCCAGACCCGCACCCCGCGCGTCACCACCTCGACCGGCATGGACCTGGACGGCGACGGCGTCATCGACACCGTCACCACCGGCGGCTCGAATGAAAGCGACGAGGTCAGCGCCGGCCTGAGCCTGAGCCAGACCCTGTATTCCGCCGGCCGCGTCGGCCACGGCATCACGGCGGCCGAAGCCAACATCCTGGGCGGCCGCGAGAATCTGCGCGACATCGAGCAGCAGGTCCTGGCCACCGTGATCCAGGCCTATGCCGACGTGCTGCGCGACATCGAGATCCTGCGCATCCGCCAGGCGAACCAGACCGTCCTGCGCCGCCAGCTGGACGAATCCAACGCCCGGTTCGAGGTGGGCGAGATCACCCGCACCGACGTGGCCCAGTCCGAGGCCCGTTTGGCCCAGACCGAGGCCGATCTGGCCAACGCCCAGGCCCAGCTGTCGGTGTCGCGCGCCGCCTACGCCGCCGTGGTGGGTCAGTCGCCGGGCACGCTGGAGGCCCTGCCGACCCTGCCGGGCCTGCCGTCCGGCTTTGAGCAGGCGATGGATGTCGCGCTGCTGGACAACCCCGGCCTGCGCGCCGCCGGTTACGCCCTGCAGTCGGCCGAGGCCCGCGTGGCCCAGGCCCGCGCCGAATATCTGCCGTCGGCGCGCCTGACGGCATCCTATGGCGGCACGGGCACGCTGGATGATCCCGATCTGGCCGACCGCACCGCCTTCCGCGCCGGCGCCTCGGTGTCGATCCCGCTGTTCACCGGCGGCCTGAACCGTTCGCGTGTGGCCCAGGCCCTGGAACAGGCCAACGCCGCCCAGATCGGCGTCGAGGGCGAACGCCGCAGCGTGCTGCAGGCCGTCAGCTCGGCCTATGCCCAGGTGGTGTCGGCTCGCTCGACCCTGTCGGCGGGCCAGGAGGCGGTGCGCGCCGCCTCGGTCGCGGCCGAGGGCGTGCGCCAGGAGGCCCAGGTCGGCCTGCGCACCACTCTGGACGTGCTGAACCAGGAGCTGGAGCTGCGCAACGCCGAGGTCACCCTGGCCATCGCCCGGCGCAACGAATATGTGGCCCAGGCCCAGCTGCTGGCCGCCATGGGCCGGCTGGAAGGCCCGGATCTGGTGCCGGTCGACGCCTATGATCCGGCCGCCAACTACAACCGCGTGCGCAATCGCGGCGCCCTGCCTTGGGACGGCCTGCTGGAAGCCATCGACCGCACCGCCGCCCCGCCGGTGGTTCCGGCCGCAGACGCGCCCGACGCGCCGATCGACGCCCAGCTGAAGAGCGACGTCATCCGCACCGCGCCCGGCGCCTGATCGGCGTTTTAACCAAACAGGCGAAAAAGCCCCGTTGATTCCGGCGGGCGTAGATGCGACGACTTTCCGCGACCGGGGCGCATCGTAAACGCGCGTCCCTACGGCTTTGTCCTCAGGGTTAAGACATGACCGATCAGACCGCCCAGGAACCGACGATGGAGGAAATCCTGGCGTCGATCCGCCGGATCATCTCGGAAGACGAGGCCCCGGCCGAAACGGCCGCCGCCGCCCCTGCGCCCGAGCCGGAAATCGCGGCTGAACCGGAACCCGCGCCTGCGTATGCGCCCGAGCCTGAGTCTGAGCCGATCACCCCGGCCTTCGCCGAGGCGCCGGCCGAAGAGGCCATCGCGGCCGAAGACGACGTGCTGGAACTGACCGACCGCTATGAGGCGCCCGAGGCCGAAAGCATCGGCGATCTGGATGTCGCGGCGCCCGAGCCGGAACCCTTCCCCGAAGCCCCGGCCGCCGTCGAACCGGCCTATGAGGCCGAGCCGGAACCCGCCTATGCGGCGCCTGCGCCTTCGAGCGAGATCCTGGTCGGCGACGCGGCCGCCGGCAGCGCGGCCTCGGCCTTCGCCGGCCTGGCCGCCAGCCTGCGCCAGCCGGAACCGGCGCCCTTCAGCGGCGCCGCCGGTCCGACCATCGACGAACTGGCGCGCCAGCTGCTGCGCCCGATGCTGAAGGACTGGCTGGACGCCAATCTGCCGGCCATCGTCGAGGCCCAGGTACGCAAGGAAGTGGAACGCATCGCCCGCAACGCCGGCTGACCTTCACCTGCGACCTGATCTCCACTAGATCACCACAGGGCGGCTCCGGCGGGGCCGCCCTTTCTCGTTTCTGCAAAGACCCTCCCGATGCTCGACAAGACCTTCGATCCGAAATCCGCTGAACCGCGCCTGTATCAGATGTGGGAGAGCAGCGGCCTGTTCGCGCCGCGCACCGAGGGGGCGGCCGGCGCCTATTCCATCGTCATCCCGCCGCCGAACGTGACCGGGTCGCTGCACATCGGCCATGCGCTGAACAACACCCTGCAGGACATCCTGATCCGCTATCACCGCATGCGCGGCAAGGCGGCCTTGTGGCTGCCGGGCACCGATCATGCGGGCATCGCCACCCAGATGGTGGTCGAACGTCAGCTGGCCGCCGCCGGTACCGCCAGCCGCCGCGACATGGGCCGCGAAGCCTTCCTGGACACCGTCTGGAAATGGAAGGCCGAAAGCGGCGGCGCCATCGTGCGCCAGCTGCGCCGCCTGGGCGCGTCGTGCGACTGGAGCCGCGAACGGTTCACCCTGGACGAGGGCCTGTCGGCCGCGGTGCGCAAGGTCTTCGTGCAGCTGCACCAGCAGGGGCTGATCTATCGCGACAAGCGGCTGGTAAACTGGGATCCGCATTTCCAGACCGCCATCAGCGACCTGGAGGTCGAGCAGAAGGAGGTCGACGGCGCCTATTGGCATTTCGCCTATCCGCTGGCCGATGGCGTGACCTACGAACACCCGGTCGCCTTCGACGACGACGGCAAGGCGACCGAATGGGAGACGCGCGACTATATCGTCGTCGCCACCACCCGGCCCGAGACCATGCTGGGCGACACCGGCGTGGCGGTGCACCCGGACGATGAGCGCTATGCCGGTCTGGTCGGCAAGTTCGTGACCTTGCCCATCGTGGGGCGTCGCATCCCTATCGTCGCCGATGATTATGCCGATCCGACCAAGGGGTCTGGCGCGGTGAAGATCACGCCGGCGCACGACTTCAACGACTTCGGCGTGGGCAAGCGGGCCGGGCTGGCCGCCCTGAACATCATGGACGCCTTTGGCCGCATCACCGCCGCCGACACGCCCGATGTGCCCGCCGACTATGAAGGTATGGACCGCTTCGCCGCGCGCAAGGCCATCGTCGCCCGGGCCGAGGAACAAGGCTGGCTGAAGCAGATCGAGAAGACCCGCCACATGGTCCCGCACGGCGACCGTTCGGGCGTGGTCATCGAGCCGTGGCTGACGGACCAGTGGTATGTCGACGCCAAGACCCTGGCCCAGCCCGCGCTGAAGGCGGTGGAGCAGGGCGACACCGTGTTCGAGCCTCGCAGCTACGAGAAGGTCTATTTCGAGTGGCTGCGCAATATCGAGCCGTGGTGCATCTCGCGCCAGCTGTGGTGGGGCCATCGCATCCCGGCCTGGTACGGGCCGGATGGCCAGATCTTCGTGGCCGAGACGGAGGAAGAGGCGCGCGCCCAGGCGGGCGATCTGCCCCTGACCCAGGACGAGGACGTTCTGGACACCTGGTTCAGCTCGGCCCTGTGGCCCTTCTCGACCATGGGCTGGCCCGACAAGACCGAGGATCTGGAGCGGTTCTATCCGACCAGTGATCTGGTCACCGGCTATGACATCATCTTCTTCTGGGTGGCCCGGATGATGATGATGGGGCTGCATTTCACCGGTCAGGCGCCGTTCAAGCGCGTGATCATCAACGGTCTGGTCCGCGACGAGAAGGGCCAGAAGATGTCGAAGTCCAAGGGCAACGTCATCGACCCGCTGGAGATCATCGACGACCTGGGCGCCGACCCCTTGCGCTTCACCATGGCCATTCTGTCGGGCACGCGCGACATCAAGCTGTCGCGCCAACGCATTGAAGGCTATCGCAACTTCGGCACCAAGCTGTGGAACGCCGCCCGCTTCGCCCAGATGAACGAGGCGCGCCGCGCCGAAGGCTTCGACCCGGCGGGCGTGGACCAGACGATCAACCGCTGGGTCCGCGGCGAACTGACCAAGGCCGAGCGGGCGGTGTCGGCGGCGCTGGAGGCCGGCCGGTTCGATGAGGCGGCGTCCAGCCTCTACCGCTTCGTCTGGAACGTCTTCTGCGACTGGTATCTGGAACTGGCTAAGCCGGTGTTCGGCGGGGCGGATGAGGCGGCCAAGGCCGAGACGCGGGCCATGACCGCCTGGGTTCTGGACCAGACGCTGAAGCTGATGCACCCGGTCATGCCCTTCATCACTGAAGAGCTGTGGGACCAACTGGCGGATCAGGGCGCGGCGCGGGCCGAGCCCATGCTGCTGGGCGCCCGCTGGCCCGAACTGCCGGACGGCTTTGTCGATGCGGCGGCGGAGGCTGAGATCGGCTGGCTGGTCGATCTGGTCACGGAAATCCGTCAGTTGCGGGCGGAAATGAATGTGCCGCCTTCGGCCAAGCCGCCGCTGGCCTTCGTGTCGCCCGACGCCATCACGCGCGAGCGGATGGACCGGCATCGCGGCCTGATCCTGACCCTGGCGCGGGTGTCGTCGGTCGAGGCGGCCGATGCGGCCCCGGCGGGCGCGGTGACCTTCGTCACCGGCGGCGCGACGGCGGCCCTGTCGCTGGCCGACATCATCGACCTGTCGGCCGAACGCATGCGCTTGGCCAAGGAGATCGCCGCCTTCGACAGCGATATCGCCCATGTCGACAAGAAGCTGGGCAACCCGAACTTTGTCGCCCGCGCCGCCGCCGAGGTGGTCGAGGAGCAGCGTCAGAAGAAGGCCGAGGCCGAGGCGGGCAAGGCGCGCCTTCAGGCCGCCCTGGATCGGCTGGGCCAGATCGGATGAGCCGCGTCCGCGCCGACCAGCTGCTGGTCGCGCGCGGCCTGTTCGACACCCGCGCCCGCGCCCGAGCCGCCATCGAGGCGGGGCGGGTGACCGCCGATGGCCGCACCGTGGCCAAGCCGTCGGAACAGCTGGCCGAGGATGTGGTGATCGAGGCCCAGGCCGCGCACCGATTCGTCGGGCGTGGGGCGCTGAAACTGGATCACGCCCTGGACCTGTGGCCTGTGGCTGTCGAGGGGCGGGCGGCCATCGATGTCGGCGCCTCGACCGGCGGCTTTACCGAAGTGCTGCTGGAGCGCGGCGCGGCGCGGGTCTTCGCCGTGGATGTGGGGCAGGGGCAGTTGCATCCCCGCATCGCCGCCGATCCGCGCGTGGTGAACTTGGAAAAGACCGACGCGCGCGACCTGTCGCCGATGCTGATCGCCGATCCGGTCGATCTGATCGTCTGCGACGCCAGCTTCATCGGCCTGGCCAAGGTGTTGCCCGCCGCCCTGGCGCTGGCCCGGCCGGGCGCGGACCTGGTCACCCTGGTGAAGCCCCAGTTCGAGATGGAGCGTCGCCAGGACGTCGGGCGCGGCGGCGTGGTCCGCGACGCCGATGCGCGCCAGGCGGCGCTGGACCGCGTGGCCGCCTGGCTGGAGGGGGCGGGCTGGACCGTGCGCGAAACCGCCGACAGCCCCATCAGCGGCGGCGACGGCAATCAGGAATATCTGCTCTGGGCCGCCCGATAGTGGACGCAGGACATGTCCTCCGCTCATCCCCGCGAAAGCGGGGACCCAGTCCTGTCATCAAGACGCCGGTGTTTCTGGATTGACGATGGCGGATCACAGGCAGCGCTGCATCGCCCAAAGATCTGGGTCCCCGCTTTCGCGGGGATGAGCGGGAATCTGGGAAAAGGCTGCCGGTACTTAAACGGCCCCAAAAAGGAAAACCGCCGGCGGATGTCTCCGCCGGCGGCTCCGTCACGTCGTCAATTGCCAGGGGGGCTGGATGTTAATCGACGACGCGATAGCGGCCCGAACTGTCGCGGCAACTGCGGACGTGGCGCGTCTCGTAGCGGCCGTCGGGAAGACGGATGCGGCTTTCGGCCAGACGGCAGTCGCCGCCCCGGTCGTATCCGCCGCGATAACCGTCGTCATAGCCGCGACGGTCGTCGTAGCGGTCATCGTAACGGTCGTCATAACGCGGCTGGCTGTAGCCGTTGTCGTAGCGGTAATCGCGGTCGTTATAGCCCTGCTGGCCATAGTAGCCTTGCTGGGCGTAGCAGTTCTCGCTGGACGCGCGGCCGATCTGCGAGCCGATCACGGCGCCCAGGACCCCGCCCAGAACGCTACCCTCGGTGCGGCGACCGCGCGCGGCGACCTGCGAGCCCAGAACGGCGCCGGCGGTGGCGCCGATGACGCCGCCCGCACCGCTGCGGCCGTCGCGATAGCAGGGATCCTGGGCCGGGGCGCGGCGATAGTCGTACGACTGGCCGTAGCCATAGCCCTGGCCGGAATAGTAGCCCGACTGGGCCGAGGCGGCGCCCGGGGCGACGATGGCGGCCATCAGGATGGCGGCGGCGGCGATCTTGGTCTTGGCGCCGATCATTTCGGGCTCTCCGTGAAAGGTCGTGTCGGGCGCTGAACGGTTCGGAACCGCTTGCGTTGCGTAGAGAGATAAGACGGCCAAGCTGAACGGACTTTGAGCGCACCGTTCATCTTCGTTCATGTTCCGCCCCGCCGTTTGGCAGGGTAGAAGCGGGCATGACCGAAACCCTGACCATTTCCCACATCGGCGGCCAGGGCGACGGCGTGGCCCGCACCGATCGCGGACCGGTCTATGCGCCGCTGACCCTGCCGGGCGAGACGGTGCAGGCCACGGTCAGGGACGGCCGGGCCGAGGACGTGCGAATCCTGACGCCCAGCGCCGACCGGATCGCGCCGGTGTCGCCGCAATATGGCGACTGCGGCGGTTGCTCGCTGCAGCACTGGGCCGCCGCGCCCTATCTGGACTGGAAGCGCGACCAGGTGCGCCTGGCCCTGGCGCGCGAGGGAATCGAGACCGAAATCGAGCCAACGGTGGCCACGCCGCCGGGGTCGCGGCGCCGCCTGGCCCTGCACGCCCGGCGCGGGCCGGACGGGCGGGCGATCCTAGGGTTCAAGGCGCGGCGGTCGTGGCGGCTGGTTCCGATCTCGGCCTGTCCGGTGGCCGACCCGCGCCTCGTGGCGGCGATTCCCGCGCTGAAGGCCGTGGCCGAGGCGGTGCTGGAGCATCCCAAATCCGCCCCGAGCCTGCATGTCACCTGGACGCTGGACGGGCTGGATGTCGATGTCACGGGGGTGGAGCGGCGCAGCGGCGGCCTGTCGCGCGACGCCCAGATGCGGGCCATCGGGGCGGCGGCCGACGCCGACCTGGCGCGTCTCAGCCTGGCGGGCGAAACCCTGGTGATGGCGCGCCAGCCGCGCGTGGCCTTTGGCCCGGCGGTCGTGCCCCTGCCGGCGGGCGGCTTCCTGCAGGCCGTCCCCCAGGCCGAGGCGGCGATGGTGGATCGCGCGGTGGCGGCGGTTCAGGGCGCCAAACGGATCGCCGACCTGTTCTGTGGGGCTGGAACCTTCACCTTCCCGCTGGCGACGGTGGCGCCTGTGCTGGCGGCCGATGCGTCCGAGGCGGGGATCCGGGCGCTGAAGGCGGGCGTCGCCTCGGCCTCGGGCCTGAAGCCGATCACGGCCCAGGCGCGCGACCTGTTTCGCCGCCCGTTCAGCCCGGTGGACCTGAAGGGTTGCGACGCCGTGGTGTTCGACCCGCCGCGCGCCGGCGCCGCCGAACAGTCGGCCCAGATCGCCCAGTCGGGCGCGGCGGTCGTGGTGGGGGTGTCGTGCAATCCGACCACCTTCGCCCGCGATGCGCGCATTCTGATCGATGCGGGCTTCGGGCTGGAGCGGGTGACGCCGGTGGACCAGTTCCTGTGGTCCGGCCATGTCGAACTGGTCGGCGTTTTCCGGCGCTAACGGTTCAAAACAGCACGCCGGGGTTCATGATGCGCTGGGGGTCCAGCGCCTGACGCACGGCGCGCATCATCTGGATTTCGACCTCGGACTTGTAGCGGCGCGCCTCGTCGGTCTTCAGCCGGCCCAGGCCGTGTTCGGCGCTGATCGATCCGTCGAAGCGGGCGACAATGTCGTGCACGATGCGCGAGCCCTCTTCCCAGCGGGCGATGAAGGCGGCGGCGTCTTCGCCCTCGGGCCGCAGCACGTCGTAATGCAGATTGCCGTCGCCGACATGGCCGAAGACGCTGATGCGGACGCCGGGATGAAACCGCTGCAGGGCGGCGTCGGCGTCGTCCAGGAAGTCGGCGATGCGTGAGACGGGCACCGAGACGTCGTGCTTCCAGCCGCCGCCTTCGGGCTTCAGCGCGGCGGACTGTTCTTCGCGCAGTTTCCACATCGCCGCGCGCTGGGCGTCGCTCTGGGCCAGGGCGGCGTCCGTGATCAGGCCGTCGTCGAAGGCTGTGGCCAGCAACCGCTCCAGCGCCGCCGACGCCCCGCCGGCTTCGGCCGAGGCCGCCTCGATCAAGACGGTCCAGGGCGGGGTGGTGGCCAGCGGCTCGCGCGTGTCGGGGATGTGTTTCAGGGCCAGTTCCAGCCCCAGCCGCTTCATCAGTTCGAACGCCTCGACCCCGCCGCCTGTCTCGGCCTTGGCGCGGGCCAGCAGTTCGATGGCGTCGCGGGGGCTGGCCAGGCCGACCATGGCGGTGGCCCGGTCGCGCAGGATGGGAAACAGTTTCAGCGTCGCCGCCGTCACCACCCCCAGCGTCCCCTCGGCCCCGATCAACAGTTGCTTCAGGTCATAGCCGGTGTTGTCTTTCCTGAGGCGTTTCAGGCCGTTGAAGACCTGGCCGTCGGGCATGACCGCCTCTATCCCCAGCACCAGATCGCGCATCATGCCATAGCGCAGCACCGCCACGCCCCCGGCATTGGTCGACAGGACCCCGCCGATGGTGGCGCTGCCTTCGGCCGCCAGGCTGAGGGGGAAGAACCGGCCCGCATCGGCCGCAGCCTGTTGGGCTTCCAGCAGGGTGAGGCCGGCCTCCACCGTCATGGCGTCGTCCAGGGGGGTGACATCGCGCACGGCCCGCATCTTCTTCAGCGACAGCAGCGCCTCGCCATAGGGAATCTGGCCGCCGACCAGACCGGTGCCGCCGCCCTGGGGCGTGATCGCCACGCCGTGTTCGGCGCAGATCGACACGGCGCGCGCGACCTGTTCGGTGGATCGGGGCGTCAGCATCAGCGGCGTATGACCCGTCCAGCGGCCGCGCCATTCCGTCAGCGACGGCGCGATCAGGGCCGGATCGTCGGTCCAGCCGCCCTCGCCAAGCGCGGCCTTCAGCGCGTCCAGCGCGGCGGGTGAGGGCGGGGTCATGCGGTCTTGTCCCAGATGGCGGGGTTGAAGACTATGCTGTCGCCATGGATTCGTCGCCCCAACCGGTCCCTTGCGTCGGCGTGGTCTGCCTGAAGGGCGACCAGGTGCTGCTGATCCGCCGGGGCAAGCCGCCGCGTATGGGCGAATGGAGCCTGCCCGGCGGCCGCATCGAACCGGGCGAACGGGCGGTGGATGCGGCCCTGCGTGAACTGCGCGAGGAGACGGGGGTGGAGGCCGAAATCCTGGGCCTGGTCGATGTGATCGACGGCCTGTTTCCCGAACACGGCCGCCACTATGTGCTGATCGACTATGTGGCGCGGTGGGTCGCGGGCGACCCCGTGGCTGGAGATGATGCGATGGAGGCGGCCTTCATGCCGGTGAAGACGGCGCTGGCCTGGGTCGACTGGGACGAAACGCGGCGGGTGATCCGGGCGGCCGCGGAATCCGCATCTGCGGCGCCGGATTCGGTGGCGTCGGCCCCGGCGGACCGTTAGGCTTGGCCAAGCTTTAGGAGGACCCCCATGGGCATATTCGGCATAGCGATCCTGATCCTGGCGATCGTGCTGTTGTTCAGCGTGGTCAAGATCGTGCCTCAGGGGCGCGAGTTCACGGTCGAACGGTTCGGCAAATACACCAAGACCCTGACGCCGGGCATCCATCTGCTGACGCCATTCGTCGAGAAAATCGGCCGTCGCATGAATATGATGGAACAGGTTCTTGATGTGCCTCAGCAGGAGGTGATCACCCGCGACAACGCGGTGGTCAAGGTTGACGGCATCGTCTTCATTCAGGTGATGAATGCGGCGGCGGCGGCCTATCGCGTCGACGATCTGCAATACGCCATCGCCCAGCTGTGCATGACCAATCTGCGCACCGTGGTCGGCTCGATGGAGCTGGACGAGGTGCTGAGCCAGCGCGACAGCATCAACACCCGCCTGCTTCAGGTGATCGATGCGGCGACCGAACCGTGGGGCGTCAAGGCCAACCGGATCGAGATCAAGGATCTGACGCCGCCCGCCGACATCACCAACGCCATGGCCCGCCAGATGAAGGCCGAGCGCGAGCGTCGCGCCGTGGTCACCGAGGCGGACGGCGAGAAACAGGCCGCGATCACCCGCGCCGAGGGCGCCAAACAGGCCGCCATCCTGGAATCCGAAGGCCGCAAGGAAGCCGCCTTCCGCGACGCCGAAGCCCGCGAACGCGAGGCCGAGGCCGAGGCCAAGGCCACCGCCATGGTGTCCGAAGCCATCGCGCGCGGCGACGTCAACGCCATCAACTATTTCGTGGCCCAGAAATACGTCGAGGCCTTCTCGGCCCTGGCCACCAGCCCGCAGCAGAAGACGGTTATCGTGCCGGCCGAGATGGGCGCCCTGGTCGGCTCCATCGCCGGCATCGGCGAACTGGTCGGACTGGCGCGGGACGGCGGTCGCCAGCCGTCCGCCCCGCCGCGCCCGCCGCAGGCCCAGCCGCCCGCGCGGCCCATCAGCACGGCCTCGGCCCCGCCGGCCCAGCCGCGTCCGCCCCGCCGGCCGACCGGCGTGCCCCCGACGGAGTGATAGGCGATGGATTTCGTCTCTGAGCTTTATACCGCCCAGCCGTTCTGGATCTGGCTGGCGATCGGGGTGATCCTGCTGGCGGTCGAGGCGGCCTTTTCGACCGAATGGCTGTTGTGGCCCGCCGTTTCGGCCGGGGTGGTCGCGGTTCTGACGGCCTTGGGCCTGCGGATCGGCCTGCCGCTGGAGATCGTGGTCTTCTCGCTGCTGACCGTGGCCTCGACCCTATTGTCGCGGCGGCTGGTGAAACGGGTCAATCCCGGCGACGCCCCCGACATCAACGCCCGCGACAGCCGCCTGATCGGCCAGCGCGCGCGGGTGGTCGAAGCCTTCATCGACGGGCGGGGCCGGGTGTTCGTCTCGGGCGCCGAATGGCCGGCCGAGATCGTCGGCGCCGCGCCGCCGGTGGGCGAAAGCGTGATCGTGGACGGTCTGACCGGATCGGGCCTGAAAGTCCGCCTGGCCTAACGCCCCAGCACCTGATCCACGCCGCGATTGGCCAGGGCGTCGGCGCGTTCGTTCAGTTCGTGCCCGGCGTGGCCCTTGACCCAGCGCCAGGTGACGTCGTGGCGGGCGCGGGCGGCGTCCAGCCGCTTCCACAGGTCGTCATTCTTGACCGGCTTGTTGTCCGCCGTCTTCCAGCCGCGTCGCTTCCAGTTGTGGATCCACTCGGTCACGCCCTGCATGACGTATTTGCTGTCGGTATGCAGATCGACGCGGCAGGGGCGGGTCAGGGCCTCCAGCGCCATGATGGCGGCCATCAGCTCCATGCGGTTGTTGGTGGTCAGCGCCTCTCCGCCCCACAGCTCCTTCTCGTGACCCGCGCCGGTCTGCAGGATGGCGCCCCAGCCGCCGGGGCCGGGATTGCCCTTGCACGCGCCGTCGGTGTGGATGATGACGTGACTCATGGGCGCGTCCCTACAAGCTTGCTTGGCGCGCCGCCATCACTGCGCCTATATGCAGGCCGAAGATTGATTTGGGCGCAGCGCCCGACCGAGGAGTTTCATCGTGGGCACCCTGAGCATCTGGCACTGGCTGATCGTCATCGTCCTGGCGATGCTGCTGTTCGGCGGACGCGGCAAGCTGTCCGGCCTGATGGGCGACGCGGCCAAGGGCATCAAGGCCTTCCGCGAAGGTCTGAAGGGCGAGGACGAGACCAAGGGGCCGACCGACGGCACCTCCAGCCTGCCGCGCACCGACGCCGAAAAAGACGAACTGAAGCGCTGATCGGCGTCTGACGGGAAAGAGCCTGACGCATGGGCGGCCTTGGCCCCGGAATCGGCGGCTTTGAAATTCTAGTCATCGGGCTGATCGCCCTGATCGTGGTGGGTCCCAAAGACCTGCCCGTGCTGATGAAGCGCGTCGGTCAGTTCATGGCCAAGATGCGGGGCATGGCCAGCGAGTTCCGCGCCAGCTTCGACGAGATGGCGCGCCAGTCGGAACTGGACGATCTGCGCAAGGAAGTGGCGGCGCTGAAGGCGGGGCAGGGGATGTATCCCCTGGGCGCCGAGGCCGAGGCGGCCTTCAAGGACATCAACAAGGAACTGGGCCAGCCCCTGGTCACCGGCCGGTCCGAATGGCCCGACGCCGAGCCGGTGGTCCCGGCCCTGCCGACGCCGGCCGTCGATGCGCCGGTCGAACCGGTCGTGGCGCCCGCGCGCCCGGCCAAGCCGCGCCGCAAGGCTGCGTCCACGGCGGCGTCCAAGGCCAAGACGACCGCCGACAAGCCGGCTTCCAAGCCCAAACCCAAGCCTCGCACCGCCAAGCCCAAACCCGCGCCTAAATCCGAGCCGGGCGCATGAGCCGCACCGATCAGGACGAGGCCGAGATCGAGGCGTCGCGCGCGCCCCTGATGGAGCATCTGGTCGAACTGCGCGGCCGGCTGATCGTCTGCGTGGCGGCCTTCATCGTGGCCTTCATCGGCTGTTTCGCCTTCGCCGAGCCGATCTATGTCTTCCTGGTCAAGCCGTTCGCGGCGGCGGCGGCCCTGCACGGCGCGGCGGGCGGGGGGCATGCGGCGGTGTCGCCGGTCGATCTGATCCTGGGGTCCGCGGGGCTGCGCCCCCTGCCGGAAACGCCGGGCGAGACGGTCAATCTGATCTACACCGCACCCCTGGAGTTCCTGTTCACCAAGATGAAGCTGGCGGGCCTGGGCGCCGTGGTGCTGGCCTTCCCGGTGCTGGCGTACCAGCTGTACCGCTTCGTCGCGCCGGGGCTTTATCGCAATGAACGCGGGGCCTTCCTGCCGTTTCTGGTGGCGGCGCCGCTGCTGTTCCTGTTGGGGGCGGCGCTGGTCTATTACGTCATGCTGCCCTTCGTCATGTGGTTCTCGCTGAGCCAGGGGTTCAGCCAAGAAGGCGTCACGGCGGCCCTGCTGCCCAAGGTGTCGGACTATATGAACCTGGTCACGGCGCTGATCCTCGCGTTCGGATTCTGTTTCCAGCTGCCGGTGGTGATGACACTGTTGGGTATGGCGGGGCTGATCTCGTCCAAGGCCATGGCGGCGGGGCGTCGCTATGCGATCGTCGGGGTGGCGGTGGTCGCCGCTGTGGTCACCCCGCCCGATCCGATCAGCCAGATCATGCTGATCATCCCGCTGGTGGCGCTGTATGAAATCTCGATCTGGTGCGTGCGCGTGATCGAGATGCGCCGCCGCAAGGCCGATGCGGCCGACGAAGCCGCCGCCTGACGCGCTTTTTTCAGCGCCCGCTCACATTCCGCTCATGCCGCTCATCCCGCCGCCCGGCAGGGTTGTTCCCACACGCCAAGGGAGAGCGAGATGACGACTGCCGAAACCGCGCCGGGCCGCCACTGGACGGCGCTGCGAATTCTGGGCTGGGGCGCGGCGGCGGCCGTGCTTCTGGCCCCGCTGGTCGCCATGGCGTTCAGCGATCAGGTGGCATGGACCGGCCTGGACTTCGCCGTGATGGGCGCGATGCTGCTGGGCGCCGGCCTGGCGTGCGAGGCGGCCGTGCGGCTGCTGAAAAGCGACGGCGCGCGGTTCGCGGCCTGTGGCGCGGTGGGGGTGGCCTTCCTGCTGATCTGGGTCGAACTGGCGGTCGGCGTCTTCCACTGACGCGCAAAGGAAAGGGCCGGGAGCGCATCGCCCCCGGCCCTGACCGGATCCAGCCCCCTTAGCTGTGATCAGCAGCTGTAATACATGTCGAACTCGACCGGGTGCGGGTGCAGTTGCAGCCGCATCACCTCTTCCATCTTCAGCTCGATATAGCTGTCGATGAAGTCGTCATCCATGACGCCGCCCTTCTTCAGGAAGGCGCGGTCCTTGTCCAGATTCTCCAGCGCCTCACGCAGCGAGCCGCAGACCTCGGGGATCGAGCCGCGCTCTTCCGGCGGCAGGTCGTACAGGTTCTTGTCGGCCGCGGCGCCCGGATCGATGCGGTTCTCGATGCCGTCCAGGCCCGCCATCAGCAGGGCCGTGAAGGTCAGATAGGGATTGCCCATCGGATCCGGGAAGCGCGCCTCGATACGCTTGGCCTTGGGCGACGACACCCACGGAATACGGATCGATGCCGAGCGGTTGCGCGACGAATAGGCCAGCTTCACCGGCGCCTCATAGCCCGGCACCAGCCGCTTGTAGGAATTGGTCGTCGAGTTGGCGAAGGCGTTGATGGCCTTGGCGTGCTTGATGATGCCGCCGATGTACCACAGGCACATGTCCGACAGGCCGGCGTATTTGTCGCCCGCGAACAGCGGCTTGCCGTCGCGCCAGATCGACTGGTGCACATGCATGCCCGAGCCGTTGTCGGCGTACATGGGCTTGGCCATGAAGGTCGCCGACTTGCCGTAGGCGGCCGCGACGTTGTGGATCACGTATTTATACAGCTGCAGCCGGTCGGCCATGGTCAGCAGGTCGCTGAACTTCAGGCCCAGTTCGTGCTGGGCCGGGGCGACCTCGTGGTGGTGCTTTTCCGGGTCCATGCCCAGGTCGCGCATGACCGCCAGCATTTCGCCGCGCAGGTCCTGGCCCGAATCGACCGGATTGACCGGGAAATAGCCGCCCTTGGGCCCGGGGCGGTGGCCCATGTTGCCCTCGGCGTATTCGGCGCCGGTGTTGGCCGGCAACTCGATCGAATCGAAGGCGTAGCCGGTTTCATGCGCGGCGGTGGACCAGCGCACGTCGTCAAAGACGAAAAACTCGGCCTCAGGCCCGAAGAAGACCTGGTCGCCCACGCCCGACGACTGGACATAGGTCAGGGCCTTCTTGGCCATCGACCGGCTGTCGCGGTTGTACGGTTCGCCCGTATCGGGGTTCAGCACGTCGCAGAACAGGCACAGGGTCGTCTGCTGATAGAAGGGGTCGATATAGGCGGTCGCCAGGTCCGGCTTCAGCAGCATGTCGGACTCATTGATCGCCTTCCAGCCGGCGATGGACGAACCATCGAACATAGTGCCGTCTTCCAGCAGTTCTTCATCGACCATGCCGACGTCGAAGGTGACGTGCTGCATCCGGCCGCGCGTGTCGGTGAAGCGTAGGTCGACGTAGAGTACGTCCTTGTCCTTGATCTCTTTCAGGATCTTCGAGGCGCTCATTTCGGTGGTCCTTTGGGGTTCGGGGAGGGGCCAAAAGAAAACGACGCCCTGGGGCGCCGTGGTGGAGAAGGGGGTCAGACCGCCTGGGGGCCGGTCTCGCCGGTGCGGATGCGGATGACGTCTAGGATGTCGGAAACGAAGATCTTGCCGTCGCCGATCTTGCCGGTTCGGGCGGCGGCCTGGATGGCCTCGACCACCGGGGCGACCATGTCGTCTGACACCACCACCTCGATCTTGATCTTGGGCAGGAAGTCGATGACGTATTCGGCCCCGCGGTACAGCTCGGAATGGCCCTTCTGGCGGCCGTATCCCTTGGCTTCCAGCACGGTCATGCCCTGGACGCCCGCGTCCTGAAGGGCCTCTTTGACCTCGTCCAGCTTGAACGGCTTGATGACCGCTTCGATCTTTTTCATGACGACCCCAAGGACGGCTTGAACGCGCCGTTCGCTCGGGCGCTAAAGGGACATTGCATCGCACAATAAGGCAAGGGGGGAATCGCCCCCAATCGCCATCCGTGATCGGATAAGTCACATGACCGACATCAATCATCCCGACCTGTGGCGCGATCGCATCCCCTGGCCGGGCGCGGACAGCCACAAACATGCGCGCGGGCGCCTGGGCGTGGTGTCGGGCGACGCCTGCCATACGGGCGCGGCGCGGCTGGCGGCGCGGGCGGGCCTGCGGATCGGGGCGGGGCTGGTCAAAGTGTTCTGTCCGCCCGAAGCGGCGCCGGTGCTGGCGGTCGCGTTGGAGGCGGTGATGCTGTCGCCGTTCCGGGATGCGGCCGATCTGGCGCGCGTGGCCGAACCCATGGGCGCGGTGGTGATCGGCCCGGCGGCGGGGGTGACCGAGGCGACGCGGGACAATGTGCTGGCGCTGGCGACGCTGGAGGCGCGGTTGGTGCTGGACGCCGACGCCCTGACGGTGTTCGCGGATGCGCCGGACGCCCTGTTCGACCTGCTGGGACCGCAGGATGTGCTGACCCCGCATGAAGGGGAGTTTCAACGCCTGTTCCCCGACCTGCTGACGGCCGGGCGCGAGACGGCGGCGGCGGAAGCGGCGCAACGCGCGGGTTGTGTGGTCGTGCTGAAAGGGTCGCGCACCCTGATCGCGGCGCCCGACGGGCGGGTGCGGGTCAACGCCAACGGCTGCCCCTGGCTGGCCACGGCGGGGACGGGCGATGTGCTGGCCGGCCTGATCGGCGGCCTGATGGCCCAGGGCATCGACGCTTTCGAGGCGGCGTCCATGGCGGTGTGGATGCACGCCCATGCGGCGGGCCGGTTCGGGCCGGGCCTGATCGCCGAGGATCTGCCGGACCTGATCCCGGCTGTGTTGCGGGATCTGCAACCCTGACGCCGCGCCTTGCTCCGCGCCGCGCGTGGGCTATAGACGGCGCGCGCCTGCGGCTATGGCGAAATTGGTAGACGCACCAGATTTAGGTTCTGGCGGGAGACCGTGGGGGTTCGAGTCCCTCTAGCCGCACCACCGCCCTTACGAAGGCCCGCTGGCCGGGCGCGCGATGGGCGCCGCCTGCATGGCGCGATCCGATACGAAGGGGTTGTTGCGACGCTCGGCGCCGAAGGTCGAGGTCGGGCCGTGGCCGGGCACGAAGGTGATGTCGTCGCCATAGGGCCACAGCTTCTTCGTCACCGAATCCAGCAGGGCCTGATGGTCGCTGCGCGGAAAGTCGGTGCGGCCGATTGAACCGTTGAACAGCACGTCGCCGACCTGGGCGAACCGCGCGGCGCGGTTGATGAAGACCACATGGCCCGGCGTATGGCCGGGACAATGCACCACGTCCCAGGTGGTTTCGCCCAGGATCACGGTGTCGCCGTCGCCCAGCCAGCGCGTGGGGGTGAAGCTGCGGGCCTCGGGCAGGCCGTACATCTGGCCCTGCTGGGGGATGCCGTCGATCCAGAACTGGTCGTCCGGGTGCGGTCCCCAGATGTCGACGCCCGACTTCTCCTGCATCTCGGCGGCCCCGCCGGCGTGGTCCAGATGGCCGTGGGTGATCCAGATGCGGTCCAGCGTCAGGCCGCGCCGCGCGATCTCGGCCAGGACGGCGTCGACCGAGGCGCCGGGGTCGATCACCGCCGCCCGCTGGGTGGCCGTGCACCAGACGACGGTGCAGTTCTGCTGGAGCGGGGTGACGGGCGTGACGAAGACGCCGATGGGCGAAGCGGTGGACATGGCCGCCTAGATAGCGTCCGCGCGTTGACGTTTCAGCCCTCAATCGACATAAGGGCGGGCTTCGAGGCGCCGCCCCCGCAAAGGGCGGCCCTATTGCTTTATCCATCGCGCGCGCGTTCGCCCTGAAAACGCCGCCCCAGAGCGTCAGAATCCCGACCATGCAAGTCGTCGAAAAGTCTTCCGAAGGTCTGAGCCGCACCATCGCGGTCACCATCCCCGCCGCCGAGCTGAACGCGAAGCTGGACGCCCGGCTGAAGGAAGTGGCGCCGCAGATGAAGCTGAAGGGCTTCCGTCCTGGCAAGGTGCCGATGGCCCACGTCAAGAAGACCTTCGGCCGCGACCTGATGGGCGAAATCGTCAACGAGGCGCTGAACGAATCCAGCTCCAAGGCCCTGGACGAGATCAAGGTCCGCCCCGCCGCCCCGGCCGAGATGAAGCTGACCTCCGACATGGACAAGGTCATCACCGGCGACGAGGACCTGGTCTATGAAATGGACCTGGAAGTCATGCCCGACTTCACCCCGGTGGACCCCAAGTCGCTGAAGCTGGAGCGCCCGGTCTATGAGGCGACCGACGCCGACCTGGACGAGGCCCTGACGGAACTGGCCGGTCAGGCCAAGACCTATGAAGACAAGACCGGCAAGACGGTGAAGGCCGCCGAGGGCGACCAGCTGACCATCGACTTCGTCGGCAAGATCGACGGCGAGGCGTTCGAGGGCGGCGCCGCCACCGACGCCGACCTGGTGATCGGCTCGAACCGCTTCATCCCCGGCTTTGAAGAGCAGCTGACGGGCGTGAAGGTCGGCGAGGAAAAGACCATCGAAGTCACCTTCCCCGAAGCCTATCAGGCCGCGCACCTGGCCGGTAAGGCCGCGACCTTCGACGTGACCGTCAAGGCCATCAAGGCCGAGGCCGAGGCCGAGATCGACGACGACTTCGCCAAGCGCATCGGCATCGAGAGCCTGGACAAGCTGAAGGAGCTGCTGCGCTCGAACCTGAACCAGCAGTACGCCGGCGCCGCCCGCTTCAAGCAGAAGCGCGCCCTGCTGGACATCCTGGACGAGAAGCACGCCTTCGACCTGCCGCCGCGCATGGTCGACGCCGAGTTCGACGGCATCTGGCAGCAGGTCGAGGCCGACAAGGCCGCCGGCCGTCTGCCGGAAGAAGACGCCAAGAAGTCGGACAAGAAGCTGAAGGAAGAATACCGCAAGATCGCCGAGCGCCGCGTGCGCCTGGGTCTGGTGCTGGCCGAGATCGGCCGCGCCAACAACGTTGCGGTGTCCGACCAGGAACTGAACCAGGCCATCATGGCCGAAGCCCGCAACTATCCGGGGCAAGAACGCGCTGTGCTGGACTTCTATCGCCAGAACCCGAACGCCGCCGCCTCGATGCGCGCCCCCATCTATGAAGAGAAGGTCGTGGACCTGATCTTCGGCGCCGCCGAGGTCAAGGACGCCAAGATCACCAAGGAAGAGCTGCTGAAGGAAGACGACGAGGGCTGATCCCCGTCGTCAGCGTTAGCGGCCGCGCAACGGCGCGATCCGAAACAGAATGGCCCCCGTCGGATTCTCCGCACGGGGGCTTTTCACAGGTGAAAAGGCCGATGGTCGTGCCAGGTCCAAGGCCGCCGTGCCTTGATTCCGACGGAATCCCTTTCTCAAACGAAATACGGGTGTAAGCCGCCGCGGCCAGTATCGACGCGTACGGGTCGATTGACCGGATCGAAGGGGATTTTTCATGCTGACGGCCATCACCATGGCGGCGCTTCTGGCCAGCCAGACCGCCCCTGAGCCTGCGACCCAGGCCGCGCCCGCCCAGGCCCAGGATCCTGTGGCTGTCGATGACATCATGATCGATGGCCGGTCGCTGACGGATCGATCGCGTGAGTTCGTCAGTGAAATCGCCGCGCCCGCCAACAACCGCAACCTGGCCACCTGGCACGACGCGCTGTGCATCGGGGCGGTCAACATGGGAACCGTTCACGGCCAGGCCATGGTGGATCGCGTTTCGGACGTGGCGCGCGAACTGGGCCTGCGCCCCGGCGCGCCGGGTTGCGAGCCGAACGTGATCATCGTCATGAGCACCGACGCCCGCAGCATGGCGTCCGAACTGGTCGAGCGTCGCCTGCGCACCTTTCTGCCCAACTGGACCGGCGCGTCGCAGGGCCGGGCGGAACTGGACGCCTTCATTCAGACGGACCGGCCCGTCCGTTGGTGGCACATCAGCATTCCGGTGGACGCCGCGACCGGCGATCCGGCCGTCCGGCTTCCGGGCGACGACGGGCCGCGCGTCGTCAACAAACGCATGGGCGCCACCCGTCTGCGCAGCCCGCTGCGTGACGACATGCGCAAGGTCTTCGTCATCATCGACGTGGACGACGTGGCCAATGTCACCTTCGATCAACTGGCCGACTATGTCGCCTTCCTGGTCATGGCCCAGACCGATCCCGAGGCGGACACCAGCGGTTACGACACCATCCTGAACCTGTTCAGCGGCGCGCCGCAGCCCGGTCTGACCGAATGGGACCGCGCCTATCTTCAGGCCCTGTACCGCACGGACACCACCCAGAGCACGCCGAACCGGCACGGCAGCAATGTCGGCCGCGCCCTGGCGCGCGACATCGCCGGGCAGATCCGCCAGGACGAACGCAACACGCCCGCCGAACCCGCCGCCGCGCCGGATCAGTGATCGTCAGTCTCTGACAGTCCCGCTTCGTCTCCTGTCGGCGCACTATGCCGGCATGAGGCGGGCCATGATGATTCGAGCGATGGGGTGCGCGGCGCTGCTGGCGCTGGCGATCAACAGCGGCGCCTGGGCGCAGACGCCGGAGCCCGCCGCCGCGGCGCCCGCCGTCGATCCCGAGGTGGAGCGCATCCTGGGCCTGGCCCAGCAGGGGATGGAGCTGGAGCGCGCCGGGCGATACGCCGAGGCCCTGCCGCCGTTGGGCGAGGCCTATCAGGTTCTGGCGCGGCAGGCGCCGCCGCAGAACCGCTGGCGGCTGAATACGGCGCTCAGCCTGGCCAATTCGCTGGACCGGCTGCGTCGGCGCAGCGAGGCGGCGAACATTCTGGCCCATGAGAATCAGGCCCTGATCGACGCGGGCCAGGACGCGGCGACCGACGCGCCCTTCGTCGCCTATGCCCTGGCGCGGGTGCTGAACAACGACAACCGGTTCGAAGAGGCGGGCGTGGCGGCCCAGCGCGCCTGTGATCTGTACGCCCGGCCCGAGCATGGGTCGAACACCGAACGCTGCCGGCAACTGGACACGGTGCGGGCCGAGGCGGGCATGCCGGTGCAACTGACGCCCCAGCAGAGCGCAGAGGTCCAGGCCCGCCGCGACATGCGCGATGTGACCGCAGGGATGGAAAGCGGCGATACGGCGCGGGTAGAGGCGGCGTTCGGGCGTCTTCTGGCCTGGTACGACGCCACGGACGGCGCCACGGCTCCGCTGACGCTGGAACTGCGGGGCCTGAGGGCCGATTGGCTGCGCGGGCTGGGGCGGATGGACGAGGCGCTGGCCGAGGCCGGCGCGGTGCACGCTCTGTCGGCCCAGACCCACGGTCCGGCCGACGCCGGAACCCTGAAACTGCTGGACGCTTATGTTCGCACCGTCCTGGCGGCCGGACAGGCGGACGAGGCCTTTGCGCGTCTGGATGCGGCCCAGGTCGCCGTGATCCAGGCCAGGGGCGCCGGTTCGGTCGAGGCGCTGCGCCTGGCCACCTGGCGGGCGGATCTGTTGCAGGGCGTCGGCCGCTACGCCGCGGCGACCCAGGTGCTGGAGACGGCCCTGGCGGCCGCCCAGGTTCCGGCCAGCGACCCGGACCGGCTGGGCGCGCGCATCAGTCAGGCCGCGCTGCTGCCCTTGCAGGGCCAGCACCGGGCGGGCGTCGAGGCCCTGATCGCCCTGCTGGCCGAACAGGGCGACGTCGAGGGCGTGGACCAGACGCGGTTGAACCAGGCCCGCATCGCCCTGGCCGAAGGGCTGATGATCGACAATCGAGCCGGCGAGGCCGAGCAGATTCTGGACAGCGCGCTGGAGGTCTGGCCCGCCGATGCGCGCAAGACGATGCAGTCGCGGGCCGTGGCCCTGATGCTGATGTCGATGGTGCGGCGACAGCAGGCGCGCATCCCCGCCGCCCTGGAACTGGCGCGTGAAGCGGAAGGCGTTCTGGCCACCCGCGCGCCGACCAGCCTGTATCGCATCCGTGCGCTGCGGAACCTGGGGTCGGTCCTGATCGAAGCGGAACGCTATGCCGAGGCGGGCGAGGTGCTGCGCGACACGGCAGCGCTGGAGGCCCGCATCCTGGGCGAAGATCACCCCGAGATCGCCACCACCCTGCTGGCCCTGGCCGAGTCGCAATATGAGGCGGGCGCGCTGGATGCGGCGGCGGCCACCATGACCCGGGCCGTGCTGCAGGCCGAACGCCAGTTCGGGCGCGGGCACATGTTCGTGGGCTCGGCCTATAATCAGGCGGCGCTGCTGGCCTGGCGCGCCGATCAGATGGACGAGGCCGGGCGGCTGATCGACATCGCGGTGGACAGCTATTCGGCGTCGCTGGGGGCCGACAATCTGCAGACCCTGCGGGCGCGATCGAACCAGGCGGCGATCATGGCCGAAAGCGGTCGCCGGACCGAGGCGGCGACGGCCTATCAGGCCTTGCTAGACACCCGTATCCGCCTGCTGGGGCGCGACCATGTCGAAGTCGCGGGCATGATGTTCAACATCGCCATGCAGATGCAGCCCGAACTGTCCGCCGATCAGGCCGAGGAGATGCTGCATCACGCGGTGGATGTCGGCCGGGCCCAGCTGGCGCCCGGCGACCCGGATCGCATGCTGTGGGAAAGCGGCCTGGCGCGGCAGTATCTGGCCACGGGCCGGGCGGATCAGGCCCTGCCGCTGCTGCGCGATGTGGGGCGCGAGGCGACGGCGCGGCCTGGGCGGCTGAGCGTGGAAGAGGTGGGCATGACCGAATCCCAGCGCCTGCGCAGCCTGTTCCGCGCCCAGGTTCGGGCCGCCTGGCGCGTGGCCCATCCGGTGGCTTCGGCGGCGGGTGAACGACCCCTCGCTTGAAACCGGCCCATCAGCGGGCAATATCCTAGCGACGCGGAGCGCGCGCCGATTCGGCCGCCCGCACCTATCCGAGAAGGCCCCGAATGCGCGATCCCATCGAACTGATGAACATGAACCTGGTCCCCATGGTGGTGGAGCAGTCCAGCCGGGGCGAGCGGGCCTTCGACATCTTCTCACGCCTGCTGCGCGAACGGATCATCTTCCTGACCGGCCCGTTCGAAGACGGCATGGCCTCGCTGATCTGCGCCCAGCTGCTGTTCCTGGAATCGGAGAACCCGAAGAAGGAAATCAGCATGTACATCAACAGTCCCGGCGGTCAGGTGACCTCGGCGCTCGCGATCTACGACACCATGCAATACATCAAGTCGCCAGTCTCGACCGTGGTCATGGGCATGGCCGCCTCGGCCGGGTCGCTGATCCTGGCGGCGGGCGAAGCGGGCCAGCGCGTGGCCCTGCCGAACGCCCGCATCATGGTGCACCAGCCCTCGGGCGGCTTCCGGGGCCAGGCCTCGGACATCGAGCGCCACGCCGAAGACATCCGCTACACCAAGAAGCGGCTGAACGAGATCTATGTCCACCACACCGGCCGCACCTATGAAGAGGTCGAAAAGACGCTGGACCGCGACCATTTCATGAGCGCGGACGAGGCCAAGGCGTGGGGCATCGTGGATCACGTCTACGACCGCCGCGAACAGGCCGACGCCGATGGCGTGAAGACGCCCTGATCCTTCTGCGGCCTCAAGACCCGAACAAAGGCGCGTCGCAACCGGCGCGCCTTTTCTTTTGTGCTATCAGGCGCTCATGCAGCACACACGCGACACCAGCGGGACCGTTCTGGTCGATGGCGAAACCTACAGCTGGGAGATCCGCCGCCAGCCCCAGCCGAACGCCGACGGCAGCTGGAACGGCATGGCCATCACCCTGAGGCTGGAAGGCTTCAAGCGCGAGGCCATCGTGCAATTCCCCATGCCCCTGCGCCCCAATGGCCGGCCGGACATGGAAAAGCAGCGCATCAATGTCGAGGCGGTGAAGACGGCCGTCTCCTCGATCATCGAAGCGGGCTGGGAGCCGACCTCGCGCGGCCGGGCCATGGTCTTCGACGTGGACGCCGACGGTCATTAAGGGCGCGAGGTAAACACCCTGAATCCCGCCTCGTCGGCGATGGCCAGCATCTCGGTGTCGCCCGAGGTGTCGCCATAGGCGGCGGCCAGGCGCAGGTCGTCGCCATAGGCGGCGCGCAGGCGGCGCACCTTCTCCTCGCCCCGGCAGTTGGGACCGGCGAAGGCGCCGGTGACGCGGTCGTGGGCGTCGAACACCATCTGGGTGCCCAGCAAGGCCTCGGCCCCCAGGCGGCGGGCGAAGGGGGCGACGGTGGTTTCGGGGCTGGCGGTCACGATCACGCGGTGGGCGCCGCGTTCGCCCCAGGCGTTCCACACGTCTAGGGCGTCGGGCCGCATGAACCGGTCCCAGACCGCGTCGGCGAAGGCGGCGGCCTCCTGTTCCAGCGTTTCGCGCGGCAGGCCGCCCAGGAATTCGCGCGCCGTCGCCGCCTTGATCCGCCCGCGGTCGCGATCTGTGACATAGGCCGCCAGGGCCGGGGCGATGCGCGCCAGGCCCAGCATCCATCCCGCCGCCCCCGCCCGATGGCGCAGAAAGGCGGTGAAGCTGTCGCGCACCGTCAGGGTACCGTCGAAGTCGAAAGCCACGACCGGCGCGCCCGTTGCGCGGGGCTGGCGAAAATCGTCCGGGGCGCCCATGTCAGACATTCGCCGTGATCTCCATCCAGTCTTGTTCCCCAACCGTGCGTCGTTCGGCCCCCTTTGCGGGGTTGTGGCGCGCGTGCGGATGGTTGATTGTCAATTTTAAAGACCTTCGCGCCTAGAGTTCAGGAATCAACGCGGAGGAGGCGCGTTCGGACCCCATATCGGGGACGAATGCGGGAGTGAGAAGGGTCAATGACCAAAGCCGCCGGAACGGACGCCAAGAGCACCCTCTACTGCAGCTTCTGCGGGAAGAGCCAGCATGAGGTCCGCAAGCTGATCGCCGGACCGACCGTGTTCATCTGCGATGAATGCGTCGAACTGTGCATGGATATCATCCGCGAAGAGCACAAGATCGGCTTCGTCAAGGCCAAGGACGGCGTGCCTACGCCCAAGGAGATCCGCGAGGTCCTGGACGACTATGTCATCGGTCAGGCGCACGCCAAGAAGGTGCTGAGCGTCGCGGTGCACAACCACTACAAGCGCCTGAACCACGCGACCAAGTCGAACGACGTGGAGCTGGCCAAGTCGAACATCATGCTGATCGGGCCGACCGGCTCGGGCAAGACGCTGCTGGCCCAGACGCTGGCGCGGATCATCGACGTGCCCTTCACCATGGCCGACGCCACCACCCTGACCGAAGCCGGCTATGTGGGCGAAGACGTCGAGAACATCATCCTGAAGCTGCTTCAGGCCAGCGACTACAACGTCGATCGGGCCCAGCGCGGCATTGTCTACATCGACGAAATCGACAAGATTTCGCGCAAGTCCGACAACCCCTCGATCACCCGCGACGTGTCAGGCGAGGGCGTTCAGCAGGCCCTGCTGAAGATCATGGAAGGCACGGTCGCCTCCGTGCCGCCCCAGGGCGGCCGCAAGCATCCGCAGCAGGAGTTCCTGCAGGTCGACACCGCCAACATCCTGTTCATCGTCGGCGGCGCCTTTGCGGGCCTGGAGAAGGTGATCCAGGCGCGCGGCGACGCGGCCTCCATCGGCTTCGGCGCTCGGGTCAAGGACGTGGACGAACGCCGCACCGGCGACATCCTGCGCGGGGTCGAGCCTGACGATCTGATGAGGTTCGGCCTGATTCCTGAATTCATCGGCCGTCTGCCGGTTCTGGCGACACTGGAAGACCTGGACGAAGCGGCGCTGATCATGATCCTGACCGAGCCGAAGAACGCTCTGGTCAAGCAGTACAAGCGCCTGTTCGAGATGGAGAATGTCGAACTGACCTTCACCGACGACGCCCTGAACGCCGTCGCCAAGAAGGCCATCACGCGCAAGACCGGCGCGCGCGGCCTGCGCTCGATCCTGGAAGGCGTCCTGCTGGAGACCATGTTCGAACTGCCGACCTTCGAAGGCGTCGAAGAGGTGGTGGTCAACGCCGAGGTGATCGAAGGCAAGGCTCAGCCGCTGCTGATCTATGCGGAAACCAAGGGCAAGAAGGCCGCCCCCGACAGCGCCGCCTGATCGACGCGCCGCAAACGACACGAACAAGGGCGGGCCCGGCGACGGACCCGCCCTTTTTCACGCGCCTCGTGGTGACGCCGGCTTAGGGCGTGCGGGGATGAAGATTGGTGCTTTCGGCCTTTTCCTTGGCGCCGTCGCGCGTGGCGTCGGAGACGGGGCTGGCGCCAGCGGCCCCGTCCGTCGCGGGCGGCATGGGGTCGTTGGTGGGGTAGGGCGTGGCCGTGTCGGCCGGGGCAGGGGCGCCGGATGTGCGCGCACTGGCCGTCGCGCCCGTCGCGGCGGTTTCGGCGGCCGCATCGACCGCAGCGGCGGCCTCGGTTTCGGTCGGCGTATCGTCGGGCCGGTTGCAGGCCGCGACGGTCAGCAGGGACGCCGCGGCGCCCAGGACGATCAGTGAACGCATCGAATCCTCCATCTGTGGAGCTTCGCTAACGGCCACGGACGGTCAGGGGTTGCCACGAAGCCGGCCGATGCGGCGCCCGGACCACACGGATTTCGCGCGTCTATCGACCCTTATACGCCGCTGACGCCGGTGATGCGGACCTGTCGGGGCGATCAGGCGCACGGATCGTCCAGCGTGGCCGTCTATCCACGACCGCATCGTTCCCGGCGCCCGTTACGCTTGAACCCCGGACGCGCGGGGCCACATACTGTTCCGAACGCCGTCGGAATCGACGGGCCGTCCACGGGGACCGGGCATCGCGCCCGGCGTCCGGGGAACGGCGGGCCGGAGATCAACGAAGGCCCTGGAAAGTACGCATCATGTCCGAGACCCAAACGCCCGAAACCAAGACTCTTCCCGTCCTGCCGCTGCGGGACATCGTCGTCTTTCCGCACATGGTCGTGCCCCTGTTCGTGGGGCGCGAGAAGTCGGTGCGCGCCCTGGACGAGATCATGAAGGGCGAAAAGCAGATCCTGCTGGCGACCCAGAAGAACAGCGTCGATGACGACCCGTCGCCCGACGCCATCTATCCCATCGGGGTGGTGGCCACGGTGCTGCAGCTGCTGAAACTGCCTGATGGCACGGTCAAGGTGCTGGTCGAGGGCAAGAGCCGCGCCCGCCTGACCCGCTTCAGCGACCGCGAAGACTATTTCGAGGCCGACGCCGTCGAGATCGAGGACGAGCCGGGCGATCCGTCCCAGGCCGAGGCCCTGATGCGCGCCGTGGTCGAGCAGTTCGAAAACTATGTGAAGCTGAACAAGAAGGTCCCGCCCGAGGCCCTCAGCGCCATTCCCCAGATCACCGAGCCGGCCAAGCTGGCCGACAGCGTCGCCGCCCATCTGTCGGTCAAGATCGCCGACAAACAGGCCCTGCTGGAAACCATCGAGACGCCGCGTCGCCTGGAGAAGGTCTATGGCCTGATGGAGGGCGAGATCAGCGTCCTTCAGGTCGAAAAGAAGATCCGCAGTCGCGTGAAGCGGCAGATGGAGAAGACCCAGCGCGAATATTATCTGAACGAGCAGATGAAGGCGATCCAGCGCGAGCTGGGCGAAACCGACGACCAGCGCGACGAGATCATGGAGCTGGAACGGCGCATCCGTAAGACGCGCCTGTCCAAGGAAGCGCGGACCAAGGCGGAGGCCGAGGTCAAGAAGCTGCGCAACATGTCGCCCATGTCGGCGGAATCGACCGTGGTGCGCAACTACCTCGACTGGCTGCTGTCGATCCCGTGGGGCAAGGCCAAGCAGAAGCCCATCGACCTGAACAAGGCCGAGGCCATTCTGGAAGAGGATCACTTCGGCCTGGAGAAGGTGAAGGAGCGCATCCTGGAATATCTGGCGGTCCAGGCGCGCACCGGCACGCTGAAGGGGCCGATCCTGTGCCTGGTCGGCCCTCCGGGCGTCGGCAAGACCTCTCTGGCCAAGTCGATCGCCAAGGCGACGGGGCGTGAATACGTCCGCATGTCCCTGGGCGGGGTGCGCGACGAGGCCGAGATCCGCGGCCACCGCCGCACCTACATCGGCTCCATGCCCGGCAAGATCATCCAGTCGATGAAGAAGGCCAAGACGACCAACGCCTTCATCCTGCTGGACGAGATCGACAAACTGGGCGCCGACTGGCGCGGCGACCCCTCGTCGGCCCTGCTGGAGGTGCTGGACCCGGCCCAGAACTCGACCTTCGGCGACCACTATCTGGAGGTCGACTACGACCTGTCGAACATCATGTTCGTGACCACGGCCAACAGCCTGAACATGCCCCAGCCCCTGATGGACCGGATGGAGATCATCCGGGTCAGCGGCTACACCGAGGACGAGAAGGTCGAGATCGCCAAACGCCACGTCCTGCCCAAGCTGTTGCAGGATCACGGGCTGAAGGACGGCGAACTGATCGTGCCGGACGCGGCCATCCGCGACCTGATCCGCTACTACACCCGCGAAGCCGGCGTGCGGTCGCTGGAGCGCGCCCTGGGCGGCCTGGCCCGCAAGGCGGTGCGTGAAATGGCGACGTCGAAACTCGTCTCGATCACCGTCGATGACGCCAAGCTGGCCGAATACGCCGGGGTCAAGAAATACCGCTATGGCGAGACGGACGCCGAGGATCAGGTCGGCATCGTCACCGGCCTGGCCTGGACCGAGTTCGGCGGCGACATCCTGACCATCGAGGCGATCAAGATGCCGGGCCGCGGTCGCATGACCGTGACCGGCAATCTGAAGGAGGTCATGAAGGAGTCCATCTCGGCCGCCGCCAGCTATGTGCGCGCCCGCGCCCTGGCCTTCGGGGTCAAGCCGCCGGTGTTCGAGAAGACCGACATCCACGTGCACGTGCCGGACGGCGCCACGCCCAAGGACGGCCCCTCGGCCGGCGTGGCCATGACCGTGGCCATGGTCTCGGTCCTGACCGGCATCCCCATCCGCAAGGACATCGCCATGACCGGCGAGATCACCCTGCGCGGCCGGGTCACCGCCATCGGCGGCCTGAAGGAGAAGCTGCTGGCGGCCCTGCGCTCGGGCGTGAAGACGGTGCTGATCCCGCAGGAGAACGAGAAGGACCTGGCCGATGTGCCCGACAATGTGAAGTCGGCGCTGGAGATCGTGCCCGTCTCGACCGCCGACGAGGCGCTGAAATGGGCCCTGACCGGAACCCTGACGCCGGTGGAATGGGACGAGGCGACCGAACCCCTGCCGCCCCAGGCGCCGCCCGCGCCCGATGGCGGGGCGGTGGTCAGCCACTGATCGTCCGACACGGCTGAAGACAGAACGCGGTCCGGTTCGCCGGGCCGCGTTTTGCGTTGTCCGGCGGCTTGAACCGGCGCGCCCATGCGGGCATGAGCGGCGGGGAAGGGCGGCTAGCTCAGCTGGTCAGAGCACCTCGTTTACACCGAGGGGGTCGGGGGTTCGAACCCCTCGCCGCCCACCATTCCTGACCGTCATTCCGGGCTGCTTGCATCGGCGTCGGCATGACGGGATAGTCGCGGTCATGATCGCCGCCGCCAGCCTGGCTGTCCTGATGATCGCCGGCGCGCCCGTTCCGGTTGTCGCCGTGCAGGACGCGACGGCGCAGGGCGTGGCGTTCGAACCCGCCGACATCTTCGCCATACCCCCCGCCGTGCGTGCGCCGACCGACGACGAAACGGCCCAGATCGAACGCCTGGTGGGCGAGGCCGAGACGGCGCGCGACGCCGAGCGGTTCGACGAGGCGATCCAGAAGGCCGGCGAACTGGTCGCCATCGCCGAGGCCACCTATGGTCCGCACCACCCCGTTACGGCGTCCAGCCGCAACATCATCGGCCAGATCCTGTATGTCCGGGGCGACATCGATGGGGCCGGCGCCGTGTTTCAGCAGGGGCTGGAGGATCGCCGCGCCGCCCTGGGCGACGCCCACCCGGACGTGGCCGAAAGCCTGAACAACCTGGCCTCGGTCGCCTCGCGCCAGGGACGGCTGGACGTCTCGATGGCGCGCATCCAGCAGGCGGTCCAGGTCTGGATCGCCGCCTATGGCGAGGATCATCCCGATGTGCTGGAGGGGCTGAAGAACCTGGGCTGGAGCCACTATGACCAGGGCCAGTACGCCCAGGCCGAGGCCGCGTTTCGCCGCGCCGACGCGGTGGCGGGGCGACTGTTCGGGCCGGACGATCCGCGCCGCGCCACCGCCCAGACGGCCCTGGGCAACACCCTGTCCAGTCTGGGTCGGTTCGACGAGGCCGAGGCGGCCTATCGTGCGGCGGTGGCGGCCTATGTCAGGCCCGGCGCCGCTCCGACGACCGCGGCGGGTCTGGCGCTGAACGGCCTGGGCAATATCCGCGGGCTGAAGGGCGACCATCTGGAGGCGGCCGACCTGTTCCGCCAGACGACCGAGATCATGGGCGCGGTTCTGGGCGCCGACCACGCCTTTGTCGGGGCGTCGCTGACCCATGCGGGCGAATCCCTGTTCCGCGCCGGTCAGGCCCAGCGCGCCGAACCCCTGTTGCGACGCGGGCTGGAAATCCGCGAGGCGCGCAACGGCGTCGAGCACAGCGAGACCCAGCTGACCCGCCTGCGCCTGGCCGAGGTGCTGTTGGCCCAGGACCGGCCGCTGGAGGCCGAATCCCTGTCACGCCGCGCCGTGGCGGGCCTGCAGACGGCGCTGGGGGCGGATCATCTGGAAACCACCCGCGCGCGTCAGGTGTGGGCCCAGGCCCTGGGCGCCAATGGTCAGACCCAGGCCGCGTTGGATCAGGCGAAACAGGCGCTGACCGCCCTGGAATCGCGGCCGGCCGATGATCCCTATGTGCTGGATGCGCGGGGGCGACTGGCGGTGCTGATGCGGCGCAGCGGCGATGCCGGAACTGCGCTGACGGTGTTGGGCGAAACGCCAGAGGCCGCCGAGCAGCGGCTGGGCGCCCGGCACCCCGCCAGCCTGAGCTATCGGTCCGAGCGCGCGGAAATCCTGGCGGACATGAACCAGGGGGCGGCGGCGTGGCGCGAATTGGGGCAGGGGGCGCTGGCGGGCGATCCGCGCGCTTCCGGTCTGCTGGACTCCGGCGCGCGCGCGACCGCGATGCGCCGCGCCAGCCGCCTGAAGGTCCGGGCGGCCTGGATCGCCGCCGCCGACTGATCAGAAGCGGAAGCTGGCCCGCAGCAGCAGGGTGTAGCGGACGTAGTTTTCCAGCTTCTCGGCGTCCGCCGCGATGGTCAGCATGCCCAGTTCGTTGCCGACCGCCACGCGCAGCCCCAGCATGGGGCCGCCGCCCTTGATGCTGGCCGGCGACAGGATGAAGTCCGGGCCGCCCGAGGCGAAGCGGGCGATGGTTTCACCGGCGTCGACCGACAGGTTCTGGCGCCAGCCGACCCGCAGTTCCGGCCGCAGCCAGCCGTTCTGACCGAAGCCATAGCCGACGTTGACCGCCGCAACGGTCGAGAACATGTGGCCGTCGCGCTCGTCGATATCCAGGTCGAAGCCGTCACCGCCGCCGCGTTCGACGCGCGCATCCTCGCTGAGCGAGAAATATTCGGCATAGAGTTCGGGCCGGATGTTCCAGCGACCCATGTTGCGCTCGTACGAAACGCCGCCCGCCGCCGCCAGGGTGAAGCCGTTCCAGCTGGATTCGTTACGCAGGTTCAGGCCCGAGCCGACCAGCTGGCGCGTCGCGTCGAAGGTGGCGTAGCCGGCCGCGGCCCGCGCCCAGGTGGTCCAGTACTGGCCCTGAGCGCGCCAGTACAGGCCCAGTTCGATCAGGCTGGCCGACAGAACCTCTTCGGCCTCGGCCTCGGGGTCTTCCAAATCGGACGAGGTGAAGGCCACCGACAGGCCGAAGGCGCCGTTGCGGGTGCCCCGCTCGATGCCGCCCGCGACGCCGAAGCCTTCCGAGCGGAAGCCGTAGGTGTCGGTCTTGTCCTTGTCGGCGTAGAAGTTGATCTCCTGCAGCCAGGCGCTGGTTTCGCCCGGCGCGGCCGAAGCGTTGCGGCCGGTCAGGGCGCGGGTCACCGCATCGACGCCCGAGGCCAGCGACAGCAGCGGTCCGCCCGAGTGGTCGGGCAGCATCTGTTCGTACAGGTTGATGAAGCCGTCGCGGCCGGTCTGGCCCAGATAGGCGTTGCGCAGGGCGTCACTGTCGCCCAGGGCGCGATAGAAGGCGTCGAAGGCCGAGGTTTCGACCCCGCTCAGCCCGGCTTCCTGGGCCGTGCGACGGCGCGCGTCGATGTAGATGTCGCCCGCCGCGACGTCGGCGCCCGCGCTGACGACATAGAGGTAGGGCGAGTTGGCCTGTACCGCGGCCTGATCCAGCGTACCGCCCATGATCAGGGTGTTGGCGCTGATGATATTGAAGCGTTCCGGGCCGTCCAGAAGCGAAGCGAACCGCACGCCCACGCCCGCGCCATTGGCCACGGTGGCCGTGCCGCTGACATTGAAGCCCGAGTTGGAGCTGTTGGCGGGATCCAGGGTGACCAGAAGGTCGCCCTGGGCGCCGATGTTCAGGCTGGTGACGTTCAACTGACCGGCCTGGCGCGCTTCCAGCGTGCCATTGGCGATGTTGATGTCCAACAGGCCGTCGGTGTCGGACAGGGCGCCGCGCACAACGGCGCCGCCGGTGATGTCCAGACGGTCCGCGCCGGCGCCGAAGCTGATCGCGCCCTCGACCACGCCATTGCGGATATCCAGCACGTCCGCGCCCGAACCCAGGCGGATATCGCCCAGGATTTCCGGTTCCTGCGCGTCCGGCACGCCGTCGCCGTCGGTGTCGGGATTGTCGGCGTTCACCGTGCCCGTCGTGCCCGACTGGATCAGGGTGAGACCGGTGGTGTTGGCGCGGGCGTCAATCGCCGTGACCGTGCCGGTCATCGCGTCGCCCTTGTCGTTCGGCGACAGGTTGGCCTGGATGGAGCCCGTATTGGTCAGGCTGGTCAGGGTTCCGCTGAGATCACGGATGGCCGTGACATCGGCCGTACCGCCCGACGAGACGGCCAGGATCTGACCCGAGTTGGTGATGGAATTCAGCGTGGCGCCGGCGTCGATCTGAATCGCCGTCGAACGGTGCGCGCCCTGGGTGGCGACGCCGGACGAAATGGCCAGGATGTTGACCAGGCTGTCGGCGGACGCCCCTTCGCCGAAGCGCAGGGTGGTGGCGTCGGCCTTGTTGGCCAGTGAGGCGATGGTGCCTTCGTTGCGAACACCGCCAACGATATCGACAGTGCGGCCCGCGACGCCGCCGAACAGCAGGCCATTGGCCTGGACGCCTTCATAGACGCCCTGGCCAGAGATGGAGCCGCGGTTGATGAAGCCGAACGCCTTGTCGCCCGTGCCGACGACGCCCAGGGTGATGTCCTGAGTGTCCGAGGCGACCACGATGGCCGGGGCGGAACCGAAGACGTTGACCGTGGCGGTGCCTTCGGCGGCGTCGCCGATCCCGTCGCCGTCTTCATCGTTGTTGGCGTTGTCGTTGTTGACCGGGGGCTTTTCGAGAATGACGCCGCCCAGCACGCTGGCCCCGATCACGACGGCGGACCCGCTTTGCAGCTTGTCCTCGGGCTCAAGCCCCGCGACGAAGGCGTCGGATCCCAGAGCGGTGTAGCGATAGCCGGTGGCCGAGATGTCGCTTTGCAGCGTCAGCATGCCGCCGACGTCGCCGGTGATGGACACGGCGGTCGAACCTGCGCCGGTCGCCGAAATCGGCCCGCCCAGATAGACGCCGCCCGAAATGTCGCCCGAGGAGCGGAAGGCGATCGAGTTGTCGCCCGTCACCCGCATGGTGCCCAGCGAGAAGAACGAGCCGACCAGGTCCGATTCGATCGAGACCGCGTAGGAGTTGTTGCCCTCGACCAGCAGGGTGCCGCTGGCCTCGATGCTGATGTTGGCGGTGACCGGGCCGGCGCCGTTGACACGCAGGCCGTAACGATCCGAACCCTTGGCCCAGGGACCGTCCAGGTCGCCGTCCTTGTCGTCGTCGGGATAGAATTCCAGGTCGTCGCTGATCGTGACCGAGCCGCCGATGACGATCGTGCCGGGGTTGGAGCCGGTCACCAGAATGCCGGTCGAGCCGTTGGCCGAGGCCAGCATCGAGATGGACGAGCCGCTGTCCAGGTCCAGGCCGTGGTTCGAATTGACCGTCACGGCCACGCCGGAGGTCACATTGACGTTGCCGCCGCTGGCGAAACGGATGCTGTCGGGGCCGGAACCGGTCGCGTTCGCGGTGGTGATCGGGGTCGTGCGCGAGGTGTTGATGACCACCTCGGCCTGCGTGCCCGTAGCCGCCATCAGGGGGGCGATGGCCACCGCCGCCGCGAGCAGATTACGCATTCGGAAACAACCTCTATGGACACGCGAAGCCGAGCGCCGCCGATCCTCTAACAGGGTCCGCGCCACGATGCCTCAAGTTTCTCGAATTTGAGGCGAATGCAAGGCCGGGCTTTGTGCGGACGACCTGAAACAAGGGGACTTGCCAGAGTTGAAATCGAAGTGATATCACTTTGATGTCTGTTCAGGAGGGCGACATGACCGAAACCCACACCCGTTCCACCGAAACGCCCGCGCGCACGGCCAATGGCGTGCTGATGCTGCTTGTCGGCCTGGCGCTGATCGTCGTCGGGCCTCTGGCGATCGTCGCGAACAAGGGCGATCCCGCCATGATCGGTTTTGCCGCCATTTCGGGTACGGTCGGCCTGTTCCTGCTGTGCGGCCTGTATTCGCTGCAGCCGAACGAGGCGATGGCCATTCTGCTGTTCGGAGACTATCGCGGCACGGATCGGAAGCCCGGCCTGCGCTGGGTTCTGCCCTGGTACAGCCGCAAGAAGATCAGCCTGCGGGTCCGCAACCTGACCTCGGACAAGCTGAAGGTGAACGACAAGCGGGGCAATCCGATCGAGATCGCCGCCAATGTGGTCTGGCGGGTCGAGGATTCGGCCCAGGCCCTGTTCGACGTCGACGATTTCCAGCAGTTCGTGAACATCCAGGTCGACACGGGCCTGCGCGACCTGGCCTCGCACTACGCCTATGACCATGGCGAGGAGCACGAACTGACCCTGCGCGCCGACGCCGAGGACGTTGCGACCAAGCTGCGCGAAGAACTGGTCGGGCGGGTCAAGGTGGCCGGTGTGGTCGTCGACGAAGCGCGCCTGGCTCACCTGGCCTATGCGCCCGAAATCGCCAGCGCCATGCTGAAGCGCCAGCAGGCCGAGGCCGTGCTGTCGGCCCGTCGCCTGATCGTTCAGGGGGCCGTGGGCATGGTGGAAAGCGCCCTGACCGATCTGGGCGAGCGCGGCGTGGTCGAGCTGGACGAGGATCGCAAGGCGGCCATGGTCTCGAACCTGCTGGTGGTGCTGTGCGCCGACCGCGAGGCCCAGCCGGTCGTGAACACGGGCACCCTGTACGGCTGACATGGCTCAGGGCCCCAAACCCAAGGCCAGGAAGCCGTTCCTGATGCGGACCAGCCCCGCGCTGATGGCCGCCGTCGAGCGATTGGCGGCGGCCGAGCTGCGGTCGGTCAACGCCCAGGTCGAGGTGCTTTTGCGCGAGGCTTTGACGCGGCGCGGACTGGATGTCGCGGATGATCCGAATGCGGACGCCTCTTGAGCTTGGCGGTCAGCGGCGCTAACGCCCCCTGATGGCCAGGACCGTCCGCCCCAAACGCATCCACAAGCGGAAGCAGGTCGTTCCCGGTTCGCCAACCGATGAAAGCCCCCGCATGAGCATGACCGGCCTGGACGTGCAGGAAAGCGAACTGCGCCTGATCCCCGGATTGGACGAAGAGGTCGCCGATACGCTGCGGGCCATCAAGGCGGCGTCGGCGCGCGATCCGCGCCCGCGCCTGGTGGACACCACCATGCTGTATGCGCCGCGTTCGGGCGGGGTGAAGCGGTATCTGCAATCCAAGCAGGCGTATCTGGCCGCCCATCGCCCCGGCGTCGCCCACAGTCTGGTGGTGCCGGGCCTGCGTCACCACGCCGGGTCGGACGGGGTGATCAAGCTGCATGCCGCCAAACTGCCGTTTGGGGACGGCTATCGCTGGCCCAGTTCGGTGCGAAAGTGGGGCGCCTGGGTCGCCGCGCTGAAGCCCTCGGTGATCGAGGCGGGCGACCCCTATACGCCCGGCCAGGGCGCGCTTGAGGCGGGCCAGAGGGCCGGATGCCCGGTCATCGGCTTCTGCCATTCGGACCCGGCCGGCCTGGCCGCCCTGCATTTCGGCGAATGGGCCAAGAAGCCGGTCGAGAAACGCTGGGCCCGGCTGTTCAGCCAGTTCGACCGCGTGGTGTCGCCCAGCCGCTATATCGCCCGCCGCCTGGAAGAAGCCGGCGTGCGCGACATCGTCATCCGCCCGCTGGGGGTCGAGATCGACACCTTCCGGCCCGACCGGCGTGATCGGGACTGGCTGCTGAAGAAGCTGGGCCTGCCGGCCGAGGCGCGGCTGCTGTGCTTCGCCGGGCGTCCGGCGCGCGAGAAGAACATCGATGTCCTGATCGACGCGGTCCAGAAACTGGGCGCGCCCTATCATCTGGTGCTGGTCGGCGCCGGGGCGGGCCTACCGGCGGAAGATCGGGTCATCGCCCTGCCTTACGAAAAAGACCCGGCCAAGGTGGCGCGCATCATCGCCAGCTGCGACGCCTTCGTGCACGCCAACGACCGCGAGCCGTTCGGCCTGATCGTGCTGGAGGCCATGGCCTGTGGCCGGCCGGTGGTCGGCGTCAACGCCGGCGGCGTGGCCGAGACGGTCGATCCCAGCGTCGGCCAACTGTCGGTCAGCGCCGATCCCGACGACTACGCCCAGGCCATCGAGGCCCTGTTCACGCGCGACATCGAGGCCCTGGGCGCCGCCGCGCGGATGAAGACGGTGGAACAGTTTTCCTGGAACCGCGTGTTCGAGGATCTGTGCCAGGTCTATGGCGAGGTCTCGGGCCAGCGCGCCTTTGTCCAGGCGGTCGCCGACGAACAGGCCGTGCACTGAACATCTGGACAAGCCGGCGTCGCTTGGCCAGCCTCCTGTTCAAACGCGGGAGGATCCCATGAAACCGAATTCCATCATCGCCTTCGCGACGGTCCTGACCCTGCTGGGACAGCCCGCCGTCGCCCAGACCATCATCCTGGCCCGTCACGGCGAGAAGGTGGACGCCAGCGCCGATCCGCTGCTCAGCGAGGCGGGGCAGGCGCGGGCCCAGGCCCTGGCGGCGGCCGTCGTCCAGGCCCGGCTGACGCATGTCTTCTCCACCCCGCTGCAGCGGACGCGCGGCACGGCGGCGCCGGCGGCCCAGGCGGCGGACCTGGAGATCCAGACTCTGTCGCTGGACGGGGGCGGGGCCGCCCATATCGCGCGCACGGCCTCGATCCTGCGCGCGCTTGGGCCGGACGACACGGCCCTGGTGGTGGGACACAGCAACACCATCCCCGAGATCGCCCGCGCCCTGGGCCTGACCGACACGGCGGCCATGAGCGATTGCGAATACGACCGGCTGATCGTCGTGCGCCTGAAGGCCGACGGCGCCGCACAGGCCGTCACCGGCCGTTACGGCGCCCCGACCCAGCCCTGCTGAGCCGCGGAAATCAGGGCCGGGCGCGGGCCGGGGCCTGAACCTGGGCCAGGGTGCGGGTCCGCAGCTGTTCGCCGGCCCGCTCCAGGCTGTCGGCCCCCGAACGCAGATGGGGGATGGCCTCGATCAGATCCTGGTCGGTCACGGTCTCGCCGCGCGCCCGGGCCTCGCGGATCTTGCGGGCGCGATAGGCGGGATCGCCCATGCGGTCGGCTTCCTGACGCATCTGGCGGGCGCCGCGGATCATCTCGTCGCCGCCGGCGACCAGTTCGACCTGGGCGGCGGCCAGTTCGCGCGCCACCTCTTCCTGGATACGGGCCGTGTCGACGCGGACGTTGGCGGCCTCGGCCACGGCGCGGTCGACCTGGGCCTGGATGTTGACGCCCAGGTCGGCCAGGCGCGCCAGGCCGGCGTAGTCGCCGGACGTGGGCAGCGACCGCAGACGCTCCAGTCGGGCCAGGGAGCGGGCGTGGCGCCCGGCCTCGCGGCCGTGCTGTTCGGCGCGCCGGGCATGATCGGCGGCGACAGCGCGGGCTTCATGGGCCGCCTGGCGCGCCTCGGCCCGGGCGCGGTGGACATCGGCGCGGACGGCCGCGCGTTCCGCGTCCGACAGGGCGTCGCCGTCACGGATGACCACGACCTCGCGGCGTTCGTCACGATCGACGATCCGCACGGGTTCGGCCGCATCAGCCTGGGCCTGCTGAGCCACGACCTCGGCGGCGGCGGCTGAAACGGTCGCAGGGGCCGGCGAGGCGTAGGCGTCCTGGACCTGAGGATCGCGGGCGATGAACTCCAGGGCGGCGACGGGCGCGGCCACGGCGGCCACGGCGGCGATGGCGGCGGCGGCGATCCAGGGGCGGGCGGGGGCGGGACGAGGGTCGGACATGACGAGCTTGATCCTTTGCGCGAGAGAGCGGGCCGGCCCGGTCATTCCGACGGCGGGCAGGTGGGTTTGGGACGACTGGGCGGCCATGCCGACCAGGATGCGGGCATAGGTTTCACGGTCGAGGTGGCGCACCACCGCCTCGTCCACGGCGTGTTCCGACAGACGCTCCATTTCGCGGGCGACCAGCCAGACCAGGGGGTTGAACCAGAACAGGGCCGTCACCAGCCGCGACAGGGCCAGGAACAGCCAGTCGGCGCGGCGGATGTGGGCCAGTTCGTGGGCCAGAACGGCCTCGGCCTGGTCCGGGCGGGCCAGCTGGGCCGGAGCGATCAGGATGCGGCCCGGCGGCAGGCCCCAGCTAAGCGGCGCGGCCACGGCGGCCGATACACGCAGGCTGGGCGCGCGACGGGGCGCCAGGCGATTCAGGGGCGCGACCCAGCGGGCGTCTTCGACGGGCCGTCCGCGACGGCTCCACCGCGCCAGCACCGCGACGCCCAGAACGAACCGGCCCGCGATCAGCAGGGCCCCCAGGCTCCAGGCGGCTGCAATCCAGACCCAGGCGGGCGGCGGCGTGATCTGGGCCGTGACGGTGGCGCGCGGCAGGGTCAGGGCCGTCTGCAAAGGCGCCGGGGGCAGGGCGGCCTCAGGGGCGGCCTCGGGCGCGCCGACGGTGGCGGTCGCGGTCGCCGGCTCCAGCACACGCAGCGCCAGGTCCGGTCCCGCCAGGGCGATCAGAGGCAGGACGGCCAGGGCGACCAGGGCGGCGCGCAGAACCTCGACCCGCTCGGCCGCCGGACGCCGGCGCATCAGGGCCGTCAGACCCAGCGCCAGACCCGCGAACAGGACCGATTTGGCCAGGACCAGGGTGAGGGCGGCGATCATTCCCCGCGCTCCTTCGCCTGTTCGATGGCCGATTCCAGCGCGGACAGTTCGTCCGGCGACAGCTGGCGGCTCATGCCCAGCAGGGCGGTGGCCGCGCTGGCGGCCGAGCCGTTGAAAAAGGTGTCGATCAGCCGGGTCAGGGCGCCGGCCGCCACATCGCCCGTGTCGGGCGCGGGCGTGTACAGGTTCGACGGCCCGCCGGGACGGCGCCGCACCAACCCCTTGGCCTCCAGCCGCGACAGCAGGGTGCGGACGGCGGAATCACTGAGCGGATCGGACAGGGCCTGTCGCACCGAGGCGGCCGTGGCCTCTTCCAGGCGGCACAGGGTCTCGAACACCTCGCGCTCGCGTCGGGGCAGGGATTCGATCATCGCCACATGTCTCCGCTACAAAAGTAGCGCCACGTTTGTAGCGAATTGAGGCGGGAATACGGCGGGCGAAATGAACTCGCCGTAAGGTACGCGGGCGCAAGGACGCGCTGGCGATGTCAGGACAGTTTGTCGAAGTCCGGGGAAGGGCGGTGCGCCACCCCTCCGCTCTATCGGAGAAGGTGGCGCGAGTGACGGGGCTCGAACCCGCGACCTCCGGCGTGACAGGCCGGCACTCTAACCAACTGAGCTACACCCGCGTTTCCCGGCCGAAGCGCTTGCGCGCCGCGGCGAGGGGCGTCGTTTAGGCGGGACGCCCTTCGCCTGTCAAGCGCGACGAACGCTTATTTCGTCACAGGTCCGACGGGTTCCGCGACAGGGGCGGCGACCGCGGCTTCGGCCGGCGTCGGCAGGACGTAATGCACGCCCGCGCCCGGCCCCAGCGGCAGGTCCAGCGCCACCCACAGCGCCACCATGGTCAGACCCGCGATCAGGAAGGACACGGCATAGGGCATCATGGTCGCCATCAGCGATCCGAGGCCGAATTTCGGATCCCAGCGCTGGGCGAAGGTCAGGATCAGCGGGAAATAGCTCATCAGCGGCGTGGCGATGTTGGTCACCGAATCGCCCATGCGATAGGCGGCGGTGGTCATCTCGGGGCTGATGCCCAGCAGCATGAACATCGGCACCACGATCGGCGCCAGGGCCGACCATTTGGCCGAGGCCGAGCCGATGAACAGATCGAAGAAGCACGACACCAGCACCACCGACACCAACAGGATCGGCGCCGGCAGATTGATGGCCTTCAGCCCCTCGGCGGCGTTCACGGCCAGGATCGGCCCCAGGCCGGACCAGTTGAACATGGCCACGAAATGCGCGGCGAAGAAGACCAGCACCAGATAGGGCGCCAGCTGCTGGATGCCTTCGCGCATCATCCGCACCAGGTCGCGGTGCGTCTTGACCGACCCGGACCCGGCCCCAAAGGCCGCGCCGGCCAGGAAGAAGGTCAGGGCGAAGAAGGCGACCAGCGACCGGAACAGCGGATTGTAACGCTGCTCAGGCTCGGCCGCCGGATCGACGAAGGGCGAGCCGGGCAGGAAGGTGATGGCGGCCCACAGGGCGGCCATGCCCAGCACCACCAGGCCGGCCCAGGCCAGGCCCTTCTTCTCGCCGGCGGTCAGAGGCGTCTTTTCCTCGGTGCGCGGGGCCTGTTCGCCTTGGGGCGTCCAGGCGCCCAGGCGCGGCTCGATCACCCGGTCGGTGATGAACCAGACGATGGGGGTGAAGACGAAGACGACGCCGACGATGAAGAACCAGTTGCCGGCGATGTTCACCGCATAGGACGGATCGATCAGATGCGCCGCCGGCTCGGTGATGCCTAGCAAGAGGGCGTCCTGCGAACCGGGGAACAGATTGCCGGCGTATCCGCCCGACACGGCCGCGAAACCGGCGGCCAGGCCCGCCAGCGGATGGCGCCCGGCGGCGGCGAAGATGACGGCGGCCAGCGGAATGATGACCACATAGGCGGCGTCCGAGGCGTGGTGCGACACCATGCCGGCCACGACCACCACCGGCGTCAGTATGGATTTGGGCGCATTCAGCAGCAGGCCGCGGATGGCGGTGGTGAACAGGCCCGCCCGTTCGGCCACGGCGGCGCCGTAGATGATGGTGACCACGATCCCCAGGGGCGGAAAGTCCGCCAGGGTGCGCGGCATGCCGATGAACAGCTTCTCCAGATTCTCGGGCGCCAGCAGGCTCTTGGCCTGCATGACCTCGCCGCTGACCGGATTGACCGCCGACCAGCCCAGGCCCGCGCCGACCAGGCTGAGCGCCACCAGGGCGGCGATGAACCACAAGAACAGAAAGACAGGGTCCGGCAGTCGGTTGCCGATGCTTTCGATGGCGTTCAGCACGCGGCCGCCGACTTTCATGCGCATTTTCCGTATTGGAGGATCCAGCCGCGCATAGGGACGGGTTCCGCCCTCAGGGGCAAGCGGACCGGCCCGCGACATTCTGTCCACTGACGGGCATCGTGGATTGCGAATGGCTCGCAACAAAAGCCTTTTGCGGCATGGGTTTGAACCCCGCGCGGCTTGAGTCTAGAAGACGCCGAATCCGCCTCTCCCCCCGGCGGACGAGGTGCACCCGAATGAACGCATTCCTGCTGGAATATCTGCCGGTCGTCGTCTTCGCCGGCATCGCGGCCGTGCTGGGGCTGGGCTTCATGCTGGCGGCCGCGGTCCTGGCGCCCAAGAACCCCGACACCGAGAAGCTGTCGGCCTATGAATGCGGGTTCAACGCCTTCGACGACGCGCGGATGAAGTTCGACGTGCGGTTCTATCTGGTGTCGATCCTGTTCATCATCTTCGATCTGGAAGTGGCCTTCCTGTTCCCCTGGGCCGTATCGATGTTCGACCTGTCCAAGGCGGGCATGGTCTTCGCCTTCTGGTCGATGATGGTCTTCCTGGGCGTGCTGACGGTCGGCTTCATCTACGAGTGGAAGAAAGGCGCCCTGGAATGGGAGTGATCGCCCCCTCTAGCCCCATCGCCTTCGGTCAGGCCGCGCGCTCGACCGTCGAGGGCTATGACCCGCAGGTCCACGACAAATTCTTCGAAGCGGTCAACATGGAGTTGGGCGAGCGCGGCTTTCTGGTCGCCGCCGCCGACGACGTCATCAACTGGGCCCGCACCGGCTCGCTGATGTGGATGACCTTTGGTCTGGCCTGCTGCGCCGTGGAGATGATCCAGGCGTCCATGCCGCGCTATGACCTGGAGCGTTTCGGCGCCGCGCCGCGCGCCAGCCCGCGCCAGTCGGACCTGATGATCGTGGCCGGCACCCTGACCAACAAGATGGCCCCGGCCCTGCGCAAGGTCTACGACCAGATGCCGGACCCGCGCTACGTCATCTCGATGGGCAGCTGCGCCAACGGCGGCGGCTACTACCACTACAGCTACAGCGTCGTGCGCGGCTGCGACCGCGTGGTGCCGGTCGACATCTATGTGCCGGGTTGCCCGCCGACCGCCGAGGCGCTGGTCTACGGCATTCTGCAACTGCAGAAGAAGATCCGCCGCACGGGGACCATCGATCGATGAGCAACGTGGCGATGATGGATCATCTGGAGGCCCAGCTGACGCCTCTGGGCGCCGAGATGGTGGGCGCGCTGGGTGTCGAGGCCCAGGTGGCCTATGGCGAGTTGACCCTGGTCGCGCCGCGTGAGCGGATCGTCGAGGTGATGACGGCCCTGCGCGACACCTTCGGGTTCCAGCAGCTGATCGACGTCTGCGGCGCTGACTATCCCGACCGGGAAGAGCGGTTCGAAGTGGTCTATCATCTGCTGTCGCTGACGCGGAACGCGCGTCTGCGGGTCAAGGTGGCGGCCGACGAGGTCCAGCCCGTGCCCAGCGTCGTGGGCGTCTATCCGGCCGCCGACTGGTTCGAGCGCGAGGCGTTCGACATGTATGGCATGCTGTTCAGCGGCCACCCCGACCTGCGCCGCCTTCTGACCGACTATGGGTTCGAGGGGCATCCGCTGCGCAAGGATTTCCCCATGACGGGCTATGTCGAGGTCCGTTACGACGAAGAGCTGAAGCGGGTGGTGTATGAGCCCGTCAAACTGACGCAAGAGTTCCGTAATTTCGATTTCCTGTCGCCCTGGGAAGGCGCGGAATATCCCGCGCCCGTCCTGCCCGGGGACGAGAAGGCGAAGGGATGACCGGCCATGAACCGCACGGCGATACGATCGGCGTCTTCGTTCTTTCTGGTGACATTCTCCACCGCCTTCCTGTTCACGCTGGGGGCGCGGCTGACCGGCTGGTTCACGCGCGCGCCCGAGGTGTCGCCCTCGCAGATGCAGGCGCTGGGCGTGGCCATCATGATCGCCGTGGTGTGCCTGGCCGTGGGCGCCGGCATCCGGCGGCTGTCGGCGGGCGAGCTGCAGAGCGCGCTTCTGGGCGCCTCGGCCGTGCTGCTGTCGACGCCGCTGGCCATCGCGGTGCTGACCGGCAACTGGGAGATTTCGACCGCCGCCGTGTCGGGTATGGGGGTGCTGACGCTGGCGCTCGGCTGGCTGGTGGCGCTGACGCGCAAGCGCGTGGCGACGCACGACGAGGATCACGCTGATGGCTGACGGCCACAACACCCCGGCCCCGATCGGCGCCACGGACGTGTTCGACGACGACGTCCGCACCGCCCATGCGCGCGAGATGGACGAGCGCAAATTCACCATCAACTTCGGCCCCCAGCACCCGGCCGCGCACGGCGTGCTGCGTCTGGTGCTGGAGCTGGACGGAGAGCTGGTGACGCGGGTCGATCCGCACATCGGCCTGCTGCATCGCGGCACCGAAAAGCTGATGGAGGCGCGCACCTATCTGCAGAACGTGCCCTATCTCGATCGGCTGGACTACGTCTCGCCGATGAACCAGGAGCACGCCTTCTGCCTGGCCATCGAGCGGCTGCTGGGCGTCGAGGTTCCCTATCGGGCCCAGCTGATCCGGGTGCTGTATTCCGAGATCGGCCGCATCCTGTCGCACATGCTGAACGTGACGACCCAGGCGATGGACGTCGGCGCCCTGACGCCGCCGCTGTGGGGGTTCGAGCAGCGCGAACAGCTGATGGTCTTCTATGAGCGGGCCTGCGGCGCGCGCCTGCACGCCAACTATTTCCGGCCCGGCGGCGTGCATCAGGACCTGCCGATGGACCTGATCGACGACATCGACCGCTGGCTGCAGCAGTTCCCGGCGGCGCTGAAGGACATCGAGAGCCTGGTCACCGAAAACCGCATCTTCAAACAGCGCAACGTCGACATCGGCGTGGTGTCCAAGGAAGAGGCCCTGGCCTGGGGCTTCACTGGGGTCATGCTGCGCGGTTCGGACATCGCCTGGGATCTGCGCAAGTCGCAGCCGTACGAATGCTATGCCGACCTGGAGTTCGACATCGCCGTGGGCAAGAACGGCGACTGCTGGGACCGCTATCTGGTCCGCATCGAGGAGATGAAGCAGTCCGCGCGCCTCATGGCCCAGTGCATCCATCGCCTGCGCAACTGCCCCGGCGATCCGGTGATGGTCGAGGACAACAAGATCGTCCCGCCGCGCCGTGGCGAGATGAAGCGGTCGATGGAAGCCCTGATCCATCACTTCAAACTGTACACCGAAGGCTTCAAGACGCCGGAAGGCGAGGTCTATGCCGCCGTCGAGGCGCCCAAGGGCGAGTTCGGCGTCTATGTCGTGTCCGACGGCACCAACAAGCCGTATCGCGTCAAGATTTCGGCCCCCGGCTTCCGCCACCTGCAGGCGATGGACTGGATGAACCGCGGCCACATGCTGGCCGACGTCTCGGCCATTCTGGGCTCGCTGGACATCGTGTTTGGCGAGGTGGACCGGTGAGCAACAAGCCCCTGAGCGATGCGGTCAAACAGGGCTGGAGCGTGGTCGGCTATTCGGTCACCGACAGCAGCGGCGAAACGTGGAAGCACAACTTCCTGCTGGCCCGCAGCGGCCAGCACAAGGTGCTGACCGTGCGCAAGAAGATGCTGGGCGACGGCGTCGTCGCCGAGGAAATGGAAGTCTGATGTCGGTTCGTCGTCTCGCCAAGGATCAGCCGGCCACGTTCGCCTTCTCGAAGGCGACGAAGGCCAAGGCCGACTGGTGGATCAGCAAATATCCGCAAGGCCGCCAGCAGTCGGCGGTCATTCCCATCCTGTGGCTGGTCCAGAAGCAGGAAGGCTGGGTCAGCGAGCCGGCCATCCGCGCCATCGCCGACCTGTTGGGCATGGCCTATATCCGCGTGCTGGAGGTGGCGACCTTCTACACCATGTTCATGCTGGAGCCGGTCGGAAAGACCGCCCTGGTCCAGGTCTGCGGCACCACCCCGTGCATGATCCGCGGCGCCGGCGAACTGATGAAGGTGTGCAAGTCCAAGATCGGGCCGAAACAGACCCTGTCGGCCGACGGCCGCTTCTACTGGGAAGAGGTCGAGTGCCTGGGCGCCTGCGTCAATGCGCCGATGGCCATGATCAACGACTACTATTTCGAAGACCTGACGCCCGACAGCCTGAAGGCGATCCTGGACGATCTGGCCGCCGGCAAGTCGCCCCAGCGCGGGCCCCAGATCGACCGCATCAACTCGGCGCCCGAGGGCGGGCCGCAGACCCTGACCGATCCCAAGCTGTATGACGGCTCGGCCGCCAAGCCGATCAAGAGCCTGCCCAACAGCAAGCCTGTGAAGGCGCCGGCATGAGCAGCCCCGCCCCCGATCTGAGCACCGAACAGGGCCGCGCCGATTATCGGCGCGAACTGCGGCGCGTGGCCCAGCCGTATCGCTGGGGCGGGCTGGCGTTGATCCTGCTGGCGGCCGTGGTGGTCACCGCGGCGTCGCGCGGCGTGCTGCCGGAACCGGCGACCCTGATCGGCTACGGCATGCTGGCCCTGGGGTGGGCGCTGGTCATCCTGGCGGTGTTCCTGCGCACCCGTCATCACAAGCGCCGTCTGGCGGAAGGACTCTGAGCGTGGTCGGCATCCTGGAAGACAAGGACCGCATCTTCACCAACCTGTACGGCCTGCATGACTGGGGCCTGGACGGGGCGAAGACGCGCGGCTGCTGGAACGCCACCAAGGACATGCTGGACATGGGCCGCGACTGGCTCATCGACAACGTCAAGAACTCGGGCCTGCGCGGCCGGGGCGGCGCCGGCTTCTCGACGGGGCTGAAGTGGTCCTTCATGCCCAAGGAAGTGAAGGACGGGCGTCCGCACTATCTGGTCGTCAACGCCGACGAATCCGAGCCGGGCACCTGCAAGGACCGCGAGATCATGCGCCATGATCCGCACCTGCTGATCGAAGGCTGTTTGATCGCCAGCTTCGCCATGCAGGCCCACGCCTGTTACATCTATCTGCGCGGCGAATATGTGCTGGAACGCGAGCGCATGGAGGCGGCGGTCAAGCAGGCTTACGAAGCCAAGCTGATCGGCAAGAACAACGTCCACGGCTGGGACTTTGACGTCTATATCCACCACGGCGCCGGCGCCTACATCTGCGGCGAAGAAACGGCCCTGCTGGAAAGCCTGGAGGGCAAGAAGGGCCAGCCGCGCCTGAAGCCGCCGTTCCCGGCCGGGGCGGGCCTGTACGGTTGCCCGACCACGGTGAACAACGTCGAATCCATCGCGGTCGTCGGCACCATCCTGCGGCGCGGCGCCGACTGGTTCGCGGGCTTTGGTCGTCCGAACAACACCGGCACCAAGCTGATGAGCATTAGCGGCCATGTGAACCGGCCGTGCAATGTCGAAGAGGCGATGTCGATCCCGCTGCGTCAGCTGCTGGAAGAGCATTGCGGCGGCGTGCGCGGCGGCTGGTCGAACCTGAAGGCGGTCATTCCGGGCGGCGTCTCGGTGCCGCTGATCACGCGCGAGATGTCCGAGACCGCGCTGATGGATTTCGACAGTTTGCGCGAAATGCGCTCGGGCCTGGGCACCGCCGCCGTGATCGTCATGGACCAGTCCACCGATCTGGTGAAGGCCATCGCCCGCATCAGCTATTTCTACAAGCACGAGAGCTGCGGCCAGTGCACCCCGTGCCGCGAGGGCACCGGCTGGATGTGGCGCGTGCTGGAGCGCATGGCGGTGGGCGAGGCGGACCCGTCCGAGATCGACCTGCTGCTGGACGTCGCCGGTCAGGTCGAAGGCCACACCATCTGCGCCCTGGGCGACGCGGCCGCCTGGCCGGTTCAGGGTCTGATCCGCCACTTCCGCCACGAGATCGAGGACCGCATCCAGCAATACCGCACCCGTCGCGCGAACTTCGCCGGCCATGCGGTGGCGGCGGAGTAGGGCGATGCGCGCGGCGATCCTTCTTGCCGGGGCTGCTCTGACCCTGACCGCCTGCGGTCAGTCGGAGACGCGCGACGTGGCCGAACCGACGCCGGCCGCGGCGCCTGCGCCGGTCGTGGCCGCCGCGCCGGTGGACCTGCCGACCGCGTGCCGCGATGCGGTCAAGCGCATGTTCGGCCAGGAGGGCGACGCCGTCACCTTCACGGCGGCGGGCGAGGGCCGGGCCGAAGTGTCGTGGCGCGCGCCGGTCGATGGCGGCGTGCTGAGTTTTGAATGCCGGGCGGACGGCGACAGCGTGAGCCTGTCCCGCGAAAGCCGCCGGGTGTCCACGAGTATCCAGATGACGGCCCCCGCCGTCGAAAAAGAGGCCCGCTGATGCCTATCGCCAAGGTCAACGGCGTCGAGACCGAGTTCGAGCCCGGCATGACCGTGCTCCAGGTCGCCGAGCGCGCCGGGCACGAGATTCCGCGCTTCTGCTATCACGAGCGGCTGTCGATCGCCGGCAACTGCCGCATGTGCCTGGTCGAGGTGAAGCCCGGACCGCCGAAGCCGCAGGCCAGCTGCGCCCTGCCGGCCGCCGAGGGGCAGGAAATCTTCACCGACACGCCGATGGTCAGGAAGGCCCGCGAAGGGGTGATGGAGTTCCTGCTCATCAACCACCCGCTGGACTGCCCGATCTGCGATCAGGGCGGCGAGTGCGACCTGCAGGACCAGGCCGTCGGCTATGGCCGCGACGGCTCGCGCTATTCCGAGAACAAGCGCGCGGTCGAAGAAAAGAACATGGGTCCGACGGTCAAGACCTTCATGACCCGCTGCATCCAGTGCACGCGCTGCGTCCGCTTCATCACCGAGGTGGCCGGCGTGCCGGATATCGGCATGATCTCGCGCGGCGAGAGCGCCGAGATCACCACCTATCTTGAAAAGAACATCGACAGCGAGCTGTCGGGCAACGTCAACGACCTGTGCCCCGTCGGCGCCCTGACCCACCGGCCGTGGCAGTATCACTATCGCCCGTGGGAGCTGAAGAAGACCGAGACCATCGACGTCATGGACGCCGTGGGGTCCAACATCCGCGCCGACAGCCGCGGGGCCGAGGTGATGCGGGTGCTGCCGCGCGTCAATGAGGGCGTCAACGAGGAGTGGCTGTCGGACAAGAGCCGATACGCGGTCGACGGCCTGACCGCGCGCCGTCTGGACCGGCCGTGGGTGCGCGAGAACGGCAAGCTGCGGGTCGCGACCTGGGACGAGGCCCTGAGCGTCGTGGCCGAGAAGCTGAAGGCGGCCAAGCCGGAGCGCATCGGCGTCATCGCCGGCGATCTGCAGGACGCGGAATCGATGAAGGCGGCGCTGGACCTGTTCCGCGCCCTGGGCTCGGCCAACACCGACTGCCGTCAGGACGGCGCGGCGCTGGGTTACGGTCCTCGCGAGGGCTGGCTGATGAACTCGGGCATCGCCGGGATCGAGGCGGCGGACGCCGTGCTGCTGGTCGGCGTCGATCCGCGTCGCGAGGCGCCGCTGGTCAACACCCGTCTGCGCAAGAGCTGGCTGGCCGGCAAGGCCGAGATCGGCGTGATCGGTCAGCAGGCCGATCTGACCTATGATTACAACTGGTTGGGCGCGGGGGCTAAGACCCTGTCGAAGCTGCCCAAGGCGGTGGTGGACGCCCTGACCAAGGCCGAGCGCCCGGCCATCGTGGTCGGCGCGGGCGCCCTGGGCGGCGCCAATGGCGCGGCGGTGCTGAACGCCGTCGGCGCCCTGGCCAAGAAGGTCGGCGTGGTCATGGATGGCTGGAACGGCTTCAACATCCTGCACCACGCCGCCGCACGCGTCGGCGGGCTGGACATGGGCTTCGTGCCGGCCGAAGGCGGCCTGGACGTCGCGGCGATGCTGAAGCCCAAGGCGCTGGATGTGCTGTTCCTGCTGGGCGCCGACGAGGTGGAGGCCACGGCCTCCAACGCCTTCCGCGTTTATCTGGGCAGCCACGGCGACCGGGGCGCGCACGGCGCCGACGTCATCCTGCCGGGCGCGGCCTATACGGAAAAGCCGGGCCTGTACGTCAACACCGAGGGCCGGGTTCAGATGGCCGAGCGGGTGGTCTTCCCGAAGGGCGAGGCCAAGGAAGACTGGGCCGTCATCCGCGCCCTGTCCGAGCGGGTGGGCCACACCCTGCCGTACGACACCCTGGACCAGCTGCGGGCCAAACTGATGGCCGATCATCCGACCTTCGGCCGCATCGACTATGTGGCCCCGGCCGCGACGTTCGATGTCGGTTCGCTGGGCGCCAAGGGCGATCTGGGTGAGGGCGATTTCGTCTCGCCGGTGGCCGACCCCTATCTGTCCAACCCGATCGCGCGGGCCAGCGCGACCATGGCCGAACTGTCCGCCCAGCGGACGGCCCCGGCGTCGATGGCGGCGGAGTAGGGCGATGACGCTGGCCGGTTATCCCATCTGGATGTTCGCTCCGCTTCTGGTGTCGGTCGTTCTGATGCTTCTGTTCGTCAAGGAAGTCCGCGCGCTGACCAAGACGCTCGGCATCGATCCGCAGAATCCTGAGGACGGAAATCGTCTGACGACCGCCCTGTTTGGGGGCGAGACACGCCTGCATGACCTTGGCGTTCATCGCCAGGTCTGGCTGATCCGTCTCGCCTTCATCGGCGAGAACCTTTGCATCCTGCTTTTCGCCTATCTGATCTATCGCGCCGAGGCTGTCTGATGGAATTCTGGAGCACCCCGGTCGGCTGGACCCTGATCACCGTCGGCCAGATCCTGCTGGTCACGGTCGGCATCCTGATCTCGCTGGCCTTCCTGCTGCTGGCGGACCGCAAGATCTGGGCGGGCGTTCAACTGCGCAAAGGACCGAATGTCGTCGGCCCCTTCGGCCTGCTGCAGTCGTTCGCCGACTTCTTCAAATTCGTGCTGAAGGAGATCGTCGTTCCGGCCGGGTCGGACAAGGTCGTCTTCCTGCTGGCGCCGCTGATCACCTTCATCCTGGCCTTCATCGCCTGGGCGGTGATCCCGTTCGCGCCGGGCTGGGTCATCTCCGACCTGAACGTCGGCATCCTGTACATCTTCGCCATCAGCTCGCTGGGCGTGTACGGCATCATCATGGGCGGCTGGGCTTCGAACTCGAAGTATCCGTTCCTGGGGTCGCTGCGGTCCGCCGCGCAGATGGTGTCCTACGAGGTCTCCATCGGCCTGATCATCGTCAATGTGATCCTGCTGGCCGGGTCGATGAACCTGACGTCCATCGTGACCCAGCAGTCGGGCTGGATCTGGAACTGGAACGCCTTTGGCGGCGGCCTGGACACCTGGCCGACCGTGATCGTCATGTTCCCGATGGCCATCATCTTCTTCATCTCGGCCCTGGCCGAGACCAACCGCCCGCCGTTCGACCTGCCCGAGGCGGAGTCCGAACTGGTGGCCGGCTATCAGGTCGAATACAGCTCGACCCCCTATCTGCTGTTCATGATCGGCGAATACGCCAACATCGTCTTCATGTGTGTGATGATCAGCCTGCTGTTCTTCGGCGGCTGGAACCCGGGTTTCCCCATCGGCTTCGCCGACGCCTGGCCGGAATGGGTGCGCAACCTGCTGCTGTTCGGCGTGCTGTTCGTGAAGATCGTCTTCTGGTTCTTCATGTTCGCCCTGGTGAAGGCCTTCGTGCCCCGTTACCGCTATGACCAGCTGATGCGGCTGGGCTGGAAGATCTTCTTGCCGACGTCGCTGGTGGCGGTGGTCGTGGTCGCCGCCTGGCGCGTGTTCGGGGTGGGGGCGTGATCCGCATGGCCCTGATGCTGACCCTTCTCGGCGCCGGCGGCCTGGCCGCCTGCACGCCCTATGAGGCCATGCCGACCTCGCCCTATCAGTGGCAGCGCCGCCAGGACGAGATCGCCGCGCGCGAGGCCGAACGCGCCCGCGCGTGCGCCACGATGAACAAGGACACGGCCCGCTATCAGCGCGAGTGCCGCCGTCCCGGAGAGACCCAATGATCGCCCGCCTGAAGCAAGCCGTGAAAGGCGCCCTGCTGGTCGACGCCGTGGGCGCGGTCGGCCTGACGGTCAAATACATGCTGAAGCCCAAGGCGACGGTGAACTATCCGTTCGAGCGCAACCCGGTGTCGCCGCGCTTCCGGGGCGAGCACGCCCTGCGCCGCTATCCGAACGGCGAGGAACGCTGCATCGCCTGCAAGCTGTGCGAGGCCATCTGCCCGGCCCAGGCCATCACCATCGAGGCCGAACCGCGCGCCGACGGCAGCCGCCGCACGACCCGCTACGACATCGACATGGTCAAATGCATCTACTGCGGCCTGTGCCAGGAGGCCTGCCCGGTGGACGCCATCGTGGAAGGTCCGAACCAGGAGTTCGCCACCGAGACCCGCGAAGAACTTTACTATGACAAGGCCCGCCTGCTGGCCAACGGCGACCGCTGGGAACGGCTGATCGCCAAGAATCTGGAACTCGACGCGCCGTATCGCTAAACCCGGCCGCGATTCCGATCGGGGATCGCGCCGCACCGAAAGAAAGGGCCTGGCCCGCAAATGCTGCAAGGCATCGCCTTCTACATCCTGGCCGCGGCGGCGGTGATCCCGGCCTTCATGGTTGTGACCGCGCGCAACCCGGTGCACAGCGTGCTGTGGCTGATCCTGTCGTTCTTCTCGGCGGCGGGGCTGTTCGTGCTGATGGGCGCCGAGTTCCTGGCCATGCTGCTGGTCGTGGTTTACGTCGGCGCGGTCGCGGTGCTGTTCCTGTTCGTGGTCATGATGCTGGACGTGGACTTCGTGCGGCTGCGCGAAGGCTATGCCCGCTATCTGCCGCTGGGCGGGATCGTGGCGGCGGTGCTGCTGGTCGAGATGATCGTGGTGTCCATGGCCGTGGTCCAGGGCGGGGCCGCGCGCGACGCCGCCGGTCCCATCGCCGCGACGCCGGACCAGACCAATGTCGAGGCCATCGGTCGGGTGCTGTACACCGACTACGTCTATTTCTTCCAGGCGGCGGGGATCGTGCTGCTGATCGCCATGATCGGCGCCATCGTGCTGACCCTGCGCCACAAGCCCAACATCAAGCGCCAGGACGTCAGCCGCCAGGTCGGCCGCGACGCCAAGACCGCCATGCAGGTCAAGAGCGTCCAGACCGGCGTGGGCGTGACCCCCGAGGAGCTTCGCTGATGGAAATCGCGCTGCCGCATTACCTGTCGGTCGCCGCCATGCTGTTCACCATCGGGGTGTTCGGCATCTTCGTGAACCGCAAGAACGTCATCATCATCCTGATGTCGGTCGAGCTGATCCTGCTGGCCGTGAACATCAATTTCGTCGCCTTCTCGACCCATCTGAACGATGTGGCCGGGCAGGTGATGGCCATGTTCGTCCTGACCGTCGCCGCCGCCGAGGCGGCCGTGGGCCTGGCGATCCTGGTGACCTTCTTCCGCAACCGCGGCGACATCGCGGTTGACGACGCCAGCGTGATGAAGGGCTGATCGTGACCATCCAGACTCTCGTCACCCTGGGCGTCTTCGCCCCGCTGCTGGGCGCCGCGATCGCGGGCCTGACCGGCCGCCGCATCGGCAATGTCGCGTCCCAGGCGATCACCACCGGCCTGCTGTTCTTCTCGTGCGCCGTGGGCTGGATCGTGTTCAGCCAGCATACGTGGGGCCATATGCCGGCCTTCACGGTCGAGTTGCTGCCCTTCATCAATGTCGGGGATTTCCAGTCGGCCTGGTCGATCCGCGTCGACGCCCTGTCGGCCACCATGCTGATCGTGGTCACCACCGTGTCGTCGCTGGTGCACCTGTACAGCTGGGGCTACATGGCCGAAGACCCGGACAAGCCGCGGTTCTTCGCCTATCTGTCGCTGTTCACCTTCGCCATGCTGGCCCTGGTGACCGCCGCCGACTTCATGCAGCTGTTCTTCGGCTGGGAAGGGGTGGGGCTGGCGTCCTATCTGCTGATCGGCTTCTGGTACAAGAAGCCCACGGCCAGCGCCGCCGCCATCAAGGCCTTCGTGGTCAACCGCGTCGGCGACTTCGGCTTCGTGCTGGGCATCATGACGCTGTTCTGGATGTTCGGCACCATCAACTTCGCCGAGCTGTTCCCCCTGATCGCGGCCAAGGCCGGGACGGGGTGGGCGTTCCTGGGGCACACCTGGTCGGCGCTGGATCTGGCGGCCTTCCTGCTGTTCATCGGCGCCATGGGCAAGTCGGCCCAGTTCTTCCTGCACACCTGGCTGCCCGACGCCATGGAAGGCCCGACGCCGGTTTCGGCCCTGATCCACGCCGCCACCATGGTGACGGCCGGGGTCTATATGGTCTGCCTTCTCAGCCCGATCTTCGAGTACGCCCCGGTGGCGTCGCAGATCGTGGCCCTGACCGGCGCCGTCACGGCCCTGTTCGCCGCCACGGTCGGCCTGGCCCAGAACGACATCAAGCGGGTCATCGCCTATTCGACCTGTTCGCAGCTGGGCTACATGTTCTTCGCCGCCGGCGTGGGCGCCTATGAGGCGGCCATGTTCCACCTGTTCACCCACGCCTTCTTCAAGGCCCTGCTGTTCCTGGGCGCCGGTTCGGTGATCCACGGCATGCACCACGAACAGGACATGCGGAAGATGGGCGGCCTGTGGAAGCTGTTGCCCATCACCTATGCCGTGATGATGATCGGGACCATCGCCATCACCGGCCTGGGCATCCCTGGCATCGGCGGCCTGGCGGGCTTCTATTCCAAGGACATCGTGATCGAGAGCGCCTTTGCGGCCGCCGCCTCGAACCATTCGCCCATGGGCCTGTTCGCCTTCTTCGTCGGCATCTTCGCCGCCGGTCTGACGGCCTATTATTCCTGGCGTCTGGTGTTCATGACCTTCCACAACAAGCCGGTGTGGAAGGACGAGGATCATCACGAGCACGCCCATGACGACCACGCCGCCCAGCCGGCCCAGCTGGAGACGCATGACGAGCCTCTGGCCGACGGCGCCCATCCGGCGCACGACGATCACGCCCACGACGATCACCACCACCATGGCCCGCTTAAGCCGCATGAATCGCCCTGGGTGATGATCGCGCCTCTGCTGATCCTGTCGGTCGGGGCGGTGTTCGCCGGCATGGTGTTCGAGCCGTTCTTCACCGGCCACCACGAGAACGACTTCTGGCGCGGGGCCATCTTCAACGCCCCCGACAACCACGTCCTGCACGACGCCCATGGGGTGCCGACCTGGGTCAAGTGGTCGCCGCTGATCCTGACGCTGATCGGGACCGCCGTCGCCTTCTGGCTGTATGTCATCAAGGAAGGCATGGCCCGCCGCATGGCCGAGCGGGGCGGGGTGATCCACGCCTTCCTGTACAACAAATGGTATTTCGACGAGCTGTACGACGCGGTGTTCGTGAAGGGCGCCAAGGCCCTGGGCGACATGTTCTGGAAGGTCGGGGACGTCAAGATCATCGACGGGGGCGGGCCGAACGGCATGGCCTTCCTGTCGCGCGTGTTCGCCGGCCGCCTGTCCAAGGTCCAGTCGGGCTATGTCTATCACTATGCGTTCGTGATGTTGCTGGGCGTCGCCGGCTTCCTCGCCTTCGCCATCTACGCCTGGGGCGCCTGAGCCGATGCCGGTGATTCCGAACATCCTGAGCCTGGTCACCTTCCTGCCGCTGGTCGGCGCGGGGGTGATCCTGGTCGCGCATCTGCTGAGCAAGCGGGGCGAGGCGGCGGCGCCGGCCGCGCGCTGGATCGCCATGGCCACGACCCTGGTCACCCTGGGGGTGTCGATCCTGCTGGTGGCGGGCTTTGACTCCTCCAACCCGGCCTATCAGTTCGTCGAGCGCTATCAGTGGTTCGCCGGCGCCCAGTATCACCTGGGCGTGGACGGGATTTCGATCCTGTTCGTGCTACTGACCGCCTTCCTGATGCCCCTGTGCATCCTGGCCAGCTGGAACACGATCAAGACGCGCGTCGTCGAATATATGATCGCCTTCCTGGTGCTGGAGACGCTGGTGATCGGCGTCTTCACGGCGCTGGACATGTTCCTGTTCTACATCTTCTTCGAAGGCGGCCTGGTGCCGATGTTCCTGATCATCGGGGTCTGGGGCGGTCAGAACCGGATCTACGCGGCCTATAAATTCTTCCTCTACACCCTGTTGGGGTCGGTGCTGATGCTGCTGGCCATGCTGTGGATGGCGCACGAGACGGGCACCACCAGTATTCCGGCGCTGAAGGAATACGCCTTCGATCCGGCGGTTCAGCCCTTGCTGTGGCTGGCCTTCTTCGCCTCGTTCGCGGTGAAGATGCCGATGTGGCCGGTGCATACCTGGCTGCCCGACGCCCACGTCCAGGCGCCCACGGCGGGGTCGGTGATCCTGGCCGGCATCCTGCTGAAGCTGGGCGGCTACGGCTTCATCCTGTTCAACCTGCCCATGTTCCCGCAGGCGTCGCAGATGTTCCAGCCGCTGGTCTTCGGCCTGTCGGTGATCGCGGTGGTCTATACGTCGCTGGTCGCCTTCCGGCAGACGGACATCAAGAAGCTGATCGCCTATTCGTCGGTGGCGCACATGGGTTTCGTGACCATGGGCATCTTCGCCGGCAACGACACCGGCGTGCAGGGTGCGGTGTTCCAGATGATCAGCCACGGCCTGATCTCGGGCGCGCTGTTCCTGTGCGTGGGCGTGGTCTACGACCGGATGCACACCCGCGAGATCGCCTTCTATGGCGGCCTGACCAGCAAGATGCCGTGGTTCGCGGCCATCTTCCTGATGTTCACCATGGCCAATGTCGGCCTGCCAGGCACCAGCGGTTTCGTGGGCGAGGTCCTGACCATGACCGGCGCCTATCAGGCCTCGACCTGGACGGCGCTGATCGCGGCCTCGGGCGTGATCTTCTCGGCGGTCTATGCGCTGACGCTGTATCGCAACGTCATGTTCGGCGAGATCACCAATCCGGCGCTGAAGACCATCACCGACATCGACCGGCGCGAACTGATCCTGTTCCTGCCGCTGATCGTCGGCACGATCTGGCTGGGGGTCTATCCCGCGGCCGTTCTCGACATCACCGGGCCCTCGGTTGAGGCCCTGACCAGCGCCTATCGCGCCGCGATCGGCGGGTGAGATCCATATGCCTGACCTGATCCCCGCCCTGAACCTTGCGGCCTCGGAGCTGACGCTCGCCATCGGCGCCCTGGCGCTGCTGATGGTCGGCGCCTTCATCGGCGAAAAGTCGGCCCGTCTGGTGTCCGGCCTGTCGGTGCTGCTGCTGCTGGTCGCGACCGGCCTGGCCGTCACCGGCCCCTTGGGAACCGCCTTCAACGGCGCCTTCGTGGCCGACCCGCTGGCGGTGTTCGCCAAGGCGCTGATCTATCTGTCGGCGGCCGTGTGCGTGGTGCTGGGCGATGGCTGGATGGCGCGCACCCGCATCGCCAAGTTCGAATATCCGATCCTGATCGTCCTGGCCGCCGTCGGCATGGCCATGATGGCGTCGTCGGGCGACCTGATCTCGCTGTATGTCGGGGTCGAGCTGCATTCGCTGGCGCTGTATGTCCTGGCCGCCTTCCACCGCGACAATCTGAAGGCGTCGGAAGCGGGCCTGAAATATTTCGTCCTGGGCGCCCTGTCGTCGGGCCTGCTGCTGTATGGCGCCAGCCTGATCTACGGCTTCACCGGCTCGATGAACTATGACGCCATCGCCGCCTATGCGGGCGAAAACCCCGGCGTCGGCCTGGTGTTCGGCCTGGTGTTCCTGATCTGCGGCCTGGCGTTCAAGGTTTCGGCCGCGCCCTTCCACATGTGGACGCCCGATGTCTACGAAGGCGCCCCCACGCCGGTGGTGGCCCTGTTCGCCACGGCGCCCAAGGTGGCGGCCATGGTGCTGACGGCGCGCGTCCTGACCGACGGCTTCGCCCAGTCGCACGACCAGTGGGCCCAGGTGCTGATCCTGATCTCGCTGATCAGCTTCGCGGTCGGCGCCTTCGGCGGTCTGGTGCAAAAGGACATCCAGCGCCTGCTGGCCTATTCGTCCATCGCCAACATCGGTTACGCCCTTCTGGGCATCACGGCGGGCACCCAGGCGGGCGTCCAGGCCATGCTGCTGTTCATGACCCTGTATGTGGTGGACCAGCTGGGCTTCTTCGCCGTGCTGCTGTCGCTGTCGCGGGGCGGGCGTCCGATCCGGTCGATCAGCGATCTGGCGGGCCTGAGCCGTGAAAAGCCGATGACGGCCGTGGCTCTGACCATCCTGTCGCTGTCGGTTTTGGGCATGCCGCCGCTGTCGGGCTTCTGGGCCAAATGGGCGGTGTTCGGCGCGGCGGCCGACGCCGGCTACTGGATGGCGGGCGCCGCCGGTCTGGTCGCCTCGGTCGTGGCCGCCTTCTACTATCTGCGGATCATCAAGCTGATGTGGTTCGACGCCCCGGCGTCCGACGTCGCGCCCGACGCCTCGCCGATCGAGGCCAGGACGGTGGCGTGGCTGTCGGCGGCCTTCGCCTTCCCGCTGGTGATCTTCGCCCTGGCCTGGATCGAGCCGCTGACGCGCACCGCCGCCTCGGGCTTCGGGGCCGGATGACGGTGACGCCCGCGCGATCCTCCCCCTTCGGGGGAGGGGAACCGCGAAGCGGTGGAGGGGGCCAGCCCCACACGCCGGCGCATGCCTTCAGCCCCCTCCACCATGCTGCGCATGGTCCCCCTCCCCCGGTGGGGGAGGATTAGGTGCTGCCTGCGCCCGTCATCCGCTTCGACCAGATCGATTCCACCAACGCCGAGGCGCGCCGCCGGGCCGAGGCCGGCGAGACCGGCCCGGTCTGGCTGACCGCCCGCCGTCAGAGCGCCGGTCGCGGCCGGCGGGGCAGGGCGTGGGAAAGCGATACGGGCAATCTGTTCGCCACCCTTCTGACCACCACGCGCAAGCCCCCGGCCGAGGCGGCCCAGGCCACCTTCATCGCCGCCCTGGCGGTGGCCGACCTGCTGGACGCCTTTGCGGCGCCGGGCGCCGTGACGATCAAATGGCCCAATGACGTGATGCTGGGCGGGGCCAAGGCGGCAGGCATTCTGGTGGAGTCCGGCGCCCACGACGGCGGTGGCCTGTGGCTGGCGGTCGGCATCGGCGTCAACCTGGCCCATGCGCCGGAAGGGACCGAACGGCCGGCGGCGGCCCTGGCGTCGCACCTGCGACCCGACATCGCCTATCCGCCGTCGCCCGATGTCGCGGTTGACGTGCTGGCCCAGGCCTGGGCCGACTGGGCCGGGCGATGGGAAGAGATCGGCTTTCAGCCCGTGCTGGACGCCTGGGTCCGGCGCAACGCCACCCTGAGCGGCCCCTGCGTCGCCCGCCTGGGCCATGAGACGGTCGAGGGCGTGGCCGAAGGGGTCGAGGGCGACGGGTCGCTGCGCCTCAGGCTGGCGGACGGGACGCTTCGCCTGATATCGGCGGGGGATGTGTTCTTCGGAGAGGCGGTCTGATGCTGCTGGCCATCGAGCAAGGCAACACCAACACCCTGTTCGCCGTCCATGACGGTACGGACTGGATCGCCCAGTGGCGCGCCGCCACCGAGGCGTCGCGCACCGCCGACGAATACGCGGTCTGGTTGAGCCAGCTTCTGGACATGCGGGGCCTGTCGATCGGCGCGCTGGACGCCTGCATCGTCTCCAGCGTGGTGCCGCAGTCGATCTTCAACCTGCGCAACCTGGCGCGGCGCTATCTGAACGTCGAACCTCTGGTGGTCGGCGACAATGTGCGGCTGGGTCCGGCCGCGCGCATCGACAAGCCGTCCGAGGCGGGGGCCGACCGTCTGGTCAACGCCGTGGGCGCGCACCTGACCTATCCCGGGGATCTGATCGTGATCGACAGCGGAACCGCCACCACCTTCGACGTGGTGGCGGCCGACGGCGCCTTTGAAGGCGGGATCATCGCGCCGGGCATAAACCTGAGCCTGCAGGCCCTGCACGAGGCGGCGGCCATGCTGCCGCGCATCGCCATCCAGAAGCCCGCCCGCGTCATCGGCAAGGACACGGTGTCGAACATGCAGTCGGGTGTCTTCTGGGGCTATATCGCCCTGATCGAAGGGCTGGTCGCGCGCATCAAGGCCGAGTGGGGCAAGCCCATGACGGTCATCGGCACCGGCGGCGTTGTCTCCCTGTTCGAGGGCGCGACCGACAGCATCGACCATTTCGACCCTGATCTGACCCTGCGCGGCCTTCTCGAAATTCACCGTCGCAACACCCATATGGGCGCATGAGCAAAACCCAAGACAACGAACTCGTCTTCCTGCCGCTGGGCGGATCGAACGAGATCGGCATGAACCTGAACGCCTATGGCTATGGCCCCGCCGAGGACCGGCGCTGGATCGTGGTCGATGTGGGCGTGACCTTCGGCGACAACACCACGCCCGGCGTGGACGTGATCGTGCCCGACCCGACCTATCTGGAAGGCGAGGAGATCATCGGCATCGTCCTGACCCATGCGCACGAGGACCATATCGGCGCCCTGGGCTGGCTGTGGCCGCGCATCAAGGCGCCGCTGTACGCCACGCCCTTCACCGCCTTCCTGATCCGGGAAAAGCTGCGCGACGCGGGCCTGCTGGACCAGGTGACGATCCATGAGGTGCCGCTGGGCGGGACCATCGACCTGGGGCCGTTCCAGGTCGAGATGGTGACCATCACCCATTCGATCGCCGAGCCGAACGGCCTGGCCATCAAGACGCCGCTGGGCACGGTGCTGCACACCGGCGACTGGAAGATCGACAACGATCCCATCGTCGGCGAACGCACCGACGTCGACATGATCAAGCGCCTGGGCGACGAGGGCGTTCTGGCCATGGTCTGCGATTCCACCAATGTCTTCCAGGAAGGCGTGGCGGGGTCAGAAGGCGATGTGCGCGAGGCGCTGGCCGAACTGATCGGCGGGCTGAAGGGCAGGGTGGCCGTCGGCTGCTTCGCCTCGAACGTCGCGCGGATGGACAGTGTGATCCACGCCGCCGAGGCCGCGGGGCGTCGGGTCGTTCTGGCCGGTCGGTCGATGCACCGGATCACGGCGGCGGCCAAGTCGGTCGGCATGCTGAGCGACTGCAAACCCTTCCTGTCCGAAGACGAGGCCCGCCTGTGGCCCGCCGACCAGATCCTTTATCTGTGTACCGGCAGCCAGGGCGAGCCGCGCGCCGCCCTGTCGCGCGTGGCCCAAGGCGACCATCCCTTCATCAAGCTGGGGCCGGGCGACCACTGCATCTTCTCGTCGCGGGTCATCCCCGGCAATGAACTGGCCATCGGCCGGCTGCAGGATGTTCTGTCCGACCGGGGCGTGCGCATCTACACCGACAAGGATCATCCTGGAATCCACGTCTCGGGCCACCCGTGCCGCGACGAACTGCGCCAGATGTATCAGTGGGCGCGGCCCCGGATCGCCGTGCCGACCCACGGCATGCGCCGCCACATCGCCGAACATGCCGCCCTGGCGCGCGAGATGCAGGTTCCCGAAAGCATCACCCCGCGCAACGGCGACATGGTGCGCCTGGCCCCCGGCCCGGCGGCCATCGTGGACGAGGTGCCCTCGGGGCGCCTGTATGTCGACGGCGGCATGCTGGTGGAAGAGGCGGGCGAGGCCCTGCGCGAGCGGCGCCATGCGGCGTCGAACGGGGTGCTGATCGTCAGCTTCGCCCTGGACCGGCGCGGCAAGATCGTGTCCGACATCGACGTGCGCGGCATCGGCCTGCCGGGAGACGAGGACACGCCGCTGGGTGACGTGCTGGACGACCTGGCCGAACGCGTCGAACAGGCGGTGATGAAGCTGAAAGGCGAGGCGCTGGAGGACGAAACCGTCATCGAACAGGCCGTGGCGCGGGCGCTGAAGAAGGCCAGCCAGGGAGTCTGGGCGCGCCGACCCATCGTCGAGACGATTGTATTGAGGCTTTAGATCCAGAGGCGATCCAGAAGGCCGAACACGATCCAGAATGCAATTGGTGTGGTGACGAAAATGCCGATCAAGCAAGCCACACCAATCATCCCGGTTTCTGCTTCCGTGCCCTGACCAATCCGTCCAATCGTGAAGATGGTCCCAATCATGCTGGCGGTCAGTATCACTAGTCCAACAAGCGCATATACGAATGTCTTTCCGTATTCTCGATCGTCGCCGCTAGCGGTGAGAGCGATGACGGCAGCGCCCCCAAGCGCTATCGCAATAATGAGCCACCACTCGCTGCCGGACTTCTTCATGGCTAAGCTATACAAATGATCGGTCGTCTGAACCATGTCGGCGTCGCAACGCCGTCCATCGAGGCCAGCGTGGCGATGTATCGCGACCTGCTGGGCGCCACGCAGGCCCATGCGCCGTTCGACTTGCCGGCCCAGGGGGTGCGGGTCTGTTTCATCGACCTGCCGAACAGCCAGATCGAACTGATCGAGCCGCTGGGCGACGACAGCCCGATCCACGGCTATCTGGCCAAGAACCCCAGGGGCGGCCAGCATCACGTCTGTTTCGAGGTAGACGACATCCTCGCTGCCCGCGACGCCCTGCGCGCCAGGGGCGCGACCATCCTGGGTACGGGCGAGCCGCGCATCGGCGCCCACGGCACGCCGATCATCTTCTTGCATCCCAAGGACATGGGCGGGGTGCTGGTCGAACTGATGCAAACGCCGAAAGCCAATTCTGAAAACGGGGCGCACTGATGCCGATCGGTCCGATCACCATGCTGGCCATCTACATCGTCTGCTGGTGGGTGGTGCTGTTCGCCATCCTGCCGCTGGGCATGAACCAGCAGGCCCAGGAAAAGCCCGATGACGGCGCCCAGTGGGGCGCGCCGCGCGACCCGCAGCTGAAGAAGAAATTCATCACCACCACCTGGGTGTCGGCCATCGTCTGGGTGTTCGTGATGGTGCTGGTCTTCACCGGCTGGCTGCCGCTGCCGACGATGGTTGGAAACGCGGTCTAGCTTTCGCCCCGGTCGCCCGGCTAAACCGGGCGTTCCCGATTTTCGTCTGCCCCGGATTCCACGCCCATGCGCCTGTCGCGCTATTTCCTGCCCATTCTGAAAGAGGCGCCTTCGGACGCCCAGATCGTTTCGCATCAGCTGATGCTGCGCGCCGGCCTGATCAAGCAGGAGGCGGCCGGCATCTACGCCTGGCTGCCGCTGGGCCTGCGGGTGCTGCGCAAGATCGAGCAGATCGTGCGCGAGGAGCAGGTCCGCGCCGGGGCGGTCGAACTGTTGATGCCGACGCTGCAACTGGCCGATCTGTGGCGCGAGTCGGGCCGCTATGACGCCTATGGGCCGGAGATGCTGCGGATCACCGACCGGCACGAACGCGAGCTGCTGTATGGCCCCACCAATGAGGAGATGATCACCGACATCTTCCGGGGCTTCGTGAAGTCGTACAAATCCCTGCCGCTGAACCTGTTTCACATCCAGTGGAAGTTCCGCGACGAGCGGCGGCCCCGTTTCGGCGTGATGCGCGGGCGCGAGTTCCTGATGAAGGACGCCTACAGCTTCGACATCGATGAAGCCTCGGCGCGCGTCGCCTACAACCGCATGTTCACCGCCTATCTGAACACCTTCGCCCGCATGGGGCTGAAGGCCGTGCCGATGCGCGCCGACACCGGGCCGATCGGGGGCGATCTGAGCCACGAGTTCATCGTCCTGGCCGAGACGGGCGAGAGCGAGGTCTTCTGCGACCGCCAGCTGGTGGAAATGCCGGCGCCCGGCGACGACTTCAGCCCCGAGGCCGTTCAGGCCGTGTTCGACCAACGGACGGCCCTGTACGCCGCGACCGAGGAAATGCACGACGCCGCGGCTTTCGAGACCCAGACGGCCGAGGTCGACCGCCTGACCGCGCGCGGGATCGAGGTGGGGCACATCTTCTATTTCGGCACGAAATATTCGGCGCCGATGAAGGCAAAGGTGGCCGGGCCGGACGGCGTGGACACCGAGGTGCACATGGGCAGCTATGGCGTCGGCGTGTCGCGCCTGCTGGGCGCCATCATCGAGGCCAGCCATGACGAGAACGGCATCATCTGGCCCGACGCCGTGGCCCCGTTCGACGTGGTGGTCATCAATCTGCGCGCCAATGACGAAGCGGTGTCCGCCGCCTGCGAGGATGCGGTCGTCCGCCTGGAAGCCGCCGGCAAGGATGTGCTGTACGACGACACCGACGAACGGCCGGGCGGCAAATTCGCCACCGCCGACCTGATCGGCGTGCCGTGGCAACTGACCATCGGGCCCAAGGGCCTGGCCGACGGCGTGGTCGAGCTGAAACGCCGCGCGACGGGTGAAAAGCTGTCGGTCTCGCTGGATGACGCGCTGGCGAAACTGACCGCATGACCGAGGCCGTTCCTTCCAAGCCCGCCGGGCCGTTTTCCAGCTGGGAGTTCGGCCTGGCGCTGCGGTATCTGCGCGCGCGGCGCAAGGAGGGCGGCATCGCCCTGATCGCTATCATCTCCTACGTCGCCATCGCCCTGGCGGTGATGGCGCTGATCACGGTCATGAGCATCATGGCCGGGTTCCGCACCGAGCTGATGGATCGGATGCTGTCGTTCAACGGCCATGCCTATGTGCAGGGGCCAGTGCTCAGCGCGCCGGATCGCGAGGCCGCCCTGGGCCGCATCCGCGACGTCCCCGGCGTGGTCAGCGTGACGCCCCTGACCGAAAGCCAGGCCCTGTTTCAGGCGGGCGGCCAGACGTCGGGCGGCATCGTGCGCGGGGTTCGGCCCCAGGACCTGGCCTCGACCCGCTATGTCTATGACAGCCTGACGCCCGAGGCGCGCGCCACCTTCGGCCAGGGCGCCTATGGCGGCGACCGCGTGCTGATCGGCAAGGCGCTGGCCGAACAGCTGGGCGTCGGCGTCGGCTCGCCCATCAGCCTGTATTCGCCCACCGGCGCCGACAGCGCCTTCGGCAATCTGGGCGGCTTGACCAAGACCTATATCGTCGGCGGAATCTTCAGCTCGGGCACCGCCGACTTCGACCGCATCTTCATCTTCATGCCGCTGGAGCAGGCGCAGCTGTTCTTCGGCAAGGAGGGGATGTGGGACGTGATGGAGATCAAGCTGGCCCAGCCGGATCGCGTCGGCGACTTCATCGAACCCATCCGCCAGGCCGTGGGCGGCCCGGCCCTGGTCAGCGACTGGCGCGACCGTCTGGCGGCCTTCGCCGGGGCGCTGAAGGTCGAGAAGGTGGCGATGAGCATCATCCTGGGCCTGGTGGTCGGCATCGCCGCCCTGAACATCATTTCCGGCATCGTCATGCTGGTGAAGAACAAGACGCGCGATATCGCCATTCTGCGCACCGTGGGGGCCAGCCGCGGCTCCATGCTGCGGGTATTCTTCATCTCGGGCGCGGCCATCGGGGCGGCGGGCACGATGACGGGTCTGGTGCTGGGGCTGCTGTTCTGCCTGAACATCGGCGCGATCCAGCATTTCCTGGAGGCGCTGCTGGGGGTCCAGCTGTTCAACGCCGAGGTCTATATGCTGGACGCCGTGCCGGCCCTGGTGGACCCGGTCGATGTCTTCTGGGTGGCGGTCTGGTCGCTGTTCATGTCGTGCGTGGCCTCGCTGCTGCCCTCGTGGCGCGCGGCCCGCATGGACCCGGTGGAGGCCCTGCGTTTTGAATAGCAAGACCAAGACCGCGCCCAAGACTGCGCCCGTGTCGCCCGTGCTGTCGCTGCGCGGCGTCGGGCGCACCTATCCGACCGCCCAAGGCGGGCTGACGGTGCTGAAGGGGGTGGACCTGGACATCCTGCCGGGCCAGATCGTCGGTCTGGTGGGGCCGTCGGGATCGGGCAAGTCCAGCCTGCTGCACGCCGCCGGCCTGCTGGAGCGGCCGACGACCGGCCAGGTGATCATCGACGGCCAGGACGCCGGCGCCCTGGACGAGGGCGCGCGCACGCGGCTGCGTCTGAACCGGATCGGCTTCGTCTATCAGTTTCACCACCTGCTGCCCGAGTTCGACGCACGCGACAACGTCGCCCTGCCGCTGCGGATCGCGGGGATGAAGGCGGCCGAGGCGCAAGCCCGCGCGGCCGAACTGCTGACGGCCCTGGGCCTGGGCGAACGCATCGACCACCAGCCGGCCCAGCTGTCGGGTGGGGAACAACAGCGCGTGGCCATCGCCCGCGCCCTGGCCAACGGCCCGCGCCTACTGCTGGCGGACGAGCCGACCGGCAATCTGGACCCGGCCACCAGCCAGGCGGTGTTCGAGGCCCTGCGCGCCCGCGTGCGCGACACCGGCGTCGCCGCCCTGATCGCCACCCACAACATGGAGCTGGCCGGTCACATGGACCGCGTCTTCGCCCTGAAGGACGGCCATCTGGAAGAACGCCCGGCCCAGAGCCAAGCCTACTAAGATTTCAGCAGGCGGTCGCGGGCGGCGTTCAGGCGCGCGGCCAGGCCCTCGGTGCCGCCCTGGTCGGGGTGGGCGCGGGCCATCAGGCGGCGCCAGGCGGCGTTGATGGTGGCGGCGTCGGCATCCGCGCCGACCCCCAGGATGGCGCGCGCCTCGGCGGCCGACATCTCTTCACGACGGGGGGCAACGCTGCGCTGACGCGAGGCCAGAACCAGCCACAGGCCCGCCGCCGCCAGGGCCGCCCCCATGATCCAGGCGCCGCGCATGGCCGCCAGAAGGCCGCCGCCCATGGCCGCCGCCGCCACGATGGTCGCCGCCACGCGCCAGTGGCCACGCCGTGGCCCCTCGGTCTGGCGGCCCAGCCGGACCAGCGCCCACAGGGCCAGGGCGCCCAGACCCAGCCAGATCAGGCTCAACTCAGGCCGCCGCGTCCAACGGGGTCAGGCTCTGGTCCAGGCCCAGGGCCAGCATCAGATTGCGCAACTCCTGGCGCGCCGCGACATGGGCCAGGGACACCGCCACCGGCCGCACCTCGTTCGACAGGTCCGCGACCGTCAGGCCGAAGGGAAACAGCTCGCGATAGATGACCCGGTCGCGCAGGCCCGGCCCGACGCGGAAACCGACCCGCTTGGCCAGCTTGTCCATCCGCTCCTGAAGACGTTTGCGGTTGCGCGCTTCGGCCACGGCCAGGCGGTTGGTCAGCACGACCCAGTCGATGGTCGCCTGGCGCCCCTGGGTGATGGCGCGATGCTTGCGCGCCTCCCAGACGCTCTCGGAATAGATCGACGGTTTCTGGAGTTCGAGGGTCACCGGATCGACCTGACCCAAGAGGTCGAAATCGACGAAGCTGTCGTTCATCGGGGTGATGATCTGGTCGGCGCGGGCGTGGGCCGCGCGCGACAGGGCGGTGTCGCCGCCGGGCGTGTCGATCAGGATGACGTCCGCCCCTTGGGCTTCTGCGAAGGCGGCGTCGAACCGGGCCATCTGTTCGGCCTCGTCCGCGCGGGCCAGGGCCTTGCCGTCGCCCATGTCCGGCTCGGTCGGCATGGGCAGGGCCTGTCCGTTGGCGGCGGCCCAGGCGGCGCGGTTGGCGAAGAAGCGCGCCATCGACCGCTGGCGCAGGTCCAGGTCGATGATGGCCACCCGCTTGCCCGCATGCAGCAGGCCGGTGGCGATATGGATGGCCAGGGTGGACTTGCCGGCCCCGCCCTTTTCATTGCCGACAACGACGACCAGAGGCTGCGACATGGCGCGAACGATCCGTTTCAAGCGGCCGGGCGCGCGACTCAGAGGCGCCTCGGTCCAGGCCCCGCAGAATCGGGCGCAGGCGGCTTCAGGTCAACGACAGCTTAATGACGCGCCTGTGGACGATCAGCCCGCCCGGCGACACCAGGGATCGGACACGCGGGCCGCGCGGCACAGTTGCGCGGCGGCGTCGGCCGGGATCGGTCCGACCTTCAGCCGGGTCAGCGGCTTGCCGTTCACCTGAACCGCCTCGTAACGGGGCGTCAGGCCGGCCAGGGCGCTGTTGCGCGAGGCGTCGGCCCAGGCCGCGCGGGCGGCCGCCGGGGTCGAAAAGGCGCCCAGCTGGATCACGGCGCCGCCGCGCGCCGCGGGCACGGCGGGTCGCAGGCCCACACGCTCGGACGCTTGTCGCACCACGGCGGGTGCGGCCTCGGCGGCGGTGCGAACCACGGCCTGGCGCACGGGGCCCTGAATCGTGTCCTGAACCACGCCGTCGCGGGCGTCCCAAAGATCGTGCGGCTCCATCACCTGCACCTGCAGGGCGGGACGCAGGCCGGACTGCTGAGAGGGCAGGGCGCGCGGGGCCGAGGGGGCGTCACGCGACACCGGCGTCATCGGTACCTCGATCTCGGCCACGGCGCGGGCCATGGATTCGAACCGGTGGGCATCGCCCTCGACCGCGCTGCATCCGCCCAGGATCAGGACGGAGGCGCAAGCCAGGGCTGGACGGAGCAGGACGGGAGCGGCCATATGCGGCACCCTAGCGGGCAAATTTTGCAGTCCCGTTGATCAACAGGCTTAAGGGTCAGGGTTAATCGCTTCACCATGTCCGACATCGACGCCCTGCCCATCGTCCGCACCGTGCCCGACCTGCGCGCCGTGGTGCGCGACTGGCGCCGTCAGGGATTCAGCGTCGGCTTCGTGCCCACCATGGGCGCCCTGCACGAGGGGCATCTGGGCCTAGTGGCCGAGGCGCTGAAACGCGCCGACCGGGTGGCAGCCAGCGTCTTCGTCAATCCGACCCAGTTCGCGGCGCATGAGGATCTGGGCACCTATCCCCGGCAGGAAGCGCGCGATGCGGAACTGCTGGTCGGCGCCGGCTGTCATCTGATGTGGGCGCCCACGGCGGACCAGATGTATCCGGCGGGCTTCGCCACCCGTGTCGAGGTCGGCGGCCCGTCGCAGGGGCTGGAGACCGACTTCCGTCCGCATTTCTTCGGCGGGGTGGCGGTGGTGGTGGCCAAGCTGCTGAACCAGGTCCAGGCCGACGTCGCCGTGTTCGGGGAAAAGGATTACCAGCAGCTGATGGTCGTGCGCCGCATGGCCGCCGACCTGGATATCCCGACCGAGATTGTCGGCTCGCCCACGGCGCGCGACGGCTGGGGCCTGGCCCTGTCCAGCCGCAACGCCTACCTGAATGAAGGCCAGCTGGAGATCGCCCGGCGCCTGAACGGCGTCCTGGCTCAGGCGGGCGCCCAGGCCGCGACGGGCCGTCCGTTGGCGGCGGTCGAGAAGGACGCCCACGCCGCCCTGCTGAAGGCCGGGTTCGAGCGCATCGACTATGTCGCCATCCGCCGCGCCGACGATCTGGCGCCCTTCGCAGGGACGGTCGACGCCCCGGCCCGCATCCTGGCCGCCGCCTGGATCGGCCGAACGCGGTTGATCGACAATCTGGCGGTCTAGCCCACCGCGCCCACGCAGCCGTGCGGTTCGCCCAGCGGCAGGACGGCGTCGGTCAGGTGAAGCGACCAGCCATGGTGGGTGGCCAGGCCCCAGCGGCGGGCGCCCGCGCCCGCCCGGGAAACCGACCATGAACACAGATCAGCCCACAGAACGCGTCAAGCTGGAAGTCAAGAACCTGAATTTCTTCTATGGCAAGTACCAGGCCATCCATGACGTCAGCATGTCCATC
>NZ_CALMFB010000023.1 GCF_937863155.1 uncultured Brevundimonas sp. | reverse complement strand
GCGAAGGCGGCCGCACCGTCGGCGCCGGCGTGGTGTCGAAGATCATCGACTGATCGGCCTCAAGCCGCGAGCCTCCGCTGAGGCGAGCATAGGCCAAGCGTAATGAGACCCCCGCTGGAGCGATCCAGCGGGGGCTTTGCTTTTTGGGGTTTAGCGCAGGGCGGCGGCCAGACCCTCGGCCGTCACCTCGGCCCAGCAGGCATAGCCCTGGTCGTTCAGATGCAGGTCGTCAGGCCCGACGCCCCCCCCTTCCAGGCCCGACCAGGCGATCATCGGGGCGAAGCGGCGGGCCACCGCATAGCCGACACGCCCGGCCTCCAGTTCGATCAGGCGGGTCATTTCGGCCAGGGCCGGGTTGCGGCCCCGGAAGGCGGGATTGCGCGCATCTTCGGGCAGGCGCTGGGGATCGATCAGCGCCACATCGACGCCCGCCCGATCCAGAATGGCCTGGCCGCGGCGGAAGTCGGCGAAGACGTCGTCCATCGGCCGGTCGCGCAGCATGTCGTTGGTGCCCAGCTGCCACAGCACCAGATCCGGCCGGGCGGCGACGGTTTCCGCCTGCAGCCGGTCGGCCGTGTCCTTGGTGGTTTCGCCGCCGATGCCCTTGTTGATGACAGTGACGGTCACGCCCGGCAGCCGCCGCTCCAGCCCCGCCTGCAACAGGGGCACGAAGCCCAGTTCGCGGCGGCTGGCGCCGGCGCCCTCGATGCTGGACGAACCGATGGCCAGGATGGTCAGCCGCCCACCGGCGACCGCCGCCCGGCTGCGCTCCAGCCCGCCGTTGGCGACCACATGTTCGGCGCTGACCGGACAGGCGGCGGGCGCCGCCGCCGTCTGGGCCAGGGCGGGGGCGGCGACCACACAGGTCATCAGGGTGGCGACGGCGGCGAAGGTCTTCATCCGTTGGGTTCTCCGGTGGCGGGGTCGGTTTCGGTTTGGCCCGAGTTCGAGCTGCCTTCGCCGCCGCGCGGCTCGGTGGCGGGGCGGGGCGGCTGGCCCTCGCGGCCCGGTGTCCGCTGGTTCTCGGTTTCGGTCTCGCGGTTGTCGGGGCGGGCGTCGGTCATGATCAGGCTCTACTGTTGCGGATGGACGATCCCACGGCAACGCCCGAGGCGGCCCGGCGGCTCCGCACAGGTTTCGTTCACCATGCCGCTAAACCGCGATGCAACCGGCGTGGGCTTAGGACGGGGGCCATGGTTCAGGTCGACATCATTCCGGCAGACGCTCTGACGCGAGAGGACGTGACGCTGTGGCGCGCCATGGTCGGCGCCAATCCCGATCTGAACAGCCCCTATTTCCGGCCCGAGTTCACCCAGGTCGCCGCCCGCGTCAGCCCCCAGGCGGCCGTGGCCGTGTTCCGGCGCGAGGGTCAGGTGGTCGGCTATTTCCCGCATCAGCGCCGGGGCGGGGCGGTCCAGCCCCTGGCGGCGCCCATGAACGACTATCACGGGATCATCGCCCATCCGGGGCAGGGGCTGGACCTGGGCCAGGCGGCGCGGCTGCTGGGCGGGTCACGGCTGAATGTCGGCGGTTGGGTGGGGCCGGCGGGCGAGGTGGGCGAGACGCGCGACACCTGTCAGGTGGTGATGCCGCAAGGCTATGACGCCTGGTACGCCGAGCGCCGCCAGACCTGGGGCAAATATTTCAAGGACAAGGAACGCGCCCGGCGCAGCCTGGAAACTGAGTTCGGCCCGCTTCGCGTGGAGCATGGGCTGCGCGACGGCGGCCTGCTGGACCAGCTGATCGATCTGAAGCGCGACCAGTACCGTCGCACCGGCCGCCACGACGTCTTCGCCTGCGGCTGGACGGCCCAGCTGCTGCACGCCCTGATGCAAACGGAAGGGCAGGACGACTTCGGCGCCTCCATCGCGGCCCTGTGGGCCGGGGACAAGCTGTGCGCCCTGGAATATTCTATGCACGCGGGCGACCAGTACCATTTCTGGTTCCCCGCCTATGTACCCGGCCTGGCGCGCTGTTCGCCCGGCATATTGCTGAGCCTTGAGACCATGCGGCGGGCGTCGGGCGAAGGCTATGTCGCCTTCGACTACGGCTTCGGTGGCGAGGGCTACAAAAAGTATTTCTGCAACGCCCACCGCTCGGTGACCGAGGCGGTGGTGCTGCGCCCCGGCCTGGGTGCGCGGATCAGCCAGTCGGCCGTGGGCCTGCTGAACCTGGCCGGGGATGGGCGGGGCGAGCGCCTGCGCACCAGCATCCGGCGCCGCTGGGCCGCCATCGAAGCCTGTGAAACCACCCCGACTGACCGGCTGCGGGGCGCCGCCGCCGCCGCGCGCGTGGCCCTGAGCCGCCGGATCGCCCCTGCTGGAAAGCCCGCCTGATGACCGAACGCCAGACCCGCTATCCCGGCCCGATCGACCGCGCCGCCGTGCATCCGCATCGCCTGGTCCAGCGCGGCTGGGGATCGGACGAGCATCTGGCCCAGGTGCTGGACCGCTATCCGGCCGAGCTGTTCGACATCAATCTGTATGACTATGACGACGCCGGTCAGGTGTCGCTGCGCACCGGCGCGCGCGGGCGGCTGTCGGGCGAAGATCTGCTGGAGGCGATCAAGCAGGGCCGCCTGTGGGTCAATCTGCGCGGAGTCGAGCAGGTGCTGCCCGACTTCTGGGCCGACGCCATGGCCGAGTTCGGCGCCATCCAGGCGACCTATCCGCGCATGCGGGCGGTGACCAATGCCGGTCAGCTGATCCTGTCGTCGCCGGCGGCGCGGGTGCCCTATCATTTCGATGCGGCGGGGGTGGTGCTGTTCCACCTGCGCGGACGCAAGCGGGTGTTCGTCTATCCGGGCGACGAGGCGCATCTGCCCGAACGCAACATGGAACAGGTGGTCGCGCGCCAGACGACCGAGGAACTGCCCTACACCCTGGCGTTCGAAGGCGACGCCACGGTGATCGACCTGGAACCGGGTCAGGCCCTGACCTGGCCGCTGTATGCGCCGCATCGGGTGGAGAACCTGGACCGGTTCTGCGTCTCGCTGTCGATGGATTTCCAGACCTGGTCGTCGCGGATGCGCAACGGCGCGCTTTACACCAACGCCGTGATCCGCAGCCGGGGCGGGGCGCCGCGCCCCACCGACGTCATGGGGCAGGGGCAGCTGGCCGCGCGCTGGGCCGCGTCGCTGGCCCTGCGCCGGACCGGCGTGATGAAGGATAGGCTGAAACATTTCCAGCGCGACTTCGAGCCGACGGTGGGGGCCGTGGACGGCGCCGGTGCGCTGCCGGCCTGATCGGCCGCCCTTGAGGTTAAATCGAGGTCATGACCTCGTTTTAAAGTGACACCCCGCCGACCGGGGCGCACCTTTTCCGCACAGTTTGCTGGGGAAAGGGAACCCGTCATGAAGACCGCCGCATTCGCCGCTACCGCCGCCGCCCTGGGGCTGACCGCCCTGGCCTCGCCCGCCTGGGCCTCGCCCGACGTCGAGATCCGCAACGCCGTCGCCCGCGTGGCCGTGGTGGTTGAGGACCGCGCTGACGTGGCCGTCGAGGTCGAACAGGGCGCCGCCAACCTGCCGGCGGTCAAGGTCAGCCGTCGCGGCGACCGGGTGATCGTGGACGGCGACCTGGGTCGCAACGCCATCCGCCAGTGCCGGTCCGGCCCGGCGAACGCCACGCGGCCCGGCCAGGGCGCCTCGGTCGAAGTGCGCAACCACGGCCGGATCGAGGTAGCCAATGCGCCCCTGATCGTCATTCGCACGCCACGCGCGGTCGAGGTCGAGGCCGGCGGCGCCGTCTTCGGCTCCATCGGTCGCGGCGCCACCTCGGTGGACCTGGGCAGCGCCGGCTGCGGCGGCTGGGTCGTGGCCAATGTCGATGGCGCCTTGTCCATCGCCGTCGCCGGCTCGGGCGATGTGCGAGCCGGAACCTCGCGTCAGCTGGAAGTGTCCATCGCCGGTTCGGGTGACGTGTCCACCGCCGGCACGGGCGCGGCCGAGGTGTCCATCGCCGGGTCGGGCGATGTCAGCATCGCCTCGGTCAACGGGAATTTCGAAGCCAGCATCGCCGGATCTGGCAATGTCGCCGTGCGCGGCGGCCGCGCCGACCGGTTCGAGGTCAGCATCGCCGGCAGCGGCGACGTGGATTTCAACGGCCCCGCCAACTCTGCCGAAGTCAATCTGATGGGCGGGGGCGACGTGAATATCGGCTCGGTCAGCGGCACGGTCGAACGCAACGTCATGGGCGGCGGGCGGCTGAACATCGGCAACCGCTGACAGACAGATCTCCCCGATGTGGCGGAGGCCCCGACGGCGATGTCGGAGCCTTTCGTCTGTCTGCGCCTGCGGGCGCGGCCGTCAGGAACGGAGGGGCGCGGCCGCACGCCTGCGTGCTAGGCTGGTCTTGCTGATCCAAGGGAGGGGCAGGGATGCGCGTAACGATACTGGCGTCGGTTCTGGGCATGGTTCTGGCGGCGGGCGCGACGGCCCAGGCCCAGACGCCGCCCGAAGGCTTGGCCTGGATGGTGCTGCGCGACATCAACGAGACGACCTTCGACCGCGACGACCCGACCAATCGTCCACCGCTGGTCACACGGGTTCCCGACGGCGTCATCCGCGCCGTGGACCTGACTCCGGACGGTCATGCCGACTGGCGGGTCGACTATGGCCCGGCCGAGATCAGCGCCTATTGCGGCACCGGGGGCTGCACCCAGATCCTGTATGTCAGCCTGGGCGACGACGGCTTGACCCGCGCCTTCGACGAACAGGCCCATGAACTGACCCTGTATCAGCAGGACGGCGAGCGCCGGGTCGAGGCCTGGGTGCACCATTCTCTGTGCTCCAGCGACGCCGGCCGGGAGTGCCGCTTCTCTTATGCCTGGGATGCGGATCTGCGCCGCCTGGTCGAACGTCCGAACCGCGAAGGCGTGACGGTGATCCCGGTCGGCGCCTTTTCGCCCATCGACCGGTCCGAGGATCGCGGCCCGCGCGATGACGCGCCCCAGCCGGTGGCCGACATCTGGTTCAAGACCCGCACCACCTGCGCCTCGGTCTATAATGACGACGGCATAGACGTGCGCCGCCCGGCCCTGCACGACATCCCCGACGTCGATGGCGACGGCCGCCGCGACTGGGTGGTGGAGCGGACCATCCCATGCCAGGCCAGCCCCGGGGACATGGCCATGATCCCCGGTTTCGAGGTCTGGCTGACCCGTGACGACGGCCAGGCGGTGCTGGCCTATGGCTCGCAGGCCGAGCGGTTCGCCCGCATCGATGTGGCGGCGACGCCGGCGGTGGTCATCGACGAACCGGAATGCGACAACGACGGTTCGTGCGCCTCGATCGTGCTGAAGTGGGACGCGGGGGCGCAAAGGCTGACGCCATAAGCCTTCGCCACCTTTTCGCCGCTTGACGTAAGCGGAATCGGGCGTCATAAGCGCCCACTCTTGTTGGACCGGCTGTGCGGAGCAATCCGCAGACGCGGTTCGCAGGAACGACCTGAGACCCTGTTCTTTGCAGTGCCCTTAGGACTTCAACGGCCTTCGCGGGCGACCGCGTGGGCCGATCGTTTTTGCGAAACGTGCGTACTCTGAAGGCCTTAGCGCCTGAAGACTCCGGTCTTTGAAATGGTTCACAGGGACGCAGGTTCGCCTGCTTGGGAATAGCAACCGATATGGATCAGAGCATCCGCATCAGGCTCAAGGCCTTCGATCACCGCGTCCTCGACTTTTCGACGCGCGAAATCGTCAATACGGCCAAGCGCACCGGCGCGACCGTCCGCGGTCCGATTCCGCTGCCGACCCTGATCGAAAAGTTCACCGTGAACCGCTCGCCGCACGTCGACAAGAAGTCGCGCGAGCAGTTTGAAATCCGCACGCACAAGCG
>NZ_CALMFB010000022.1 GCF_937863155.1 uncultured Brevundimonas sp. | reverse complement strand
CTGTCGAAACGGGCCACCGGCAAGACCCTTTACATCCTGGACGAGCCGACCACCGGCCTGCATTTCGAGGACACCCGCAAGCTTCTGGAGGTGCTTCAGGAGCTGGTCGAGAACGGCAACACCATCGTGGTGATCGAGCACAATCTGGACGTCATCAAGGTGGCCGACTGGCTGCTGGACTTCGGGCCCGAGGGCGGCGACGGCGGCGGTGAGATCGTGGCCAAGGGCACGCCCGAACAGGTCGCGGCCGATCCCAAAAGCTGGACCGGCCGTTACCTCAAGGAGATGCTGGACCGCCACGAAACGCGTCGCAAGGCGCGGGTGGCGGCGTTGGCGCCGGCAAAGAAGCCTCGCCGGACCAAGGCGTCCTGATCGTCGCGAGCCAGACGAGGCTCGCCTCGCCCCGACGTCAGTCTGACGTGACGCCGCGGCCGGTCAGGTCGCGATAGGCGGCGGCGAACGGCGCATACAGTATGCCGAAGATCAGGGCGGAGATGATGGCGTTCACCACCGTCGAGGCCCACATCCACGCATTGTCGATGCGGTAGGCGGCCATCATGACAGACGGGTCGCTGCTGGCCCTGCTGATCATCTCGGCGCCCGACATCAGGCTGATCGGCATGGACACCAGCATGGACAGAAGTCCGACCAGCATGGCCATGACCAACGCCAGCAGCATCATGCCCAACATCGGCCAGAACCGACCTTTCGTCACGCCGAAGGAGTCGAAGAAGGCCATCTTCTTCTCGGCCACCGTGATCGGAATAGCCAGGGACCAGCGCACAGCCAGCCAGATCACGAAAGCGACCGATCCCAGCAACAGAACCAGACTGATGATCCAACCCCAGCCGTCGATGGCGGCCACTGCAATACCGCCGATGATCGCGGCGACAATGACGACCGCAAAGGCGATCAAACCCATCAGGATCGACAGAACCAGGGTGACGACGAAGACCCGCACTTCATCCATGCCCAGCCGGACATGACCGAACACGTCATGGGCATGGTCGGCCAGAACACTGCGCGACACGGCCGTTGTCAGCATGACGTTCGTCAGGATGGACAGCACCATGACCCAACCCATGCCGCTGAACATTCGGCCATAGGCGCTCAGGATGGGCATGAAGTCGTCTAACGATTCCGGGTCGGTCCCCCGGAACGCCTCGGCCGCCGCCGACAGTTCGGCCAGCGCCGGAAACATCGACGTCATGGTCAGCAGGGTAGCGACGCCGACAACGAGGTAAAGCAGCGTCCAGGCCAGAAGCACCATCGGATTGCGGCGAACCAGGCGGAAACCTTCAAAGGCCGCATCGGTGGGGGAAAAGCTCATCTTTCACTCCTCAGAGGATGTCGCCGTCCGCAGACGGGGCCGGTTCGGAAGCCACAAACAACTGCCGCACAGCGCAAGCATAGGGCGCCAGGCTGATGGACGCCACGACGCCGGCCATGGCGCCAAAGACGATGACGATCCCCGCCAGAACGCCCAGAGCCAGCGCCCAGTCCTCGACCCGCCAATCCATCGGCAAGGCCTGGGCGGCCATCGACGCCAGGAACCCCACCCCCAGCATCAGCACGACGGCGGCCAGGACGAGCAGCACGGTCGCCAGCCATGTCCCCAGCGTCAGCAGGGCCAGACGCCCGGTTTGCCCGCGCCCCATGCGCCAGCCTTCCTCGAAGGCGAGACGGCCGTATGCGACACTGGCCGGGGCGATCAGGCTGAGCCGGCCATACAGGGCCAGGGCGGGCGCCAGAATCAGAAAGGCCACGGCGGCGATGCCCCAGGGCCGCTGGGCCTCGGTCACCTGCCCCATCAGAGCCAGACCGCCGGCCACAAGACCAAACCCCAGACAAAACAGAACCAGCACCAGGCCGATCATCACGACCAGATGCGACACCCCCACGCGCACTTCGTGCAGGCCCAGCCCAAGGGCGAACGGCCGCCGACCGACACGCCCCAAGACGGCCCGCGCAACGGCCGTCATCACCACGGCCATCCCGACGATCTGCAAGATCTGGCTGAGGCCGTTCAACGCCATCAGCCCCGCCAACACCTGGAACATCTGCGGATCGAACGGATCAGGCCCGGCCGGGTCAAACCCCGGCATCACGACCGATCGCAAACCGACCAGGCCCGCCAGCGGAACCAGCCCCGGCAGCAGAAGCACCAGCCCCCAGACCCAAACCGTCAGCGGACGCCGTCCGATCAGGCGAAAGCCTTCGCCCAGCGCCTGGCCCACAGAAATCCCACGCTTCGCCATTGCTGCGCCCCTCCCCGGCGCGTCATGGCGGCAAGCCCCCTTGCCGTTCAGGGCCACCTTAGACGCCGCAAGGACGGTTTCACCAGACGGTTGCTGACGAAGCGGCCGCCTGTGTCTAGAAAGCCGCGATGACGACCTCCCCTGCCCCCTCTCCCGTCCATGTCATCGGCGGCGGCCTGGCCGGCTCCGAAGCCGCCTGGCAGATCGCTTCCGCCGGCGTGCCGGTGATCCTGCACGAAATGCGCCGCGACGGCGTGACCACCGACGCCCACCACACCGATGGCCTGGCGGAACTGGTCTGCTCCAACTCGTTCCGGTCGGACGACTGGGAATACAACGCCGTGGGCCTGCTGCACGCCGAGATGCGGGCGCTGGATTCGATCATCATGGCCTGCGGCGACGCCCATCAGGTGCCGGCGGGCGGCGCCCTGGCGGTGGACCGCGAGGGCTTCTCCCAGGCCGTGACGGCCAAACTGACGACCCACCCCCTGATCACCGTGGTGCGCGAAGAGATCGCCGGCCTGCCGCCCGCCGACTGGGACAATGTCATCGTCGCCACCGGCCCCCTGACCTCGCCCGCCCTGGCCGAGGCCATCCTGACGCTGACGGGCGAGGAAAGCCTGTCCTTCTTCGACGCCATCGCCCCCATCGTCCACGCCGACAGCATCGATTTCGACATCGCCTGGCGGCAGTCGCGCTATGACAAGGAAGGGCCGGGCGGCGACGCGGCCGCCTACGTCAACTGTCCGATGGACAAGGCCCAGTACGACGCCTTCATCGACGCCCTGCTGGACGGACCCAAGGCCGAGTTCAAGGACTGGGAGAACGTGCCCTATTTCGACGGCTGCCTGCCGATCGAGGTGATGGCCGAACGCGGCCGCGAAACCCTGCGTCACGGCCCGATGAAGCCCGTAGGCCTGACCAATCCGCGCAATCCGACCGTGAAACCCCACGCCATCGTGCAACTGCGCCAGGACAACGCCCTGGGCACGCTGTTCAACCTGGTCGGCTTCCAGACCAAGCTGAAGCATGGGGCGCAGGCCGAGACTTTCCGCATGATCCCGGGCCTGCAGGACGCCCAGTTCGCGCGCCTGGGCGGGTTGCACCGCAACACCTTCCTGAACAGCCCCAGGCTGCTGGATCGCCAGTTGCGGATGAAGGCCATGCCGCGCCTGCGCTTCGCCGGCCAGGTGACGGGCGTGGAAGGCTATGTCGAAAGCGCCGCCATGGGCCTGCTGACCGGGCGTCTGGCCGCCGCCCAGGCGCTGGGTCGCGACCTGGCGCCGCCGCCGCCCGAAACCGCCATGGGGGCCCTGGTTGAGCACATCACCGGCGGCCATCTGGAAGGCTCGAAATTCCAGCCGATGAACATCAACTATGGCCTGCTGCCGCCGCTGGAGGCGCCGCGCGTCGATGCGGACGGCAAGAAGATTCCGCCCAAGGACCGCGGCCGGGCCAAGAAGCGGCTGATGAGCATCCGGGCCATGGAGGCCCTGAAAGCCTGGCGGGACGCGGGCTGATGGCGGACGATCTGGACCGCCTGACCGAACGCCGCGCCACCCTGGCCCACCGGTTGGACCTGATCGCGCGGGGCGCACGGCTGAGCTATGACGACGGTACGCCAGTCGATATGGCGTCCGAAAAGGCGCGGCTGGAAGACGAGGTGGCCCGCCTGGATCGCAAGATCGCCCTTCTGGGCCCGCCCGCCGGTCAGGCCTAGATGCCCCACCCCATCAAGACCGCCATCCGCCAGCGCATCAACCAGCTGTTCAACGACTATGAGGCCGGGGAGCGCCCGGCCCTGCGTCGGGCCGACGCCCTGTTTCCCACCGATTCCGTCGCCTGGCGGGTCAATGGCGACATCGTCACCATGATGATCGGCGGGGTGTCGGGCCTGTTGCTGCAGATGCTGCATCCGGCGGTGCTGGCGGGGGTGTGGGACCATTCGGACTTCCGCGCCGACATGCACGGCCGCCTGCGCCGCACGGCCAAATTCATCGCCGTCACCACCTATGACCACGCCGAACGGGGTCGGGCGGCCATCGACCGCGTCCGCTCCATCCACGACAGGCTGAAGGGCGTCCTGCCGGACGGCACGCCCTATCGCGTCAATGATCCGACCCTTCTGGCCTGGGTGCATGTGACGGAAATCACCAGCTTCCTGGACGCCTGGGTCCGCTATGCCGAGCCGTCGATGTCGGCGGCGGACCAGGACGCCTATATCGCCGAGATGGCCCGCATCGGCCGGGCGCTGGGGGCCGACCCCGTGCCGACCGACCGTGCGGGGGCGCAGGCCCTGATCCAGTCCATGCGTCCCTGGCTGAAGGCCGACGCGCGCACCTTCGAGGTCGCCCAACTGGTGCTGCGCCAGCGGATCGGCGGTCCGGCCGAGGATTTCGCCGGCGGCCTGATCATGGCGGCCGGGCGCGACCTGTTGCCCGACTGGGCGCGCGCCATGCACGGCCTGCCCGCCGCATCCGCCCCAGCCCGCGCCGCCGTGCGCGCCACCCAAGCGATGATGGACTGGGTCTATACGGGGTCACCGAACCGGCGCGTCTGGCCGGACGACGTGACCGAATGGCCCGACGGCGCCCCGCGCTGATCATATCCGCCCGGTCAGCACCGCCCAGGTCAGCCGCAGCCGCTTGACCGGCTCGGGCGCATCGGGCCGCGTCAGGGCGGCGGGCGCCACGGCCGGAAAGGCCGCCGGCGGCAGGCCCTTCAGCGCGCGATTGGCCTGACCCTGCATCGCCCGCGCCTCATCGCCGCGCCCGGTCTGGGCCAGGCCCCGCACCCGAGCCGCCCCTTCGATCGCCGCCTCATGCCCCGGTCCGGCCAGCACCCGCGCCGCCGCCTGCATGGGCCCGACGTAGAATGCGTCCAGGTCGTGCGCCTCGCCGTGCACCCGGCCGATGTGCGCCTCGATCAGGGCGTCCAGCGGCGCTCGCTCCAGCCCGCACCTGTGCACCACGCCGGCCAACGCCTCCAGCACCGGATGGCCTTTGCGCGGGTCGCCCGCAAACACCCCGTCCATCTGATCGGCCCACCAGCGATAGCGCATCTCGGCCAGCATCGGCTGGGTCACGCGCGTGGGAATGGCCATCAGTTCCGCCTCGAAGGCGTAGAGCGCGATCAGGTCCGCGCGCGCCGGCTCGTCGGCCACGAAACGGCTGGCCAGCCAGCGGTCGATGTCGGCGGCGCGCACCTGGGCGTCGAGGTCGGTCATAGCGATACTCATCCTTCTCCCGCTTGCGGGGGAAGTGTCCCGTCTTCGCCGAAGGCGAACAGGGACGATGGGGGAAGTCGAAGGAAACAGACTCCCCTCTCCGACCCTCGCAGCGCTGACGCGCCGTCATCGGGCCACCTCTCCCGCAAGCGGGAGAGGGATTTGAAGCCCGTCAGCCGAACAGGGTCTGATACATGGCCATGGCGGTCAGCATCGGCAGGCTGAGCAACAGGTTGGTGCGGCTGGCCAGCATGGCCAGGCGGGCGGCCTTGGCCTTGGTCTCGTCATCGGCCGGCACGATCCCCAGGGCGCGCTTCTGGTTCGGCCAGATGACGCCCCAGACGTTCAGGAACATGACGATGGCCAGCCAGACGCCGATGCCCATCAGGCTGTATTGCTGGTCGCCCTGGACCAGGCCGCCGGCCAGGCCGAAGCTCAGCACCTCCATGGCGTAGGCATGGCCGCGCAGGATCATGACCACCAGCCCGGCCAGCACCGTCACCAGCGCCGCCCATCGGAACCAGAACAGGGCCTCGGGCGCGATATGCTTGCCCACGGCGGGCTTCAGCTCGGCCGGGATGTTCGGCATCACCCGGATCTGGACGAAGTTGAAATAGTACAGCAGGCCGATCCACAGGATGCCGGCCACGACGTGCACCCAGCGGAACACCGCCTGCCAGAAGCCGGCGTCGAACCCGCCCGGCGCGATGCGGCCGAAGGCGAAGATCATCACCCCGGCCAGAATCAGGCTGAGGATGAAGGTGTTGCGGAAATTCGAAAGCAGCTTGCCCATGGGTCGCCCCTCCCCGGCGATTGAGTCGAGGCGCGAGCATAACCTCTCCCTCCCCGGACAGGGAGGGAGAGATCGGCATTACGGGCGGCTGGCCATGCCCAGCTTGATCGGCTTGGCCTCTTCATCGACCGAGCCGCCGCGCTTGACACCCCACAGCATGATGATCGGCGCGCCGACATAGATCGACGAATAGGTGCCGATGATGATGCCCATCATCAGGGCGATCGAGAAGCCGAACAGCGCCTCGCCGCCGAAGATGGCCAGGATCGCCAGAACGCCCACGGCGGTGACGCCGGTGATGATGGTGCGGCTGAGGGTTTCGTTCAGCGACAGGTCGATCACGTCGCGCAGAGGCATGGTCTTGTACTTGCGCAGGTTCTCGCGCAGGCGGTCGAACACCACGACGGTGTCGTTCATCGAATAGCCGATGACCGTCAGGATGGCCGCGACCATGTTCAGGCTGAACTCGAACTTGAACAGCACGATCAGGCCGAACGTCAGGATCATGTCGTGCACCAGCCCCGCCACGGCGCCGAAGCCGAACTGCGGCTCGAACCGGAACCAGATGTACAGGAACATCAGCGCCACCGCCGCCGCCAGGGCCATCAGGCCCGAGGTGAACAGCTCGCCCGACACCTTGGAGCCGACGACGCTGACGCCGGAATAGGTCACCTGGCCCACGGCCTGGTCGATGGCCGCCTCGACCCGCTGGACCACATGGGTCTGGTCTTCGCCCTCGGGCACCTGGAAGCGGACGATGGCGGTCGAGCCGTCATCGACGTTGTTGTCGCGTCGGGCGATGCCCTGCACGCCCACGTCACCCAGGCCCAGGCCGCTGACGGCGCCACGAATGGCGTCCAGTTCGATCACCTGGCCGGCGGGCTTGGCGACTTCCAGCGACGCGCCGCCGCGGAAGTCGATGCCCATGTTCAGGCCGGGATAGAAACACCCGACAATCGAGGCGACGCACAGCACCAGCGACAGGACGCCCGCCGGCAGGGCGTAGCGGACGAAGCGGAAATTCGTCTTCTGCGGCAGCAGCTTGATAAGAGGCCATCCACGCATCGTCGTCACTCCGCCGCCGCAGTGGCGGTCTTGCCCGCCTGGCGGACGGGTTCGTCCGCGATCGGCAGGGTCTTGGGTTTGGCCGTCTTCAACCACCAGGACAGCAGCACCTGGGCCACCATCACCGACGAGAACATCGAGGTGAAGACGCCGATGGTCAGGGTCCAGGCGAAGCCGCGCACCGGTCCGGCGCCGAACATGAACATGATCAGGGCCGCCACCAGGGTGGTCAGGTTGGCGTCGACGATGGTGCCCATGGCCTTGTTGAAGCCGGCGTCCATGCTGGCCACGACGCTGCGGCCCGAACGGGCCTCGTCGCGCATCCGCTCATAGATCAGCACATTGGCGTCCACGGCCACGGCGAAGGTCAGGATCAGACCGGCGATGCCCGGCAGGGTCAGCGTCGCCTGGGTCAGCGACATGGCGGCCACGATCAGCAGACCGTTCAGCAACAGGCCCAGCACCGAGACGCCGCCGAACAACAGGCCATAGGACAGCATCATGAAGACCACGATCAGAACGAAGCCGATGGCGGTCGACAGGGCGCCCTTGGCCACGGCGTCGGCGCCCAGTTCGGCCGAAACGACCCGGCGTTCCTCGACCTTCAGCGGGGCCGGCAGGGCGCCGCCGTTCAGCAGGTTCACCATCTCCGAGGCTTCGGCGAGGCCGAAATTGCCTTCGATGATGCCCGAACCGCCGGTGATGGCGCTCTTGATGTTCGGGGCCGACAGCACCTTGCCGTCCAGGATGATGGCGAACGGCTTGCCGATGTTGGCCGAGGTCGCCTCGCCGAACCGGCGCGCGCCCTGGCCGTCGAAGCGGAAGCCGATGGCCGGACGGCCCGACTGGTCCGAATCGACACTGGCGCGGGTCAGGTTCTCGCCCGAGACCAGGATGCGTTTCTTGACCAGATAGATGTTGCCCTGGGCGTCCTGCAGAACCTCGGCGTCGGGCGGGACCAGGCCGGTCTGCATGAAGTTGGCGGTGTTTTCGACGTCCACCATCTGGAACGTCAGCTGGGCGGTCTGGCCGATGACGCGCTCCAGCTGGGCTGGGTCGCTCTCGCCCGGCGCCTGAACCACGATGCGGTCCGAACCCTGGCGGGTGATCGACGGTTCGCGGGTGCCCAGGCTGTCGATCCGGCGGCGCACCACCTCGATGGACTGGTCCACGGCCGTGGCGCCCATGTTGGCCAGGGCCTGTTCGGTGAAGGCGTAGCGGATGCGGTTGTCCGACATCCGGGTGGCGGTGCGTTCCTGCACCCCGCCCGCCGCACCGGCCGCGGCCAGGTTGCGGATCGCCGTCATGGCCAGGTCGAACTGGGCCGGATTGGCGATGGAGACGACGACGCCGCCGCCCTCGCGCTGGATGCCGTTGATGTTGATGCGTTCCTCACGCAGCGTCACCCGCACGTCCTCGGCCATGTTGGTGATGCGTTTCTCGCGCATCGCCGGCACATCGACTTCCAGCAGCAGGTGCGACCCGCCCTGAAGGTCCAGGCCCAGGTTCAGGGCGTTCTTGGGCAGCCAGCCCGGCAGGGACGCCCGCTGCTCGGGCGACAGGACGTTCGGATAGGCCAGCAGCAGCCCCAGGACGAGCGACAGCCCGACCAGGACGACTTTCCAGCGCGACAGCTGAATCATGGGCTTAGGGTCTCACACGGCCGGGGCGGAACGCCCGTTCAGCCCTTGTCGTTGGCGGCGATGGCCGGGCGGTTGCGCACCTCGGCCACCATGGACTTGACCACGCGCACATTGACGCTGGGGGCGATCTCGACGTTCACCTCGGCGTCCTCGACGCGGGTGACCTTGCCGATCATGCCGGACGACAGAACCACGGTGTCGCCGCGCTTGATGCCCGCGACCGCCGCCTGGTGCGCCTTCATGCGCTGCGACTGGGGGCGGATGATCAGGAAATAGAACAGCAGGACGATGGCGATCAGCGGCAGGAACTGCACGATCATCGCGGTCGCGCCGCCTTCGGCTCCGGTAGGCATGGGTCACTCCCCCAGGGGCGGGCGGCCAGCCTGGGCGCCCATTGAAAACGAGGCGCGGAAACTAGGGTGCGATCCCGCGATTTGCAACGCGGCCTGACGACCTATCGCGGAAGGACGCTCAGAGGGTCGATCGCCACGGGTTCATCGTTGCGCATGTGCCGGGTCTCGAAATGCATCGACGGGCGGCCGTCGCCGGCGGTTTCGCCCACGGTTCCGATCTGCTGGCCCGCGCGCACATCGTCGCCGTCGCGCACCGAGGCATTGCCCAGATGGCCATAGACGGTGCGCCATCCGTCGCGGTGCACGATCAGCACCGTCAGCCCCTGCCCCGCCAGATCGGAGCCGACATAGGCCACCCGCCCGGCGGCCGAGGCGACCACGGCCGTCCCGCGCGGGGCGGCGATGTTGACGCCATTGTTGCGCTCGCCCAGGCCGACAGGGCCGAAGCGCCGCACGATGTCGCCCCGCACCGGCCATTGCAGCGCCAGGGTCGACTGGGCCTGGGCCACCGGCGGCGGCGCGGGCGGATTGCCGGAAGGCGGCGGAGGCGGCGGGGGCGGCGGCGCCCCGGCTTCGGGCACCAGCACCCCGGTCGGCGACGGGCCGGTGGCGTAGGGGTCGGGGCCGCCGTCCACGGCCGATTCCGGCAGACGCAGAGCCTGACCCTGGGTGATGGCGCCGCGCGGGCCCAGCTGGTTCAGGTCGATCAGGGTCTGCACCGGCGTGCCGAACCGGCGCGCCGCGCCCGACAGGGTGTCGCCCGCCTGGATCTGATAGGCCACGGCCCCGCCAAAGGCCGGCGCGGTGGATGAGGGCGGCGGCGCGGCCGGGCGATCGGGCAGATAGTCCGGCTGGCGCGACGGCGTCGAACCGGCCGGCGCGCCCAGAGCGCCGCCCTCGATCCGCTCGACCGGCGCGCGGCTGGGCGGCGGCGCCTCATTGATCGGCGGCGGGGCATAGGGTTCGCGCGCATCGACCGGCGGCGGCGCGGTCGGCGCACCGGCCCGTTCGGCGTGGATGGAATAGCGCGGCTCGCGCGGATAGCTGGAACAGGCCGCCGCCGTCAGCGCCGCCGCCGTGATGATCGCCGTCCTGATCCACGTCCGCATGCCGATGCTCCGCCCCGTTCGGTTAATTCGCCTGTCCGGGGTGCCCCGGTCCGGCGCGGATTTCAACCCCGCAATGGGCGCAGAAATGGGGCGTGAAGGTTAACGGCCGCGCCGTCACCCCTCCTTGGCCATGCCTTCCACCAGCGGCACGAACCGCACCTCGCACAGGCTTTCGCGGCGGAAGCTGCCGTCCGCCTGGCCGACATAGCGGTTCAGCATCTGCACCGAACTGCGCCCCACCGGGCAGACCAGCACCCCGCCCGGCTTCAGCTGTTTCAGCAGCTCGGTCGGTTCGCCGGGCGACGCCGCCGTGACCATGATCCGGTCGAACGGCGCCTGTTCGGGCCAGCCCAGCCCCCCGTCCGAATGCCGGGTGATGACATTGTCGATGTCCAGCGCCCTCAGCCGCGCCTCGGCCTCGGCCAGCAGGCTGCGATACCGCTCGACCGAATAGACATAGCGCGCCAGGCGGCTCAGCACCGCGCACTGGTACCCGCTGCCGGTGCCGATCTCCAGAACGCGGTGGCGCGGCTGGACGTCCAGCGCCTGGGTCATCAGGCCGACGATGAAGGGCTGGC
>NZ_CALMFB010000021.1 GCF_937863155.1 uncultured Brevundimonas sp. | reverse complement strand
CCTGGCGCGACGTGGCCCGCCGCATCGCCCACGAGATCAAGAACCCGCTGACGCCGATCCAGCTGTCGGCCGAACGGCTGCGGCGCAAATATCGGGCGCGCATCGCCGACGACGTCGACACCTTCGACCGCTGCACCGAAACCATCATCCGCCAGGTCGGGGACATCGGCCGGATGGTCGATGAATTCTCGGCCTTCGCCCGCATGCCGGCGCCGCGTTTCGCGCCGGAGAACCCCGCCGAACTGCTGCGCCAGGCCGTGTTCGCCCAGCGGGTCGCCGCGCCCGAAATCCTGGTCGAGATCGCCGAACCCCTGCCCAAGGCGGTGCTGAACTGCGACGGGCGCATGGTGGGCCAGGCCCTGACCAACATTCTGAAGAACGCCGGCGAGGCCGTGGCGGCCCAGCGGGCGGTCAAGAGCATGACCTTCGACCGCGCCCATCCGGGCATCATCGCGCGGCTGGAGGTGGCAAACGGCCTGGCCAGTTTCGTCATCGACGACGACGGCGTGGGCCTGCCGGACAAGGACCGGGATCGGTTGACCGAACCCTATGTCACCACCCGCGAGAAGGGCACGGGCCTGGGCCTGGCCATCGTCAAGCGGATTTGCGAGGACCACGGGGGCGAGCTGCGGCTGGCCGACGCCGCCAGCCTGAGCGGCGCCCGGGTCTGTTTGATCTTCCCCCTGGAACCGACCGTCAAGGCGGGCCGCGAAGAGGCGTCACGCGGCGCCGGCGCGGCTCAATAGCGAGCGAACGACATGCGCACCAACGGAGCCGACATTCTGGTCGTCGATGACGAGGCGGACATCCGCGATCTCGTCTCGGGCCTGCTGGAGGACGAAGGTCACGCCGTGCGAACGGCGTCGAACTCGGACGAGGCCCTGGCCGCCATCCGGGCGCGCAAGCCGTCCTTGGCGGTGCTGGACATCTGGATGCAGGGCGGCGGCCTGGACGGGCTGGAGCTGCTGGACGTGATCCAGGGCATCGATCCCGACCTGCCGGTGGTGATGATCTCGGGCCATGGCAATATCGAAACTGCGGTCAGCGCCCTGAAGCGCGGGGCCTATGACTTCATCGAAAAGCCGTTCAAGTCGGACCGTCTGGTGGTGGTGATCGACCGGGCGCTGGAGGCCGCGTCGCTGAAGCGCGAGAACCGCCGGCTGCGGGCCCAGACGATGGCGCCGTCGGGCCTGATCGGTCGGTCGGCGGCGGCCCAGGCGCTACGCACGACCATCGCCAAGGTGGCGCCCGCCAACAGCCGCGTCTTGATCTCGGGCCCGCCCGGATCGGGCAAGGAGCTGACGGCCCGCCAGATTCACGAAGCCAGCCCGCGCGCGCGCGGCGAGTTCGTGGCCATTTCCGCCGCCGGCATGACGCCGGAACGCCTGGACGTCGAACTGTTCGGGGAAGAAGGCGCCGACGGCCGCCCGTCCAAGATCGGCGTGTTCGAACGCGCCCACAACGGCACCCTTTATCTGGACGACGTGGCCGACATGCCGCGCGAGAGCCAGAGCCGCATCCTGCGCGTCCTGGTCGAACAGCGCTTCCGCCGCGTGGGCGGGGAACAGGACGTCCAGGTCGATGTGCGGGTCATCAGCTCGACCTCGCGCGACCTGAAGATCGACATCGCCGAGGGCCGCTTCCGCGAAGACCTGTTCCACCGGCTGAACGTGGTGCCGATCCGGGTGCCGCCCCTGGCCGAACGGCGCGAGGACATCGCGGAACTGATCGAATATTTCATCGACTCCCTGGCGGCGTCCCAGGGCCTGCCGCGCCGGCGCGTGGGCGAAGACGCCATCGCCGTGCTGCAGGTGCACCCCTGGCCCGGCAACGTCCGCCAGCTGCGCAACAACATCGAACGGCTGCTGATCCTGGCCACCGGCGACGCCGAAGAGGCGATCACCGCCGAAATGCTGCCGCAGGAGGTCGCCTCGGGCGGCGCGCCCGGCGCCCTGGGAGCCGAACGGATCATCGCCCTGCCGCTGCGTGAGGCGCGCGAGGTGTTCGAGCGCGAATATCTGGCCGCCCAGATCATGCGTTTCGGCGGCAACATCAGCCGCACCGCCGCCTTCATCGGCATGGAGCGGTCGGCCCTGCACAGAAAGCTGAAGTCGCTGGGCGTGTCGCCCGCGCGCGGCGGAGAAGACGAGGACGCCCACTGATGTCGCGCATCGCCTATGTGAACGGCCAGTATGTCGCGCACGGCCAGGCCGTGGTTCATGTCGAGGATCGAGGCTTCCAGTTCGCCGACGGCGTCTATGAGGTCTGGTCGGTGTTCGACGGGCGGCTGGCGGATTTCGACGGCCACCTGACCCGCCTGTGGCGCAGCCTGGACGAGCTGCGCATCGACCACCCCATGAGCCGCGCCGCCCTGGAGACGGTGCTGAAGGAGACGGTGCGCCGCAATCGCGTGGTCGAAGGTCTGGTCTATATCCAGGTCACGCGCGGCACGGCGCGACGCGACCACCCTTTCCCGGCCCAGGGCACGCCGCCCAGCGTGGTCATCACCGCCAAATCCCTGCCGCTGTCCAAAGGCAACGCCCAGGCCGCCAAGGGCGTGGCCGTCATCACCCAGCCCGACATCCGCTGGGGCCGCTGCGACATCAAGACCGTGGGCCTGCTTCCCAATGTCCTGGCCAAACAGGCGGCCAAGGAACGCGGCGCGGCCGAGGCCTGGATGGTGGACGAAATGGGCCTGGTCACCGAAGGCTCCTCGACCAACGCCTGGATCGTGGACGAGGACGGCAAGCTGCGGACGCGGGATGCGCAATCCAACATCCTGCGCGGCATCACCCGCGCCGCCGTCATGGCCCTGATCGCCGAAGAGGGGCTGGAGCTGGAGGAGCGCGCCTTCACCGTGGACGAGGCCAAGCGCGCGCGCGAGGCCTTCTACACCTCGGCCACCGGCTTCGTCATGCCGGCCACATCGATCGACGGGACCAGGATCGGCAACGGCAAGCCCGGCCCGATCGCCACCCGCTTGAGGGCGCTTTATCTTGAAGCGGCCGAGCGCGACGCCATTTAGCGCATTGCGGGCGCGGCGAGCGGGCGTCTAATCTGGCGCCCGCGCATCCTCCCATCCCGATGCGAACAATCAAGAACAGGGGCCAACCCGCCATGTCGCAAGACAAACGCCAGAACCTTCAGGACGCCTTTCTGAACAGCGTCCGCAAGACCAAGACGCCGCTGACCATCTTCCTCGTCAACGGGGTCAAGCTGCAGGGCATCGTGACCTGGTTCGACAACTTCTGTGTGTTGCTGCGCCGCGATGGCCAGTCGCAGCTGGTCTATAAGCACGCCATCTCGACCATCATGCCCTCGGCCCCGGTTCAGCTGTATGAGCCGGACGCCGACGAGGACTGATTGACCCATCAAACTCTGTCACCCTCGGGCTTGACCCGAGGGCCAGACGTCGGTCGCGCTCAGCGCCCGCAGGTGGCCCTCCGGCCCCTGCGCCCCTATCTCTGTCCGCTCACCGGATAGTCCGATCCTCGGGTCAAGCCCGAGGATGACGCCCCCATTGAAAGTCGTTCACCTCTGACCACCCTCATCGACCACGCCGTCCCCCTGATCCGCGCCATCGTCGTCCACCCGGACGGACGCAGCGACAGCCCGCGCCTGGCCGACGAGCGGTTGCATGAGGCGACGGGCCTGGCCCGCGCCCTGGACCTGGATGTGCGCGCCGAAGAGGTGGTGCGTATCCGCAAGCCCACGCCCGCCACCCTGTTCGGCGCCGGCAAGGTCGAGGAGCTGGCCGCCCTGGTCCGCGCGGCCGAGGCCGAGGCCGTGGTCGTCGACGACCAGCTGACGCCGGTCCAGCAGCGCAATCTGGAAAAGGCCTGGGACGCAAAGGTCATCGACCGCACCGGCCTGATCCTGGAAATCTTCGGCCGCCGCGCCCGCACCAAGGAAGGCCGCCTGCAGGTCGAGCTGGCGCGGCTGGAATACGAACGCTCGCGCCTGGTCCGCACCTGGACCCACCTGGAGCGGCAACGCGGCGGCACCGGCAGCACGGGCGGCCCCGGCGAGACCCAGATCGAAATCGACCGCCGCCTGATCGCCGACCGCATCGTCAAGCTGAAGGCCGAGTTGGAGGAGGTTCGCCGCACCCGCGGCCTGCATCGCAAACAACGCCAGAAGATCCCGTTCCCGACCGTCGCCCTGGTCGGCTACACCAACGCCGGCAAGTCGACCCTGTTCAACCGGCTGACGGGGTCCGAAGTCCTGGCCAAGGATCTGCTGTTCGCCACCCTGGACACGACCCAGCGCACCATTCGCCTGCCTCAGGGGCGCCCGGCCATCGTCGCCGACACCGTGGGCTTCATCTCCGACCTGCCGCACGAACTGGTCGAGAGCTTCCGCGCCACCCTGGAAGAGGTGGGCGAGGCCGACCTGATCCTGCACGTCCGCGATATCGCCAGTCCCGATACGGCCGCCCAGGCCGCCGACGTCGAGACGGTGCTGAAACAGATCCCGGCCGCCGAAGGCAAGACCCGCCGGGTGCTGGAGGTCTGGAACAAGATCGACCTGCTGGACGACGACGTCCGCGACGAAGTCCTGGGCGCCGCCGAGCGCCTGTCGCAAACCGGCCGCGCCGTCGCGGTGTCGGCCTGGACGGGGCAGGGGATCGACGCCCTTCGCCACGCCATCACCGGCCTGATCGACGACGAGCCGGAAATCCTGCTGACCGTTCCCGCCCATCGCGGCGAGGTGGCGGCCTGGCTTTATGAGAACGGCCGGGTCACCGCGCGCGAAACGGCGCCGGATGGCGACCTGCGGCTGACCGTGCGCCTGCATCCCGCCGCCCTGGGCCGGTTCGAGCGTCTGTATCCCGACATTCCGCCGCGCCCAGGCGCCTGAGCCCATGCATCTGATCGAGACCGTTCTGCTTCTGCTGGTGGCCGTGGTCGTCTCGGGCTGGGTCGCACGCATCACCCGCGTTCCCCTGCCTCTGATCCAGATCGGCCTGGGGGCGGGGGTGGTCCTGATCACCGGGGAATCGGTCGATCTGAACCCGGAGATCTTCTTCCTGCTGTTCCTGCCGCCGCTGCTGTTCGTGGACGGATGGCGGATTCCGAAGGAAGACGTCTTCCGTGACCGCGTGGTCATTCTGGAACTGGCCCTGGGGCTGGTGATCTTCACCGTGGTGGGTCTGGGCTTTCTGATCCACTGGATGATCCCGGCCATGCCGCTGGCGGTGGCTTTCGCCCTGGCCGCCATCCTGTCGCCGACCGATCCCATCGCCGTCTCGGCCATCGCGTCGCGCGCGCCGATCCCCAAGCGGCTGATGCACATACTGGAAGGCGAGTCCCTGCTGAACGACGCCACGGGCCTGACCTGCATGCGCATTGCGGTGATCGCGGCCACGACCGGCGCGTTTTCACTGACGAACGCGGTGGGAACCTTCGCCTGGCTGGCCGTGGGCGGCGTCGCGGCCGGCGTCGCGGTGACCCTGGCCATCAGCCTGGTCAAGGGGATGATCAGCCGCCGCTGGGGCGAGGACGTCGGGGGTCAGATCCTGATCAGCCTGCTGATGCCCTTCGCCGCCTATCTGGCCGCCGAGGCCATCCACGCCTCGGGTATCCTGGCCGCCGTCGCCGCCGGCGTGACCATGAGTTTCACCGAACGCAAGGGTTCGGCCCTGGCCGCCACCCGCATCCGCCGCGCCGTGGTCTGGGACACGGTGCAGTTCGTGGCCAACGGCCTGATCTTCGTCATCCTGGGCGAACAGATGCCCTCGATCCTGGCGCGCGCCGCCGAGGTGATCCAGACGACCCAGCATCGCGATGTCTGGTGGCTGGCGATCTATGTCCTGGCCATCGTCGCGGCCCTGGCCGTGCTGCGGTTCATCTGGGTGTGGACCTCGCTGAAGCTGACCCTGTTCCGTCGTCGTGGGCGCAGCACGCCCAAGGTCGATCTGCGTCTGGTGGCCGTCATGTCCCTGGCCGGGGTGCGCGGCGCCATCACCTTGGCCGGCATTCTGACCCTGCCTTTCATGCTGGGCGACGGCACGCCGATGCCGGCGCGGAACCTGGCCATCTTCCTGGCCGCCGGGGTCATCGTCGTGTCGCTGGTGGTCGCCTCCGTCGCCCTGCCGCACCTGCTGAAGAACGTCCAACTTCCCCCCGAGACAGGGCGGCTGGCCGAAGAGGACCGGTCCCGTGTCGCCGCCGCCTGGGCCGCCATCCGGGCGATCGAGGATGCTCAGCATTCGATGGCCGAAGGAAAGCCCGATCCCGACCTCTACGCCGACACGGCGGCCCGCATCATGGAAGTCTATCGCCACCGCATCGAGACCCGCTCCGAGACCGAGGCCGAGGAAATTCAGAAGGCGCGCAAGGCCGACGATGTCGAACGGCGCCTGCGTCTGGCGGGCCTGGCGGCCGAGCGCGAGGAACTGATCCGTCTGAGCCGCCGCCGCGTCATCGACGAGGCGACGGCGCGCAAATTGATCCGCGAGATCGACCTTCAGGAAATCCGCTACGCCTGACGCGAACGACCGGGGCCGTTACTGATCACGATGCGCCTCGGCGGCGCTGGGCCGGTTCGAGCGGCGGTTTGGCCTGTCCTAGCTGCTCCGCCCGCTGGCCAGGTCCGCCAGCCACGACACCAGCAGATCGTGCCGGATAGGGCCTTCGGACATGGCCACACCCGGCGTCACCACCGGCGCTTCCACCTCGGAAGGCGAATAGCCGAAACGCGCCTTGAACAGGCGACTGAAATGGCTGACCGAGGAAAAGCCGTAGGTTTCGGCGATATCGGCGATGGTCGCCGTCGAACCGCCGCCTTGATGCCGGCGACGCAGCACGCTGCGCGCATGACGCAGGCGTCGATCCTGAACATAACGGGCGACACCGCCCTGATCATCAAACGCGCGATACAGGGTGGCGCGCGAAACACCGACATATCCGGCCAGCGCTTCCGCCGTGATGTCGATGCGGTCGGCGGACAGCTCGGCTTCGACGTATTGAGCCACCGCCCGGCGCACGGCATGGCGCAACGCCGTAGTCTCCACATCCGCGACAGAGGCCTCGCGCCCCGTCAGGCGCATCAACACCATCATCAAGGCTTGAACGCCCGCATCCAGCTGGTCGTCCGGCAGGGCCTCGGCCTGTTCCCACAAAACGCGCATCAGGCTTTCCACCAGCCGCGCCGTCGGCTGATCGGGCGGGATCGCCAGCCCGTGCATGTCCGCCTCCAGCAGGGCCGGCGGGGTCTGGTCGGCAGGGATCAGCAGCGTCAGGATATCGACCCGGTCCAGCCGGCTGGTGGACGGGCGGCTGAGGTTACGCACCTGTACAGAGCCCGGCGCGGCGCGCACCGAGCGGCCGTCGCAGTCGCCGACCATGGCCGCCCCATTGATCAGGACGTTGATCCCGTCGAGCTCCGAGCGCCGCAGGGTCGCCGGCCCGCGCGACAGGGTCTGGCGCACCGACCGCCCGGCGCCCAGACTGCCCCAGGGGGCCAGGACGCCGCTGCTCTCGTTGAAGAAATTCAGCCGATCCCGCTCGGCGACGCCGGACACTTCATAGAAGTCGGCCATGCCGGTCAGATAGCGCTCGAAGGCGTCGGGCGTGTCGGCGGTCGAGACCGACCAGGACAGAATACGGGTCTTCGACATCATTCCCGCCCGCGACAAAACACACGCATCACCCCCTCTCCATAGGCAGGTCGGGCGGTTGGGAACAGGGCGACGGAACGCCGCGCACAGCCTGGCCTGAGCGTCTCAATCATTGAGACGCCCAGGCATTCTCGGCCCCGGAAACGGATGTTACTCGACCCCTGACGCCGGGAGAGCGTCGCTGTTCGTCAAAGGCTTAAGCGTATGAAACCGTACACTCTCGTGTGGGCCCTGGCGATCATCGGGGCGAGGCCGGCCCCCGTCCGTCGGATCGGCCAACGCGCGGTCGGGGGGCCGCCATCCGATGGACGTCCGAGAGGCCTGATCCAGGGCCTGGCCGCGGTTCTGGCCGTGATCGCAGTGATCCTCGCCGCGCCGTCGGCCGTCTCGGCCCAGGCCCTCACCGAATTCACCCTGCCCAGCCCCAATAGCCTGCCTCGGGGGCTGGTGGCGGGGCCGGACGGCGCTCTGTGGTTCACCCAGCAGAACGGCAACCGCATCGGCCGCATCACCACCGCCGGCGTCATCACCCAGTTCACCCTGCCCACGGCCGGCAGCCAGCCTTACGGCATAGCGGCGGGGTCGGACGGCGCCCTGTGGTTCACCCAGCAAAGCGGCAACCGCATCGGCCGCATCACCACCGCCGGCGTCATCTCCCAGTTCACCCTGCCCACGGCCGACAGCGCGCCTTGGGACATAACGGCGGGACCGGACGGCGCCCTGTGGTTCACTCAGTTCAGCGGCAACCGTATCGGCCGCATCGACACCGCCGGCGTCATCACCCAGTATGCCCTGCCCACGGCTGGCAGCTCGCCTTGGGGCATAGCGGCGGGGCCGGACGGCGCCCTGTGGTTCACCCAATACAACGGCAACCGCATCGGCCGCATCACCACCGCCGGCGTCATCACCCAGTTCACCCTGCCCACGGCCGGCAGCCAGCCTTACGGCATAGCGGCGGGGTCGGACGGCGCCCTGTGGTTCACCCAGCAAAGCGGCAACCGCATCGGCCGCATCACCACCGCCGGCGTCATCTCCCAGTTCAACCTGCCCACCGCCGGCAGCGGGCCTTTCGGCATGGCGGCGGGATCGGACGGGGCCCTGTGGTTCACCCAATACAACGGCAACCGCATCGGCCGCATCACCACCGCCGGCGTCATCTCCCAGTTCAACCTGCCCACCGCCGGCAGCACGCCTATAGGCATAACGGCGGGGCCGGACGGCGCCCTGTGGTTCGCCGAGCAAAGCGGCAACCGCATCGGCCGCATCACCACGCCGGCCCCTGCGCCCGCCGTCGTGCCGACGATGACCGAGTGGGCGATGATCCTGTTCACTCTACTGCTGGCGGGCGGGGCTGCCGTCATGGTCCAGCGACGCCGGCTGGTGGTCTGAGGCCGTCGCGCAAGGACACGAACCCCATGATCAGATTCCTCGCCCTGGCGACAGCCGTGATCGCCCTGGTCATCGGCGCGCCGTCGCCGGCCAAGGCCCAGACCCTTAGCGAATTCGCTCTGCCGACGGCCGGCAGCCAGCCTCGTGTCGTCGCGGCGGGACCGGACGGCGCCCTTTGGTTCACCCAATACAGCGGCAACCGCATTGGTCGCATCGACACCGCCGGCGTCATCACCCAGTTCACCCTGCCCACCACCGCCAGCGGGCCTATGGGCATCGCGGCTGGGTCGGACGGCGCCCTGTGGTTCACCCAGCAAAGCGGCAACCGCATCGGCCGCATCACCACCGCCGGCGTTATCACCCAGTTCGCCCTGCCCACGGCCGGCAGCACGCCTCGTGGCATCGCGGCGGGGCCGGACGGCGCGCTGTGGTTCACCCAGTCCGGCGGCAACCGCATCGGCCGCATCACAACGGCCGGCGTCATCACCCAGTTCACCCTGCCCACGGCCGGCAGCCAGCCTTGGGACATCACGGCGGGGCCGGACGGCGCCTTGTGGTTCACCCAGTACGTTGGCAACCGCATCGGCCGCATCACCACCGCCGGCGTCATCACCCAGTTCACCCTGCCCACGGCCGGCAGCCAGCCTTACGGCATAGCGGCGGGGTCGGACGGCGCCCTGTGGTTCACCCAGCAAAGCGGCAACCGCATCGGCCGCATCACCACCGCCGGCGT